>CAZGMJ010000007.1:0-134592 GCA_964526785.1 uncultured Pirellulales bacterium
GGTTGCGTTTGTTGGGCGGCAGGAGCAGGCTGAGGTCCTCCTTTTCGGCGTACGTACGCTGGTCATCATCGGTTGGGTGTATTTTGCCTATATTCGCATCGGGTTTGTTTTGCGCATTTTGCATATCTGCAAAGGCGTGGGGGTCGCGAGACGCGGACCGGGCCGGTTCCAAGTGCGATTGTTGGGTGGCTTTCTCTTTGGCTGCGTTGCGGCGGGCGGTCTGGAGGCGGTTTAGTTCGCGGAGGGATTTGTGGAGGCTGTTTTCGATGCGGCGTTCGTAGAGGACGAGGCGGTCGAGGATGCGGTCGTTGCGACAGTCCCAGATGGCGGCGCGGCCGAGGGCGAGATCGTCCGATGCGAGGTCTTTGCTGGCGAGGATGGCGTCGAGGGCTTCGGTCTGGATGCGGGCAGCGCGGTCGAGCCGCCAGGAGAGGCTGATGATGCGTTCGGCGAGCATGGTTTCGGTGTGGCCGGATGGGGCGAGTTCGGCGAGCATCTGCTCGCGGTGGGCGTCGTACTGCTCCTGATTTTCGGTGCTCAGGACGATGTGCTGGGCGGTCAGGCCGTGTTTGGTGGCGTTTCGGGCGGATTTGGCCTTGCCTTCGGGGGTTTTCGGGCCGGTGGATTTGGTTGCGTTTCTTCTGTTTGCTTCGATCTGGGCGGCTGTGGCCATACTGAATCTCCATAAAGAAGGCGTTTTCGGGACAAAATGCGCAAGATGCAGACGGAAATGTTCAAAAGGGCGACGTTCTATGGCATGGTTGGCGTCCTCCACTAAGGTGGCTGTCTCACTCGTTATATGTTAGATATATAGTAGACGAACGGCGGGCGTGAAATGTTCGGAGAAAATCGGGAATTGATGCAAAAAGTTTTGGGGCTTTGTGTGACAGGATGCGGCCGCGGCCAGGGGCCGCGATTGGGGTGTTTTTTTTGACAGGATTGACAAGATTAGCAAGATTAGAAAAGGTTGGCATGCGGGGGAAGTCGGGTCGGCCATGTGTTGGGCGTGCGCGATGCCGTTTCGACGCAAGCGTCTGCACGGCCCCGCTATCGCCACCACCGTGTTGCTGCGCACCACGGCTATGGCCTCCCTATACACATGCGAGGGTGGCGACTCTGTTGCTATGGGTGATTCACAGGATGTCAGGCCGTATTGGTCGGCCGGGTGTTCGGGACGGAGGGGTAATTCGCACTGCGTGGGTAAGGGCGTGTTCGTGTGGGAGATGTCTCGGCTGCACTTCGTTCCGCTCGACATGACAGTGGAGTGGATGTGGTGGCGGATGTATGGGGACCCGTCGGTTTTGTGCGGAGGATGTTGAGGCCCTGAACTGATCCGGGATCGGCGTCGAGGACATGGTTCAGGGTGACAGAGTCGGGGGAGGGCATAGAAAAGGGGGTGCGGTTAGTGACAGAGTCGGGGCGGAGGGGTAATTCGCGCTGCGTGGGCAAGGGCGTGTTCGGGTGGCAGATGTCTCGGCTCCACTTCGTTCCGCTCGACATGACAACGGAGTGGATATGGGGGGGGATGTGAGGGTGCCCGTCGGTTCACTGCGGGGATGTTGAGATGCTGAATCCAGCGATCCGGCATCACTATTTGGACACTGCGAAGACTACAATAGCAGGGCGCACACGTACTAAGCCGTGAAAGTGCAGGCGGCCGCGACTGACCCCAGAGAAGCGAAGGACCGGACATCGCAGCCGGCCAGTCGCTCACAGCCATCCTCGTGCGTTCGCCGTCAACGCAATGCCGCCGGCCGCGCGTTTGCGTACTTGTTCAGAGCCTGCTGCAGCATTGAGCGAGCCTGCTGAGCCTTCCTGTCGAGAGCCCCGCCGGCGAGGTTCTTTTTCTCGAGTACATCTTCCTGAATGTCGTAGAACTCGCCGTTGCGATAGAGTTTGTAGCGCTGATTGCGAGCGAACTGTCTGGCTCTGTCCGTCCGGCCGTTGCGCGAGTACCAGCAGTAGATCCAGTCACGAGGATTGCCCTTTTTGCCATGCAGTTGCGGCAGGAAGCTCCTTCCGTCGATCTTCAAGCGTTCCGGAACGCGAACGCCGGCAACATCACACAGCGTGGGAAGCATATCGCTGAAATCCACGAGGTCATTGCACGTCTGCGAAGCGGGAATCGTATTGGGCCAGTTCACGATTAGAGGCACGCGGGTCCCCGCATCCGTCGTCTTTCCTTTACCTCCTGCGACTTTTCGGCCATCCAGCATGGAAACCACCGGCTCGTCGGTTCCGTTGTCTCCCGTAAACAACACAATGGTATTATTCCGCAGACCGAGCTCCTCGATCTTCGCAATGAGTTTGCCCACGATCTTATCCGTGTAGCGAACCATGTCGCCAAAGTATTCGGGGTCACCTTTGTAGGTTTTCGAGCCTTCGGATTTCGGATCCCAATCGGGCGAGTCGGGGGTCGGCGTAAACGGACAATGGGTCAGTATCATCGGGTAATAGACCAGGAAGGGCTGATCTTGTTTTCGTGTCATGAAATCACAGGCGTAGTCGCTGACCACATCAGGGCCGTACTCGCCATCGGAATAGTCTACCGGCTTTCCGTTGATCTCCAGTTTCGGATTGGAGAATCGCGTATCATGTCCTTTCGAGTCTGTCCGGCCCCTTAGATGCTGCCACAGGCATGACTCATCAAAACCAAACCGCTGCGGCGAGTCCGGCTGCTTTCCCAACTGCCACTTTCCCACGACACAGGTGGCATAGCCTGCATCTCGCAAGAGATTGGCAAAGGTAACTTCCTGCTGACGCAATTGGCCGAATCTCGTATAATTGCGCACATTGTATATGCCGGTCATCAACTGCACCCGCGACGGCGTACAGAGCGGTTGCGCGTAGCAATGCTCGAAACGAATCCCGTTCGCGGCCAAGCGGTCAAGAACGGGCGTCGGATAAGACGTGCCGCCGTTGGCCCCAATGCACTCATATCCGAGATCATCCGCCATGATCAGGACAATGTTCGGCTTGCCTGCGGGCTCTCGTTCTGCAGCAGCCAGTCCCCGAGAGAGCATTCCGACGGTGCCCGCAACCGCCGCTCGCAGGAAATCCCGTCTGTCGAATGCGTGTTCGCCGTTTGAATTCATAGCTATCAGACCTTTCATCTATGCACATACGTACAGTTTCTATCGCACGGTGTTATTGGTTCCATTCAAGACATTCAGCGCGCGATTGGCCACGCGCGTTATGTATTTGTTGGGCTGACCTTAGAGGGCCTGCTTGAGCGCCGGTTCTACAGGTCCGGCCATCCCGCCTATCTCGTCGAGCACAATCGCGGCGTGCAGCCGGGCCCATTGGTGCGGCCCCTGCAACGTCTCTGTGAGAACGGGCAACAGCGCCCGTGAACTTGAGAAAATCTCGTCGATTCATATTCACTGTCGCAATGCTCCTGAGGATATTTTTTACTCATCGATAGACGCATATGCAGCAAGGCATTATACAGATCAGCGCATGAATATGTACAGAATCACCATCAGCAGAATCAAGGCCGCCGCCATTATCCGCGGGTCGAATACGCGCGTAATCGGCGTTTCGGTCAGCACTTTGAGCGGTGGGCGCCAGCCCATCTTGTCGAGTTCTTCCTGAGTCGGCGCCGGTGTCACCAAGCTGACAAGCACGTATATTGTAATACATACTACCAGCAGTATGAGGCCCACCATCATGAACGGCATGCCAAGACCATGTGTGATATTGCCGTAATTCGCCACCGTCCAGTTTTCCGGAAGGTCATCGGCGGCCAGAGCGGTGTTCAGCTCGTCTTGAGGAACCGAGCCGTTTGCCAGAACGACCTTGTCTGAGATCACACTTGCCGGCAGAATGCGAACAGGGGCTGCGACATACCCGTCGGCCACCATCTTTCCGGCATTGTCCCGCCCGCCCCAGTCGTTTGCCTCTATTACGGCTTTGCTCACGCGGTAGGGTATGCTGCTCCAGTCGTCGGCAACCTTCTGCGCCACATTCGGCGTGCCTAAGATCGTTTGCATTTCCGCCTTCGGGACGGCGGCCCACGGTTCCACTACTTTGTCGGCTGTGACACGTTTGGCGCGTATTGCAGGCACCACCTCGGACGCTGTGACGTTATGTGGCAGATCGGCCAGGAAATAGACAAGGCCGATGAGTACGCCCACTACAAACGTAGCCGTTGCGGCCTGTTTTGTGCCACGCTTCCAGAATGCACCGAGGACAAACACCGTGGTGATGGCCGGGGCGAACATCATTGGCACCTGGTTGATGACTACGAAGATGTTCTCGAATCGGCCGCAGAAGGGAGACCATATCATGGCCAGGACAATGACAACACCGGCGGTAATACGACCGATCAGGACGAGCGTCGCGTCCCTGATGTTGGGCCGAAAGTGCCTGACGATGTCGTCCGCAGTCACCGTTGCGGTGCTGTTGAGGGCGGCTTCAACCGTACTCATGACGGCCGCCAGCAAACCTGCGGCGAACAGCCCCTTGAGAACGGGCGGGAGCAGCTTATCGATCATTACGACCAGGGTCTCGTTAGCATCGCCGATATCCGACTTGAAAAGCACGTACGCCAGAACACCGGGAAACACCATGAAGAACAAGGGGAGGATCTTCAACGCTCCGGCGAACACCGCCCCCAACTGGGCGTTACGCAGATCCTTAGCGCCGAGGGTCTTTTGAACGATGGTCTGGTCCGTGCACCAATACCAGATGCCGAGGACGTGATACCCGATCATCACGGTCAGCCATGAATACGGCGTGAGATTGCCGTTGGCATCCTTCAGCCCGTGTATCATGCTGAACTGATTCGGCTTCGTGTGGGCCTTCAGGTCGGCCAAACTGTGAATACCCATATCCCCTAGCTCTCTCAGTCCGAAGACCGTCAGCAGAATGCAGCCGCCCAGGAGCAGCACCGCCTGGATCGTGTCTGTAACGACAACCGCTTTGAGACCTCCGAGGATGGTATAGATTGCGGTAATGACGGCGATGATGATGATCGCTGCGGTCGGGTCAATCCCGAAGAAGTATTCAAACACGGTTGCGCCGGCGTAGAGACTAACACCGATGTGAACAAGCAGAGCGGACCAGATACAGATTACGGCCAGGATCAGTCGGCAGGTCCTGTTATATCGCCGTTCGAGAAACTCGGGCAGGGTGCTTATCTTCGTACGGAGATAGAACGGCACGAAGATCAAGCCGAGGAGGATAAGGCAGAATGCCGCCATCCACTCAAAATTTCCGACGACAATCCCTTCGCCAAAGCCGGAAGCGGACAGTCCCACCAGGTGAATGGTCGAGATGTTTGCGGTGAACAGGGCCGCCCCCACCATCGGCCACGGAAGCGTCTTGCCGGCGAGGAAGAACTGCTCACTGGAGGTTCTCCTGCGGTATCCCACCGCAATACCGATTATCATGATGCCGATCAGATAGACCCAGACGATAACCGTGTCAATCGGCTCTACGCGCGCTGCTGCGAGTAATGCTGCTGAAATCATCAGCCGGTCCTTTCAACGGATCACATATACATCGGATGCCCAACCGCAGGAGGCACCAACACGTATTGGAATCTGGAACAGTCATACTTTCTTCGGGCGGGGAAACCTCGAACCCGCTGGGGCACAGACGGACCTTCCTTTCGTTACTTGAGCTTCATGCGCAGCGACACTGATTGCCCGCTCGGCAAATCGAGTCTGCGCTGATTCGAGCGCACCGACGGCCTTACCTTCGCGGCGCCTTCGGTAACAGACAGTTGAGAAATCTCCCCGGGCAGTTCCAGCACAACGGCCTGGGACCTGCTCGAAGTCAACCTGACCAGAACCGCGTTCTCGTCCCACTGCAAGCTATGGATTTCGACGGCCCCACGGCACAGCACGCCTTCGATCCGGCCCGAAGGCCAGGCCGATGGCAGTGCGGGCAGGAGCTTGATTTTACCGGGATCGGAGGCGACCAGCATCTTGATGATCACGGCCGGCATGCCGCCGCTGATGTCCATATTGAAGAGCGAGCGGTGATTGTGCATGGAGGCAAGGTTGTTGAGCCAGAAGCGGTTGACCAGATGCTTGATGCAATGGTATGCGAGCTCCGCCTGGCCGAGACTGGTGGCCGCCTGGCCGAGCTGCACGAGCCCGAACGACATGAAGCCGCCCCGCTTGTTCCGCCAGTGTTTGTCGAGCTTGTATTCGATGCTTTTCCGGAAAGCCGCCTGCAATTCAGGACTCTGCGCGATCTCCTGAGAGATACCGTCCAACAGCGGGTAGAGCTGCGAGCAGTGGCGGTGATTGTCTCTATTTGTCAGCCGGGGCGTGAGCCACTCCTTGATGATTCCATCATCGTTGACCATGTAGTCGGGCATCTTCGTGAGCATGTCCCGCCAGGTGGGGATCCTGTCCTTGTTACGCCCGAGTTCACGTGAGGCGGCAATCGTGTTGCGCAGCAGTTCTTTGGCCACCGCGACGTCCATGGTGGCGTTGAATGACGCCTGGGAGTTCGAGTTGCCCGGGGTATTCTCCGGCGACTGGGTCGGCGAGAAGACGAACTTGCCGTCGGGGCCCTCGTAGAGGTAGTCCTCGAAAAACACCGCGACCCTTTCCATGAATGGGAGGGCATGATTTGCGAGGAATTCACGGTCGCCGGTATAGAGGTAGTAATCGTAGAAGAAGTGGGCCGCCCAGCCTGCACCGCCGACCCACATGCCGCCGGCGAAGCGGGGGTTCAGCGCATTGTTGAATCCGTGGGTCGTCGAGCGTGACGGCAGCACGACGCCGCGAGCGCCGAACAGGTGCCTGGCGTTAATCTCCATCCACGGAACGATCGACTCGATGTAGGATGTGTAGGCCAACATGAGTTCGGGCATGTTGCCCATAAGATAGGAAGCGATAGCCGACGGGACGTTGCCATTGTGGGTGAAATCACTGGCCCAGCCGGGCACATAGGTTCCCCCCCAGATGCCCTGGAGGGTCGGCGGCAGTTCGCCGGTGCTGCAAATGATGTTGTAGCGTCCCGCGTCGAACTCTTTCTCGACGAGTGCCCGGTTCGGCTTCTCGTAGTTCGACATTTCGAGCAATTCCTCTGTCGTGCGCTTGTGGTCGGCTCCGCCGCCGATATCGAGGCGCATCCGATTGAAGAGTTCGCCGTGAATTCTTGCGTGGTCTTTGAGGAGCGCGTCGTAATCGGCGGCAAGTCCACCCAGATTGCTCTTCATTTCATCCAGGGCCGACTTTTCCGGATCATAGAGCAGACGGATGTCGACGAAGATCATGACGTAGTCCGCTCCTTTGACAACGAGCGAGCCATCGGCCTGCGGCTCAGTCGTTCCTCCCTTTGCCAGAACGCGTGCGTAGCTCTCGAGCGCGTGGATGCTGCCCGGATAGGCTTTGGTGAAACTATTGCTGTAGGTGAGCCAAGACTCGCCTGAGGCGGCCTTGATATCGGAAACGTGTTCTTTGAAGACTGCGTCGGAGCGTTTGCTGATGTCCGAATCCGGATTGAACTGGTCGCTCGGCTCCCGCGGCTCCAGCGCGAGCCGACAGTCGAGCGCCGAAGACGGAGCGGTGAGCAGCAACACCGCTACGCCTGCATCGCGTGAGACAAACATTCGGCGTTCGAAGACGCCGCGGTCGTCCGCCCAGTGAACCGTCATCTCGCCGGTCTGGAAATCAACCGAGCGGGCATAGTCGCGGACCTCGCCCTCTGCTTCGGTGTGAATCGTGAGATCGAAGGCCGGAACGTAATAATCAGGGTACATGAAACCGTCCTGTCCCGAGAGGTCGAACTGCAGCTCACAAGCCTGCCTATAGAGTCCCCTGTGGATCAGACGTCGAATCTCGAACAAGCGCATCGATTGATCGGGAGGCATCACCGGTGCTCCCATCGGCATAAACAGACGCTCGTGCGAGAAAATGACGCGCTCTTTCAGCGGACGGCTCAGGGCATTGATCCCGATAGTGCCGTTACCGGTAATCAGACCTTCGTCCCAGATACGTGCGGGTCGAGAACTGACGAATCCGCGCTGCGGCACCGGCAGTGATTCCGAGACTGCGGGCGAGATCAAACGCAGAGACAATACTGTGGTCAAGATCATTGTGGAAAAGAGAGCTTTTTGTTTCATGAGTTGTGTCCTATTAATGTTGAATTTCCGTTTGTTTGCCAAGTTTGTGTTCAGACTGCTAAACGATCTCCGGCGCTTGTTGTGCAACGTGCTCCACCAGCGCCTTGATGTCTGTATCCCGATCTGCGACGAACACGGTATCGTCCGTTACGACGACCATGAGATTGTCGGATGCCACGACGAGATGCTGACCCGTACTTCCGAGGATGATGTTCTCACCTCCCTGCACTATCGCCTGCCCCATGACGACATTACTGCCGCATTTTGAGCCAATCTTGCCTGCCAGCGCCGCATGCGTTCCCATGTCCTCCCAACTGCAGGGCAGAAGAATGCTACAGGCGTTGCTCGTCTTCTGCATGACCTTGTAATCAATCGAGCCGGTCGGCATCTTCGGATATGTATCGCGCAGCACCTGGTCGCGTGCCGAGGTGTTCCATGCCCGGCCGATTTGTGTCAGCAGGGCAGTCGCCTCCGGCATGTGCGTGTCGATTTCCTTCAGTATCGTCTCGGCCTTCCACGCGAACTGCCCGGAATTCCAGCAGTAGCCGCCTTCGTTCATGTATCGCTGAGCAACCTCCAGTTCGGGTTTCTCCGTGAAGGCAGCTATATGCCTTACCTCGCAGCCTGGAAAGTCAACGACCCGGCCCAATTTCTGCCAGCCGACCAGCGTGCTGGGTGATGCGGCTTCCACTCCGAAGGCCACCAATCTATCCGGGTACAACTCGAGGAAAGCTGCCGCGTTGGTGATAGCCGCGTTGAATCTGTCGGCAGGCTCGATTATCTGATCCGCCGTCAGCACGATCATTGTTGCGCCAGGGCATCGTGTCTGCAGCACTGTTGCCGCCAGTCCGATGGCACTGGCCGTATCACGAAGGCAGGGTTCGTAGACGAAGTTTTCCGGCGGTATCTGAGGGAGCGTATCTTTCGCCACCGTCTTGTACTTGACGCTCGTCAGGATAAGGATGCGATCGTCCGGTATGCGGCCGCGCAGTTTCTCGACGGTCAGCTCGATCAAAGACCGACCCCCAAACAGCTTCAGAAAATGCTTCGGCTTGTCTCTGCCGCTCAATGGCCACAGACGCGTCCCGGCGCCGCCGGCCATGATCACAGCAAAACAATTTTCGCTCAGCATGCCCCGCTCCTAATCCAGATTGACCTTCACCTGAAATCCACCCTCAACGGGCTTCGAGGATGCCACGTAGATATACCCCACGCCGCAGCCTGAGGGCATGGCGCCGGCGTACTTGCGCTGGTAGTAACGCATTTTTTGCATCACGGGCACCTTGATTGTCGGATGTTCGAAAATGGCGGGCAGCATCTTCCTCCAGGCGGATGAGCACAGGTTGAACGAAGCTCCCAGTGCTTCGACGTCTCTGTTCTTGATCGCCGCAAAGCAATCCTGTCCGGACCTGCCCAGTTGGGCGACAACCTTCCTGGTTGCGAATCGGCCGCCGTCAAACGGGTTGTATCCTTCCGGCCGCGGGCCCACACAATCTACAATCCAGAAGTTCCGCTCGAACCACCTGGCCGTACGCTGATTCACGATGGAGGTTACCGTCTTTGGCAACACGCCGTTGTGATGCCGGAAGTCGTAATGCAGGAGATTGAAACCCGGATACACCGACCCCCACGCGTCCTGAGAACCGCCGATCGGCACCTTACGATCGTTCTCCCAATAGTAGAGGTTGGTCGCGAGTTCGTACCTGTCGATCCCCGCGGGAATACCCCTGGGGTACTTGCGCATCAGAATCTTCCGGGTGCTCGAACAGATGCCGCAGCGGTCGTGAAATGTGACGGTCGGTTGAACCTGGACGACAACCACGTATCCATCGTCCAGAAAATTCACGAAGTTATGGTCTCCCCAACCCCCCGCCAGGGCTACGCGGTAGGGATGTACTTGATTCTTCTTGCGACGAGACTGTTTTGCCATCTATCCTTCCTGTAGACAACCAAATGACTATTGAGTCGGC
Source organism: uncultured Pirellulales bacterium (assembly GCA_964526785.1). GTDB lineage: Bacteria > Planctomycetota > Phycisphaerae > Sedimentisphaerales > Anaerobacaceae > CAZGMJ01. The sequence continues at coordinate 10,057 of CAZGMJ010000007.1, forward strand.
ACACAAAGCACGCCGAGCGGCCGAAGAGGCCTTGCTCCCGGCCCGTCTAATGTGTTTTCTGGCCTTCAATGTAACTCCGAACTCGCTTTTTCGCAAATCCCAACAGTAGAAAGAGATGTCTGCAGAATCAGAAGTTACGTTCAGGCAGCGTGCGCGTACCATTGAACACTCCCAATGCATATAGACAGCTCTGCTGATCTTGAAGTAGTGCTATGAATACGTTGCCCAATTCGACCAGTTGATCGGTTTGTTCCGGATCGTGGGCCACCCGACGGGCTTGATCATCCGGTAGCGATGGGTCCTGTCAACAAGTTGAATGCTGACGCTTGCGGGTTTATTGCGCTTCTTGCGGACGAATATGTGGCGATTGTACCGGCGGGACAATTGCGAAAGCCCTATTTCAAGATCCTTGTGGAGTATCCGAGTCAGTCGGCGTGCCGGCCGGAAGGCGCGCCTCGTGTCAGGATTTGGCCATCGAGACCTGCGCATCAACCGAATGATCCGCAAGCGGGAGGCGAACCGCAAAGGTCGTCCCCTGGCCGACATTGCTGGTGACGTCAATCACGCCGCCGTGCATTTCCACGATTTTCTTCACAATCGCCAGGCCGAGGCCCGTTCCTTTGATGTGCTTGCCTGGATGAGTCGCCCGGTAGAAACGCTCGAATATCCTGTCCTGAGACGCTTTTGGTATACCCATACCCGTGTCGATGACGGATATGACGATTTGGCCCGAACAGCGTCTGACCAGAACGTGTATCGTGCCGTGCTCCGGAGTGTATTTGATGGCGTTGTTGACAAGGTTTGTAATCACCGATTCGAGTTTACGTGCATCGCCGATCAGCGGCGGCAAACCGGAGTCAATCTCCACTGCCAATTCTATGTCTTTCCGGCGGGCCAGAGCATCCAGGGCCGCGGCGACCTGATTGACAATGGGCACGATGTCAACCGGCTCACGGACTACGGTGGCGACGCCGGATTCGAGGCGAGACATTTCCAAGAGCTCTTCAATCAACTCGGCTAACCGATTGGATTCTTCATCAATGATGTTGAGGAACTGCAATCGAGTCTGTTCCGTCATGCCTGTATCGTGAAGTATGGTCTCGGTGTATGCCTTGATGGAGGTTAACGGAGTCCGCAGTTCGTGCGAAACAGACGACAGGAAGTCCTGCTTCAACCGTTCGATTTCGCGTTCGGAAGACACATCTCGAAAGAGCAGGACGATTCCGATGATGCTGCGGTCGTTTCGCTGAATAGGCGCAGCCAGCATCGAAATGGGACGTTCGGAACCGTCGATGGCAGCCAGGACGTCAAAACCCATTCCGGTCTCCGTCCTGCCCGATCGCAGCACTCTGTCAATAGGATTCTCAGCCAACCGACCGGTCCGCTCGTCGATCAGGTGAAATACGTGGTCGACGATACGGTCCTGTATGGGTTCGCATTCCCAGCCTGCAAGAGTCTCGGCCACTTTGTTAAACAGCATGATCCGCTTGTCGGTATCTACGACGATGACCCCCTCAGCCATACTGGAGAACGTCACCGACAGCAGTTCCTTATCGGCATCCGTGTCGTCCGCACGCTCCCGGACGAGCGTTCTGAGGTTTCGCCTGTATTTGTCCAATTTGCGTTCGCTGGCTTTGTGGTCGGTCTTGTCGTGCAGCGAAACAAGACAGGCTTCTCTTGTCTGCCAGATAATCGGAACAACCGTCATATCCACGACAGCAGGCCGTTTGCCGACCCGCGGTATTTCTATCTCCCCTTTCTGGCCCGGAACAATGCGCACAGGGAATGACTCACCGATCAATTCATCGAAACTGCCATAGCCAAGCAGCGTTATTGCAGGCGGATTGGCGAACAGGATTACGCGTTGTCTATCCGTGACGACTATGCCGTCTATGGCGGCGTTGATGACGCTGCGCAGATTGCCTTGACATTGTCTAACGGTATCTTCGGCGCGACGACGTTCCAAGACGTGTAAAATGGTCCGCACCAACATGTCGGAGAAAGAGCGAGCACCCCTGGCGATATGGTCGGCAGCACCCCGGCGAATCGCTTGAAGGGCCGCGTCGCTATTAGTTTCCTCACCCGTTACGATGACGGGAATTGAGGCGCAGTGCGGGCAAAGGGCGTCAAAAGTCGCAAGCCCGGAACTATCGGGCAGAAAGAGATCCAGCAACAACAAATCATAGCGGCCGGGATTGTCCAAACACCGGAGGGCTTCGGCGAGAGTCGGCGCAACATCCACGCGAAAACCAGAGGGAGCGCCGTCCGGCAGCAGAGCCGATTGAATATCCCGACAATAGTCGGGGTCGTTTTCAACGAGCAAGACTCTTATTATACCGGTCTTCATCGGAGCACCATCAAATCAACAAGCAGAATCTGCATGGACCACAACAGGCTTCGCATTGACATGCCCGTTTCAGGGTCTTTGCATCTAACGGCCTTTCATGTCCCTGCGGTCTGCATATGCTCCTGGAGTACCTTGCGTATGATGGGACTTAATTTGCGAGGCGCAAAAGGCTTGGTGATGTAGGCGGCAGCGCCTACTTCGCCGGCTCTCTGAATATCGGACTCGTCGCCTCGAGCGGTGAGCATGACAATGGGAATGTGCTTGGTGCTTGCAGATCGCTTGAGTTCGGCAAGGATCTCCAGACCACTTCGATCCGGCATCATCCAGTCAAGCAGAACCAAGTCCGGTTTGATTTCCTGGACAAGCCTCACTGCGTCAATGCCGTCTTCCGCCTCGAACACCTCGAAACCGTCGCGCCTGAGGTTGTATTCGATTACGGTCCGAATATGTGTCTCATCTTCAACAAGCAGGACCTTGAAGGGGCATTCTTCCGTTCGTTCGTATTTGCCGGAATTGTTCATCGGTTGGCGGCCTCACAAGATGTCTTTCGCAAATAGCTGTGACAGGGCAAAGTGGTTTTCATGCGTACCCTGTTGCACTTACCGGTCACTGTCATATCGGCCGTATTCGGACGGGACTTATGCGCGAGTCCGATGCAATGCCGAATCATTTGACTGCCGGCGACCGCGATCTTTGACGTTGATTCGATGTCTTGTTCGGCCCCTTACTGCAAAAGGCGAGCATGCCCGCGCGGGGCGCAAAATCAAGGCGGCCATGCGGATCAGCATCCACGAGGCCGCCTTGCCAAAGGCATCATCATGTATTCCACCGCGTCAGCCAACCGCCGTACAAGACCGACGCGCCGACCGAACAGGCCGGCGAGCTTCGATCGCGAACGGCCGCAGAGACCTTTCAAGAAGCCCGTGCACATGCGCAAATACCATGCCGTAGTTGGTGATCGGCACTCCTGCGCTACCAGCCTTCTGAATTCGCGCAAGCAGTTCTTTCCTGTTGAACACACAGCTTCCGCAATGGATGATCAGATCGTACCGCTCCAACGTCTCAGGAAAATCCCTGCCCGCACAGACGTCAATCGCGAGATCGGTGCCCGCATATCCCTTTAGCAACCGGGGTATCTGCTCACGGCCGATGTCATCTCCGATGGGGTGATGGGTACAGGCCTCAGCGATAAGCACGCGGCTTTCCCGACCCAGCGTCTCAATCGCCCGCGCGCCCTCGACCAACACGCCGAAATCGCCTTTGTAGCGAGCCATCAGGATGGAGAAGGTCGTCAGCGGAACATCATCGGGCACAATCGGGGCTACTTTGCGCAGGACCTGGCTGTCGCACACCACTAATGCAGGCAACTGTCTCAAACGACCAAGAGCATCCGCAAGTTCCGTTTCCTTGACCACCGTGGCGCTGGCGTTCTTATCGAGAATCTCGCGCATGCAGTGGACCTGGAGCATTTTGAGCCGGCCTTTCGGGGCCTCCAGATCGATGGGCGTAACCAGCATGATCTGCTCGCCCGCCTTTACCAGATCGGCCAGGATCGGAGCCGATTCGAGAAAGTCATTCGGTGTGGCCTGAATGACCAGTTCTCTCAGATCGTCTATGCCGACGCCGGTCGTCGCGGACGTACTGGCAACGAGCTTGATTCCCGCAGCCTCGACGGCTTTCTCGACCACGCCGGCCGGCCGCAGATCACTCTTATTGGCCGCAACCACGAACGGTATTTCGTGCCGCTGAAAGAGTTCCACCAGTGTTGTCTCGTACTCGCCCCATTGATCGATCACGAGAATCGCAAGTTCGGTTCGCTCAGCCACCTTGTTGGTCTGCTGAATCCGCGCCTGTCCAAGCGCACCGGTATCGTCTATGCCTGCGGTGTCGATGAACACGACGGGCCCGATGGGCTTGAGTTCCATAACCTTCTCGACGGGGTCGGTCGTGGTCCCCGGAACATCCGAGACAATCGAAACATCCTGGCCCACCAAAGCATTCAGAATAGACGATTTGCCGACGTTCCTCCGGCCAAACACGCCGATATGCAGTCGCAATGATTTTGGGGTCTTGTTCATTCGTAACACCTCCAGTCTTTCGAGACTGTATTCGTGGCACCCAAGATGCGTCGCCAGCAACGGACTCATGCAGCCAAATGCAAGCCGGCAGGACCACGTCGGGATTCCACCACACACTTTAGTTTCCTATGTACTTTTCCAACGTCTTAAGCAGCATCTGCGGCTTAACCGGTTTCTCAAGCACCTCCTTGACGGGGAGCCATTCCTCATCCGGTTCGAAACCGAAAGGCAAACTCATTTCTTTTCTTATACCGGTCATCATCACGATGGGCGTTTCTTTGATGCCCTCAATCCCCTGCATTTCACGCGCGACATCAAAACCCTCGGATTTCGTTGTCATCATCACATCCAGCAGAATCAGGTCCGGTTGCACCTCTTTGGCCTTTTCGATTCCTTCCTTACCGTTTGAGGCCGTAACCACATCGTAGCCCTTGGCGTCGAGCAGGTTGGAAATTGCATCGACGAACTCGGCATCATCGTCAATCATCAATACTTTCTTTGCCATAATAATTACTCCTTACAAACACTCCTGTTCATTGCTTTCTGTGCTAACGGCACACCGCTGCCGGATACAGACTCCAGACAATCACTCCGTCCACAATCCACCTTTCTGTCGATTCGGCTCACCAGTTCCCGGATCGCGTTGATGCTTTGCGAAGCTGCAAGTGCAATCCCCCTCTTGCCGGGGTATATCTCATATAGTGGACGGTAATTCGACGGCGAGAAATTCGGCATAACTACGTTTGCCCCCGCCCGCAATGCGTGGATTCTATGGTCCCGTCCGCCAAGACTTGCGACGGCCGTACTGGCCGGCATGTGAGCGTTTTTCGTTACGATTCTGGCGACCGCAAGGGTCTTGCAGGTCAGCCACAGATCTCCGGCCGGAAAATCCCGCAGAGGCGTGCATGCGTGCGGTATGAATGGACTGATGCTCAACATACCAAAACCACCGCGGCTGAAGAAGAGGATATCATCAGCGAGGTGCTCGATATTCTGGCCGGGCAATCCCACGAGATTGCCCGTCCCAACCTGATAGCCCAATTCAAACAGATCACTCAGACAGCGCAGCCGATTATCCAGAGACATACCGGGATGCAGACTCCGGTACAAAGCCGGGTCGACTGTCTCGATCTTCAAGAGATACCTGTCGGCGCCGGCCTGCTTCCACAGTTCATAAATGTCGTGAGGATATTCGCCCGCCGAGAGTGTGACCGCCATGTCATACGCAGCCTTGATGCGCTCAATCAGGCTCGCCAGCCATTGAGGATCGAATCCTGCATCCTGGCCGCACTGGAGGACAACCGTTCCAATCCGGTGTGCGTGAATTTCGGCAACACATTCCAGTATCTGCCGCTCACTGAGGCTGTAGCGTTCGAGTCTTTCATTGTTGCGATTGAGCCCACAGTATCTGCACGTCCCGCGACACACATTCGAAAACTCAATCAGACCGCGCAGAAGTACACCGTCGCCCACATACCGACTCCTGACGGCATCCGCAGCCTCGAAGAGCAACTGCATCTCCGCATCGTCCTGCAAACTCAGCAAATGCTCGATGTCGGCCCTCGCCGGGCGTTCAGCATCGCGCACCGAGTCGATAACATGTTGTAGCGACTGCAGATCCATCTATCCGGCGGCCTTCTTGCGGTATTCGTTAATCGTAGCAATCATCTTCTTCGGCGTCAGATCACCATGTATCTTCTCGCCGATCATTACAACCGGCGCCAACCCGCACGCGCCGAGACACCGGGCGGGTTGCAGCGAAAACAGACCGTCCTCGGTAACCTCGCCGAAATCGATACCCAACTCGTCCTTGATAACCTGAACGATCTGGGCGGCACCTTTGACATAACAGGCCGTACCCAGACATACGGATATAACAAACTGACCCGGCGGCGTCAGATTGAAGTAGTGATAGAAAGTCGCCACGCCCCATATATGAGCAGTAGGAATTCCCATCTCGATAGAGATTTCATCCATCGCCTCCTGCGGTATATACCCATAGAGCTCCTGCGTCTTGTGCAGAACCGCGATCAGATAGGAGTCGGGGTGCTCTTTTTCCCTGACCTCTGCGATATACGTCTTCAGATCCGTTATTTTCTGTTCTTCTTTCACTGCCATTTACAGCATCCTCACAATCGCTCATCACTAAAAGTACAGGTCCCGTGCGCCTTTCTTTGTCTTGTCGTAGAACTCAACGAACTGCTTGTACGCCTCCGGCATCCTCTGTCTGATTTCTTCGATTTCACCGGCAATGACCTTCTCGCCTGCAGCCAGCGTGGCCGGCGTGGCGAAATCATCGAGCCATTCCCGGAAAGTAATTACCGCATTGAGTTTGCAGAAGTGGCCTTCCTTGCCACATCGCAGCAGATTCATGATCTTCTTTCCAGTCCGGCCGCACCGATAGCCTGCGGTGCAGAACGACGTGATCGAACCGTCGAGCGCCAAGTCCCGAATGACTTCATCGAGGCTGCGCGTATCACCGAGCATGAACTGCTGACGGCAGCCCTGCTGATCCTCCGCCGTATCGGAATACGCACCTATACCAATCTTTGATGAAGCGTCCATCTGCGTGCACCCCAGCGGCAGAACTCGCTTTCTCGTCGCAGCATCCTCGCGGGCCGTGATGATCATTCCCGTATAAGGGACGGCCAGACGAATGACCGTGACCAGCCGTTCGAATGCATCATTGCTCACAGCATGCCTGGGATTGCTGGTGTACGGCGTATTGTCGGCCGGTTCGAGTCTCGGGAACGAGATCGTATGCGGACCAATGCCGAATTTCTTTTCGAGTTCGATGGAATGAAGCAACAGCCCCATGACCTCGAATTTCCAGTCATACAAACCAAACAGCACGCCGAGCCCCACATCGTCGACGCCCGCGTCCATCGCACGATGCATGCAGTATAAACGCCATTCATAATCGCCCTTGAGCGTATCGGACGGGTGCAGTGCCTCGTACGTGGGACGGTGATATGTCTCCTGGAACACCTGAAAGGTCCCGATTCCGACCTCGTGCAGCAGTTTCAATTCCTCGATGGACATCGGAGCAGCATTCACGTTGCACCGGCGAATCTGCCCCCAACCGAACCTGGTCTTTACTTTGACCTCAGATGCGGCCGTGATGGTATCGGCGATGTAGTCCACATCACTAAGCGGATGCTCGCCGTAGACCACAATCAACCGCTTGTGGCCTATCCGACCGGCCAGCGTTTCGACCTCGCGCCGCACTTCTTCCAGACTGAGTATTTTCCGCGCAGCCTTCGTATTGCTCCTGCGAAAGCCACAGTACTGACAGTCGTTCACGCACAAATTACTCATATACAGCGGAGCGAACGTGACAATGCGGTTGTCGTACACCTTCTTCTTAACCGTGGCGGCGGCCTGCTTCATCTCTTCGAGCAACTCACGGTCCTCAACGTGCAACAGGCACGCCGTTTCCTGCGGAGTCAACGTCTGCACGGCCAGCGATTTCTTGATGATTTCACGTACTTGAGCGGGTTCGGGATTACGGTTCTGATCCAATTCGCGGCCAATCAACGCTGCATCAAGAAACGTCGCGTCGCCATCCTTGTACCTGGCTATTTGATCGGGCTTGATTCTGTCGAGCAACCACTGTCGATGCTCGTTTGTCGCCCGCTGCCTGCGTGTCTTATCCGTGGTCATCATATCATCACCTCTTTAAACGACCTTCAGATTCGGGGAAATGATACCCCTGGGCTCTTTCGCCTTATAGTGCGTATGCAGAAGTTCGTGCGATTTCTCGCTGAGCGGCCGACCCAGGAATTCCTTATACAGCCGTTGAACGTCCGGGTTCTCATGGCTTCTGCGTATGGTCTTCTCGCGATCCAGACCATACAGGGCTTCCGCCCGTGCTTTGAGACACTCTCTGTCCAACGGAATGGAATTCGCAGTCGCATACGGCTGGCCACCTCCCCCAATACAGCCACCGGGACAGCCCATGATTTCCACAAAGTGGAAGCGCTCGGGATCTTCGCGGACCATCTGCAGTACGGCGTGGGCATTGCCCAGACCGTGGGCGACAGCGAGGCGCAATTCCTTGCCGTCCATCTCCACTCTCGCCTCTTTCACGTTGTCGAAGCCCCGGATGTCGGCCAGTTCGATATCTATCAACGTCTCGCCCGTATAGAGTTCATAAGCCGTACGAATGGCCGCCTCCATCACGCCGCCCGTGACTCCGAAAATGGCCCCGGCGCCCGATGACAGTCCGAGCGGCGTATCGAATTGCTCCGGCTCGATGTTGATGAAGTCAATACCGGCAGATTTGATCATCCAGGCCGCTTCTCGGGTCGTAGCCACGATGTCTGTCGCAGCCCTGCCGTTGACGCGCAACTCGGGCCTGGCCGCCTCATATTTCTTCGCGGTACAGCACATCACCGCCACGCTGACAATTTTCGCAGGGTCCACGTCGATCTTGTCCGCGAAATACGTCTTGATCATCGCAGAGCCCATCGACATTGGCGACTTGCAGGTCGAAATGTTGTCAATCAGGTCCGGGTAGAACTGCTCCATGTACTTCATCCATGCGCTGGAGCACGACGTGATCATCGGCAGCGTTCCCCTGGACTGGACCCGTTCGAGGAATTCACTCGCCTCTTCCATGATGGTCAGGTCCGCGGCAAACTGTGTGTCGAAGACATAATCGAAGCCCAACCGCTTCAGGGCCGCCGCAAGCTGGCCCTGCATGTTACGTCCTGCAGGCAGGCCGAATCCTTCACCTATCGCAGCTCTCACAGACGGCGCCACTTGCGCTACCTTAACCAGGCTGTTGTCGTTCAAGACGTCGAACAACTCCTGAGTATAGTTCTTCTCGACGAACGACGCCGTGGGGCAGACATTGATGCACTGCCCGCAGGTGGTGCACACACTTTCTGCGAACGGCATGTTGTATGCAGGCATGACAACAGTGTTGAAGCCACGGTTGGCCTGCCCCAGTGCATGCACACCCTGTATTTCGGAACACATACGAACGCACCGGCCGCAGAGAATGCACTTGTCCGGATCCCGTATAACCGATACGGACGAAAGATCCTTCTCGTAGTGCTTGCGTTCGCCTTCGAAATGGCGGTGTCGAATGCCCATCGCGTAGGCCAGACGCTGCAATTCGCAATTGCCGTCCCGTTCGCACGTGTGACAATCTTCCGGATGATTGTCCAGAAGCAGTTCCACGATGTCGCGCCGAGCTCTCCGCAATTCCTTCGTGTTCGTGTATACCTTCATACCTTCACTGACAGGATAGCAGCAGGAAGCCACATAATTCCGCGCGCCCTCAACCTGAACGATGCACACGCGGCACGCCCCTTCTATCGAAAGGTTCGGGTGATAGCACAACCTCGGAATATGGTATCCACATGCGTCTGCGGCCTGCATAATCGTCAAGTCCGCACCGACGTCATACACCTTATCGTTTATATATATTTTGACTGTCTCGGCCATAGTACATCCTCAGGCTTTCGTAATTGCTTCGAACTTACATGTATTGAAGCACATTCCACACTTGATACACTTGTCCTGATCAATAACGTGCTGCTCCTTGGGCTTGCCGGAGATCGCGGCGACCGGGCACACCCTGCGGCAGGCCGTACACCCGACACACTTGTCGGTAATCTCAAAGGTCAGCAGGTTCGGGCAGACTCCGGCGCGGCACTTCTTTTGCTCGATATGCTCCTCGTATTCCACGCGGAAGTTCTTTATCGTACTGAGAACGGGATTGGGGGCGGACTGGCCCAGGCCGCACAGCGACGACTTCTGGATCATGCTGCCCAATCTTTGGAGGCGGTCGATATCGCCCGATTGTCCCTGCCCCTCGGTAATCCTCGTCAGAATCTCGAACATACGCTTGGTGCCTTCCCGACACGGAGTGCACTTACCACAGGATTCGTTCTGGGTGAACTCCAAAAAGAACTTGGCGATGTCCACCATGCAGGACTCCTCGTCCACTACGATCATACCACCGGAGCCCATGATCGAACCGGCCCTGGCGAGAGACTCATAGTCGATCGGCGTATCGAGGTATTCCTTCGGTAAACAGCCCCCCGAAGGTCCGCCCGTCTGTATCGCTTTGAATTCCTTACCAGCCGGCAGACCACCACCGATATCGTATATGATTTCCCGCAATGTCGTACCCATGGGCACTTCAATGAGGCCGGTATTAACAACATTGCCGGCCAGTGCGAAGACCTTCGTACCTTTGCTCTTTTCCGTACCGACGGTGCTGAACCATTTACTGCCGTCGAGAACGATAACGGGAATGTTCGCCCATGTCTCGACGTTATTGATCAGCGTCGGTTTGCCGAAAAGACCGCTAACCGAAGGATAGGGAGGGCGCGGCCGGGGCATTCCCCGAGAGCCCTCGATCGAATGTATCAGGGCGGTTTCTTCGCCGCAGACAAAAGCACCGGCACCAAGCCTTATCTCCATATCGAAGGAGAAATCGGAATCGAGGATGTTCTCACCAAGCAATCCGTACTCCCTCGCATCTTCAATCGCCTTCTCGATTCGCTTGATGGCCAGCGGATACTCGGCGCGAATATAGACGATGCCCTTGCTGGCACCGATTGCATAGCCACCAATGGCCATTCCCTCGACCACCGTATGAGGATCACCCTCAATCGCGCTGCGGTCCATGAAGGCACCGGGATCCCCTTCATCCGCATTACAGATCACATATTTTGTGCTGCCGGGCTGATCGGCCGTAAACTTCCATTTGAGGCCCGTCGGAAAGCCTGCGCCCCCCCTGCCGCGCAGGCCCGCCCTGGTAACCTCTTCAACGACATCGGCTGGCGACATATCCGTCAGCACCTTTGCCAGAGCCTCGTAACCACGCAGCGACAGATAGTCGTCAATGCTTTCGGGATCGATAATGCCACAGTTGCGCAAGGCAATGCGCATCTGCTTGCCGAAGAAATCCACGTCGCCGAAAACGCGGAAGAATCGGTTGTACAGATGGTCTTCCTGTATCACGAGCCGGGCCACCGGCTTATCCTGCAGAAAGTGCTGTTCAACGATCTCGGGAATATCCGCTTCCGCCAGACCACCGTAGATCGTGTAGCCCGGATGCACCACCATAATCGGACCCCGATCGCACATCCCCAGGCACCCCGACAGACGTATCTTCACACGATCGGCAATGGAATGCTCTTCCAGTTGCTCGCTCAGTATTTCCCTCAGGCGCCCAACGCCGTTGTTGAGACAAGTCGTACCATTACATACCATAACGGAGTATGTCGTTGCCACTGCCGGGCTCCTTTCTAATCTATGACCCATTCTTCAATAACCTCGCCCTTCTTCAGATGTCGTTCGATGATCTCCAAGGCTCTTTCCTGGGTTACCTTGCCATACTTGACGGGGCTCCTGCCCGTTTCGACGACTTCGACCGTCGGTTCGAGATTGCATCGGCCGGCGCAGCCCTTCTGGCTGAGATACACATCCGTCAAGCCACGACTGATCGCCTCCCGGAAGACCTCCATGACGTCCTTCGAACCGGCGGCAATCTCACACGTCGCCATGCCGACATACACGCGCTTGGTCGAGAGGAATCCTTTGCCAATTATCTTGCCGACGGCTTGCGCCCGCTTCTTTCGTACCAGTTCCAACGGTGTAGGCATTTCAGAGGCCCCTTTCAATTTCGAATATAAACGTATTGCCGTGCTCGGCCGGTTCGACCCAGATCCTGCCCCCATGGCCTTCTACAATTTGTTTGGTGATGTAGAGTCCCAAGCCGGTCCCCTTTTCCTTCTTTGTCTCGGGATTGTCGAGACGGGAGAACTTCTGGAAAAGCCTGCGTTTCTGTTCATCACCGATCGGCGTCGAATCGTTATACACCTCTACGCGAACCATGTTCTCCAATACTTCACCCGAGATTCGGATCAAGCCCTTTTCAAAGCTGTACTTGATGGCGTTGCTAACGAGATTGTTCGCCACAATCTGCATGAGGTCCAAATCCGCATGCACCGCCAAATCATCCGGGATTTCATTCTCGATCTGAAGCCCTTTGCGCTGCGACACAGCCTCCAGCGAACCAATGGAGACGTCGAACACGTCCTTCTTGAGACGCAGGTCGGTTCTGTTGATGGATAATTCATCGCGCTCGATCCGTCCGAGGTTCAGGAACTTCTTCACGGTCGCCCCAAGATAGTCCAGGTTGCGGGTAACCGAATCCATCGCCTTTCGCTGCTTGAAGTTAATCATGCCGAGAAACCCATCCCGCACAGCGTACGCATTCATCACGGCCGAAGCGAGGATTCCCTTGAGTTCGTGGGCGACAAAACCGATCAGGTCCACGTAACTCTTGTTTAGCGCCTTCAACTCCTCATTGGAAATACGCAGTTTCTGATCGCGTTCTTCCAGTTTTGCCGACATCTGGTTGAACGAGTCAGCCAGTCGATCGAGTTCGAGCGTACCGGTTTCCGCGTTGACGCGGTATCCCAATTCTCCGCTTGAGAGTCGAACGGTAGCCTCCAGCACATTCGTCAGCGGCTTCGATATCGCCCCAGCCAGAACAATCGAGAGGATTACGGCGAGGACCGTCACCAGTCCGACGAACATCAAGAATAACACGGCCATTTCACGGGCCATATCGTTGAAGGGTTCTTCGAGGGTGCCGACGTAGAGAATTCCAATGATCCGTCCGTTGACATTCCTGATCGGTTCGTACGCTGTCTTATACCAGTCGGCCACAACAAAAGCCCTGTCATGCCATATCTTGCCGCGCTCGACAACCTGCCCGTACACAGGAGCCGAAACACGGGTTCCAATAGCTCGCGTCCCATCCGGATTGATTACATTGGTTGAAATGCGCACGTCATCCTGGAAGATCGTGACGGTTCCGATTGGTTTGCCGTCGTACTGCTCATTGCCGAAAACCATTGCCCGTATGCGATCAACAAGGGTGAAGTCCCGATTGATGATCCTCCCACCGTACACAACCGCCTGGAGCGTACCGTCATCATTGATAACAGGCATCGCATACTCCTTGGCCATTACCTCTGCAAGGACGCGCCTGTCCGTCGGTCGGGCCATAGGCGTCGGCACAATCGCAATGGCCGCCCGTCTCTGCAGTTCGCTATTGAATTGCTCCAATTCCTCATTCGATATCAGACGGGTCCCGCCAACGGCGGCCTTTTGTTCTACGGCTTTTGCGACTATTTCACTGCGAACCCCATTGAAATCGTCCGGCGTTACCACTTGCAGATAATCAAGGTTGAGCTTATCTCGGAATAGTTCTGCATCCGTGTCCAATGAGAACAAACGCAGGTGCCTTCCAATCCGGTCGATTTCCGCCGTATATACCATTCGCGCGGCTGTCAGGTCATTCCGTACCTTGTCTTCCGCTCTTTCGATGATGTTCTTCTGAATAACGTAGAAGCCCAACAGCGCAATCGATACCGCCAGCACGAGTATAACCAATACCAGCGAAAGCAGAATTTTCGATTTCAGGGACCTTGCCGCCATTTCCTACCCCCTGGACTTGCCTGCCGCATTAACGAAATAGATTATATTCTCCAACTCCGTTTCCAGATTGATGTTGCTCACAAAGCACCCTTCCGGCGCCTTGAGGCAGATCGGCGCGAAGTTCAACACACCTTTCACACCCGCGGCCACCATCAGCTCCAACACCTGCTGCGCAGCATAATCCGGCACCGCAATGATGCCGAGTCTGATCTGGCGATTCGTGAGGAATTCGCCGAGTTGCTCCAACGGGAGAATCGGTATGGCTGCATCTGCATCCTGCTTGGCCGGGTCGATTTCAAAGCCCGCAACGATCTTAATGCCGCTGCTCTCGAAACCCCCGTACTGAACCAGTGCTGTGCCGATATTCCCCACCCCAACGACCACGACCTCCTGAAGCTGGTCCTTGCCAAGGATTTTGTTCAACTGCTCTATCAGCTCATCAACCTTGTATCCCCCGCGACGATTACCCGTTATTCCGAACAACGAGAAATCCTTCCTCACCTGAGCGGCGGTAACTCCCGCCGCATCAGCCAGATTGTCAGAGTATACACGGACGAAGTTCAGAGAACTCAGCCTCTTCAACGCATTCTTGTATCTCGATAACCGAATCACACAACTTCTATTCGCCATCACGATACCTCTTCACTGACAGCCCAATCGACACATGAGCAAAACCATCAATAACACAAAAGCTCAAAACATACTAAATTATACTACCGTTACGCACGATTGCAACACTTTGTTGTGATTTATTTCACGATTATTGTGATTTTTTGAGCTTTTTGCCAATTACCGGCAACTTATACCGCCACACGCTCACGTCAGGAATTTGAGATGGATCCATTAGCACCGTCAGTGGCTTGAGCAGAATTTGCAGCTCTGCGAGGTGAGCCGACGAGAAAGAGCGATCAAAAACGGGAAAAAGTGCTTGTGGCAACAGGAAACAGGAATTAGTATGGCGTGTTTACATTGAAGAAAAGGAACTCGTACGACACCTTAGGGAGGCTCTAACGTGGTTGAAACTGGCTCTATTCGTAATATCGTGTTGCTGGGTCATGGCGGCAGTGGCAAGACGTCGCTGGCAGAGACTATGCTGCACAAGACCGGTGCGGTAAATCGACTGGGCAGCGTTGATGATAAGACAAGTGTCTGCGACTTTTATGACGAGGAGAAGGAGCATCAGCATTCGATTCAGGCCGCAGTGGTCCATGCTGAGCATGACGGCAAGCTGATTAATATCATCGATGCACCCGGATATCCTGATTTTATCGGTCCGGCCATCGGAACACTGCCCGCTGCTGAGACGGCAGTGATTGTGGTGAGTGCCGCGCAGGGTATTGAGACGAATACCCGGAAGATGTTCGAATTGGCCAGGCAGCAGAACAAACCCTGCATTATCGTAATTAATAAGATGGATGCGGACAACATCGATCTTCCCGGCCTGGTCGGCACCATTCAGGAAACGTTCGGTTCAGCCTGTCGATGCGCAAATCTGCCAAGCCAAGATAAGAAGACCCTTATAGACTGCATAGCGAGCGACGATGGGGACTCCCCCGTCATGGACGTTGCTCAGGCACATACGGAACTGATCGAGAGCATCATTGAGGCCGACGACGAGTTGATGGAGAGCTACCTCGGTGGCGAGGAGATTTCCGCAGAAAAGGTCGGTTCGGTATTCGTCAAGGCGCTGCAGGCGAAGACAATTATTCCGATCGTCTTCACTGATGCCCGCAATGAGATCGGCACCACGGAGTTGTTGGACCTCATAGCGAAGTACACGCCCTCCCCCACTGACGCGCCACCTCCCGTATTGAAAGACGGGGAGGACGAAAAGCAATTGAAAGCGGATTCGGGCGGGCCTTTGGCGGGCCTTGTGTTCCGTATCACTTTCGACCCGCGTTCCAACATGAAGTACTCGACGATTCGGATCTTCAGCGGAACGATCAAGTCGGACACGAACCTCCATCGCAACGACGAGAAGAAGGGTATTCGTCCCGGGCACATCCAAAGGGCGCAGGGCGGCGAGACGGAAGAAATCGATGCCGGTGTTGCCGGCGATATCATCACGCTGGCCAAGGTTGAAGAGCTGAAGGTGGGCGATCTGATACACGAGGGAGAGCTCAGCGGCAAGTTTGACATGCCCCCTACGCCCGAGCCCATGTTCTCGCTGGCATTGGAGCCCGCGGCGCGAGGTGATGAACAGAAGATCAGCGCGGCGCTCGAGCGGCTTTGTGAAGAGGATCCGTGTTTCAAGGTCAGCCGTGACCAGCAGACCAAGGAACTCGTGGCCAACGGTCTCGGCGATCTGCATCTCCGCATTGTGCTTGAGAAGATGCAGAACCGCTCCAAACTCACGGTCACGACGAAAGAGCCGAAGATACCTTACCGCGAGACGATCACGGGAAAGGCCGAAGGCCACTATCGCCACAAGAAGCAGACCGGCGGGGCAGGACAGTTCGGCGAGGTCTACCTGCGTGTGGAACCGGCCGAACGGAACAGCGATCCGCCGCTCGAGTTCAGTTGGGACATCTTCGGCGGCTCGATTCCGGGCCAGTTCGAACCGGCCGTTCTCAAGGGTGTCAACGATGTTATGCAGAGTGGTATTGTCGCAGGTTTTCCGCTGCAGGACGTCAAGGTCTCCGTCTACGATGGCAAGCACCATCCCGTTGACTCCAAAGAAGTAGCATTTCGCGCGGCCGGCAAGGGCGCATTTGCAGATGCCCTCCAGAAAGCCAAGCCGGTTTTGCTGGAGCCTATCGTCGATATGGAAGTGACCGTTCCGGCCGACAATATGGGTGACATCACGGGCGATCTTTCATCGAAGCGAGGGCGCGTTATGGGACAGGAGATGCTTCCGGGCAACTTCGTGACCATCAAGGCCCAGGTGCCGCTGGCGGAAGTAACGCAATATAACAGCCAACTCAAGAGCGTAACGGGTGGCCAGGGAAGCTACTCCATGACGCTCAGCCACTATGAAGCCGTCCCGCCGAACGTCCAGCAGCAAATCGTCGCGGCACACGCCAGAGAACAGGAAAGCGAATCTTAAGCCGATTCGAGACTATTGCAGCCCGCGGTGGAATATGAAACCGCGGGCTTTTTTTTGCGGCTCCTTCAATGGGATCCTAGTTTCGAAAGACAGCAGTTGATAAACGAATAGCAAATGCTGCTTTTGGAAGATACTGAAATCCAGACAGAAGCCTTATTCCCTGGCGGCAAGAGTTTGACGGTACTGGGGCCAAGAATCAGGTCTCTGATGGGACGCAGAACCCCGAAGCAGGCAAATTAGCCTGGAATGCCCTTTCCGGCGTTGATCGCCGAGAGAAGCCGAAAAAGGGCTCACGGGCGGGCGAAACTGTTTCCATGTCAGCTATGCAAAGCGAGGCGAGTTGGCACCAGGTGAAGCACAGAAACTTCAATGATTTGATCAGACTGTCCACAGGGCAGCTAAAGAATGTGGCAGTAATCCCACCGAAGAACAAAGATTATTTGTTGCGTAAGTGGTTACCGAAGAGACATTTAGGTTCTTTTCACATGCAAGGCGGAGAAAATATTTCACATTTTCAGGCTTTTTTTGCTTGAACCTACTGCATTCATAGTACATACTACATTTATAGTACTACTGAATATATCTGGAGGCAGCTATGACAAAGAAAGCCAAACCGTCGGACCTGGAGATGCAGATCCTTTCAGTGCTCTGGCACAGAGGGCCCAGCACTGCCCGGGAGGTTCTCGATGCGATGCCGGACGGGAAGAAGCGGGCCTACACCACGATCCTTTCGGCGATGCAGGTCATGGAGAAGAAGGGGCTGCTCAAGCACACCAGTCGCGGGGTGGCGCACGTCTACAGCCCGGCGGTCAAGAGGAGTAAGATTATTCGTCCGTTTGTGCGAAAAGTCGTTACGGAAGTGTTTGGCGGCCGGCCCGCAGCGGTGATGCAGGCCCTGCTCGAAGACGGCCAGATCAGCGACAAGGAACTGGCGGAAATGCGGAAGTTGCTGGAAGATGCACGCCCCGACGGAAGTAGTCAGGCGTAGGTAAAGAAGGGAAAGACTCACATGAACGAATTAGTCTCATGGGTGGCAAGCGAGGCATGTAGAAACCTCGTAGCGGCATTGATGCACACCCTCTGGCAAGGCGGGCTCATAGCGATGGCACTCTACGCATATCTGCGCGCTACCACAGCTCAGGCGGCCAATCGACGCTATCTTGCGAGCATCACGGCGCTGGGGTCGATTGTCCTTTGCGGTCTCTTGACGTGGTCGATCCTGAACTACGAGCCAACTGCCACTGCACCAATTGCCGTTGAAGAGAGGGCTTCACACACGTCCGCCACAAGAGAGCGCGCTGAACCAGAGACGAGAGAGGGTCCGCGTTCTGCTACCGCCAAGAACCGACAACCTGCATTTGCAGGGCAGAGGAAGATTACTGCAGGTGGGAAGAGTGCGACCGCCCAAAGCGGTAGCTGGCAGATATGGGCTGCCATGGTCTGGATCGTGGGTACGGTCGCCATGCTGCTGCGGGCGCTGCTGGTCATGGTCGGCGGCAGGAGGCTTCGAAAACGATGCGTGCCGGCCGAAGACCAGAGCTTGCTTGGCACTATAGAACGCCTGCGCCGGAAGATGCACATCAGACGGAAGATACGTGTGGTACTCGGCGCGCACATTACAGTGCCGGGTGTGGTCGGGTGCTTCTGCCCGACGCTTCTGCTGCCCGCTTCGATGGCTACGGGCATACCCGCCGACGACCTGCAGGCCATCCTGACCCACGAACTGGCACACATCAGGCGTTTCGACTATCTGGTGAACTTCCTTCAGATGGTTGTGGAAGCGTTGCTCTTCTTCAATCCGGCGGTGTGGTGGGTCAGCAGGCAGATCAGGATCGAGCGGGAGGCCTGTTGCGACGCGGCCGGTGTCCTAGTGACGGGCCAGAGGACGAAATATGCTGAACTGCTGATTTGGTGGGCCCAGAAGATGCGAGACAATCGCGTGGCGGCGACGGCAGCGATGGTAGGATTAGCAGAAGAGCCAGGTGACGGGAGAACGCTTGACCGCGTCAAACGCATTATGATTACGGGGCACAAACCGAGGCTGCGGGTGTCGTGGCCGGTTGCGGGGGCGATGCTGGTGCTGTCGATAGTGTGTCTGGCGGCGCTGTGGCAGGGAACGGATCTGGCGGTTGCGTTTGCGGGCAGGATTCTGACGCCGCAGGAGCGTATTGAGAAGCTCGAGGAGATTTCTCAGGAGTACGGCTTTAAAGATAGAGACTACGGCGTCGAAGACAAGATCCATATATCAGGCACCGTCAGAACACACGATGGCGGGCCGTTCGGCAAGCACCCGAATGCACTGGTAAACAGCCAGAGGCCTCGATACGGCTCGAGCGCAAGCATAAGCATACAGACCAAGAACCAGCCTCAAGGGACAGGGACGTTTGACCACAAGGCTGAGTACGGCCAGATATACATCATGGCCACGGCAGACGGATATGCGCCGGCCATGGCGGGGCCTTTCGATCCTGAACCGGGCGGGAGGATTGAAGGAATTGAGATGGTGTTGGGGGAAGGATTCACAGGACGGATACAGGTGCTGGATGAATCGGAGCGACCCGTCGAGGGAGCGGAACTGGTCGGCGGCTATACCTATCCCAACGACGGCTCGTATCATCACACGATCAAGCTGACGACGGATGCGAATGGCATGGCGATTGAGGAACATGCCTGGGACTACAAGGTGGGCATGCAGATCGAGGCGGACGGCTTCGAACCGGAGCGGCTTTCAGAGGTCCTTTTCAAGCGCGGCGAAACGAGTGTGGTAACGCTGAAGGCTGTTGAGCCGGCAACAGGAATTGTGGTATCATCCCAGAGTGGCGAACCCATCGAGGGAGCAGAAGTCCGCGTGATGATGTCGAGGATTGATGATAGCCATACCTGGGGAGAGGACGGCATGTACGGCGAGGCCGAAGCAGTGACCGACAGTCGCGGGAGATTTGCATTGAGCAAGCTCAAGACAGAACGGGAGTATCTGATTCTGGTTCGCGCTGAAGGATATGGGTTTGAATACGTTTCCGGCATACGGCCCGGAAAGAGCGACATCGAGGTTTCGCTCGGTTCAAAGCGTACTATTATCGGGACGATCACGGGGCAACTGGACAGGCTGGGCGTGAATAAGGAAGACATCCCCATTGTATCCTATAGGAATCGCTACGGCTTCGAGCATCACGAATCGACGAGTTCCAGTGATGAATCGCCCGTACGAATAGAAGACGGGGTCGGCTATTTCGAGATTGAGGATTTCTACGGGCAACGGATCAGTATTCATGCAGGAGGCAAGCGTGTCTCGATCGATACGGATAGTGATGATCTGGAGAACGTCGTTATAGACCTGCAGCCGGTGAATGAGTTGATGCGAGAGGTTGTACTTGTCTTCGAGGTACCGGACGACTCGCCGGCGATGCAGGGCGGGGTCCGGATAGACCACGTTATGGAAGGGGAAAACGGATACAAGCCTGACTGGATTGATGTTGTAGACAGTGTGGCGACGTGCGAGGTGCGGGTGCCCTGCCGCTTCAAATACCGTGTGGATTACTATCACGGCAAGCGGCCGGTCGGGTATTGGTTCAAAGAACCGGAGGATATCAACATACCGACCGGAGAGCAACCGTTTGTCATCGACGTGCCGGTCCATCCGGCCGGCGCGATCTATGGCTCGATACTGCATGCCAACGACAGTGTCGCAACAGACGCCAGCGGCAGCCTGCTTGTTGTGAGGAAACCGGATATAGCAGGAAAAGGCCTAAATGGCCTGAACACCGCCCTGCACGGGGGAGGAATGGACAGGGGGAAATTCAACGCAACCCCGCTGCCGCTCGGCGGCCGGTACGCCATAGTAGCCTATGACGGCCACTATTTTGAGCTTACCGACACGTTCGAACTGGACGAACGAAATCAGATCGTTGAGCAGGATATACGCTTTGGCCAAGGAGTAACACTGGAGGGTCGCCTGCTGGACATAGACGGCAGTCCGGCCAGAGATAGCTTGCGGCTGGGAGTATCCGTCAAGTGTGACCAGGCCAATTGGAGCACAAAACGGCCCGCGATCAGACCCGACGTCAACGGCGAGTTCACATTCGAAAACGTCAATCCCAACTTTGCGGGCAAGTACATCTTGGAAGCGGCGGTTCGGCCCGGGTACCGACCTGTCAGGGTTGAGGTTGAGGACGTTACGAAGCCGCTGGTGATACAACTTGAGGAAGGCAAGCGGTTGAGGGGCGTTGTCATTGACGATGCAACGGGCCGGCCGGTTCCGGGGGCGCAAGTCTATGCCTCTTACTGGGAGGAGGAAAACGGCAAGAGCCGTAACTACGAGCGTCTGAAGGCCGAGAGCCGAACAAATGAGCGGGGAGAATTTGTGTTCAGCAATATGGCCGAGAGAGAGTATCGCTTAGGTGTGCAGGAGGCTAATCTTGCGGGCAGATACGACGTGAAGGCCACGGGCGGGCAGGAGGAGCCTGTCACACTCAGGATTGACATATATGAGTGGAGCGACCTGAAGCCGGTCAAACCGCAGGAGGATTGACCGGGACTGTTATTTCAAAGTGATGATTTTGGGTGACGCCATCAGTTCTCGCCCATTGTCGTTTCCAACGACATTGTAGTGGCCGTCGTCGCTCCAGAATACGAAGCCGGCCAGTTCGGGGAATTTGTCTTCCAGTTTCCTCAGGACATTCATACAATCATTGTGCGGCTCGGAACGTCCGCGGATTCCAAGCTCCGCCCACCAGATGACCTTGCCTGCATTCTTCTTTTTCTCCACGGCCCAGTCGTACTCGGAGAAGATCAAGCCTTTGCCATAAGCTGATTTACCTATGATATCGACATAGTCGTCGCCTGGGTAATATTTTGGCAGGGCGTCGCGGTTGGCCGTAGTGTGATAGGCCCAGATGATGTTGTCGAGAGCTTTGTCGTTGGTGAAGTAATCGTGAACCAGGCGATAAAGCTTAATAGCATGCATATTGCTTTCCTTGGCGTGCCATTTGTTGCGGTCGTCGCTTTCGACGAAGGGTGTGTAGACCACGGGAACACCCCGATCCTTCAGCCACTGCAGATTGGCGGCCATACGATCCATCTGCCTGTAGAAGTCGCGTTTTGTTGGATTATCATTGCGGGCAAAGATCGGGTCTATATCCAACGGGTCGTTCCACGATCCGCCGGCAGGATTCGCATAGAACGTAAAGACGCCTACAATCAATCCGCGATCCCACATCTCCTTGACGCCCTCATTCCAGGCCGAATCAGGGAACGGATCGTCATGGAAGTCATACGTTACCGTCCCATAGCGGGGCATCCTGCCCGTATGATCGTAAACCTTCCTGAGCCAGTTGCTGGAGTGGTCCATGTCGGGGTTTTCGTTATGGACCCAGGTGGCTACCTGTCCGAAAAGATAGGAACCGTTGCCCAGGCTCTTGAGATAGTCGAGCACTTCGGCGGCGGGTGGAGTTTTGTCCCTGGCGCAGGCGGGCACAAAACCGAGTAAAACAACAGCAACCATTATCAATCGGCGTATCATCATAGCGTCTATCACTCCAGGATCAGGGG
Organism: uncultured Pirellulales bacterium; assembly: GCA_964526785.1. GTDB lineage: Bacteria > Planctomycetota > Phycisphaerae > Sedimentisphaerales > Anaerobacaceae > CAZGMJ01. The sequence continues at coordinate 32,546 of CAZGMJ010000007.1, forward strand.
CATGATTCAGTCGGACATGCCATATCATCTGGTGATCGGCAATCCTGCACACGACATCGCCGATACTACCATGGTCGGAGACTTAGTTTCAACATCTGTGCGAAATTAACCGGCAACCGAAGACTTGACCGATTGTCTCTTCACGGCCTCGCTCAACTCTCCACGATGAGAATTCAGCCATCGGGCTTTGCGCAAAATCATCTTGAGGAAATCAAGTCCGTGCAGATGTCCGAAGAAACCAGTGGCGGCAACCGGCAGGACAGCCTCGGCAATCATCGTCTCAATCATCAGGTCGATCAGACAATCAAGCTTGACCTCATTGAGCGACGCATCCCGGCAATACCCCATAACAACCTGCAACAGTCTATCCCGATCGAAATAGTCCGGCCAGTCGGATGGCCTGGGGCGCCCGCCGACGATGGAGAATTGAAGCATGGCATTGGCCAGGTCCGTGACAGGCGGCGCGATCTTCACCGAATCGAAATCCAGTACCGCCACAATTTCGCTGCCCGCAAACAGAATATTACCCGGATGCCAATCGCCGTGCACTACCTGCCTCGCCAGAGAACCGTAGCCGTGCTTGTTGGCGCGAATGCTGGCGTCATTGTACAAGGCCATGAGTTCTTCAGCCGTCTTCCTCTCGCGGCCGTCCGGACGCTGGTTCGTTTCGTAGACACGGCCGTGCCGGGATCTGGCATGGCGTCCCAGCGAGCGGAGATGTCTGCGTACGATGGTGGAATCGTGGAAAGTGGACTGCACGGCATCCTGACTGTGATCGAATGTCGCAATCAGTCTGTGAAACCGAGCCAACTGCATACCGCTGTTGACCGTTGCCTCCGGCGAGCCGTCATAACGCGAACCGGCGACAAAGCGAAACATTTCATAGACATAATTGCCACGCAGAAGCACCGTCTTGCTCTCATGACGAGTGGACACAACAGGAGGCACCGGAAATCCCGCCCGGCCAAGATGCCGTTGCACAGCGTGTGCAAAAACAACGCGACTGAACTGGTCCCCGCCGGCGGGTTTGCGTTTGAGCAGAAACTTGCCCGCATCGGCAAGAAATGCCAGTTTTGGCAGACGCCGATTCCCCGCCTCTATCGATTTGACCTGATGGATGACGCCAATGTCGTAGTGACTCAGCACACATACGAGTTCATCAGCCAGGAATTGTGCTCCATCACGCGACACGGTCAACTCCCGCCCCGACGCCCGGCAAATACCGAGCAGCGCATTCCAACAAGCAGCGTTAGAAAGCCAAAAGCAGTACAATAATTACGAAGAATACAGCGGCTACCGCACTGAGCGCAAACACCGCCATCTTGTAGTTGGCCAACGTCTCGGCGGAGACCGTGCTTTCCTCTTCCACTTCTACGGCTTCGCCTTTCTCCAACTGTTCGAGCATAGAAACGTCGAATCGCTTATGCGCCTGTATGGGCGGCCTGCCCTCCTTCAGTGAGTTGAGGTCCAACAGCAGCTCCTCGACATTCTTGTAGCGATCCTCCTTTCGCTTGGCCATCATGATCTCGACGACTTCCGAGATGCCGGCAGAAAGCGACGTATTGATATGATCGGGCGGAACGAGTTTCTCCCGGAGGTGCTTCTTCATCACTTCAGCGGAGTCATCGGCCATAAAGGGAACGCGACCGGTAACCATGTGATAGAGAGTGGCCCCAAGACCGTAGATATCGGCCCGCTCGTCAATGTCAATCTTTCCGCGGATCTGCTCGGGCGCGATGTAGTAAGGAGTGCCGTAGGCTTTACCCGCCTCACTTTGCGCGGTCTCCAAATCAGCCGTCTCACGCGCCAAACCCATATCCGCCAGCTTGACGGTCCCGTCCTTGCTGATCATAATGTTCTTGGGCTTGACGTCCCGGTGAATCAACCCCTTTGCATGTGCGTGTGCCAGAGCATGCGCAACCTGAATGACAATGTCGATCGCTTCCTGCTCCGGAAAGACGTAGCCGTTAACAAGATCATCAGAAAGCGTCTTGCCCTCCACATATTCCATCACAAAATAGTGGTATCCTCCCGCTTCCCCGACGTCGAAGGCCTGGACGATATTGGAGTGATTGAGCTTCGCGGCAGCCTGCCCTTCCTTGTAGAATCGCTCAACGTACTCAGGATTGTCGCTGAACCGCTTGGGAAGCACCTTGATCGCCACAATTCGGTTGAGGCTCAGTTGACGCCCTTTGTACACGAAGGCCATAGCCCCGGCCCCGATCTTGCCGAGCACTTTGTAGCCCGGGATTTTGTGGGCGGCCGCCTTGCTTTCTTTGATGCTCTTCTTGAGTCGCTCCGCCTGGTTCTTGGTAATGAACCCTCGCGCAATCATCAACTGATTGAGCATGACAGGTTCGGTCTGCCGGCGGTCTTTCAGTTCCTTCAGCGCTCGCCGAAGTTCTTCATCCGTACAGAGACCCTGCTCTGTTGCCATCTTACCAAAAATCGTGTCGTAGTTGGTCTCTGCCGTCATTACACCCTCGGCCAGATCCAGGAGCGCGAATTGATGGGTTGCGTATTGGCCTGCACTCCTTTACACCCGATAAAAAAATCCATTCGCGCTAAATTATGGAACAACACCGTAGATTGTCAAAGAAAATCTGGCGTTTCTTTCACCAAAGCACGCCTGTAGAGAATCGACCCATTATCTATACGAGTTTAGATGTTTTTGGTTCCCTCTGGTCGCAAATATGCCTGCAAAAGGGAGTGCCCCGCCCCGGCGGGCAATAGCGGCAACGAGGACACACAGCACCGCCATTGTCTGTCAAGCCGATAACCAGCCGGACCGAGCACCAGCACTTCGGGCTTTGGGGTTATTCTCTGTACCAGAGCTACAGATGACCGGCAGGAACGCGCGTTGGACCGCCTCAAGGGCTTTCGAACCGGGCTTTGGGGTTGACTTGGCGGAGAATGCGGGTAGACTACGCTTCTCTGTATTCGACACGGTCGAGGTATTGCCATGATAAGGAGACAACAGGTGGCGTACAGATGCGTTGTTCTGACAAAACAGGTGCCCGACACAAAGAAGATCACCGGCGATGTGATGAACGATGACGGAACGGTCAAACGGTCCGCTTTGCCGGCAGTTTTCAATCCTGAGGACCTCAATGCCCTCGAAATGGCTCTGCAAATCAAGGACAGATTCGGCGGTCATGTAACGGTGGTAACGATGGGTCTGCCCGCAGCAGCCGGCATTCTCCGCGATTCGCTGTACCGCGGGGCCGATGATGTAATCCTGGTCACGGACCGTCGTTGCGCCGGCAGCGACACTCTGGCCACCAGCTATATCCTCAGTTGCGCCGTCAAGAAACTTGACTATGACATTGTCCTGTGCGGTCGTCAGGCAATCGATGGAGATACCGCGCAGGTAGGGCCGCAATTAGCGGAGAAGCTGGGAATCCCTCAGATCACCTATGTAGAAGAACTCGAATTGCTTGAGGCCAAGGATATCACTGTTCGACGCAATATCGGCAATGGATGGCAACGCATCAAAGCGAAGTTGCCGGTCCTGCTAACCGTTATCGGCGACGCCAACGAGCCACGCGTCGCGGCCGCCAGAAGGCTGATGAAATACAAGAATGCTCAGACGCCGCTTGAGGTGGCGTTGAGGTGCAAGGACGAGAATCCGGAGGCCGACGATACAACCCTCCGAGACATTGCCGAGCAAAGATGCCGGGAAATGGAGGAGAGGAACCTGATAATCAAGCAGTGGGACCTGGATGTACTCAAAGCCGACCTCAACTGGTGCGGCATGGCAGGCTCACCAACCAAGGTGCATCGCATACAAAGTGTTGTCCTCACCGCCAAGGAGAGCAAAGACGTTGAGCCTACCGAGTCAGGGATATCTGACCTTGTTCACGAACTGATTGCGGACAGGACAATTGCCTGAGGTTCCGGGGCGTCCGCACTTGCCAACGGACGAGTCGGCACGTGAAAAGGATACATAGCAGGGATGTGAAGTGATCTACAGTGAGAGACGAATATGATAGAAGTAAACAGAAAGGGTGAGGTCTGGGTCTTTGCCGAGCAACACGAAGGCAAACTCGAGGACACGCCCATCGAGTTGATGAGCAAAGCCCGCCATTTGGCCGATACGCTGGGGGTAAGCCTGGCCGCGGTCGTACCCGGAAGCAAGACGCAAGCTCTGGCCGATGAGTTGATCTACTACGGCGCGGATAAAGTCTACGTTGTTGAGGACCCGCTGCTGGAGACGTACCAGGCCAATACCTATGCCCGGGTCATGTACGATATGATTCACCGGCATAAGCCTCAGATCGTGCTTTATGGAGCAACCCCCGTCGGGCGCGACCTTGCCCCGCGTATTGCCAGCGCGACGAAGGCCGGCCTGACCGCGGACTGCACGGATCTTCAAATCGGCGACCATACAACCCCGAAGGACAAGAAGGTGCACAAAGATCTGCTCTTCCAGATACGTCCTGCCTTTGGCGGAAATATCGTCGCGACAATCATCAACACCGAGTGGTGGCCTCAAATGGCTACGGTCCGCGAAGGCGTTATGCCGATGCCTGATCGCAACGCTGGCCGTAAGGGCGAAGTCGTTGTTGAAAAGGTGACGATTGACAAAGAACTCCTCCCGCTGAGCATCATAGAAGAACACAAGCGAGCAAAGAAAGTCAACCTCAAGGCCGCCAGAATCATTGTCGCCGGCGGAGCGGGAGTGGGCAGCAGAGACAACTTCAAGTTGATCTGGGATCTCGCCAACTGCCTGGGCGGGGCCCCCGCGGCAACGCGTGCGGCCGTCGATCTCGGCTATATTGACCATGACCACCAAGTGGGGCAGACGGGCACCACCGTGCGGCCGAGCCTGTACATCGCCGTCGGAATCAGCGGCGCCATCCAGCACCAGGCGGGCATGGCCCAAAGCCAGAAGATTGTCGCCGTCAATAATGATCCCGATGCGCCGATCCTGCAGATCGCGCATTACAAGATAGTCGGCGATTTGAACACCGTTGTGCCGAACATGATCAAGAGCATTAAGGAAAAGGGTATTAAGACGTAAACAGGCGACATACCTCTCTACTTGCGGAAAACGGATATGGGCAATTTTTATACAGATAACGATGACATTCGATTTCTCTTTAGACATTCAGATCTCGGTGCGCTGGCCCGCATATACGAGGAGGATTTCACATTCGCACGGGAATTCGACTATGCTCCCGCAAGCGCTGATGAAGCGGTGCGTAATTACGAACTGGTCCTCGAATCGCTCGGGCAACTCAGTGCGGATTTCATTGCCCCGCGGGCCGAAGATGTGGATCGCCAGGGTAACATTCTCCAAGAGGATGGTTCGGTCCAAAGGCCCAAAGGAACCGTTGAATCTCTTGAGAAGCTGGCTCAGGCGGATGTCATGGGCTTCACGCTTCCGCACCGCTTCGGCGGCCTCAACTTCCCCAACCTCGTCTATTCCATGGCCATCGAAATGGTCTCCCGAGCGGATGCGGCTTTGATGAATATCTTCGGTTTGCAGGGAATCGCGGAGACCATTAATGCCTTCGCTTCAGAGGAAATCAAGCAGGAGTATCTGCCGCAATTCGCCGACGGCAAAGTGACCGGGGCCATGGTCCTGACCGAACCGGACGCAGGCTCTGACCTGCAATCCATCAAACTGCGGGCGTACCAGAACGAAAACGGCGAGTGGTTCCTCCACGGTGTCAAGCGCTTCATCACCAACGGCTGCGGAGAGGTGCTCCTCGTCCTTTCGCGAAGTGAAGCTGACCGTGCGGGTGGTCTGGGACTGAGTTTGTTTGTTTGCGAACCGGGGCCGACCGTCCATATTCGCAGGCTGGAAGACAAGCTCGGCATCCACGGTTCGCCAACGTGCGAGATATTCTTCGACCACACCCCCTGCCGTCTGATTGGGGAGCGTCAGCGCGGCCTGGTAACGTATGTGATGAGCCTGATGAACGGTGCAAGAATCGGTATAGCGGGCCAGTCGGTAGGCATCGCCGAGGCGGCTTTTCGCGTCGCCAGGGATTATGCAGCCACACGCAAGCAGTTCGGTGTGGTCATCGAAACGCTGCCTCCCGTACGCGATATGCTGATCGACATGAAACTCGCCATCGAAGCCGGCCGAGGGTTGCTGTATGAAACGTCGCGAGTCGTGGACATGGAAATCGGTCTGGAGAAACGTCAGCAGAACAATCCGCCCGAAGACAAGACCGAGGCCAAACAACTCAAGAACGACGCCCGCAAGTACAAGCGTTTCGCAGCTCTTTTGACGCCGCTGAGCAAATACTACTGCTCCGAAATGTGCAACCGCGTCGCATACGATGCGATTCAGGTGCTTGGAGGGAGCGGCTTCATGCGGGATTATCCTTCCGAACGCCACGCCCGCGACGCCCGAATCACCACCATTTATGAGGGCACCAGCCAACTGCAGGTCGTGGCCGCCGTCCGCGGCGTCTGCAACGGCACGGCCGAGAAATACATGGCGGAACTGGCGGCCGGCAATTACGACAGGAATGTGCAGGATTTGCTCGAACTGCTGAAGACCGGCAGGGAACAACTGGCCGAAGCGGTTGCTTTCGTCAAGGAAAAGGGCAACGAATACATGGATCTCTATGGAAGAGCCGTCGTTGATATCGCCACAGACCTTATCAACGGTTACATACTGTGCGGCCAGGCCAGTACGACCGTCGAGATGGATGTCCCCGTCGCCAATGGACTCGATAACGGCCGAACCATTGCCGTCAAGGATCGCAAGGCGATGCTTGCTCGCAGATACATCACGCGAAACGCCCCTCGCATCGATTCTCTTATTCGCATCGTCTGCGCAGGGGACACTTCCACTTTCAAAGACTATGGAGCCCTGGTCGGAAGCGTTCAGACTGAGTGAGTTATCCCATGCTGCGAGCCGTGATATTCGACTTCGACGGGGTCATTACAGACTCTGAAACTCTTCACTTTCGTGCATTCAACGAAGTGTTGAAGCCATATGGCTGCGAGTTGACGAAACAACAGTATTATCAGACGTATCTGGGACTGACGGACATAGACTGCTACAAACTGCTGATCGAGCAGGGACGGCTTAATGTGGATGTCGGCGAATTGCCGCAACTCGTAGCATCCAAGACCGCTGTGTTTGAGCAATTGGCCCGCATGGAAGGCCAGATCATCGAAGGTGTGCGCGACTTTCTCGGAATGCTCCAGGAACACGGCATGCCCATGGCAATATGCTCGGGGGCCCTTCGGGCAGAAATCGAGATGATTCTCGAGCAGGCCGGCCTTCGCAATATCTTCGGCCCGATCATCTCCGCAGAACAGGTCAGCAAAGGCAAGCCGGATCCTCAGGGATTTCTCCTGACCGTCGAAGAACTGCGTGCCAAGGGACTGCCCAACGTCGAGAGCGGTCAATGCATAGTCATAGAGGATTCGCACTGGGGTCTCAAGGCCGCAAGAGCCGCGGGCATGCGAGTCGTTGCGGTAACCAACACGTATGATGCCGACCAACTGCGCGATGCAGATCGGGTCGTCGACCGCCTGAACGAACTGTCGATGAACGACTTGTACGCCCTCTGTCAATGACGGAACAACCTGCCTATGTGGGCAGTTCCGGTTGAAGAACGTCAGTTCAGTGGGATCGCACCGGGTGCGGCTATTCTCGTCTTCAGTCTGCCTCGCCGAACGTCGTATTGAATCCCTTCCACGAGATTGCCGTTATACATGCAAGGCATCGTCTCATTCCCGCTGACCTGCATCATTCCCTGGCTGTGATCATAGAACAGGTCCGTTCCCTCGAAAGTGTTCTTTCCCTGTGCGTCCTCGCCGGAGATACCCTCCGTGGCAATCAAGGAAGCCAATTCCAGATCGCCCTCCGGAGTCTCCTGCATGCTGGCTTCCATGTGGCTGGCACTTATCAACAGGTGTTGATCCACCCGGCCGTCCTTCAACGGCAGATAATGTATGGCCAGCGAACCTACCGATTCGGCGTCGGCCACGATATGATTCTGCTGCAGATAGTACTTGAGCGTGTCGAAATTCTCAACCTGAACATAACACGGTCTTCGGAGACTGCCTCTGGTAACATTTGGATCAGCCGGGGCGGCCTTCGAGTTATTCACCTGAATCCTGCCGGGCCCGGCGGCGATAAATACCTCCTCGTACGGGTCGTAATCAAACTGGCGACACTGCAGTTCGACACCACCGAGGATGTTCTCCTCCGTCTTGTCCAAACCAGCCGGCCATTCTCTCATCGACAGGCTTACCAGTCCGCCATGTGCCACCAATCGCTCGATACCGGAGGCACTGCCTGTCCCTGGCTCATTGCTGTCCGGAGGCAAATCAATCGTCAGCTTCGGCGAATCCAATCGATACTCATACTGAGAATTCGGGTCATCCCTTTCCATCAGACACAGCGTCTCGCCGTCGAAAATGATCTGGTTCGTCTCGGCGGAAAAACGTGCTTCCTTTTTGGCCGTAACAGTGGCGGGCAGCGCTTCGACGTTACTCTTGGCACCGCCGAAATCAGCCACATAGAAACTCAATTCAACCGGCCCCGAAGCAGTGATGTCGGACAAGCCCGATGTAGTCGTGTCTTCCTCGGCCGCCATATTGACGGTCAGCACAGGGGCACGCAGCATATAGCGCTCATCAGCCGCAAGGCCGCGCTGGGGCATCGCGCACACACAATCCTGCTCGAACACCACTTGCTGAGTTTCCGACAGGTACTTCGCGTGCTTGCGAGCGGTAACGGTGACAGGTTGCGGCCCTGCATCGGGACCCTCCGCATTCGGGTCCTCAATGTAGAATCTCACGCTCACCGGACCGGTGGCTGTTATATCCGCTGAAGCCGGCGAGGCATCAGGGCTGTCGCGAAGCAAGTCAACCGTGATCCTCGGCGAACGCAGCGTCGCCTCTTGAGGAACGGAAAGATCTCGCTGGGGCATACGACAGACGCAGTTCACATCGAAGATAACTTTGTTTGCCGCGTGTATATAGCTCACATCTCTGTCGGCGGTGACGTGGACCGGAACAGCCGGACTATCGCCTTGAGAACCGGGCGTATCTTTCGCAAAGAATGTTAATTCCGACGGCCCGGTTGCTGTCGTATTACGTGTCGTGACGCTGTAGTCCACGGTACCCGTCGCGAAAGCGGTCTTGCCTGCATTGTCGGACAAAGCCTGCGTCAGCTTGTTCTCGCCGCTGCGTCCCGGAATTCTGGCGGCCGGGAAATCTTCGATCGTGCGAGATGAATTCTCCGGCACCAGCAGTACACCATTATCACACGTCACTACAATGTCCACCAGTTCCGGCTGCGTGGACTCCGCTTTGGGCTCCACTGCTTGCGCAGGTACATCCTTCGTCTTAGCGGCTTCGGTGGGAAGAGGTTGCGACCGGGTCGATCCTGAAACAACAGGGGCGGCATTCGCATCTGAAACATCTGCTTCGGCCTCCTGTGCCTGATTACTCGAAGAATGCGACCAGAAGATGTCGTTGATGTTCACGCGATCGTCGGCAAAGACAACCTGCTCAGGCGCCCGGATCAACACGTTCTTGCTGAGAACGCAACTATAGAACTGTCCGTCTCGCGGCCGAACCGCTTCTTCCGTCACAGCCGCTGTATCAGACGACGTCGACTCCGTTCCCGCGCCGACCCTGGCTGCGACCTGAGTGTTTCGGGCACTCTCATCGACCGGTTCCGCTGCACTGGTTCGTTCTGCCGCATCGTTCTGTCGTGTCACCTCGGCAGGTTGCGGTCCATCCGATACAAGTGCGTCGGCCGTACTCTTCAGTATCAGTTGATCGAGATGTACCAGCCGCAAATACTCAAGGCGTTCCGATTGCTCGTCATAGACGAACTCCAGTCCCCTGCCATCCATATGGGCGGTTTCCGACTCGAAACGCACCGGACCAATCGTTGAGAATTGCGATTTCTCGCTGAGAAACACGATATTGTCCAGGTAGATCCAGCTTTCCGTGAACTTCTCCGTACCTTTGGGAATCACATGGATTTCCACATTGCCCGTAAATGTAGCGTCCTTGGGCGTCGGATTTCCGAGCGCCGTCTCCAACTGCACGCTGCCTTTATCCGCTGTCACATGGCATTCGAAATTGCGCTGAAAAATGCTCATGAAGGGCTTCTCGACCTCCCAAATGTCTTTCACCTCATTCAAGAGTTTCCGAAAACCTATCTTTCTGGCCACGGTACCGGCTTGCTGGTTGTATTTGAGAAATACCGTATCCTCCACGACCCCAATCTTCAGGTCGTCCCCTATGCTGCCCGCGGTGGCTTCGAAGCCGTTGGCATCGCCGATCACGGTTACGGCCTGCTCGTTACGATCTACTTCAATCTCGGCGGTACCGCTGATACGATTGTAGAGCAAAAACAGACTCAGCGCTATCGCCAGCGAAGCCAGAACGACCAGGATTTTTCGAATGACGCCTCTCATAGAATCCCCGTTCGCTTACGCAAGATACCGCTCCATCAAATCTTCCCATCTTCCGGTAGCCTTGAGGATAAACTCGATAACCTCGCGCACTGCACCGTGACCGCCCGATCGCTCGGTCGTATAATCGGCGTACCGTTTGACAATGTCGATGCCGTTGGCTGTCGCTATCCCGAAACCAACGTGGCGTATGACGGGCAAATCGGGCAGATCGTCGCCGATATATGCGACCTGGTCGAACCCGAGATTGAGCTTTCCAAGCAGTTCTTCCAATGCGGGCAGCTTAAAATGGCAATCCTGAAAGACGTGCTCTATATCCAACTGCTCGGCGCGTTGCTGCGTAGGGGCGGACATCCTTCCGCTGATCAAGGCCGTCTGCAGGCCGGCTCTGCGCCACAGACGAATGCCATGGCCGTCGAGCACACTGAAGTGCTTGGTCTCACTGCCATCCCCATTAACAATGATAGTGCCGTCAGTCAGGACCCCATCCACATCCATGACGAGTATTGCAATCTTTTCGAGTTTCGCTGTTAATTCATCGGTCATTCGCCGACCTCGTCAGTTTTCAGAAAAACGATAACGATCTCATAGTCACCCACCGCGCAGATCACCCCACAACCTTGATCGTCACTATGTCCTGCACATCAATAAGCCCTACGGGGCGATCCTCGGAATCGACGACCGGTAATTCATCTATGCGATATTTGTGGAATAGCGCGGTCGCTTCGGCCGCAAGCGCATCATTGCGGATACGTTTACAATCCCGCGTCATTACTTCCGACGCCGTCAATTCGAAAGCCCGAGGACCATGTAGTGTCAATAGACGGCGCAAATCCGCGTCGGTAATAATGCCCGCCAACTTGCCGGCCGTATCCACCAGCATCACAGCACCGTGCCGCTTGACATCGCTCGTCCTGGTCAGCACCTGCCGAATCGTATCGCCGGTATTTGCGACAGGCAACTTCTCGCCCGGCTTGAACATCATCGACTGAGACACCGTCATCAGTTTCGCGCCCAGCGAGCCGCCCGGATGAAAACGGACGTAATCCTCTACGCTGAAATCACGGGCCTTCATCACCGTCAGTGCCAGTGCGTCTCCGAGCGCAAGCATACAGGTCGTCGACACGCTCGGCGCCACGCCGAGCGGGCACGCTTCCGACATCTCCCCGAGGCAGAGCACAACATCGCTGTATTTGCTGAGAGTGGAATCCTCCTTGCTTGTGATTGCGATGAATCGAATTGAAAGCTGCTTGACGAGATTGATCAAACGGACGATTTCATCCGTCTCGCCTCCATAGCTCAACACGATGACAATATCGTCGCTCCGCAATCTGCCCAGATCGCCGTGCACCGCCTCGGCCGGATGCAGGAAGTGGCTGGGCGTCCCCGTCGAAGCCAGCGTCGCACTGATCTTCTGCCCTATGATGCCCGCCTTACCGATACCGCTGACGATGCACGAACCCTTACACCTGTATACCATCTCCGCCACTCGCTTGAACGCGTCATTCACCGTCGGAAGGATCGAGCGTATCGCATCCGCTTCCACCTGGATAACATTTCGAGCGTAATCAAGATCGAGTTTCACTTGCCGCCTCCCTGGCTATGTGCTGCATCCGATCAACGCAGGCATCCAACTGCAGGGCCTCACAGTCCGACTGCCGAGCCACGATCATTGTAACAAACCAGTTCGTGTTTCCCAGCAGTATAGTCCGGCACGGAATGTATGACCACCCGCTTGTCGCTGAACTGTTCGATCTGTGAAATAACGCTGCGCTTTTCGTTCTGCAGGTAATCCGCCACTTCAGGCGAGACATTCAATTCGACTCGCTTGATTTTGTTGTTGGACGCCGACAGATTCAACTTGCGTATCATCTCGATCGCCAGAGACTCGTGGCTTTTTACGAATCCCGTTCCGCCGCAGTGCGGACACGCCAGATACGTGCTCGACTGCAGGGACGGCCGCATCCGCTGGCGGGTCATCTCCACCACACCGAAACGACTGATGCTCAGGATCTTGATGCGCGCACGGTCGTTCTTGACGTATGACCGAAAGGCCTTCTCGACGTCTTTGCGGTGCTTGGCGTTGCGCATGTCGATAAAGTCGCAGATAATCAGGCCCCCGAGGTCGCGCAGCCGCAGTTGCCGGGCGATCTCCCTGGCGGCTTCGATGTTGCTTTCATACGCGGTCTGCTCGGCGTTCTGCCGTTTCCGATGCCGCCCGCTGTTGACGTCGATGGCAACGAGGGCCTCCGTCTGCTCGATCACCACCGATCCACCACCCTTTAGTTCCACGCGGCGAGACTGAATCTTCTCGATCTCATCCTCGATCTTATACTTATGAAACAAGGGCACCTTGCTGTCGTAATATGTGACCCTTCGCTTGAATCGGGGACTCGCAATGGAAAGGAAATCCTTGATCTTGCGAACCACAGTTTCGGAATCGCAGATGATCTTCTTGATCTTGCTGTTGAACACATCCCGCAGCGCACGTATTACCAGATCGGACTCCTGGTACAGTTCGCCCGGCGCATCTTCGTTCTTGATACGCTTCTCAATCGCATTCCACAAGCGCCGCAGGTAGTTCAGGTCGTTTTGAATATCCCTTTTCGAGCAGCCCTGACCGGCCGTACGAATGATAAAGCCCTGGCCCTTAGGTGGATTACATTGATCCAGAAACTCGCGGAGGCGTTTGCGTTCGTCCTCGTCCTCAATCTTGTGGGATACGCCGTGCTTCTTCATCCAGGGCATCATTACCAGATACTTGCCCGGCAGCGCCAGATACGTGCTCAGCGTCGGCCCTTTGGTCTTTATTCCCTCCTTGGTCACCTGTACAACAAGTTCCTGCCCTTTGCGCAGACAGTTCTGTATGAGCGGTCTTTCCTTCAGAGCCTGCCTTCGCCCAATGCTCTCGGTCTTGTAATTCGAGGAGTTCGACGTATACTTGGGGTGCAAATCGCTTATGTGCAGAAAGCCGTTCTTGCCGATACCGAAATCGATGAAAGCAGCCTGTATGCCGGATTCGATATTCACTACACGGCCCTTGTATATGTTCCCCACATGGCTGCCCAGACTGGCCCTCTCAACGTACAACTCCTCGAGCGAGCCATTCTCAACCACCGCCACCCTGCACTCCTCCCGTTCCGCAACATTAATCAACATCTCTCGTGACATCTTGTAATCCTTATCCTGTTTCGCGCAACATATATCCTGTTGCTGTTTAGTTTTCCTGCCATTGCACATTCGTGCGCATTGGCGGACCGGCGAGATCGCTTCGCTTCAAGTCCAGGATGTCCAGCATCTCTTCCACTCGAATCGAACCGCCCGGCCCGACATAGCATTCTATGAGAATCGTCTGCCGCTCAAGCCTGATGGTCCTGAGAAAGCGACGTACCTCCACTTGCTTTCTGGCCCTTTTCCCGGGCACTCCGCCGCGGGAGACCCAAATACTTCCTTGTCTCAGCACATCATCCACGGTCGACATTAACTTATGTGTGATACGGTCGGGTCTAAGCCGTAAGACATAGGTGGCACACGTGGGTTGAGGGACGCTTTTCTTCTCTACTACCTGCACCGAGAGCACGTGACAGTCCGCAGGCAACTGCTCCTCTATCTGCACGCATAGCCTATTGGCGGTATCATCCGAGCCGCACAGATCCGTGAAAGACGACATGCGGAAGCACAAGAACTCCTCATCACCCTGCACGCCAACGGTCGTTGGCAAAGGCAGCGATATCCGTGGACGCGGGTTAAACCCCCGGCTGTACTCGATTGGAATCCCCGCTCGCACACAAGCCCGCTGAAACAACCTGAGCGTTTCTGCGTGAGAAAGATACGCCAGACTGCCCCCGATCCTGAAACGCAGGCGCACCTGGAGCACTTCTACGTCCTCCCGCGACCGCGCTGCATTATGTGTATTGCCCGTTATACTTGTATCTCCTGTCTACGGCCCCACCGCTACACGATGCGGGGTCGTTCCTTGTCTGATCTAAAACGCCTCAGGCACCAGCCTTCTCGTGGCGTTGCGCAGGTACGCAGAGATCTCCCGTTCCGTGCTCATGCCGAGAACCTCCCTGGCGGCCTTGTTGCATTCTTCCAGTGTGACCGAACGTATGACCTGTTTGATCTCGGGTATCAGTGGCGGCGAAAGCGATATCGTTCGTATGCCCATGCCCACAAGCAGCATCAGGAATTCCGGCTCGGACGCCATTTCCCCGCAGATACCTACATCTATTTGCGCTCGGTGAGCATCCTGCATGACCGTGCGAATAAGGCGCAACACCGCCGGGTCCGCCGACGAGTACAAAGTCGACACCAGCTCATTGCCCCTGTCAACCGCGAGCGTGTATTGGGTCAGATCGTTGGTGCCGATGCTGAAGAAATCGACCTCACGCGCCAGAGCGTGGGCGGTCAGCGCCGCTGACGGCGTCTCTATCATAATACCGATTTCAACGGAGTCGTTATAGGGCAATGACTCATCCGCAAGGTCCTCCATCACGTCCCGCAAGATGGTCTTAACCTGCTGCAGCTCCTGCAAGCTTGTAATCAGCGGGAACATGATCTTCAGTCGGCCTAACACGGAAGCCCGCAGCAGCGCTCGCAACTGGGTCCTGAACAGTTCCAGATTCTGAAGACAGAACCGAATTGACCGCAATCCCAGATACGGATTAGGCTCCGGCGCAAACCGCCGACTCTGCGTGTACTTGTCCGCTCCCAGGTCCATCGTGCGAATAATCACCGGTTTGTCCTGAAAAACGCGCACCGTGGCCGCATACGCCTCGTAATGCTCCTCTTCGGTGGGTTCCGCTTGGCTGTTAAGATAGAGAAACTCGGTCCGGTACAACCCGATGCCCTGCCCTCCCTTTTCCAGCACCAACTCAGCTTCATCCGGAAACTCGATATTCCCAAGCAGAGTGATCTTCACGCCGTCCTGCGTGACTGCCGGCTTGCTTTTGAGAGAATCCAGCCGGTGCTCCAGGGCAACGTAGTCGCGTGAATACTCCTCGTACTTACTGATCGTCGCTTCGTCCGGATTGACGACAACGATTCCGCGATTTCCATCGACGATAACCGTATCACCGCCCCGAACGTTCTCCGTGAGGTTCTCCAGCGCGACAACAGCGGGGATACCAAGAGAACGCGCTACGATGGCCGAATGACTCGTTCGTCCGCCCACATCAGTCGCCAGCCCCTTTACAAATTGCTTGTTGAAGCTTGCCGTCTGCGTAGGGCTCAATTCGCGTGCAATGACCACCACTTCTTCGGTAAGATGTCCAACATCTTCGCGTTTGTGCCCGAGCAGTTTCCTCAACAGACGCCTTTCGATGTCGTACAGGTCCGTCGCCCGTTCGCTGATATAGCTGTCCTTCACCTTGGAAAAATGGGCCGCGATTTGTCTCAAAACCGTCGAAACTGCGTATTCCGCCGTCACTGACTCGGTCTGGATAAGATCCGTAACCTTCTTTCGCAGGCTCTTGTCGCGCAGAAATCGCATGTGAACCGCGAAGATGTCCTTTATGTTGCCGGCCTCCGCCATCTGTTTGGCACCGGCCATCTGACCCAAATCCTCTGCCGCGTTGCTGAACGCGTTCTTCACTCGCTGGATTTCTGTCCGTCGCTGGGACGGAGCTATCAGACGCCGCGGAATGCGATAGTCTTCGGAGTCAATGATCAGCGACTTCGCTATCGAAATCCCCGGTGAAACAGCTATGCCCTTCTTTATCTCCATCGGCTCATCCTGCAACAATTAGCCCGCCTGGCTGTCGCCCGGCCCAGGTTCGTCAAACATCTTCTCTTCGACCAGTTCCCGAAGTGCTTCGATCAGTTCGGCCGCCTCGGCGCCCTGCGCTTTGACCTGTAGTCTGGTTCCGGTCGTTGCTGCGAGCATGCTCATTTGCATTATACTCTTGCCGTCTACACTGGTCTGGCCGTTGCTGACCATCACATCGCAATCGAACTGGTTCACCAAATCGACAAACTGCATCGCGGGTCGCATGTGCAAACCGTCGGCATTGCGGATCTCCAGTTCCGCCTCAATAACTCTGCCGTCCGTGATTCCGTCGCCTTCCTGGGCCGTTTGAGCATCCATCTACATCCACAACTCCTCACCATCAAAGAGAGGGCATCTCATCAGCTTCCTTCAGCAAATCCGCAAGCTCTTCAACAGTTTGACACTGGCACAAGAATCTGCGGAATTTCTCCTGTTGGATATATTTGAAAACATGTTCCATTGCCTGTAAGTGCTGGTCCGGATTGTCTGTTGGGCTGATCAGAAGAATAACCGCGTGTACGGGCTCCTTGTCCAAAGCCGCAAACTCGATGCCGTTCGCGCTGAGGCCGACCGTAGCCACAACATTCTTGACTACATCGTGTTTAATGTGAGGCACGGCCATACCTTTGCCCATACCGGTACTCGCCTCGTTTTCCCTCTTTATGAGCGCTTTTGTAATCTGTCGAGCTTTTCCCTTACCCAGTCTTCCGGCTTTGTCCAGTGCAACTACCAATTCCTCAATTACCGCGTCGCGGTCGCTCGACTCCAACCGCGGCACGAGAGCCTCAACACAAATAAATTTCGCAAACTTCATCTTATCCACCTGAAAAGCCCTTTTTGCATTCCGAAAGAGGATTTCGAGACCGCTTGTCGGCTCGCCCCATGCACTATGAACTGGGCTGTGCCGGGCCTATGTGCTTATTGTTTCGCTCCTTTCCCTTCGCCTTTCGAAGCTGGCTTTCGAGTTTATGCACAGCCTTGTCAATGCACTGATACGCATCATGGCCGTTCTCAGTCCCCACGAAAACCTTACTGTGCTCCGCTCTGGCGATTATTTCAACGCTCGTGCGTGGTTTCTCACTGCCGTCGATGATTACCTCCACCTGGTTAATGCTGTCGTAATAGCGAGGCAGTTTGGAGGTCTTTTCCTCGGCGTGTTCCTTCATTGCTTCGGTGATCTCGATATGTTTTCCGGTAATTGTGAAAAGCAACCTTTGTCTCCTTAAATATCTTTCGCTCTGATCCTTTGCATTTACTGCTCCGCAGGCAGCGAGGCAGACTGTAACGGCGGCGCCCCCTTGTCCGGCGTAATGACCCCGCCACTGACAAGAAACCGAAATGCCTGCTCTATTGTAATATCCAGATCAATCGTGTTTCTTTTCGGAACCAGAATGACAAAACCCGTAAAAGGCGTCGGCGAAGTCGGAATCAAAACAGTCAGAAACTCCTTCTTCATAGTCTCGGACACGCGCCGAAGACCCGACCCCGTTACCAGCCCAAGCGACCAGATGCCCTTTCGCGGGTACTCCACGGCCACGACACGACTGAAGGAAAGGGCCCCTTCCTGCTCTTGCGCGAGTAGGAAATCCGTGACCTGCTTGATATATGGGTACACGCGTCGAAGAAACGGGGTACCCATAATGAAGTTTTCTATCTTCCGCCAGAGGCTCTTGCCGACATAGCTTGCCAGCAACGCTCCAAGTACGCACACGCCGATAACGGCCACGATGAACCCGGCAATTGCCCCGGACCCGCGAACCCAGAACGGCTCCAATCGATCCTTCAGCTTGCGAATCCGAGCTTCGCGACGAATCTCGGGACGCCGGCTGTGAATGTCAATTTCACTCTGCTTACCCTCCAAATCAGGTTTTCTATCCAGGACATACGCCTCGACGTCCGCTTCCGACAATTCGACCTTATCCTGACCGGCAAGGGCAATCAGATGCACAAGACCGCGGTTAATGTGCACACTTATGTTCTTCTCTATGAACGTGTAGCCCCAGACAAAAAGCCAGATAGTCAGGATAGTCGGCAGCAATACCGCCAATCCGTGCAGGAAGTACCCTTTGAACACCCTGGTAATTTTCATATCGTGACAGACAAGTCATTATATATCAAAGCCTTACGACTCCAGCGTTTCAGCGGGCCAGAGTCGGGGCGTACGTTCGTTCCGAACGCTGTAGCTTATTCCATCACTTCTTCATAGTCAATAGAAAACTCCTTCGGCAGATGGGCACCAATCAGGTGGATAACGGCGCCGGGCAGCGAAGTGATCATCCAGATAATGCGCTGGCATAATGCCAGGGCCAGGGCAAGTTCGGCTTCGACTCCCGCGAGCTCCACGAAAAGAATGACAAACAAGGTCTCCACCACAACCGCTCCGCCGATGCTCACCGGAATGGCCCCGAATACCCAGGTAAGCGTGAAGCAGACGTAGTAGTACTTCGCAGGCGCTGCAATGCCGAGCGTACGGCCAAGAAACCAGTATGCGGTTATCACCGTTATTTGAACGAGCACAGTCAGTCCGAATACCGCCGCTATCGTCAGCGGACGACTGCAATAGATGATTGCGGCTTCCTTCGTCCGTCTGGCAATAGCGTTGAGATGAAGCCAAAGATGTGCCCCGATCTTCATCAGCCGAATTCTAGTCGGCCTCAGGGCGAGCAGAACACACAATATCCCCACTGCCGCACCGACCCCCAAAGCCAATGCCAACCTGTTAGCAATGAGCCAGGTTACAGCGCCGTTTCTGCCCGAAACCGTTAAGCCGGTGGCTTCGCCTCGCATAAAAAGCGTGTAGAAGGCCGCTGCAATCAGTAACGTACTGAGCAAGCCCACGATCCGGTCCACAAACACGCTCAAGACCGCCTCGAATTTCTTGTCGGTGTGCTTCGTTACGTACCAGGCTCTCAGAACATCCCCGCCAACCGCACCCGGCATGAAGTTGTTGTAGAACAGGCCGAGGAAGTGCAAGCGTATGGCGGTGGGCAACGCCAGTGCGATCGACTGCGTGCGAAGCAGAAGCCGCCAGCGAAAAGCGATAGTCGCCTGACCGAGCGTAAAAACCACCAGCGCCGCTCCGAATACTCCCACGTCCATCCGGCGAAAGGTTTTGGTCAAATTCTCCCAGCGATCACCATCCGCGAGCCACAAAGCGGCCCACACCAAACCGATAGCGACCACGGATATCCGGGCTATCGTCAACAGATACTTACTTCTCTTTCCCTTTGATGCGGACACGCAGGCTACTTTCCTTCAGAAAACACTGGCTTTGCCGGATAGTAGCAGGTACAAACACCCTTGGCAAGATCATAACAGCAATTTGGAGACTCCGAAAAGTGGCAGCAAATGAAGAAATCGAGCAAGGCATCAAGTTTTCACCGAAATTCGGTGCTGATGGTCTGATTACGGCCATCGCTCAGGACGCAGAAACAAACCAGGTCCTGATGGTGGCGTACATGAACCGGGAGGCTCTGGACCATACTATCCGCACGGGTCGGGGCACTTACTACAGCAGATCACGAAAGAAACTCTGGAAAAAAGG
This sequence comes from uncultured Pirellulales bacterium, assembly GCA_964526785.1. Taxonomy (GTDB): domain Bacteria; phylum Planctomycetota; class Phycisphaerae; order Sedimentisphaerales; family Anaerobacaceae; genus CAZGMJ01. Next base: position 52,266 of record CAZGMJ010000007.1, read on the forward strand.
CGAAGAGAGCGGCCATATCCAGCAGGTCCAGCAGATTCTTGTGGATTGCGACCAGGACTGCCTGATTCTAAAGGTGCGTGTCGATTCCGGCCAGTGCCATGTTGGATACAACTCCTGTTTCTACAGGGCTGTCAAATCCAATAGCCCAGATCAGTTGGAGTTCGTGGCCGAAAAGACCTACGATCCCGATCAGACGTATAAGAAATAGGATTTGGCCGGTTTATTTGTGCCCCACTGTTACACGGTCCAACCCGGCAACCTGCTGTCAAGACGCCTCCAAGTGGTGCGAATCCGACGGATTGCATACTACTGAGGACGGGCGGCAATACTCCGATTCCAGTGTCCGAACAATACTTGCGGATAAACAGTCCGCGCCGGTTGACCGCCTCGTCGTTGCTGGATAGCGTATGACTGCCGATATCCAGCCAGTGCAGCAGCATCCCCTTCACTGCAAACCAAGTATAGAAAACTTGCTGAATTTAATGCGATTCTGACTTGTCTTTTCGCGACAAAGTGATACCTTTAACAGTGATAGCCAGTAGAAGATGCACTTTATTCGAGGAGCGGGTAATGAATGAATATTGGCTTTCCTTCTTTCTCGGTTCCGTTTTGAGCACGGGGTCATGTCATCCATCTCCCTGTCATGTGGATGTCGGGGCGAGGTCGCGCCGGTGGCGAGAACCCGCATCAACAATCATCGTCATATCAACAGTTTTCTTGGGAGGATCCAAACAATGAAGAACCGTACTATCAAACCCAGAATAGCCTGCATCGCAGCAGTAGTCCTGTTGCTGTGTACAGGCCTGTCAATCGCAGCGCCGCCCGCCAATGATGACTGCCAGAACGCAGCCGTCATCACAAACACGTCGAATATGGCCTGGGATACAAGCGAGGCAACATTTGATGGGCCCGGCCACGTAATGACCAGTTCCAACATCTGGTATTGCTATACCGCCACGTGCACGGGATGCGTCAACGTCAGCCTGTGCGGCAGTTCGTTCGATACGATGCTGGCTGTCTACGAAGGCTGCGGCTGCGACCCCGATGTCGGCGCTCTGCTCGCTTACAACGACGACCACTGCGGCACGCGATCCGACCTTACATTGAACGTTACTGAGGGCGAGCAATACCTGATTGAAGTGGGAGGATTCAACAGCTATGCCGGAGAGGGTGTAATCACCATCAGTTGCAGCACTGCGGACTGCCCTCCTGCAAATGATTTCAGCCGCTTTGCGGCTGCGATTGAAGACGAAGCAGAAGTACCCTTCAATACCGAACATGCTACTGTGGACGGACCCCGGCACTTCATGTACGGCCCGAACATCTGGTTCGAATACACCGCCGTATGCACCGGACAGGTCGTCGTCGATTTGTGTAACAGCAATTACGACACCAAAGTCGCTGTCTATACGGGCGTTACGAGCGAGCCTTCAGCGGCAGAGATGATTGCCGCAAACGACGATGCTTGTGCACTGCAGTCGAAATTGGTGTTCGACGCAGTAGAGAATCAAGAGTATCTGATCGAAGTCGGCGGCTTCTCGCACGAAGTCGGGCAGGGTGTGCTCAGAGTGGAATGCGAACCCCAGCTCTGTCCGCCCCTCAATGATGATTGCCAGAATGCGATGCCCGTCATTGGCCCGGCTGAGATCCCATTCGTCACAGCCTGTGGCACCTTCGACGGCCCGGGCCACTGCACAACGGCTCCCAACGTCTGGTACTGCTTCACGGCATCTGCAACCGCTACGACAACCATCATGCTCGGTCAAACTGACTACGACGCCAGACTCGCCGTGTACGAAGGTTGCACCTGCGATCCTGAACAGGCGGATATGATCGCCTGCACGGATGCTGATCCGGAGGTGGTTCTTGAAGCGGTCCAGGGTAACCAGTACATGATCGAAGTTGGCGGTCAGACCGGCGAGGACCTTAAGGAGTCCGGATCCGGCCTGCTGAGAATTGAGGTCGAAGGCGAACCACCTGTTGCAGTGGACCTCGGCGATGCCCCTGACAGCACCAATAATGCGGGCGTACCGATGACCGCCTATCCCGCCGCTGTTCAGGCAAATTTCCCAACTGTCTATAACGACGGAACGGGCGTCGGCCCGTACGGGCCCATTCACTTCAATCCTGAGGCTGTGGCGAATCTCGGCCCCATGATTACGCAGGAGATCGAAGCAGACATCGGGCCCGACCAGGACGGCGTGAACAACATTACGCCGCAGGCCGATGCGGCCGATCAGGATGGCGCCGACGACGGTGTAGTCTTCCCCGTCACGATGACGCACTGCAAGTGGAGCACACTGAATTATACGGTTAATGTCGCCGCTCCGTGTACGGGCCTCTGGGTCAACGTCTGGTGCGACTGGAACCGTGATGGAGATTGGGACGATGATGCGAACAGCGACCCGATGCTCACGTGCCCCAAGGGCGGCGTCCCGGAATGGGCCGTCCAAAACCAGTATCTGTTCAATCTGACGCCCGGCGTCAAGCATGTCACTACGCCGGCATTTCTGTGCTGGCATCCGGCCGGCACCCCGGAACCGATGTGGATGCGCATTACCCTCTCTGAAAGGCCGTGGGCAGGCGGCTCGGCGCCCGGCACAACCGGCAACGCAGGCTCCGGCCCCGCCGAGGGATATACGATCGGCGAAACGGAGGACTACTACTTCGTGCCGGAAACCGAACCGGAACCGGGCTGCCCCATGTGTGAAGACCTTAACGCCGACGGTCTGATCGACGTGCAGGATCTGGTGCTTTATGTTTCTCAGTGGCTGGAAGAGTGCATTTAATGTAGTTGCGCCGGACAATAGACGCATAAACTGAGACTCAGGCTGCGGGCTTTAGCGCTCGCAGCCTTTTTTTGCTGCGGATTGAGCGAGTTATGCCAAATCGTATTTAACGGGCTTTTTCTTGAGTTCCGCTGCCGTCGAGAGCAGGTCGTAGTCTGCTACAGAATTCTCTTCGATAAACGCACGCACCTGGCCGTGAATCTGATCCATCGTTCTGCCGTGCATCATGCCAAAGAGATTGTACGGCCAGCCTGCAAACGTCCGCCTTTCATAACAATGGCTTACTACTCCGGTGCTCGCGAGTTTTCGCCCCGCCTCCACAATCGCCCGCTCAGGCACGTCGGCTACAAACATCGCGTTAGCTGCGAAACCCAGCTTTCGATGGTTCACCACGCCTGCAATGCGACGAATCACTCCCTTCTCCAGCAATCCCTCAAGAAGCATCAGAATGCGATCGGAGTTGAATGGCTCACCGGCCATCGCATCGAACGGCTCGGAGACTACCGGCACTTCCCTCTGGAGCAAGGGCAAAAACTGCTTCTCGATATCTGTCAGCTCCACCACGTCCGCTGCGGGAGACGGCTTTGCGTCCCCCAACAGAATTCGCTGCCCATCAGCCGCGTCAAAACGCACGTCCAGTTTGAAGTACCGCACAACGGGAAGGCTGTGGAACGCTATGCCAAGACGCTCACTTAGTTCAGCCAGTCTCGCATCAATGGCTTCTTCCGAGCGTTCCTGAAGTGTGAACCACATATTGTAGTAATGCTTGCGGAGGTAATTGTGCGACACACCTTCCAGGGCATTCACTGCTCCGGCAACGGCATCCAGCTTATCCTCCGGCACATGCACGGTTGCCAGCGTACCGGCAAAACCCAGCGCACGATAGTCTATGACCGCTCGAATCCGCCGAATCACGCCCGCTTCTCTCAAACCTGCGACTTCATTCAATACCCGCTCCTCATCCACCGCAAGTTCGCGCGCGATCGCCGCATACGGCCGCTGACACACCGGCAGGCCACTCTGCAGAACATTCAACAGCCCTTTCTGAAAAACCGTCAGAATCACGGGTCCACCCCCGGCCGATATGCACACACGGGATCCGTCTCCAGATAATCACCCCGGACCGCATATGCTCGCGCTCGGCAGCCGCGACAGACTATTCCATACGGGCACGCCCCGCACTTGCCTTTGTATCGTGAATAGTCGCGGATGTCATTCAGCAATCGCGAATCGGTCCATATCTTCCCGAAATCGTACCCGTTCTCCACGACATTCCCCGCTGAGATATCCAGAAAGCCACAGGTCTGAACATCACCCCGATAGCTGATAAAGCCGAAACCGCGGCCCCCCATACACCCGCTCACCTTTACAGCCGGTCCCGCCGCGCTCGCCTGTCGCGCAACCCGCGAGAATTGCGGCCCGCATGTTACGCGAACCTCGATTGGAGACTCCAGCTTGAGCCGCAGCAAATCATGCAACAGACTTTCGTACGCCACAGGCGTTATGATCTGGTCCGCAATGTCCCGGCCTCGCCCTGTCGGCACGAGAATGAACGGATTGAAGCAGTATGCTCCCAACTCCCGTGCCAGCCGTGCAATTGCAGGCACCTCCTCGATATTGCTCTTCGTGATCGTCGTGTTGATCTGGAAGCGAATGCCCGCCCTGGCCGCCGATTTCGTCGCTCTGACAGCCGCTTCGAACGCCCCGGGCGTCTGACGAAAGGCATCGTGCGTCTTGGCTGAAGCCCCATCCAGAGAAATCGAAAGCGCCAGAATCCCCGCCTCCTTCAGTCGAACGGCCGTTTCGTCATCGACCGGGTACCCGCACGTGGCGCTGACCATCCGCAGCCCAACCGCTCGGCCGTATTCAATCAATTCGAACGCGTCGTCGCGTTCGAGGGGTTCGCCGCCCGTCAGAATCAGTACGCATCTATGAAAATCAGCCACGGACTTGAGGATACGCTTGCACTGGTCCGTGCTTAACTCGCTCTGACCGCGCGCACCATCCGCTTCCGCACGACAATGCCGGCAATGGAACCGACACCGTCGCGTCACCTCGAATGCAATCAACCTCGGCTTATTATCGCTGGACTCCATTTCGCTTGCTTCTCGCGGGTGCTCCGCCCAGGTCAGACTGTGCCTCTTTCGAGTAGCTTCGCCACTTCTTTCGCAAAATACGTAATAATGATATCCGCACCGGCTCGCCGCATCGCAGTCAGCGTTTCCAGGATGCCGCCGTCTCTATCCAGTAACCCGGCCTTCACTGCCGTATTTATCATCATATACTCCCCGCTGACATTGTACGCGGCCACGGGACAATCAAAACGCTGCCTGGCCCTCCAGATGATATCCAGAAATGCCAACGCCGGCTTGACCATCACGATATCCGCCCCCTCCTGTACATCCAGTGCAATCTCCGCCATCGCCTGGTCGGAATTGGCCGGGTCCATCTGATACGTCTTGCGATCCTTCAGGCCGGTGGCGGCCGACGGCGCCGATTCGGCGGCGTCTCGAAACGGGCCGTAAAACGCCGAAGCGAACTTGGCCGCATACGACATGATTGCCACGTCTTCGAAGCCATTGGCCTCCAGCGCCTCGCGAATATATCGAACCCGGCCATCCATCATGTCCGACGGCGCCACTACGTCCGCCCCCGCCGCCGCGTGCGATAAGGCCACTTTCGCCAGCAATTCGCACGTGATATCGTTCTTCAACTTCCCACCTTCAATTACGCCGCAATGCCCCGATTCGGTATACGCGCACAAACAAATATCCGTCATCACCACCAATTCAGGCACACGGTCTTTGATCGCCCGGACCGCCTGCTGCACCGCCCCGTCCTCGGCCCACGCATCCGAGCCGCGTGCATCCTTCGAACGAGGCAGACCGAACAACAGCACCGCCGGTATGCCGAGTTTCGCAACTGTTGCAGCTTCGTCGGCAATAAGATCGGGCGAAAGATGGTAGCAGCCTTCCATGGCGCCGATTGGCTCCCTGAGGCCGCTGCCCGCTCGCACGAACAGTGGGTATACCAGATCGTCCACGCTCAATTGTGTCTGGCGCACCAACCGGCGCATCGTGTCACTCGTACGAAGCCGCCTCAATCGCGTCCCTGGAAAACCCATAAGCACACCCCAACATCTTGTCCATTATCGCCAACGCACTACAGTTCTTCAACTCAGGCAAGCCCAATTTCCTCGTCGGTAAGATAGCATGCAGGCTCGTTCAACCAGTATTGATCTGCGGTCTCGCTACCCAGGAAGCGGTAATTCCCCTTGCACAGATCGAACCATTTGCACTTGCGGCACCGCGGATCGGCATGCCCCGACTTGTCGCGAATCTTGTTCAGCACCGCATCATTCTCGTTAAGCCACACGTCCGCAAAACTCCGCTCTCGAACATTGCCCAGCGGATAATTACGCCAAAACTGATCGGCATATACCTGTCCGTCCCAACTGACACACGATATCTTGATGCCCGTCTTGTTACCGCCGCGCACCAGCAGCAACTCCCTCGCCTTGTCCAGCAAATCGCTGCCTTCATTCTCCATTCGGAGCAACATGTACGGCCCATCGGCATGATTGCCAACCGTGAGCACTTCGTCCACAAGGCCTTTCTCAACGACTTCCCGCGTCCGATCCAGGATCGTGTCAATCACGTCCCGCGTCTGCTGCCGCGTCGGACGCTCATCATCCATCTGCTCCGCCCGGCCAGTTCGAATCAGATGGTAAAAACAGATACGTCGAATCCCCGCGGCGGCTGCAATGTCGAACACGTCGGACACATAACGCGCGTTATCCTTCGTCACCGTAAAGCGCAATCCGGTCCGCACGCCCGCCTTGTTGCAGTTCGCCATGCCTTCAAGAGACGCGCGAAAAGCCCCCTCCTTTTGCCGGAACTGATCGTGGAACGGCTCGGGCCCGTCGATCGATATCCCCGCATAGCTTAGATCCGCTTTCGCCAGCCGTCTCGCCACAGCCTCATCGATCAACGTTCCGTTCGTCGAAATCACGGTCCGCAGTCTCAGACGTTTGGCCTCCCCCAGCAGTTCGAACAGATCGCTCCGCAACAAAGGCTCGCCTCCGCTGAACAGCGCCACCGGCGCATTGACCGCAGGCAGTTGCGACAGCATCGTCCTGGCCTGCTCCGTCGTCAGTTCGTCGTCCGTACTCACACCATCCGACGCGCTGTAGCAGTGGAGACACCGCAAGTTGCACCGCCGGGTGCTGTTGTAGACGACAATCGGCCCAATCTCCCGTTTCCCCGCATATCGTAAATGGTCCGACTCACCCGCCAGCCCGCAATACAACTTCGAAATATTGATCATCTATACGTATCCTCTATAGCATCGAGTAACCCCTCGGCCGTGTAACGCTCCGGGATCAGATCAACCTTCACACCCAGTTCTGCCAGTCGCTTGGCCGTGACGGGCCCGATGGCCGCCACGCGCGCTGTCGAGCCGGTCACAGCATCATTCGGAATCTGATCGAAGAAAGACTCAGCCGAAGACGGACTTGCAAATGTTATCCAGTCTACAGCCCCCGCCTCCAGTTGCTCGATCATCGCGGCACTGTCGTCACGGTTTTGCGCCGCCGTATACAACGGCACGTCATCCACCCGCGCCTCGCCGCCGCTTAGAATAGCAGGCAAATCATCCGAAGCCAGTTCGGACCGCAGCAACAGCATCTTCTTCCCTGCAAGATCGTATGAAGCGAGCAACTGCCTCCCCAGTTCCCTGCCCGTATACGTCGTCGGTACGAAATCGGCCCTGATCCCGAACTGCGTCAGCGCCTCAGCCGTTTGACTGCCTATGACGCCGATTTTCTTGCCCGCCAGCGCCCGTCCATCCTGCCTGAGCCCGGCCAGCACATCAAAAAACACCTCAACCCCGTTGCGACTCGTGAAGATTACCCATTCATAATCGGAGAACCTCGCCATTGCTTCGAGAAACACTTTCCTGTCGGTCAGCGGCTGTATGCCGAAGGTGGTGAAACATACCGGATTGCCGCCCCTCTCAGCGATCGCAGTGGCCGATTCCGAATTGCCTCGTACATCGCGCGTAATCACGATGGTTCGCCCAAACAGCGGCCTGTCCATAAACCAGTTCAATCGCGGATCGCTATCCGCCGCCCGCCCGATTACAATAATCGCCGGCGGCTCTACGTGCTTGTCTCTGCACGTCGCCTCAATATGCTCCAGCGGAGCCTTGACAAGCCGCTGCGTTGGAAAAGTGGCGTTGCAAATCACCGCACACGGCATACTCGCCTCCATGCCGTTTGCCTTGAGATTCTCAACAATGGTCCCCAGGGTACCCACGCCCATGTAGAATACGATCGTTCCCGGAAAACGCGCCAGCCACTCCCAGTCGATATTGCTCTGCCCCTTGCCGTCGGCCTCCCTGCCCGTGATGAACACCACCTGCGAACTGTACAGTCGGTCCGTCAGCAGTATTCCAGTGTATTCGGCCGCCGCGATCCCCGCTGTAATGCCGGGCACAATCTCGAACGCAAATCCCGCCTCACTCAGCGCCAGGGCCTCTTCCGAACAGCGCCCGAAGATACAGGGATCGCCCCCTTTCAGTCGAACCACACGCTGATGCTGCCCGGCCTTCTCCACCAGCAGTTCGTTGATCTGATCCTGCGTAAACGATTTACCGCCTGTCCGCTTGGGTACATGAATGACCTCCGCCTCCGGCCGCACGCCAATCAGTAATTCCGGATTGGCCAGTTTATCATAAATGATACAATCGGCCGACTTGATCAACTCCGCCCCGCGAAGCGTAATCAAATCAACGCGTCCGGGCCCGGCCCCCACGAGATATACAATATGCCTGCCCTCAGGATTGGCTGCCACGTCTTTCATTCTCCAGTTCTTCGAGTATTTCCGCACCACCCGCCGCCAGCAAAGCTTCGGCAAGTTCTCTGGCGACGTCCTTACTTCGGTCGGCGCTGCCCTCTTGTTCGAGTGTTATGAACCGTTCTGCCGCCGTATCGGCAACAAATGCAAGCATATGCAGCTTTTCGTCGTCGAGAACGGCATGCACACCCACCGGGGCATGGCATCCGCATCGCATCGTGGTCAGCACCTGCCGCTCCGCCATCGCCGTCGTCCGGCCGTGCGTATCGTCAATCGCCGCCACCCACTGACGCGACTGCTCATCGTCATCTCTTGTCTGTATCGCCAGCGCACCCTGCGCCGCCGCGGGGATGAACTGCTCCGGATCGAAACTCATCGAGATCTTCGCCTGCAAATCCAGCCGCTCGATTCCCGCGCGGGCCAGAACCACTGCATCTACTTTGCCTGCCTCGACCATATCCATCCGCGTGCGAACATTCCCCCGAATGGGCGTAACGTGCAAATCAGGCCGAAGGCGCCGCAATTGCACGGACCGCCGCAGGCTCGATGTGCCGATTCGGGCGTTGCACGGCAAATCCTCGATCGAAGACGGCCGATCCTTTGCCACCAGGCAATCTTCCACGTGCCGCCGGTCAAAGACCGCAGCTACCGTCAGCCCCTGCCGAGGCGCCGTTGGAAGATCTTTGAGGCTGTGCACGGCTACATCCGCCTCGCCGCTCAGCAGCGCGTCCTCTACCTGAGTCGTGAAGAAGCCCGTGCTCTTGAGGTTCCAGAGAGCGGTTCGCCGGTCACGGTCGCCGCTCGTGGTGATTTCGATCACCTCCACAGACAGCCCCGAATGGCTTCGTCGCAGCGCATCGACCACCATCTGGGTCTGCTGCACGGCCAGATCACCGCCGCGGGTGGCAACTCGCAGTACACGGCTCATACCACGCTCCAATTCCACCAATACCTCTTAATCGATAACCCACAACTCTTAATATGCCTGCCACTCGCATATGTTCGGCTCAGGGCACTAGTCCAATGCTGCCCACAGACCGCCCTCAGCCTTCCGGCAATGCCCCCGAACGAAACGTCCGCCCAGAATGTCTTTGCTGATAGAATCATGCACTGTCTTTCCCGCGTGCAGTTGCCCGAATAGAGCAACCCAGCGAAGTACTTTGCAGATTTCAGGTGCCGACTCATTGTAAGGGCTCCAGGGTGGAACGTCAATTGCGGTTGGGCCGCACGATACGCTTCATCATAACTGAGCCAAAACGCTCTCGCCCAGCCATCGTGCGTCTGTTACAATAGTCGCGCACTGAGAGCGCAAGAGAACTCGGCGCACATCAGCACCATAGGCACATGTTGAAAACAGGCAACAACATCTCTCATTTCAGGAGCCCTGCAATGCAAGCACGCTGGCTGGTATTACTCATGTTATTATGCACTACTCTTGCAGGTGTTACCGCCGGGCAAACGGCCGCGGCTCCAGGCCTGACGATTCAGAACCGCCGCATTCGCATATCATGCAACGCCGAGAAAGGCACGTTCCGAGCCGAACAAGAGGGAACTACGTTCCTCGAATCGACTACATTCAACGACACCACAGCCCTACAAGCGATCACCCTGAGCACAATACACGATTGCCTCGGTCCCGCCCAAGGCCTCGCGTTCGAATATGCTTCAGGCAGAACGTACCATATCATGCTGTACGACGACCTGCCCTTCGTATGCTTCAGCGTGGAATTCCACAATCCAACCTCGAAGATCCTTGAGATAGATGAGTGCATGCCCGTCCGCCTGCCGACCCAACCCGGCGCACCAAACACGAACTTACGGATCTTAGGTTGCGACGGGCTGACTCCCGCGACCGAAAAGCGCATCAGCTATACGTTTCTCGCAGTCGCCGATCCCCGGGAGAACGCCGGCATGGTCTGCGGCTGGCTGACACATAACCGCGCATCCGGCATTGTCGGATGCTCGCCTGAATCTGATCGGCTCATCATTGAACCAGAATCGGAATACGGCGGTTTGCGTCTCGCACCCCACACCCGCATGAAGGGGGAAACCTTCGCCGTCGGGTTCTTTGATGACATCCATCAGGGCCTTGAAGACTACGCCGATGCCATTGCCCGAAACTACAGGATCGAATTGCCGCCGATCCCCGCAGGTTACTGCACGTGGTATTCCCGTCCGCACGGCGGCGCTTCCGACCAGCAGCACATGGCCGAGATGGCCGAGTTCTGCGCAGAACACCTCAAGCCGTTCGGCTTCGAGGTGCTTCAGATCGACGACAAATGGCAGATCAGCGGCCGGGACTTCACCACGCACAAGCCGCAGGGTCCTTATCCGGATGGCATGAAAAAGACCGCGCATAAGATCGCCTCAGCCGGTCTCACCTCGGGCCTTTGGCTCATCCCCTTCGGCTGGGACCACACGAGAGATATCTTCAGGGAGCATCAGGATTGGTTCGTCCATAGAGAGGCTGATGGCTCGCCTTACGAGGTCCATTGGGCGGGGACGTGCATGGATATGACGCATCCGGAGGCTCGGGCATTCCTGCGCGGAGTGTTGAGGCGCATTACACACCAATGGGGCTACAAGTATCTGAAGATCGACGGCCTCTGGACAGGCATGGCGGTCAGGATTCTCTATCCCGAGCCGACATACAGAGACGACAACCTGGGAGATGCCGTGTTCCACAATCCTGACAAGACGAATGTCGAAGCCTACCGCGACGGACTCAGGCTGTTGCGCGACGCCGCCGGCGACGATGTCTATGTGCTCGGCTGCAACATCGCTCAGAACATGCGGACTCTGGGCGGCTCGATGGGCCTCGTAGACGGCATGCGCGTCGGTCGCGACATCGGAGCAGACTGGAAGAGAATTATCCCGTGCGTGGAGATGGGTTCCCGCCTGTACTTCCTGCACGACAGGGTCTGGCATAACGATCCCGATTGTCTGATGCTGCGAGAGCCGATGACGCTGGAGCAGGCGAGGGCGTGGGGCTCATGGATAGGAATCAGCGGTCAGCTTAATATGGTCAGCGAATGGCTCCCCGGCCTGCCGGCCGAACGGCTCGACATCGTCAAACGCACCATGCCCAATCACGGGCTGTGTGCCCGGCCTATCGATCTGTTCGAAAACGAGGTGCCCCGTGTATGGCATCTCGAAGCCGACGAAGGCAGGAACAGGCGGGATGTTGTGGGTCTGTTCAACTGGGACGCTCAAAACCCTGCAAACATCCGCCTAAACCTGGAGCGACTTCAGCTACCGGACGCTCCCGGCGGCAGCTACGTCGGCTTTGACTACTGGGCGAATCGTTTCATCGGACCGTTTCAGGACCACCTCGCTGTCGAACTATCTCCCGGTTCGTGCAAAGTCATCTCCATCCGACCCGTCCTGGATCGACCAATTCTCCTGAGTACGTCGCGACATGTCACACACGGCATCATCGACACCAGGAGAATCAAGTGGGATCCGGACACACAAACACTTGCAGGCATATCCGAAGTCGTTGGGGGCGATCCTTACGAACTGCGAATACTTGCGCCCGACGGCAAATGGTCTTTTCAGCGGGTCGCATTGTCCGCCGAAAGCCGGCAAGCAGTACCGACTCGATCGGTAGATACGGATGGGGCACGAATCAGGCTCACGATATCAAGCTCGACCAATCAGGAGATTGGCTGGAGAATTCACTTTGCGAAAGGAGATCAGTAATGATTTCGAGACTACGAATTGCAGTGACAGCTTTGGTGGTGCTCGGCTGTTTCGAGCCGTGCCAGGCAACAAAGATTGCCCAAAACGGGCAGGCAGAGGCGGTTATTGTTGTTGCCGAGGATGCGAGCAAGCCGGTGCAATATGCAGCGACGGAACTGGCGGGATTTCTCAAGCAGATCACGGGAGCCGATTTTGAAATCGTCTCCTCGATAGACACGGCAAAGCACCGCATTCTCGTAGGTCCCGAAGCGGTGAGGATGATTCGGCCGGGATTCTCGACGAAAGAGCTCGGCCGTGAGGGAATAGTCATTCGCAGTCTCGGCAAAGATCTCATATTAGCCGGAGGCGAACCTCGGGGAACACTCTATGCGGTCTACACCTTCCTTGAAGATCATTGCGGCTGCCGATGGTGGTCGTCGACAGCAAGCACCATCCCCAGTAAGCCCACACTGAATGCAAGCAAGCTTCGAATTCGATACGTCCCGCCCCTGGAGTATCGTTCGCCTTTCTGGTTCGACGCATTTGATGGAGACTGGGCGGCACGAAACAAGTGTAACGGCCAGTCCCACCGCCTCGGCACGGAACACGGCGGCCGGCATATCTATGAAGGTCACGTGCACACGTTCAACCGGCTCATCCCGCCGGCCAGGTACTTCGAAGACCACCCCGAATGGTTCAGTATGATCGACGGCAGGCGGACACATGACCGTACCCAGTTGTGTCTGACCAACGAAGAAATGCGCACGGAACTGGTCAGGAACCTCAAGACGAACCTGAGGAACAATCCGGCCGCGACAATCGCATCAGTTTCACAGAACGACTGGCATGGCAACTGCCAGTGCCCGAAATGTGCGGCGATCGAAAGAGAGGAAGGTAGCCCGGCCGGGTTAATGCTGCGATTCGTCAACTTCGTCGCCAAAGAAATAGAACAAGAATTCCCCGACCTCGCAATCAGCACCCTGGCGTACCAATACACGCGCAGACCCCCGAAGACAACCAAACCGCGCGACAATGTCATCGTTCGCCTCTGCAGCATCGAGTGCTCATTCAGCGCACCTCTGGCCCACGAGCGGAACAAGGCTTTTCGCGACGATATCGTCGGCTGGTCGAAGATTTGCGACAGAGTGTATATCTGGGACTACACCACGAATTTCCGCCATCACATAATGCCGCACCCCAACCTGCGAGTCCTCGGCCCAAACGTCAAATTCTTCGTTGATCACAATGTCAAGGGCCTATTCGAGCAGGGAGCCTACACCACCAACGGGGCCGAGATGGCCGAGTTGCGAGCGTGGGTGCTGGCGAAACTGCTGTGGGATCCGACGCGCGATGGTCAGCAGCTTATCGAAGAATTCGTCGAAGGCTACTACGGTCCCGGCGCCCCGCATATCAAGGCCTATGTTCAAACCATGCATGAAGCCGTGGAACAATCGGAAGACTGGCTCGGCTGCTTCTCCGGACACAAGGCAAAGTTCCTGTATTTCGAGACGCTTCGTAAAGGCTGGCGGCAGTTGCAGGCGGCCGGCATTGCTGTCAAGAGCCACCCGCAGTACGAGCTTGAAGTAAAAGTCGCTCAGTTGCCCATCATGTACACGTTCATGATCCGCTGGGATGAAATGCGCCGGGCCGCGAAACAAGCGAATGCAGACTGGCCGCTGGATGAGTCTATCGAAAAGGTGTTTGAGGATTTCATGGCCGTCGCCCGCAGGAAGAACATCACCCGCCTCAATGAGCACAAGCCAGGCTTCGACATCCTCGAAGATGCTGTGAAGCGGGCGTCGAAGTGATGCGATCATGGATGGATTGATCCGATTAGAAATCGTTATTGGCGCAGCGGCCCGGTGCGTGTATAAGATCGACGTCACCCGGTCGCTGGACGACAGGCCGAAAGCACACACCGGGTCGAACGTTTAAATCAAGTAGAAAGGAGTGAATACCATGCAAAGACCCCTGTTGATTCTCACCATCACTGCGCTCGCTCTGGCAACCGGCTGCGCAACAGACAAGACCGCAAGAAAGATGGGCGCAGATCCCAACCTTCAATACGTCGAAACGGAAACCGGCCGCTGGTTGATACACGACATGGAGCGCCCAACCCCGCCGGTTATTACACCGCCAACGCCAAGTACGCAGGACCAGCCGGGACAGAAGCCGAGCGATGCCATATGGCTCTTTGACGGCACGTCCGCGACCATGTCCAACTGGACCGATACAAAGGGCAATCCATCAAAATGGGTTGTTCGGGACGGCTACATGGAGTCGGTCAAAGGGGCAGGCTATATTCGAACCGCTGATGAGTTCGGCTCCTGTCATCTGCATGTTGAGTTTGCCACCCCTACTCCCGCCAAGGGCAGCGGTCAAGGTCGCGGCAACAGCGGTGTGTTCCTTCCGGGTGAATACGAAATCCAGGTCCTCGACTCCTACGAGAACAGGACTTACGCAGACGGCCAGTGCGGCGCACTCTACGGCCGGGCCGTGCCCGAGGTTAACGCATGCCGTCCGCCCGGACAGTGGCAGACGTACGACATCATCTATATCCGTCCGATCTTTAAAGGTGAGACCGATGAAGTGATCAGAAAACCCTGGTTCAATGTATGGCATAACGGAGTGCCTATTCACTATCACGTTGAGCTTGACGGCGGCACGGGCTGGCGAGGCCCCCACAGGATTTCCGATTTCAAATACCATCCCGACACGGGCCCTATTATGCTCCAGGACCACGGCAATCCCGTCAGGTATCGCAACATCTGGATTCGTCCGATAGAAGACTAGGCGAGTATTCAGCACAGCGCAAGACGTCACGGGGCGGCTCACGTGGGGCCGCCCCGTTTGTTTCATGTCCCTTCCTATCCTCGAACGCCGCCCGCTCACCCCACCGGCAGCGTTGAACCAGACTCTGCAGCGGGATAGAACAGGTCCGGCGGCACGACGTCCCTCCTTTCCCTGTGCCTTCTCCAGAAGAATTACCCGGCTGCCAGAGGTATTTTCACAACTCGAAAGATGGTATAAATATCTTTTCTTTTTCATTAATATCCGGAACCATCTGCCGCCCGCATCGTATATGCAAAATGTCCAAAGCAATCAGGCAATGAAAGGATGAGTAACCATGGTCAACAACAAGCCTCCAACGCAAAACATGTGTGACAGCGAGCTGCATGGTGAGCATCTTTGCTATATTCTCGCGCAGGGGCTGCATCTGGCCGACCCCCCGTCCTATTCTGCCCTGCTTGACCCGCCCCGTTTCCGATGTGCTCACTGCAGGCGAACGGCCAATAGCGGCGACAGCCTCTGTCTGCCCGCCCGTCTGTAGCTGTCCGGCCAGTCGGACGATGACTGTCCATGCGTCATAAGACAGACCTGTGCTGCCCGGCATTCCCAATTGCCTTTCTCCGAATTCCCGCAGCTACGCAGCTATTTCGCGTTCCGCATAGCCACGACATTTCTGCAGCCATATTCTCCAGTCCAGACAGCAATTCTACTTCTTCTTGCGCACATTTTGCAGCGCTCGTTACACTATACTTATGGAAGCCGACCTCAGCTATCCGATGAGAACGACAGGCAGCAGATGACAGCAAATTTGCAAGACAGCGCCGAGATATCATTAGTCGAAGCCGCCCAAAGAGGCCATCTGGAAAGCTTCGCCGAACTGTACAAACGGTATCACAGCCCGATGGTGGCGCTGGCATACTCGATGCTCAGCGACCGTCATCATGCTGAAGATGCCGCACAGGAAGTTTTTGCTGTCGCCTGCCGCGACCTGCCGCGTTTGAAAAGCAAAGAAAAGTTCGCCGCGTGGCTGGCGGGTATCTGCCGAAATGTTTCGCGGCAGATGCTTCGAACGAAGGCCAAGAGCCCGCCCTGTACCCGAGAGCAAATCAGTGAACCGCGTGATAACACGCAGG
This sequence comes from uncultured Pirellulales bacterium, assembly GCA_964526785.1. Taxonomy (GTDB): domain Bacteria; phylum Planctomycetota; class Phycisphaerae; order Sedimentisphaerales; family Anaerobacaceae; genus CAZGMJ01. The sequence continues at coordinate 68,514 of CAZGMJ010000007.1, forward strand.
AGTGGCGGGAGGCAATCCTCCGAGCAGTGTGGAATCTTAATCCTTCAGAACGGGAAATCGTCGTGATGCGTTACTTTGACGATCTCTCCCAGGCCAGAATTGGTGAGGTCCTGCATTTGTCCAGGCAGGCGGTAAACGGACGCCTCGTTCGAGCTAAACGCAAGATAGCAACAAACTTGCAACAGAATGGTTTCGCGGGAGTCGATCATGAATCCGGATGATAATGAAAAATGGCTTGATCAAGCGTTGGCTGAGGCAATCGGCTCGCAAAGACTGACCGCTGATTTCGATCGGTGGAAACGGGACCACTCAAAAGCTGTTGAAATCCTGATTTCGCGAGCGTCCGAACCCTCCACATCTTCCGTTTGCCGCTTGTCTGTTATAAGGAGCAAACTCATGAGAAACAGAACAATCAGATATACAACAGTAGCAGCCGTGTTGATGATCGCCGCGGTCATAGGGATTAGTGCATTTGTGGGTGAATCGGTCACCTTCGCGCAAGTGATAGGCCCGCTCCTTAATTCTGATACCATAATCCTGGATGTGGTCGTACGCGACGAAGCAACCGGGCCGGTAATGCACGAAACACTGACAGGTTCGCGCATCAGAAGGACCTACTCGCATAGGCCGAACGTTGTCGAAATCCTCGATGTGGAGGAAGAGAGGATGCTGATCCTTCGCACCGATGAACAGACGGCTCAATACATCGAACTGGAAGAGGTCGAAGACGACATGCGATTTATTCGCCGGGCTATTATGAAGCTAGCGGATCGTCCTCGCACCGAAAGACTCGGCGTGCACGAAATCAATGGAAGGCCGGCGGTCGGCTTTACGGCGGGTCCGCCCAAACAGAGCGTCACGATCTGGGCTGATCCCGAGACCGCGCTGCCCATACGGGTTGAACTCATGGAAGGCCGAATGCCCATCATCCTCAAGAACTTCCAGTTCGACGTTCCGATAGATCCGTCGCTGGTAAGCATGCAAGTCCCAAACGGCTACACGCTTCTTCCGAGCGTTCAGCAACTACATCCGGACCACCGCCAGTAGTACCTCCTCTAGGACCGATTGGAGTTCAGGGCCGCAGTTGTTCCCACAATCATCTGGTGATGAAGCCAACTGTTCTGCCAACCAAGTGGCCATGCTCAAGCACCGAACCAATCAAATGACTACTCCGGCGGCGAATCAGGTGCGGCGGGACGTGAGGTGCCGCGTGCCTTGCGAGCATCCAAAAACACACTTAGGATTTCTGCTGCTGCGACCGCATCAATGCGCCCCGCCTTCCTCTTCCTGGAGTATCCGGCGGCGTCCAGTTTCTCTCCGGCACCAAAACTGCTAAGCCGCTCATCCTGGAAACAAACGGAAATGTCGCTGCATTTGCACAATTCCGAAGCGAATTGACGAACCAACTTCGCCTGATGGCCTTCTGTTCCGTCCATATTGAGCGGCAGACCGACTACGAAGGCGTCCGCCTGTTCCCGCCGTGCGATTTGCGCGACTCGTCGAGCGAGGTCCTTGCGCCCCTCCAGCACACTCAGGGGTGAGGCGATGGTCTCGTCCGGGTCGCAAATAGCCAGTCCCGTCCGCTTGTTGCCGTAGTCAATCGCCAGATACCGCATTGAAACGCTTCCAGGCCTCCCCAATCCCGTCATAGAAATTCATGGCCGCCGTGCCGCTCAATGTGCTCGAGCAGATTCTTCAGTTCGTCCGCCTTATCGAGCGGACATACGAGCGTCGCATCCGGGCTGTGAGCCACGATCAAGTCATCCAAGCCGAAAGCAGCGATCAAATGCCCGCTGTCCTCGGTAACCACGACACTATTTCGACAATCAAGTAATTCACTATGGCCGGCAACCACCGTGTTTCCATCTGCATCCGTTCCCATGATGTCAGCAAGCGCTCGAAACGCCCCGAGGTCCAGCCATCGGCAGTCCAGGCGTATAGCGCGGACCTGACGGGCTTTCTCCATAACCGCGTAGTCGATGCTGATCTTCGGCAGCTTCACAAACCAGTTCTCAAGAGCGTCCTTCTGTTGGGCGGTTCCCCAGGCAGACTCAATATGCCCGAGGGGTTCTGTCGATTCGGGCAGGAATTCAGCCAAATTCGCCAGCAGCGTCCTTGTCTTCCAGACGAACATCCCCGAATTCCAGAAGTACAGCCCGGACTCGATGAACTCCACTGCTTTTTCCCTGTCAGGCTTTTCCGTGAACTGCTCAACCGTATAGACTCGATTATGACAATCGCAGACCGAAACCGGATCAACGCACTTGATATATCCCAGCGTAGTGCTCGGAGAATCGGGTTTGATGCCGAAAGTGAGCAGCACGTCAGGGTTCCGCTCGACAAAACACAGAGCATCGGTCATCGCCTGTTGAAAAACATCGACAGGCTCGATAATCTGATCGGCAGTGACGATGGCCACCGTGGCCTCAGGATCGGATTTGCTCAGGACCGTGCATACCAGACCGATTGCACTGGCCGTATCGCGCACGGCCGGCTCGGCGATGAGATTCTTCGCAGGCAACTCAGGAAGGTCCTGTCGCACAACGTCGACATAGGCCGCATTGGTCAGAACGACGATGTTCTCAATATCGAAAACAGGCCTCAGGCGATCAAAACATCGGCGCAGGAGCGTCTGGCCGTGGAAGAGCTTGAGGACCTGCTTCGGCCGTTTGCGCCTGCTCAAAGGCCAGAGCCTCTTGCCCGTGCCTCCGGCCATGATCACAGCATACTGCATACATCCATTCCTTAATCCGGCCTGCCGCCGGCCGTAAGGACCACATCCTACAGCAGGAATTCGCCGTCCACGCGGGTCTTCTCCAATATGTCCCTGGCGAACTGCTCGTAGGTGTAATCACCCTTGTACGCACCCTTGCGACCCATCAGGGCGAATGTCGCCTCCTTGCCAAGCTCCACAGCGGGTTGATCGTAGGTGTTGATGTTGAACAGCGCTGCCGCCAATGAAGTGGTCGCCTCGAAGAAGTAAATGAACTGGCCGACCGCAAAAGCATCCACCTTTTCGAACAGAACCGTCAAACAGGGCCGTTCATCCTGCATCAAAGCAAACTCCGTCGCCTTCTTTTCATTATTGAGTAGCGTTCCGATATCCTTGCCTGCGAGGAAGCCGAGTTCAGGAGCACATTCGGGCGTTGGTCCAATCTGTGGATTGCGGTCAAACTGCTCGACCTCAAGAAACGTGAAGAGCTTGTCGTTCGGGCCTTCACGGTACAACTGGACCTGGCTGTGCTGATCGGTAGCACCAAGGGCCTTGATCGGCGTCGGCCCCACCCAGACGTCGTTGCCTTGCAGATCGACTCGCTTTCCCAGACTCTCAGCCCAGAGCTGGCGGTACCAATCCGCCATATCCTTTAACGCATAGCTGTACGGCATCATTACCGAGTTCTTCTTGCCCCGATGATAGTAATGGTGGTTGATTGCCGCATTGACCGCGGCCGGATTCTTCTTGAAATCCATTGTCTTGACCTTCTCATCCATGGCAGCAGCACCGGCAAGCAATCCATCGATGTCAATGCCGCAGACTGCCCCACTGAACAAGCCGACGTCACTGAGGACGCTGAAACGCCCTCCAACGCCATCGGGCACCTCCAGACACCGCAGATTCGCCTCGGTTGCGATGGTCCGTAGCGTTCCTTTCTCGCGATCGGTAGTCGCAATAACCTGCTTCTGCAGACCGTCCGAGCCAAGCCTTTCCAGAAGCATCTGGCGAATAATAAGAAACTGACTTGCTGTTTCAGCAGTCCGCCCCGACTTGCTGATCACATTGAATACAGTCTTGTCCAGCTTGTTGTCGAGCCAGTCGAGGAACGACGCCAGTTGGACCGGATCCACATTGTCAAAGACGAACAACCGCGGCCCCTTCCGCTGATTCTCGTCGACGTTGTACATGTACGGGTTCAAGGCCGTCTGTAAGGCAATATTGCCGAGAGCCGAACCGCCGATGCCTAAAACGACGAAGTTCTCGCACTGACTTCTGACCTGCGCCGCCAACTGGCTGACTTGCGAAGCCCTCTCGGTCTTGTACGGCAGATCTCGATATGGCGTCTTGCCGCTTTCCCGTTCCGCATTTACTTGTGCGATGATTTCGCGAGTTCTATCCGCCATATCGGTGAACTGCCCGGCAGTAATACCGTGCTCTGACCCGATTTGATCTGCCATCACGTTTTTGTAGTAGAACTTGATTCCTGCCACCTGCTACTCCTTCACTGCTGCTTTGGGAACTGTTTTCACGCTCCACAAGTGTCGTACATATCCTGGTGCGGCAACGATTATAGCGGCCAACGCTTCTGATGCAACGTTTTGTCGGCAATGCCGGGAAACACCCCGTCGAACAGTACGATACGAACCCGCTACCGATGCAGTCGAACAGTCTGTTCGGCCATGCCCTTGTCCAGACGAAAACCGCCCTCCAGCCTGGCATCGCCTCTCTGTGCTTCCACGCAATAGTCGCCGCAGAATCCGCGCAACTTCAGCCGACCGTTCTGGTCCGGCTTACCATCGATCGTCGTCCACCACTTTCCTTTGATGAGCTTCATCAACTCCTCGTAGGCTGGTTTTGGCGACATATCCGCCCGAACAAGGCCCGCCGGCGCCCGCTGCCAGGCGTTCTGGTCGGTGAAGTCCCACCACGTGATGGCTTCGACCGCCGGATGCGAAAACAGTATCCTATAGAACTCAACCACCTGCTCGGCCTGTCGCCTTTCCCCCTCGGCAGTTGTGCCCCACTTGAAGTTGGGATCCTTGCGTCGTTTCTGTAGTTCCCATCCCTGCGCACCGGATACGAGCGTCGTTTCCGTGAAATGCAGTGGTTTTCCGAATCGTGCGAAACGTTCGCAGACATCCCAAGTCTTCTTCAGACCCCAGTAACCGCCGTGCATGTGCGACTGAATGCCGATCACGTCGTACATAGGCCGGCCACGGTCGTCCTCCAATTCGGAAATGACTTTCTCGGCATAGGCCGGGTCGGTACGATAATCATTGATCAGCAGCGTGGCATCCGGATTGGCCTCACGTGCCGCCTCGAACGCCTGGCGAACATACCGTCCAACGCCCATCTGCTCTATTGCGGCCGTCAATTTGGGCGCATGTTCTTTGCAGCGCGCGCGGTCGTAGGCGGTCGCCTCATTCACAACGTCCCAGATATTGATATTGCCCTCGAACTTCTCAACGCAACGCTTGATGCGAGCCAGTTGCTCGGCCATGACCCCCTCGGGATCGTCGGGCAGCCATCTGGGCTCGGCGTAGTTCCATGCCAACGGATGACCCTTAGTGGTTATCTCGCGGCGTTGACACCACTCGACAGCCCTCTCCGTTCGCTCATCGTCGGGGTGACCGCGCCGGGCGGTGTAATTCCACCAGTAAAACGGGAGCGTCGCGAAATTCAATAGCGCCGCAAAGCGCTCGGCGTAATGCTGGTTGTCCTGCTGCGTCTCGCACCGCCCGAGCTTGAACAGGTTGCAGCCGAAAAGAAACTTATGCCGCGTCTGACAGATACGGACCTGTGCCCCTCCATTCAAGGGCCGACCGTTCGTGTCGACCAGCTTTAGCGTGTTTTCGGCCATCCGATACTTCGCTATCCGGTCATCTACACCGCCGAGGATATCCGCATTTTGCTCTGCCGCTCCCGCACCACTCAATGTGGACTGCACTGCAAAAGCAGCAACCCCGGTCCCGAGATGCTTCATAAAACTCCGACGATTCATATTTGCATATTGCATTATCATATCCTCAACGCCAAGTTCGAATTCTGTGCATGTGTCTTTGTCCAACTGCCAATGCGGCGCCGCGTACGAGCCGCACGAGGACACATCACTCGTACAACCCCGATATTAGAAAGCACGGGCGAGTAATGTACAAGGGCGTGTGCCGGTCCGAGTTGACAGCGACGGGCTTCAAGACAGACGAATACAGCTACATGCGAGTCAGACCCGCATACTCGACCAGCAGCGATTTCTCGCCGCCTGCATTAAAAACAACGGTCACGATGCTCTTCGGCCCCATGTTGACGTACTGCTTGACCCGGCCGAGCCCGAACGTCTTGTGGCGCACCAGATCGCCTGCAGCAAATTCCGGTTCCGCAGCGACCGATTCCTCGATCGACTCGACGTCGTCCCGCCAAAGATCATCGCATTCCTCTTCATCGATGCGTTCTGGATTGAGTCCAAGTTCGAAAAGAAACTGCGAAGGAACGGTCCGCGTGGTCTGCCCGCGAATGGTACGATATCGAGCGCAACTCAGATGCAGATTGGTCTTGGCCCGCGTGATGCCTACAAACAGAAGTCGCCGTTCCTCCTCCATCTCATCCCGCTCGACCTGATCGAGGCTGCGCTCGTGTGGCAGCAACCCCTGTTCCAAACCAATAATGAAAACGTCCTCGAACTCGAGTCCCTTGGCCGCATGCAGCGTCATAAGGGCCACGCAGTCACTGCCCGCATCGTAGGCGTCGGCATCGCTGAACAGGGATACTTTCTGCAGATAATCGACCAGGCCGGGCTCTTCAGCCTGCTGATCGTATGTCGTTGCCGCATCTATAAGTTCGTCGATGTTCTCCAGCGCATTGGCTCCCTCACTCCCCGTGGCCTCGAGCGATCTGACCATGCCTGAATCATCGACAATGCGCCGGATCAGCGGCGCAACCTCGCCCGCTGCCGCGACTCGAAACGATTCGATCATATTCGCAAACGCCAGCAGCCTTCCTTTAGCGCTTTTCGATACGGAGGTTATGTGTTCGGCTTTCTTGAGCGCCTCGTACACGCTGACTCGATTGCGATCGGCATAGTTCACTACCCGGTCTGTCGTGACTTTTCCAATGCCTCGCGTAGGTGTATTGATGATACGAAGCAGAGACATCTCATCCCTTGGATTGGCGACGAGCTTGAGATAGGCCAGCACATCCCTGATTTCCTTCCGGTTGTAGAACTCCACGCCGCGTACTACCTGGTAAGGAATCCCTTTGCGAATAAACGCCTCTTCCAACGCCCTGCTCATCGAATTGACTCGGTAGAATACCGCAACGCTGTTGAGCGATCGGCCCGCGTCCTTCATCTCGCCGATTGTATCGGCGACCCCGCGGGCCTCAGATTCCGCATCCTCGTATGCGGTGGTGCTGAGTTCCCCTGTCGCTTCCTTGACGGCCACGAGCCGTTTGGCTTTGCGATGCTGGTTAAAGGCGATCAGTTTGTCGGCGAGCGTCAAAATCGAGGGGACGCTGCGGAAATTCTCCTCGAGTTTGACAACCGTCGCATCCGGCCAGTCTTTCTCGAACGCCAGAATATTTCGAATGTCCGCCCCGCGCCAGCGATAGATTGACTGATCCGGGTCGCCCGTGACGCCTATGTTCGCATGGCCGCTCGCCAGCAAACGCGCAATCTGATATTGCGCGTAATTCGTATCCTGGTATTCATCCACCAGTAGATAGCGAAAGCGATCGCCGAGTTCCCGCGCAATATCGGGCTCTCGCTGAAGTAGAAAGGCCGTCTCAGTCAGCAGATCATCGAAATCCATCGCCTCACACTGCCGCAGGATCGTTTGGTACCGGCTATACACGGCCGCCAGCTTCTCCGAGAAGAAATCCTGCGCTTCAGTCGCATACGTCTCAGCATCGATCAACTGATTCTTCAGCGTGGAAACAGCCGCCAGCATCCGGGCGGGAGGAAAGTTGGATACTTCTATCTCACAGTCCTTGACCGCCTGTTTCATACAGCGCTTCTGATCCGCCTCGCTGTAGATGCTGAAGTTCTGATCGATCCCCGCTGCCTCGGCATACCGTCTCAGCACACTGACACATAGCGAGTGAAACGTGCTGATATGGGCGCCGCCGGACGCCCCGAGCAGCGTAGCTCGCTGACGCATCTCCTCGGCCGCCTTGTTGGTAAAGGTTATCGCGCAGATGTTCCACGGAGCAACGCCCGCCTCTATAAGCGCGGCGATGCGGTAAGTGATAACCCGGGTCTTGCCGCTGCCCGGGCCGGCCAGAACGAGCAACGGCCCCTCCACATGAAATACGGCCTGCTGTTGAGATTCTGTCAGTTCTTTCCGGAGTCTGTCGAACATGCGCAAGATCAATTCTATTTGTGATTGTTTTCGTGGCGATCAGGAGCGGCCATGATAACGCATGTGGAGGATTAGTCAACAGGCCTGGCGGGATTGCACGATGTCACCCTGCGAGCGCCCTGTGGCCCCTGTCCGAGCTTCTCCAGGGACGCTCTCATGTCGTTAGGGCTGTGTGGACTGCTCGGCCTCCTCGGCTTCCTCGGCCTGCTTTCTCAGCATCTGCTCCTGGCCCTCAAGTTTCTCATAAAGATCGGGCCTTTCCGAGCGAATCCTCGCAAGCAGATTCTGGCGGAGGTAGACGGGATAACCGCTGTCGTTCAGAAAATCCATAAGCGCAAAATATCTCAACAGATCGAAAGCAGGCAAATCGATACGATTCGTATCGAGATAACTCGCCTTGTAGTGTTCATGGATTTGCCTGGCGAACTCTTCCCTGCCGTAGGCGGCATCGTCATCGTGAATGGCAAACAGATAGTACGCCTGACGCAACAACGCCAGCACCTGCTCTCTGGCATCCTTGAGCCCCACGCTGTCGAGTTCCTCCAGCATCCGTTTGCGAGCATACTGAACGAGCGGCACATTGAACTCCGGCCTCGGATAGTACTCCCTAAGCATATTGAGTATCTTCTGCGCGCCCTGCTTGTGGCCCGATTGATAGAACATCAGCAGAGCATTCGTGAGCATATTGCGATGCCCATTCTCCAGCGACTGCTCCCGCCCTTCCCGCTCGGATTCTCTGTACTTCTCAATGATGGCAAGCGCGGATTCGTTGTAGGACTGGAACATGCGGAGGTCCGGCCGCAGGAATACCTGCTTCTGCATACGGACTTGCGGCGGCTCTGAAGGGTCCTCGGAAGGCATCTCGACGGGAACGTCATAGATGATAAGCTTGCCGCCGCGAAAAAGATTCTGCAGACCATGCGCCACCATGCGGTCGGTATTGACCACATCGCCGCTTACCTCTTCTCCCTCATCTCGTGCCGCCACCTCAAGCCCCTTGACCGCCCAGTAAATCGCGTGCACGTCCGGATGCCGCCAGTCGAGCGGTTGCCGGGAGGCGTTGGGGTCGACAATATCCCGTGGGCCATACTTGCGGTTGAGTTCGCGCATCTTGTACGGATCGAGCTTCCAGCGCTTGCGAAGCTGATACGCCTTCGCGAAAACGTCGAACTTGTCAAGAGCCTCGCTTTGCCGGTAATCGTCGATGACCTGTGCCGCATTGGGGTCGAAACGCCGAGATTCCTGGCGGAGCGAAAGATAACTGCTCACAAATTCCTGACTGTCCGCCTCCTTGAACACCTCATCGGCCTCTCTGAGCCGCTCAACGAGTTCGCTGACGTTCGGGTCCACCAGAATGTCGCGCCATTGCCGCGGTGCTTCGACGAGAGCGTCGAAATATGCGTTGTCGGCGGGTCCGAGCAAGGGACCGATCTCCGTGGCCAACTGCAGTTTGTAGTACTTGTGCGCGTCATCCGAGACGTCGCCTATCTTGTGCTGAAATATCCGCCCCAGCTCGCGGTACAGACCGATGGCGTTCGGATTCAGTTCGATACCCTTATCGCGAAGCAGCTCATAGCCATTGCGAACCCATCGCCACCTTTGATCGGGCTGGCTGGCCGGAATCGCTACGGAAATGTTGTACGCCATGTTCCACGCGTGAAATTCCCAGACCGCAGCAAACCTGGGCTGCAACGTCGTTATCCACTCGGCCAATTGCTTGGCATCGAAAAACTGCCCCTTCTCCTTGAGGTTGTCCGCCCGTATCCAGAGAACATCAACCACCAGGCCCCTAAACGCTCCCATCGCCACGGTCGCGAAAGCCAGCGAGGGGGGCGCATTCTCCAGCGGCTCGTTGGTAATCAGCTTCATCTCCTTGCGCTGGCTGCTGATATAATCGAGTTGCATGCCGGCACCGATAAGCAGCCCGGCGGCAATAAGCAGAGAAACCGAACAAATTAGCAAATCGCGTAATCTCATGTTCAACTATACGATGACCTTGGCTATTTCCCTGAACTTGAAAATAATCAGCCCAAGCAACAGGAGACACAGACCCTTTATCAATACGAGGACAAACAGCGCTCTGCTCACCACATCCCAGCTCAACAGCCGGCCGGGAACCAGATAGTCATTGGGATTCACTCTGTCCAACTGAGGCAGCATACGAACGATCCACTTAATGCTGAACGAGTAGATCATGCTCATGTTGTCACTGAGATAGTCGAACGATTCAATAACGAAACCGCTGAAGCTGGCGGTGAAGAATACGACCAGACACAACAGGATGGCCACCGGAAACGACAGAAACGTAGCCGCAAAAAGCCCGAAACAGGCCAGAAAGAGCAGTTTCAAAAAGATCAACAGCACGCTGCGAAGGAAATTGGCCGTAAAACTGTCAGCCTTGTATAACACCGCCAGGCCGTCTTCCAGCGGGAAGATCACTGTCGTATTGTTCATCGGGGGGTTGAAAAACGCCACCGCAAGATAACCATCGGGAGCCACGACATGGGCGGGCATCTCAATCTCGCGAAACGTCCGTATAGGATCCTTGCGATCAAAGGGAGGATAGAGCACCGCTTCACTTTCCGTGCCATACTTGATATAGCGATAATCTCCCACGAACCAGCGGCCATACGCCTGCTCGTCCGGCGGTGGCACCGAAACGTCATACTTGAAGCGAACGAAAACACTTCCATTAGGATCGCGAACGTCAACGTCCTCGAATTCCCAGATCAGTTCGCTGCCGACCTCGGCCGCCCGTCTGTTCAGCTTCATTTGATTCGTAAGCTGCGTCATAACGGCCTGCTGATCCATTCCCTGAAACACCTGATCCAGTTGACCGCTGCGCTGCAACTCCGCGTATCTTTGTCTGACCTGCTCGGAAACGTCGGGATCGGGAGGCACCAGGGCCTTCCTGGCCGTCAAAAACTCATTGCGTGCCTCAGCCAACTCGACGGGATTGGCGTCGTAGTACTCGGGCATGTAGGTGGCAATTCCGTATATCGTTCCCGTAAAGAGCACCAGAAGTACTGCGTCAAGCATGACCACGCCGAGCAGTTTTCCGAGTACCAGTTCGTGTCGGCGGACGGGCTTGGTCAGCACCATGTAGATCTGCCGCTGCGCAATGTCACTACTGAGTGTGTAAATCGAAACGACGATTGTCAGCAATCCGAGCAGCAGACTCGTCAGCGACATCCCGTAACTGACAAATGTCTGCAGACGTCCGCGCAACGTTCCGTCACCGGTCGCGGAAAGCCCGAGAACGGGCAGGAGAATCAGAAGAAGAACAATGAAGATCGCGGCGATACGCATGCGTACCGCCTGCTTGATCGTGTTGATGCCGATAGCCCAGATATTACGCATTCGTCGAGCCTCCGCCGTCTTCTTGCTCGCTGCGCATGGGTCTCTCTGTTTCGGGCTTGGGCGAACCAGTCAACTCGTCGAGTATACTCTTGTCGGGTTTCTTGGCAACTTCGGGAGTCTCGTTTTCGACAGGCTCCACATCCGGGGCCGCTGTCGTAGACGAGGACGGCCCTTCTTTGGAAGACTGCGTCAGGGACTCGAGCATCCCCTGATCGGCCTTCGTCGGTTTTGGTGCTTCGACCCGTTCCGTCTCAACTTCCTCCGATAAGGGTTTCTCAGCAGGCGCAGCCGAAACGAGCTTATCCAGTATGCTCTCGGCTTTGTCGCCCCCGGCCAGGAATTCTCCGATCTTGGTGGTGCTTACCGCCCCGCTGGTCGGACGTTCCTCCTGCTGCGCTTCGCTGATCGTTCGCACGAAGAACGACTCGAGCCTTTCCATCGGCGAATCAACCGCGCACTCGGAGTCTTCCTCACGAGCAATTGCAACCATTCGCTGCAGCGCGTCGTCGCTTATCGCATCCGTTGTGATCAAACGTTTGTTCGTTTGCTGAAGCAGTTCACGAACCTGGCCTTTGGCCTGAACCCGCCCGCCGTAAAGAATTGCAATCCGGTTACATACATCTTCAACATCGGCGAGCAGGTGGCTGCACAACAAGATGGTCTTGCCGCGGTCGGCCAACTTGATGATGAGATCCTTGATCTGTCTGGTGCCTATAGGATCCAATCCGGTGGTCGGTTCATCCAGAATCAGCAAATCCGGATCGTTTATCAGCGCTTGCGCCAGTCCTATTCTCCTCGCCATTCCCTTCGAAAACGTGCCGACGGGTCGGTTCGCAACCGCCTTGAGACCAACCATATCCAGCAAAGCCTCGATTCGCATCTTGCGTACCTGTCGGTCCAGACCGAAAATGCGGCCGTAAAAATCCAGCGTTTCCCGGGCGTTGAGATAGCGGTACAGATACGATTCCTCGGGAAGAAAGCCGATGCGGGCATTGATCTTCGAATCCGTCGCGTCACCACCAAGACAAAGGCTTTTGCCTTTCGTCGGATGGAGCAATCCGAGCAGCATCTTGATCGTGGTTGTCTTGCCCGATCCATTGGGACCCAGCAGGCCGAAAACCTCGTTCTGATGAACCTGCAGGTTCAGATCGTCAACCGCGTACACCTTCGCGCGGCCCCACCAGTCGGAGAATATCTTCGTTAGAGAGAATGTCTCAATTGCATATTCCATGATATCACGTCTTATTGTAACTTTGCAGATTCACAGGGTGCTGCCGAAACATTGGCAACTGCGAGGACGTCACAATGCCCGCAACGCACCAAAAGCCTACTGGTCCAGTTCCTCTCCATGACGGAACAACCGGGCACTGTTGAATACAACCACCAGAGAACCGGCAAAATGCAACACTGCAGCAACTTCAGGACTGAGGAACTTCGATAGAGATATCCCCGCAACAATGAAGATCATGCCGAATGCAAGATTCTGGGCGATGACTCTCCTGGTGCGTCTCGATATCTCGACAAGGAAAGGCAGCCGTCGTAAATCGTCGCTCATCAGGGCAATGGAAGCCGAATCGATTGCAACATCACTGCCGGCCGCCCCCATGGCTATGCCCAGATCTCCGGCCGCCAGCGCCGGCGCGTCATTGATACCGTCCCCGACAACCACCACCGTGTGGCCGTCCTGCTTGATTTGCTCGACAATGGCCAGCTTGTCCTGCGGCAGACATTGCGCCCGGTAATCCGTACAGCCCAGTTCCGCAGCCACCCGATTGGCCACTTCCTTGCGATCGCCCGTCAGCATCGTCACACGCTTGATGCCCAGATCGAACAGTTCGGCCACCGCCCGTTGCGCCTCCGGACGTGTCTTGTCCTGCAACCCAATCCAACCGATACACTTGTCGTCTCTGGCAACATACAGCGTACTGAAGCCCTGCTCTTCGTGCAGACTCGGATCGGGCAACCCGGCCGAATCGATACTGTTTTCCTTAAGAAATGTATCGCGCCCGACGAGGATCTTTGCCGAATCCACCGTGGCTTTGACGCCCTTGCCCGGAACCTCCTCGAAGTGGTCCGTCTCCTGCAGGGCGATATTCGCCTCCTTGGCCACCTCGTTAATGGCGCGCGCCGCCGGGTGCTTGCTCATTTTCTCCGCCGAAGCGGCCACGGCCAGCAACTCGGCCGCCTCCACCCCCTCGGCGGGTGTGAGTTTGGTTACGTACAAGCGACCGGTCGTCACGGTGCCGGTCTTGTCGAACACCATTGCGGACATCCGCCCGGCAATCTCCAGATCGGCCACGTTCTTGACCAGAACGCCCAGCCGCGCCGCCGCGGAAACGGCCGCCACCATCGCCGTCGGAGTAGCCAGGATAAACGCACACGGACAACTTATCACGAGAATGGTAATGGCCTGCTCGATGCTTCGCGTAAAGAACAAAAAGACCGCCGCGATCATCAAAATGGTGGGCACGTACCACTTCACGTACCTGTCGATGATCCGCATGATCGGTATCTTGGTTTGTTCGGCCTGCATGATCAAAGACTGCACCTGTCCGAGCGTCGTGTCTTTGCCGGCCTTGGTCACCGTGATATCCATCACCCCCGTCAGGTTGTTCGTGCCCGCAAACACCTGCATGCCCGGAACCTTGTCCACAGGAAGCGACTCGCCGGTAATCGTAGCTTCGTTGACCGAACTGACCCCTTTGAGAATCTCGCCGTCGGCCGGAATATTGTCGCCGGGTCGCACGCGAACCGTATCGCCTGCATGCAGACTGCTGACCTTCACTTCCGTCTCGCTGCCGTCGCTGTTGAGCAGACTCGCCTTCGTGGGCGTCAGATGAATCAGCGACTCGATCGAAGCACGCGCGCCGAGGGCGGTTCGGGTCTCGACCAGTTCGCTCAGCAACATGAAAAAGCCGATGACGCCCGCCGCCACGTAGTTCTGCGTAGCAAATGCAGCCACGATCGCCAGAGCGGCCAGCTCGTCCATGTGGGATTCCCGCCGGATCGCACTGGCGGCCGCGTGAATTACAATAGGCAGACCGAGCAGTAACGCGCCCAGCATCGCCAGAAAGTCCGTAACGTCAGGACCGTACACGTATTTCGCTATGCCGCTGTTGATCAACAAAACGCCGCCGGCCAATGTCCCAAGCAACGCGATGCTCACGCGAAGCTGCTTGCCCTGGGTCTGTTCGTCGCCGACGTCTTCTCGTAAATGCAGATGCTGATGCGCCATTTGTTATGTCTCACATGATGTTACAACTTGTGACGGCCATGGCCTTATTGCCCCGGCTGCCCGCCTGTCGTCGCCTGGCCACCCTTCTTCGGTTTCAGCGAACGATCTCTGTTCAAAAGTATCCTCAGCTCTTCTCTGTCAGGTTCGCCGGACGGTTCGAGAATGATCTTCTCGTCCGCATTGGCAAAGACGTTCTCAATCGCGTCGAGATACAGCCTCTGAAGCACAAGTTCCGGACGCTTGCGATATTCAGGCAACAGACTCTGCAGATAGTCCGCACTGGCCCGCGCCTTCTTCGCAACCGAACTGCGATACGCTTGCGCATCGTAAATCAGATTCTGCGCCTGCCCCGATAACCGGCTCCAAAATGTTTCCAACTCGTCTTCCGGAGCGTTCGGGTCGCGAATCGCCTGGTACAGTTGGGCCGCAACAGGACCCGCTGCTTCGTTCAGCACGTTCTCGGCCCGCGTGCGCGCCTCGCGAATCATCTGGTCGCCCTGCTGGCTCACCGTAATCGATTCCTGGAACGCCTGGTCCACCTGTCGCGGCCACGTCTTGTCCACAAGCTGGACGGATACCACGCGAATGCCGCTGTTGATTGCATCCAGCTTCTCGTCCACAAGTGTCCGGACATGATCCGTAACGGCAGCAACACGTTCGAAAAGCACGCCGTCGATGGTGTAGTCGACCATTGCCGTCACTACCGCGTCTTCAAAAACGCTTGTAAGCAGCGGCTCCACACTCTCGGTAATCAGATCGAAATACACATCCCCCGGTTTGGCGGCGTCTACATAGACGTTCCGAAAGAACCGCTCGGCGTCATCGATCTGATAGGTCAACTGCCATCGCGTGTGCACGATGTTATAGTCCGTACCGTCCTCCGCCCTGGATTGTGCGCCCACTCGCCCGCCGTGCGTCAGAAGATATCCGTCCTTCATAGGATCGAGTTTCGGCGGTATCCGCCGGCGATCTTGCTCTTCATTGAGCAACTCGGCCTGGGTCTGATAGTACCAGAAAGAATTGATGGGCACGTTCACCTTGCGCTTGACAGGTATCTTGATAACTTCGTCTATGGGATAGGGAAAGACCCATTTGGCGCCCGGCCCTATGACCCGCTCCTCGCCGACAGGCACAAACTGCCCGAACCGCAAAAGCAACCCCACCTCGTCGCTGCCGATCGTCTTGAATCCCGAAGCCAGAAAGGCCACAATCAGAATCGCCATGACGATCTTGAGAATGAAGAAACTCAGCCGCAAAGCATCCGAAAGCGACTTGCCCGCAGCATCCAGTTCTTCGACCCGTTCGGACGATCCACTCGCCTGCAACTCCAGGTCGCGGTTTTCGTTTTCCTGATCCATAATGCTTCCCGATTATTAGCTACAACGCGCCAACCACAAACTGGCTACCAACTATTGCTCCTCGCCTTCAACCTCGGGTTTCAGCGACGGTTGCTTCTTGAGCAACGTAATCGGCTCCGAGTCCCCGCTGAGAATGATGGTGGAGCGATCCTGCAGGATGTTCTGCAGCGCCTCGGTGTCCCGCAGGAACATTGCAAACTCCGGATCGTCCTGAAGCAGTTCATAGTACCTCGCCGCTTCGGCATCGCCCTGTCCGCGAATGGCTGTAGCCCTGGCATCGGCCGCCACCAGCAATGCGCTGCGTATCGTCTCGGCATTCTTCTCAATCCGACTCGCTTCCGCTTTGCCCTGGGCCAGCGTAATCTCCGTCCGTCGACGCCGTTCGGCCCGCATACGATCGAACACCTTGGCCGTGACGTCTTCGTTCACCTGCAACTGCTTGATGCCGAGTGTGACAATCTCGATGCCGTAGTCTGCGCGCACCGGATCGCGGAGATTCTCCAGCATCTGTTGCTCGATATCCACGATCTTGACGTCCTCCGGGTTGCTGTTGACAAACGCCCCGAATGTGTGCTGTCCGATCACCCGATTCTGTGTATCACCGATTCGACTCAGCAGTTTGCGCTCGGCCTCATTCACCGTCTGGACGGAATTGAAGAACTCCAGCGGATCCGCGATACGCCAGACCACATATGTGTTGACGATGATCGGAACGGCCCCTTTGGTTGTCGTCTCCCGCACGTCGCCTTCGAGAACGTGCATGCGCGAGTCGAAACGATGGACCTGTTGAATCGGAACGGGCCATTTGAAATACCAGCCGGGTTCGGTCAGCGACCGTTCGGGCTTCTTGAACGTCGTCACCAGCGCCGTTTCCGTCTCCCGCACTTGGAAGGACACGAAATACAGTCCCATGATTACGACGATCACGATGATCAGAATGGTGGTTGCGATGTTTTTCATTGTTCGGCATTCTCCTGAGTTTGCGGCAATACGTCCAACAGACCCGGCGTCAGTTTCTCCTGCATATCTACCTGAAAGACCTGATGCTCATTCGGGTCTACCAGCACCACGTATTTTCGGGCGTCGGCCAGCGCCTTTTCCCGTGCGGTCATTTGAAGTTCGTGCTTGTAAATCTCCGGAGCGGCGATGTACGCCTTGAGTTGATCTTTGAAACGCATCCCCGTCGCTTTCGCCTCGGTAGCCTTTTCGAAGGCATAGCTCTGCGCGTCACGCAGCTTGACGAAGATCTCCCCTTTAGCCTGATCGAAGGCGTCATCGAGGCGATTGCCGAGAGCCCTCACCACGTTGGGGTCGTCGCTCTGTTCTGCGTCACGATATTGAGCGGCCAGAGCATGGAGATCGTTCGCCGCCTCCACACTGCCCGCCAGCAGGCTCAGTTGCCTGTTACGCATAGCCTCCGCCACCAGGATCATGGCCTCCTTTTCCTGTCCGGCCCCCACGACAGCCTGGTACGCAGGCGCCACCTCCGGTGGAGGATGGATGCCCTGCAAGCCCACAAAGACAATCTCAACTCCGAGATTCTGTGCATCAGCGGCTTCCTGAATGGCCTCGCTTAACCGCCTCTTCGCTTTGTTTCTGCCGGCCCCGAGCAAGCTGTCCCCTTGCGCCGCAATGGAACTCCGCGCATCATCCACTTCCACCTGCGAGCTGGCCATAAGAGTGGTCAGTTCTCGATAACAAATCGCTTCGAGCAACTGCTCCGGATCGCGGTGATTGTACAGGAAAGCATATAGATCCCGTACCTTGTACTGTACCGGCAGATTCACTTTGACAATACTCACGGGCACCGCACCTTCAGGCAAATCGTCTCCCGTGTGCGCGCTGGCTACTAAAACGCTGTACTCCTCTTCATAGTGGCTCTTGCCCCACAGAACGAACTTCTCGCGAATAACTTCGCCGGTCTCCGGGTCCCTCTTCGGAACGAAACCGACGTCCAGCTCAATAATCTTACTCGTGGGGTACTTGTACGCTTTCTCAATGGGCCAGGGCCATTTGACCGTCAGCCCCGGGCCGACGAGCCGGGGTTCGTTGGCGTCACTGACGGGGTCGCCGAAACGCTCGATTATGGCCTCCTCATTCGGTGCCACCACCACAAAACAGCTCAGTAGGTACAGAACCGTCGCAGCGAACAGAATCAGCGGTACAATCGCCCTCTCGAGAAGCTTGTAAAACCATGTTTGAGAGACCTTGAAACCGAACTGATAGTCGATCGCAGCCGCAGCACTGCGGAAAATGCCGCCGGGCTCGTTGATGACCCCGAGCAGCCGACTGTCAAATGCGCTCCTGTCGTATTGCCCCTTCACCCGCGGCCGGTATATGTCGAATATGCTGTTGAGAGCCGTCTCCGCTCCGAGGATTATCAACAAACCCGGGATAACGTAACGCATCACCCGTACGACGACCGGTATCTGAAAATGTACCAGCGCCAAACCCACAGCCAGCGCGAAACAGGCCAGCGCCAACGCCAGCAGAACGCTGCCGCCCGCCCGAAGAGGCCGCCAGTTGGGCTCGGCCGACATCCCCGTGGAATACCGCGACAAAAGGAAACTCAAAAACGCAATGGCCGTCATCAAGACGGCACAAAGCAGTGGTTGCCGCGTCTCAATGTCCCCGCCGCCGGGTATGGTCCTGAATAGATACAGGCTTATGCCGATTTCATACACGGCAATGAGGATGGAAAAGCCGGGGATGAACCATTTCTCCAGCATTTCCAGTCTGCGCTGGGCTACCGCAAATACCGCCGCACGCTCGCCTTTGGCCTGGAATATGGTTTCCGCATTCTCCTTTGCCAGTTGCGACATGTCCAGCTTCTCTTGCTCGGCAAGAACGCGTTGATGAAACTGAACACCAAGGACGAACCATATGAGCACGCCGACCACACTGAACCAGCCAATGGCCGAAACCGCGAAGAAACCGCTCCATCGCCCCAGAATAAACGCGGCGATGAAAAAGATCGCGCTGAGAACCAGCGATGCCCAAGCTACATTTTCAGGACGCTTCGACGATGTCGTCATTTCCTACCCCGATTAGGAACATCGAACAAGATACCACTTTCCGAGTATCTATCAAGTGGTGCTTTACAAATCACAAGTCGTGCAATATAACAACGGATGTTACCTTAGCATAGCGACAATTATAATAAAGTCAATTACACCATGCTCGCGTAGCGAATCAACGGCATCTGTCCCGGACTCTGGTGACCCGAAGGCGAGAAATGAATAAGTTACTTACAATAGCAAAGAACACCTTCGTTGAAACACTCAGACAGCCCGTGTACGCCATCATTATTGTTGTCGCCCTCCTGCTCTTTCTCTTGAGCCCCTCGATAACCATGTACACGATGAGCGACGACAACAAGCTGCTCCGTGAGATAGGCTTATCTACGCTGTTCTTGGCGAGTTTGTTCGTCGCCGTGTTCTCGGCCTCGGGAGCCGTGGCCGAAGAACTGGACAACAGGACCATTCAGACCGTTCTAAGCAAACCAGTCCAGCGCCCCGTCTTCATTCTGGCCAAGTTCCTCGGCGTCGCAGCCGCTGTCGCCGTGGCACACTACATCTGCACTATCGCTCTGCTGATGGCCATCCGCCATGGTGTCCTCGAAACGGTGAACGATACACATGACTGGACGGTTCTTGCTCCCGCAGGTCTGGCCTGCGCGGTCGTTTTGTTGCTAACCGCATTCTTCAACTACGCTTACGATTGGAAATTCTCCTCCACGGCAATCGTTCTAACCGCCATTTTCGCGACCGTCATCATCATCTTCCTGGGGGTAATCGATAGAGATTGGACCTTCAACCCCGCCAACAACGGGATTCACGCCCTCGACATATATGGGTCGATACTCCTCTTGCTGGCGTCTTTGATCGTCGTGGCTCTGGCCGTTGCCATTTCGACTCGCTTCAATATCGTTGTCACACTCTCGGCCTGCATCGGCATTTTCCTCCTCGGCCTCGTCAGCGACTACACATTTGGCTCAAGGGCCGACACCGAATTGTGGGCTCGCATCTGCTACTTCGTCGTTCCCAATCTCCAGGTATTCTGGATAAGTGACGCCATTTACGAAGGCAGCACCGTTCCGGTGCGATACCTCCTGATAGGAGCTTCCTATGCCGCCTGTTATACTGGGGCAATTCTCGCGCTAGCAATCGCGTTATTCCAGCGACGACAGGTAGGATAGAAAAAAGCCGCAGGCAATCAGCCCACGGCTCGTTGTTCCTGTTCTATTGTGTATTGTCTGACAAGCCTTAGCTCTGGCGTCGTCTCCTGCGCAGGGCCAGTACTCCCAGACCCAGCAACGAGATGGTCGTCGGCTCAGGTATCAGTGTGTTGACCGTCTGGCCCACCACATCCTCGTAACCATCCGTTACGAACGAGCTCCAGTCATACGGGCCGTCGGCATCATAGCCCCAGTGGCCCAGGAAGGCTCTACGCCCACCGGCAACGCCGTACTTGTCAACCGTCCCATTATGGGCATCCAAATCTGTGCCTGCGGGAATGTCCACCAGCATATCGTAGCCGTCGAACGTGCCCAATACCTCGGCCATATCCGGAAACTCGCTGCTCCCGTCCTTCTTCGCCAGATACGCGGGTTTCGGGGCTTCTCCCGGCGTCGGCGCGCCGGAGAAGTCGAAGATCTCGACCGTGCCCATATCACCCAGATCAAGCGTCGTCGCCGACGGACTGGCCTCTTCAGCCGCGCCGGCCGCCCAACCCCATCGCTTGCTGCTGGCCTCACCTCGTACCAGATAACCATTCATCAGCAACAGCGGAGTGCCCAATTCATTCCAGTTCTTGCGATCATTGTCATAGCTGCCGCTGCTGGTTCGCCTGCTGACAACAACCAGATCCGCTGATTCCAGAGCCGCCACCTTCCCATCATCAGCGAACGGGGCATTGCCCTCACGATACGCCTCACCCATTCCGCTCGTATCAACCGTGTGACCGAGACCCTCAAGGAAACTCACGAACGCATCATCCAGATGGTCCTCGCCCTCAACGCCCGGCGCAAGGGAATCGCTCACCAATAGAACTACGCCTGCTTGGGAAGTACCCGCCAGAATCAGCGCAACGAACAGCACTGCCAGTTTCTTACACATACCACTCCTCCTTATCTTACCGAAAACGACATCGATGCAGTGTCGCAACAAGTAACGTGACTAAGCCACAGCGCACTGCACCACCCATAATACCTATACTACCACCGATACCCATTTATACTCGATCACGCGAGTCGATGTCAAGATATTATTTGCTCTGTGTTAAAACCGCAACATTTTGACTGCTCCGCTTTGCGGTAACACACTCACACTACAGGACTTATGATTCGTTCGTGTTTCTCTCGAAAGTGATCGCTACGTGCTGGAAGACTGCCATGCGCCATCACGGTGCCATCCTGGATGCTCAGTTCCCACATACAAGAACCCTGCTGCACGTCCCAAAATGCTTGAAATCGACGAAAACCTCTCCCCCGCCGAAGGTAAAGCACCGGCCGATACCTCGCCATCGGTATTATGGGACGCAATATTAGTGGCAGCCCTTGGGAACCCCCGTGCCGGAATCACGAAGTATGCTTCGTAAAGGCCAACTCGTCGCAATGCTGCTGCTTCGGGCAACGCGCACAGTCGCTCCACACTTTCATGGGAAGCTCCTCCTTGGCCACCTGCATAAAGCCCTGCTTGCGGAAAAACGCCGGTTCCAGCGTCAGAGCAAAGACCGTCGAAACACCCAATTCACCCGCCTGATGCATTGCTGCGTTAACTAACGCCCGCCCAACGCCCTTTGCCTTATGCCCCTCTGCTACAGCCAGCGACTTGATCTCCGCCAGGTCCGACCACACAACCTCCAGCGCACAGCAACCCGCAATATCGCCATCAATGTCAACCACAATGAACCCCTGCAGGTTTTCATAGATATCCGCAATCGATCGGAAAAGCATCCGATCGCGCTCGGCGTATGAAGCTATGATTGCATTGATTGCCGGTACATCTTCGACTCGTGCACTGCGTACATTCATGCTCGACAGTATACCTGCTCTCCGGCCCGCAATGAAGTACTATCCGCGTACAAACCTGATAGTCAGCACGTTGCACATGCCAGTGCAACTCTTCGCCACCCTTCCCGTCTGAATTCCAGATAACATTCTGCTGCTCGCCGCCGTAGCCTGCTGTTTCGTTCTACCCCGCATAATCTGTGCACCAAAGTCAGGAAAAAGCTGGAAAAGCCGCCACGTCTGGTATATCGTATCGCACCGCTGCCGTATGCAGCAGGGGCAAAACCGATTGCGACCGCATATCTGCGTGGCTGCGGACCGGTGCACAGTGAAATGATGCCAATATGAAGTTTATCCTGATTGACAAAGTCGTTGGCCTCACCCGTGGCCGCCAAATCAAGGCGGTCAAAGGCCTCTCCTTGGCTGAGGAGTACCTTGGGGACCACTTTCCTGCGTTTCCGGTGCTGCCCGGCGTGCTCCTCCTGCAGGGCATGGTCGAATCGGCATCGTGGCTCGTACGCGAAGAACAGGACTTCGCCAACAGCATGATATTGCTCCAACAGACAAGAAATGTAAAATACAAGAGTTTTCTGGCCCCCGGAGCACAGATTGAATACACTGTGATGGCCAGGAACATCGACGATAAGGAAAGCAGCTTCACCGGTGTCGGTGCCGTGGGCGATGAACGTATTGTTGAAGCGAAGATTGCGTTGCGACATTTCAATCTCTCAGATCGGCGGCCGGATATGTCCAATATAGATGCGGCAATCATCGCAAGCATGCGAAAACGCTGGAAACTGCTGTATACTGATGCAGAGACCAATGGTCCGCCGCCTGCTTAGGCGCAACGGACTTGTGCGATACAGGAAACAAGGATTGTTACACGAACAAGTAGTACTGGAGGCATGATAGCATGGCAATGAGTCGGGATGAGATTATCCAGAAGGTCCAGGAAGTCTTGGTTGATGCACTGGCCGTTGACGAAGATGAGGCGACTCTCGAAGCCACTTTGATGGGCGACCTGGGTGCCGAGAGCATTGACTTTTTGGACATCGTCTTCCGTCTGGAAAAGGCGTTTGAGATTAAGATCCCACGCGAGGAGTTGTTCCCGGCCGAGAGCCTGATGAACAACCCTGAGTATCTAAGCAATGGCAAACTCACGGACAAGGGCCTCAAGGAGTTGCGGGAGAAACTGCCCCATACGGACATCAGTGAGTTCGAGAAGGATCCCGATATCAATAAGCTCGGCGATCTTTTCACTGTCGGTGCAATAGTGAACTACATCGAAGGCAAGTTGAACGCCGCATAGCACAGGCACCGGGCAATGGGCCGGTCGTATATTCCGGTCTGGCGCGGACTCCGGACTGGAACGGCCGCAATATCTCCGCATACGAAAGAGCTACGAAACGCTGATGCGCTGGATTTGGATTGACAAGTTCGTGGAATTCAAGAGTGGCAGCCACGCGAGCGCTATCAAGAACGTGACGCTTGCTGAAGAGCATCTGCACGACCACTTCCCCGGATTCCCCGTCATGCCCGAATGCCTCATGATTGAAGCGATGGCGCAGACTGCGGGCATACTCGTGGGCGAAGCAGGCAATTTCGAGGAGAAAGTGATTCTCGCCAAGATCAAGAAGGCGGAATTCGTCGATTACGTGCAGCCGGGCGATACGATACGCCTGGATGCAACGCTGGATTCCATAGCCCCGGAAGCAGCCGGCACGAGCGGCAGGATCACACGCGACGGCAGGCCGATCGCTGAAATAGACCTCATGTTCAGCCACATAGACCGCAATCTGGCGGGCAAAGCGTTTCCCAAAGAGAACTTCGTATTCGGCTCGGACACATCCGTATTCGCTTCGCTCCTCCGAGATGTCCGCACTCAGAATGCTGCAACGGATACGCCTTCTTCGGGACAACAATCATGAGCGGCCCGCGCATACTTATAACAGGTCTCGGCGCAGTCACACCGCTCGGCCTGACAGTCGACGAAATGTGGTCGGGCCTTTCAGCAGGTGCTTGCGGGATCAACCGTATCA
Organism: uncultured Pirellulales bacterium; assembly: GCA_964526785.1. Taxonomy (GTDB): domain Bacteria; phylum Planctomycetota; class Phycisphaerae; order Sedimentisphaerales; family Anaerobacaceae; genus CAZGMJ01. Next base: position 92,583 of record CAZGMJ010000007.1, read on the forward strand.
CTGCCTTCGACCCCGTCGGCTTCACGTGCCGGATCGCAGGCGAGGCTCCGCCTTTCGATGTGCGAAAGCATGTCCCCAAATCGCACCGCAAGGCCACCAAACTCATGTCGCGCGACATTGAGCTTTCAGTGCTGGCCGCCGCGGAGGCCCTCCGACACAGCGGCATCGTCACAAAAGGCATTGACCCGGACGGTATCAACGTTGATCCGGCCCGAATGGCCGTAAACCTCGGTGCGGGTCTGATAAGCTGCGATCTGGTTGAATTGGCTCCCGCCGTCGCCGCCAGCGTCGAAAACGGCACGTTCGATCTTCGTAAATGGGGCACCGAGGGTCTCCAGCGCGTAACGCCCCTGTGGCTGCTGAAATACCTGCCCAACATGCTCGCATGTCACATCGGCATCATTCACGATGTTCGAGGCCCCAGCAATACCATCACATGCGCTGAGACGGCCTCCCATCTGGCGATAGCCGAAGCGACACACACAATTGCACGCGGTTCGAGCGACATTGCAATCGCCGGCGGAGCCGAGGCCAAGGTGAACCCCATCGTTATGATTCGCCAGTGCCTCACCGGACGAGCCGCCTCTGCCGGCAACGACGAACCGAAAGCCGCGTGCAGACCCTTCGACGCCGATGCGACAGGGTCGGTATTTGGCGAAGCGGCCGGCATTATAGTCATAGAGAATCTCGACCACGCTGTTGCTCGCGGTGCGAACGCTCTCGCGGAAATCGCCGGCTTTGGAAGCAGCAACAGCATCGCCACACCGTACGAACACATGGAACCCGAGGGCACCGGCCTGCGTATCGCGATGGAAAAGGCCCTGGCCGATGCGGAGATACAACCGGCCGATATCGATCTGGTCATCCCGCATGGAACCGCAATACCCCGGGACGACTTGGCCGAAGCAAAGGCCCTCGCAGACCTTCTCGGTCCTGCCGCACAAACCACGCCCGTCTGGCCCACCAAGAGCATGTTGAGCAACACCGGTGCCGCCGCCGGCGGCGTTGATATCGTCGCGGCCGTCTGCGCCATGCAGCAGAACACGATCCCGGCCGCACGCAATTGTAACCGCCCCGCGGCCGCGAGCCTGACGATTCCACTGGAACCGATACAGAAGGAACTCCGCCACGTCCTGTGTTGCAGTTACACGTATGGCGGACAGACCGCCGCCGTTGTGCTCAAGAAATTCACCGATTAAAGTACCGTCGCATGAAACCAAAGGACCAAAAAGAACGAGTCGTTATCACGGGAATGGGAATCGTCAGCCCTCTTGGGCACGATGTGCAAACGGTCTGGGACGCGTTGCTGGCGGGCAAGAGCGGTATCGGGCCGAACACAATTTTTGACGCCTCGACGTTCCCGACGACCTTCGACGCCGAGGTCAAAGACTACGACCTGGCGCAACACATCAACAAGCCGGAACTGCACCAAAACGCCAACCGCGGTTCGCAATTCGTTCTCGGAGCCGCCGCCCAGGCGTGCAGGCAGGCACAAATCGCCATCGAGCAAGATCAGCATACCGACGGTATCGCACGCGACAGACTGGGCATATACCTCGGTGCAGGCGAAGGTTCCGTGGACAACGACGTATTCTTCGCGGCAATCGTGGCGGGTTGGAACGACCAGGACAACGAAATGGACTGGAGCAAGTGGGCGGACGTGGCCTTTGGCAGAATGAACGCCATGCACGAATTGGAACAGGAATCCAACATGCCCGCTGCCCATCTGGCCATGCTGACCGGCGCCCGGGGCCCTACCAGGAGTTGCCTGACCGCGTGCGCAGCCAGCACCCAGGCCGTCGGCGAGGCTGCGATGCTGATTCGAGAAGGCTGTGCCGACGCCATGGTCGCCGGTGGCTGCCACTCGATGATACATCCCCTCGGACTAACCGGTTTCAACCGCCTCACCGCTCTGTCCACCCGCAACGATAGTCCGCAAACCGCATCCAGACCCTTCTCCGCCACGCGCGACGGCTTCATACTCGGCGAGGGAGCAGCCGTTGTCATCCTCGAATCGCTGTCCTCGGCAAAGAAACGCGGTGCGCAAATCCTCTGCGAACTTATCGGCTATGGCTCCAGCGCAGATGCCTTCCGCGTGACGGACATGCATGAAGACGGCCGCGGCGCGGTTACCGCCATCGAAGCCGCACTCGCCGACGCCGGCATCACGTATCAGGACATAGACTATATTAACGCCCACGGCACCAGTACCACCGAGAACGACTCGATCGAAACGAAAGCCATCAAAGCTGTCTTCAGGGAACGAGCGAAGACCGTTCCCGTCAGCAGCGTCAAGAGCATGCTGGGCCACCTCATCGGTGCCGCGGGCGCTGCCGAACTGATAACATGCGTTCTTGCCATAAACAGCGGTGTGATTCCGCCGACGATGAATCTGCACGACCCCGATCCCGATCTGGACCTTGATTATGTCCCGAACGCGCCCCGCCAAAGCGACCTGAACATCGTCATGAACGAATCCTTCGGCTTCGGCGGACAAAACAACGTCGTGATAGTACGAAGATGGGTCGATTAGAAACGCCGATACGAACACTTTAGCCTTATGATCGACATCAAAGAAATACGCCGGGATCCCGACAAGTTCCGCAAGGCCGGGATTGACAAGCATATCGAAGTAGATATCGACAGACTGCTTGAGGTCGACGCCGAACTTACGGACGTCAAGCGGCAGTTGCAGGACATCGCCACGGATAAGAACCGCATCGGCAAGTCCATTCCCAGGCTTGAATCGGAAGAGAAACAAGCCGCCATCGAAGAATTATCACAACTCAAGCAGCGAGAAGCCGGATTCGACGAACAAAGCAAACAACTCCAGCCCCAGTTCGATGCCCTGATGCTCCAGGTGGCACAACCCGCCGATCAGGGAGTCCCCTTGGGAAAAGACGATACCGAGAACGTCGAAATCCGCCGGGAAGGCGAAATTCGTCAATTCGATTTCGAGCCCAGGGACCATGTAGAACTTGGCCTGGCCCTCGATATCATAGACATCGAACGAGGCGTCAAACTGGCCGGCACGCGAAACTACCTGCTCAAAGGCGACGGCGCTCTGCTGCACTGGGCCATATTGCGATTCGCCGTTGACATGATGGTATCCCGCGGGTATCTGCCCATGTCGGTCCCGCTCTTGATGAAGGACCAGGCCATGCAGGGTACCGGCTATTATCCTGGCTCCGAAGAACAGACCTACCGCATGGAAAAGGACGAACTGAACCTCGCCGGCACCGCGGAGGTTCCTCTGACCGCCTATCGAATGGGAGAGATCGTCAACGTCGAAGAACTGCCGATGAAGTTCGTTGCCATGTCGAGTTGCTTCCGGCGTGAAGCGGGCTCGGCCGGCAAGGACACCTACGGCCTCTACCGCATTCACCAGTTCGACAAGGTCGAGCAGGTCGTGATATGCGAGAACGATGCCGAGCAGAGCGACAGGTTTCACACCGAGATACTGTCCAACGCCGAAGCGGTCATGCAGGCCTTCGGACTGCCCTATCGCGTTGTCAGTGTGTGCACGGGCGACCTCGGACGAGGCCAGGCCAAAAAATACGACATCGAGGCCTGGATGCCCTCCCGCGAGAACTACTGTGAGACCCACAGCGCCAGCAAGTTCTACGAGTTCCAGGCCCGCCGGATGAATCTGCGGTACAAGGACCCGACAACGAAGAAGAACGTATTCTGCCACACGCTGAACAATACCGTCATCGCCTCGCCCCGCATTCTGATACCCATGCTCGAGTTGTACCAGAACGCCGATGGCTCCGTGACCATTCCCGAACCGCTGCGTCCCTACATGAATGGCCGGGAGAGAATCGTGCCACGTTCCTGAGCCCGAGGCAAAGGAGTGCCGCCATGACCAGACAGGAAATCCTCGACTTCGTAAAAGCCAATCCGATCTTCAGCCTTGCTACGCTCGACGGCAACCGCCCCAGAGTCCGCCTCATGATGCTCGCCCGCGTGGACGACCAGGGCCTGCTCTTCAGCACAGGCCGTGACAAGGATGTCCACAAACAGTTGCAGGCCAATCCCGCAGTCGAGTTGTGTTTCTCAAGCCAGGATAACAGCCGGCAGGTGCGCATCGAAGGCACAGCCCAGGCGGTTGATGATCTGAACCTGAAGAAGGAGATAGTCGAAGCCTTCCCCTTCCTTAAGCCCTGGGTGGAGCAGCAGGGATACGAAGTCCTGATTCCCTACCGACTGCAGAGCGCAAAAGCCTGCACATGGACAATGGAAACCAACACCGAACCCAGGCAATTCGTCCCGTTGTAGCCGCCATTCTTCTGCCGGCCCTGATCGTTCGACAGCATTCTAAGCTTCCCACAGTGCAAATCGGTCCATGCCGTCCGCACACTGCCGAGAAAGCAGCTGCTTCGTCCCCCGCCATCTATGACGAACCCCTGCCGCCAATCTGACACCAACACCACAATTTCGCAGCATCAGTATTGATTCGCCTTGAAATTCGCGCCGGCGGTGCTATAGTACGCCGCATGGACGAGATAAGGCGGAGATTGGCCGCTATCGACAGACAGCTCGGGGGCTGGCAATACCACAGACACATCGCAGCCACATGTCCCCTTGTATTCTGTGCTCTGGGGCTTATCAGCGGAATATGGCTGCACAACAGATTCGCCATGGACGCCTCCGTGCACCGTCTGTGGCCCTCGGCCGTGGTTCTTGTGCTCACCGCTGCAGCCGCCCTCGTGCTCTACATCATCCAGCAAACGGGGGAAATCGCCCGCCATCTCACCCCTGTCACCTTCGGCCTGTTTGCCTTCACCTGCTCTGCCTGTCTCGGCGTAATCCGAATCGCTGCCTTTTATCATGCTCCACCCAACGACATCCGACGGTTCGTAACGGAAGATGCGCGTCTGGCAACCATCCGGGGCAAAATCATCAGCGAGCCGACCCTTGCCGACCGTACCCGATGGGCCTTTGGCCGGTTCAAGCCGGGCGATCCGTCCACCAGCTTCTACCTGCGACTGAACGAGGCCAAAACGGCCACCGGCTGGACAGCGATCCAGGGGCGCATCCGCGTACAATTGGCCGAGCCGGTATTCGACCTGCACACCGGCGATCGTATCCAAATCTATTGCTGGCTGGAGGGATTCGCCGGGCCTACCAACCCGGGACAGTTCGACATGGCCGAGTATATGGCGCGCAAAGGCGTGGCTGCTGCCGCCTCCGTTGAATCACGAGCAGGTATCGAAATGCTTCGCCCGGCAAAGAACAACATGTTCGCTGCAATTCGAAGGTTCATACGCGAAAGAGCAGGCAAAGCCCTCACAGGCGACCTCGACGAACTCGAAGAGGGCACGGGCATGCTGGAAGCCCTGCTGCTGGGCTACCGGGGCGACATCGATACCGCCACATACGAGGCCTTTCGCAGAACGGGCCTGACGCATTTCATCAGCCTCTCGGGCCTCCACCTCGGCATACTGATAGGCATCGTCTGGTGGGTCTGCAAACTCGTCGGCCTGCTCAAGCGAGGCCGGGCCGTGGTCTGCATCATGGCAATCGGCCTTTTCCTGCTCATCGTCCCCCCGCGAGCCCCCACGCTTCGAGCTGCGATCATCGGCTGGCTGTTCTGCCTCTCCATCCTCCTGCGTCGCAATCCCAACTCCTTCAACACGCTCTCGCTGGCCGCTATCGTCCTGCTCTTGCTCCGCCCCACATACCTCTTCGAAGCGGGCTGGCAATTGTCCTTCACAACCGTCCTCGGCATTCTCCTGTTCACTGATCGCATTCACAACGCCATCGAATCCACCTTAGCCCGCATACGAAGACGCCTTCGCCCATCACGCCGGCCGGATGCGCTCGGGCCAAGACGCAGGATCGGACACAATGTCATCGGTCTCTTCGCGGTCGGCCTCGCCGCATGGCTTGGCGGTGCAGGCATCCTTCTCTATCACTTCTACGCGATCACACCCCTTGCGTCCGTCTGGACGGTCCTGATGTTCCCCCTGGTTGCCGGCATTCTCACGCTCGGCTTTCTCAAGATGCTCCTGTTCTACCTTCTCCCGACGCTCAGTTCTATTCTCGGTGCCGTCGCGGCCGGTCTCGCCGCAGTCTGGGCGCAGAGCGTGCGACTCCTGGCCCAATTCGACTGGTCCTGCATCCTCATTGGCCGCGTATCCGCCGGCCTGATCGTGCTCTACTACTGCATCGTCCTCTTTATATGCTTCGGCCCCGCCCGTCGCGGCCGCCTCAAGCGCATTGTTTCCATAACAGCTATCTTGATCCTCACGGGTTCTCTCATCTCGCTCAAATGGCAGCGGACCCACAGCGGGCAACTGGCTTTGACCTGTCTCGATGTGGGCCACGGCCAGGCCATAGTCGCCCGGATCCCCGGTGCCGATGCTTTCTTGTTTGACGCCGGTTCGCTGCATCACAGCAACATCGGCATGCGAGTCGTCGCGCCCTTCCTGGACTTCGAAGGACTCGCGCGCCTTGATACCATGGTAGTCAGCCACAACGACGTTGACCACATAAACGGCATTCCCGAGATCATTCAAAGTCGCAATGTCCGTCGGGTCTGTGCAAATCCCGCCTTCTTCGAACGCCTGGACGAATGGGGAACAGCCAAATACCTCGCCGAACGTCTGAAAGCCGGCGGCGTAGAGATCACACCGGTCCCTCCCCGGCTTTCGCCGGGCGACCGAACGGCCGTGACGATCCTCTGGCCGCCTGCGGATTATCCTGCTCTGGACGAACTCAGCGATAATGATCGATCGCTTGTCATTCTTATCGAGTTTGCCGGCATTCGAGTGTTGCTCTGCTCGGACATCGAACACCGCGCGCAGGCGGAATTGCTCCGTCTCTATCCCGATCTGAAGGCGGAAGTTGTCATCGCTCCGCACCACGGCTCGCAGCGGACCACCGATCCCGACTTCCTCGAACGTCTCAACAGCCGCCTCGTCATGTGCAGTCGCGGCAACCGCAGCAGCAAACTATCGCAGAATTCTACGAAGAACGAACATACCGGCCCCACCGTTCTCTCCACCGATGCAGACGGCGCGATCCGGGTCACCATCGATCGGGGCGGACAGATTCAGACCGCCACGCACTGCACCAAAAAACAAATGGCCCTCGCGCCCTGAGACACGAAGGCCATTATTCGCAGTTTATACATTCGGCAATGCAGGCTAACTCCGGATGTGCACGACAATCTCCACCCGCCGATTCTTCGCCTTGCCGCTCGCCGTCGCATTGGACGCAACCGGATTGGATGGCCCGCGGCCCGCCGCCTTGATCTTGTCGTCGGCGATTCCCTGGTTCATCAGATATCTGGCCACAGACAGAGCCCGCTGAGCCGAAAGCTCCCAGTTGTCCGCCCATTCGGATTTCCGGATCGGATCCGTATCGGTATGCCCGACAACTTCGATCATCTTGCCCGCATACTTGTCTTTCAAAACCGACAGAATATGGTCGAGTTCGGAACTTGTGGCATGTTTGAGAGACGCCTTGCCGGAAGCGAACAGTATCGCATTCGGCAGCGTGACCGTAACCGTACCCGCCTCCGGATCGAACGCAACGTCGTAGCCCGGACCGAAACCGCTGGCGTCCGCCGGCGTCTTGTTCAGTTCCTCGATCTGGCGTTGCAATTCATCTATGGTCTGCTGGTCCTGAGCGATACGATCGGCCAACTGGCTCTTCTCCTGATTGGCCGCACTCAGCCTGCCCTTGACGTTTTCATACTCCACGCTCAGCGCCTCATACTTCTTCTTCCAGTTCGTACAGCCCGGCAGAAGCAGAAGAGCCGCAAGACATAGGAGAATAACGCTTGATTTGATGCTGACAGATCGCATACGACACCTCCTTATTGTGTGGAAAAATCATTCCTTCAAATCAGCGACCGAACATCAGGCCGATACGCCCCATGAACCAGTCGTGAAGAATCATAACAACAAGCACCCCGATAGACAAGAAGGGACCATAGGGAATTTGGTGAATTTTTTTCGACACCATCTGTACGCCCGCCCAGGCCAGCCCGAAAAACGGAGCAATGAAGAACGCGATCGCCACCGGCACCGGCCCCACAACAGCCCCGGCCGCGCCCATCAGGTGTACGTCCCCAAGCCCCATCGCCTCCTTCGCAAATGCCAGCGTCCCGAAGATACGAATCGCCCAGACGATGCCGCACCCCACGAAATATCCCCACAAACTGCCCAGCAACCCCGCCGGAACCGGATGTTGCGCCGCAAAACTCATCCGCACCTCCGCACCAACCGCCTTGACAACAATCTGATATGCAATCAAGGCGCCGATCACAACCGGCAGCAGGAACAAAATCTCGCGAAAGCTCTCGAGCCGATGATTGAACTCTTCCTCGACTTCGTCGGCCGGACTTGTCCCGGTATCCGGCGCAGTATCGGCCTCATGCACCTGCGCGAAAACTTTCTCTTCATGCTCGGATTCGTAACTCCTTTGTAACAGGCCGGTTGTGACCAAAAGCCACGAAACGCCCAAGCCGGCCGCCGCCCCGACGGCCATCGCCCCAGTCTCTGCCGAAGCCACAGGCAGCAGATCGAAGCCTCTGATCGCACCAGCCGGTATCACGAGCGGACCAACAGCCGAAACCACCAGGCCCGCCGCCGTAGCAAACCAGCACACCGAAAGCGGAATAATCCACAGTTCCAGATCGATGGCCGAAGCGGCGATGAACGCCGCCAGCATAGCAATATGCAGCAGATACACGAGCCAGCCGCCGTTCCGCAGCACCAGCCCCTCGCGAACGCCGGCTTGAAAATACAACACGAACAGACCCAGAAAAACGCTGCCCGTCAGCAGTTCTACGGCAAAATACCGGGGGGAAATCGAAGCCCTGCAATTCCTGCACCTGCCTCGCAGCATCAGCCAGGATAAAAGCGGAATATTATCGTAGAATCGGATGTGCTTGCCGCACGAAGGGCAGGCCGACGGCGGAGTCACCAGCGACTTGTCCCGTGGCAGCCGATAGATCACTACGTTCAGAAAGCTGCCGATACAGCATCCGAAGGCAAAAACGAACGCAAACCAAATCCACTGAGGCACTGCCGTAAACCTCCTGTTCAAAGCAGCTTACCAAACCGCGCAGCCACACGCGCAGGCGTCAGCCCTAACGGCGTCCGCCCCTGTTAACGATCCCCGCCACCTTCGCAGGCAGTCCGAACAGACGAATGAATCCCGTCGCATCCGTCGGATCGTATTCCGCCCCCATCTTGAAACTGGCCAGATCGGGACGATACAGACTCCGCTTGCTCGTAATTCCCGCCGGAGTGCAGCGCCCCTTGAAGAGTTTCAGCCGCACTTCGCCCGTCACGTTCTGCTGCGTAACATCGACAAAAGCATCCATCGCTTCACGTAATTGCGTAAACCACAGTCCGTAATAAACCAGATCCGCGTATTTCAACGCCATCTGCTGCTTGTAGTGCAGCGTCTCCCGATCGAGCGTCACCTGTTCGAGACAATCGTGGGCCGTCATCAGAATTGTTCCGCCGGGCGTCTCGTACACACCGCGGGACTTCATGCCCACCAGCCGGTTCTCCACCAGGTCCGCCTGCCCGACGCCGTGCTTGCCGCCGATCTCGTTGAGCCGCTCAATCAGCTTGACCCCGCCGATGCGCTTGCCGTCCAGCTTGACCGGTACCCCCGCCTCGAAACCAATCTTCACATAATCGCACCTGGCCGGCGCCTTCTCGACGGGCTTCGACATAACGAATAGATGCTCCTGTGGCTCGTTGGCCGGATCCTCCAGGTCCGCCCCTTCGTGGCTGATATGCCACAGGTTCCGGTCCCGCGAATATATCTTCTTCTTGGTCTGCTCGATGGGAACATCGTGCTTCTTCGCATAGTCCACAGCCGCTTCTCGCGACGTCAGCGTGAAGTTCGAGTCCTTCCACGGCGCCACAATATTCAGCGACGGATCCAGAGCCATAAACGTTATCTCGAAGCGCACCTGATCGTTCCCCTTGCCGGTCGCACCGTGCGCCACCGCCGTCGCTCCCTCGGCATGCGCCACATCCACCTGGTGCTTGGCGATCAGCGGCCGTGCCACGCTTGTTCCGAGCAGATACGACTTCTCATACACAGCCCCCGCCTTGAGCATCGGCCAGAGATAATCCTCCACGAACTCCTTGCGCAGATCCTTGACGATGCACTTGACCGCTCCGCTGGCCAGTGCCTTGCGTTTGATCCCCGACAGCTCATCGCCCTGCCCAAGCTCGGCCGCAAAGGCTATCACCTCGTAACCATACGTCTCCTTCAACCACGGCAGAATCACACTGGTGTCCAGACCACCGCTGTACGCCAGAACTACTTTCTCAGCTTTAGCCATATTTCGTGTCTTCCCATTCTTCGGATATCAATTCGCCCGGGCATCCTCCATCACTTCACACAAACCGAGCCCGTGCACTATAACACGCAAACCCTCTCCCAGGCAACTATGAAGATCAACAAACGCTGCACTGATCGCCGTTGAAACCGCTCAGCCGCACCGCATGACCGAAGCGGGCAGGGCTATTGCAGATGCTCCAGCATCGTCCGGCGCATCAACTCCGGATCGCCATCCCGCCCGGTAAACAGCCTGAACTGCGCCAGCGCCTGATTCACGAACATCGAAACACCGTCCACCGTTCTGGCCCCAACCAATTCCGCCTGCTTGATAAGCAGCGTCCGAACGGGATTGTACACGGTATCGAACACTGTCATGTCCTTGTCCAGGTACTCCTGCGGAACCGGCGATGCGTCCACATCAGGATGCATTCCTATACTCGTGCAGTTAACCAGCAGCTTCGCATCGAGCCCCGCCAGCGCATCGAGCGGAAATGCCTCGGCGCCAAACTCGCCGGCCAGCTTCTCGCCGCGCTCCACAGTCCGGTTGTAGATCGTAATATCGGCGCCCGCATCCGCAAGCCCCGCCACAATCGCCCGCGAGACCCCGCCCGCTCCCACCACCGCAACGGGCACGCCCGACAACTCGGATCTACTGATACCCATGCTCTTGGTAATCGCATCGAGCGCTCCCGCATAGTCCGTGTTGTATGCCTTGAGCGTATGGTCCCCTGTAACGACCACTGTATTGGCCGCCCCGATCCGCTCGGCCAGCGGCTCGATATACCCCCCTTGCCGACGCACGAACTCCAGAGCGTTATGCTTGTGTGGAATAGTCACGCTAAAGCCCTTGAAGCCGAGCCACTTGCGATGCAGTATGTTGCGCATGAACAAATCGAACTCGCGCTGCCTGCCCTGCACCAGCAGCGGCAGGTAAAGCCCGTTGATCTCCGCGGCCGACAAAGACGCGTTGTGCACCGCCGGGCTTAGCGAGTGTCCAACAGGCGACGCAATAACGCCGAACAATTCCGTCTCCGCATCCACCGAATCATATCGATAGACCCGCTTCATTTGTTCGACCGAAAACTGGCCCGGCGCAGTCGCCAAATCGCCGCCGATGCTGGCGAAACTAACCGCACTACCCAGCTTCTTCGCAAGCAGCCGTACAATCGCCCCCGCCTTGCCCATACACAGTACAATTCGTGGATCCGTCTTCTTGTGCAGCAGATCGATCGCTTCGAAGCAATCGTTGATGTGGTTGGCCGTATAGACCAGCTTGGGTATCGCTCCGGGACAAACATTCGAAATGTCTCGGTACACCTTCTCGATATCCCGAAATCGCGTCTGAAAATCGTGTGCCGAGAGAATTAGCCGCGTCCCCGAGTTTCGTGCCAGAGCCGCCCGGATATGCTCCTGATTCTCTGTGGGCACGAAATTCTCGTACTCGCAATCGATGTACTCAACACCCTGTTTCACAGCCGCAAGCAGCACTTCGATACGCAGCTTGGCCGGGTAATCCCTCGCCCCGCCCTGCTTCTTGTCGCGGCACGTGACAATAAGCGGCACCCCCCCACCCATCCGACGAGCCGTTGTAATCAGGGAAGCCGCATGCACGACGTCCAGCTCCGCCAGATAGTCCGTGCGCAATTCCAGCAATTCAGCACCCGCCGCGACCGCTTCTCGCATCTGTCCGGCTGCATCTTCAATCGTTTCACCCGCTATGGGAACCGCCAAATACGTCATGATCGCCACAGTATCGCATCCGGCCGCTTCCGGCAAGACCTAATCATCCCAGGACGCGGACTTCACTGATGATGGCCGCACATCCTACAGAGGAAAGACGCTCTCGTACACACAGTAGCCCAGCAACGCCGCGGCTCCCGGCGCCAGACACGCCATCCATCCGAATGTAGCCACCGGTCGGGCTCGGTCAAGACAGAGATCCTGGAAGCCCCATCGCCGCCGAAGACGGTCATCCTCCGATTGCGATTCCGCGGGCGCCTTGGGATTCGCATAGTGTAACATCTCGTGTGTCACGGCTTCACCACGCTCCTCCTGTTTGACCCCCCTGCGATCTGCGTCGGTAACAGCTTCAGTGCATCCGTGAACGACCAGCAGTCTGTCGATCGCCCGCTCCATGTTCTTGCGGAATTGTGCTGACATGGTTCACTCCTTTGACCATACTTCACACCACATTGCTTCTACACCCGTCGAAACCGCGAGACCCGCGCGCACCAGCAAACGCCGGCGTCACACCGTCGCAACCCGACAGGAATCTCAGGAGGAAGAGCAACCGGCCGCTACAACCGCGCCGGCGCAGGTGCGAGATGAGCTTCCATGCGTGGAAGATCACTCCTTTTCATCACAATCCTCCATGATCGTATATACCACTATTCTCGGACCTGCGGCGTGTATTGTCAATTGTGGGAAATACTGATTTTTCCGCGTCCCGCTGATGAAGAAATGGCCACACAACCGGCAGCATGCCGGATGGAAACTGCGTCGTCGGCGCAAAAGACTGGGGCTGACCCGTCGACCAGCCCCCCCAAGTAAAACTGGTTTTAAGAAAGGAGAAGTATTATGGCGTGCTGCCCATGATTGCCGCCCGTGTGGGACTTGTCTCCTTCGCCTAAAACTTGCTACACGTAAAGTATACGCCACACATCCCCTGATGCCAAATGGATCGAGTCCTTTTTGCACAAACTTCCTGCACCGCCCCTCCTCCATGCCCCACAATCTGCCGCAGACACAATGCCGTCGAGACGCAAAGCAAGCTACGCGAATGTAGATTCATTCCAGGTGAGCCTCTATGACTCGAGCGTGTCAAGCACATGTTCAATGGGAAGTTCCGCGCAGCAGATACTCGTATCCGCAGCCCCGTAGTAGACCTTCACACAACCGTCCTCGAATAGACAACCGCACGTAAATACAACCTCGCCGAAAAAGCCCTGACGTTCATAATCCGCTTCCGGCTCGAATATCGGTCGGCTCGATCGCGCCTTCACAACCCACGGCCTCTCCCGATCCATCAAAACCGCACCCAGACAATACCGGTTGTTCGCATCCGCACCGTGATATATCTCCAGCCAGCCTGCGTCGACAGCAAACGGCACCGCCCCCGCTCCAATTTTCAATCCATCCCAATGCTTCTCGCGCGTTCCGATAAGCCGCCGATGGTTCCCCCAGCAAAGCAGGTCGGGTGATTCCGCTATCCACATATCCTGCCGCGCAAACAATGACGACGCAGGCCGATGCAGCGCCCAGTACCGATCCCCCACCCGCTCCGGCAGGAGCACAACGTCCTTATTGTCGGGACAGAAGATCACACCATGGCGTTCGAAAACTGCAAAATCAGATGTCGATGCCAGGCACGTGACCACCCCCGATGGCGACACCGCCACATACGTAATGTAGTATACCCCGCCGATCTCACTGATCCGCGAATCTTCAATACCGAAAGCCTCGTACGCATTGCAGGCGCTCATCGCCGCTTGCCGATCGACTTCGAAATGCACTCCGTCACGACTTCGGGCAATCCGCAGATGCGAGATGGATGTCAGATACGTCCCCCCCGGCGTGTTGATCAAACGCAAATCGGAGAAATCATTCTCCGGATCGTCGCGTGAGAATTCTCTGACCGCTACTGCGTCTTGATCGGGTTCATAGACGGGCGCCGCCGCGACATCCGAACTCAGGCCAACCGGACGCTCCGCTACCCGCAACAAAAGGACGACCTGCTCACCAACCCTCGCCACCCCGGCATTGAACACGCCGATTACTTCATACCCTGGCATCGACGGCTCCACATCATTTGGCCGAATGATCGGATTAAACTCGCAACGCCCCAAATCTTTCTCCGGATTCCAGTTCAGACAGTATGCTAAACGAATTGGCCCTGTTCAAAAGCCATCACGGCAATCATAGCCTCTCGCTCGGCCATCGGCAAGTCCGGCCCTCCGGCCTCCATGCAACAAAAACGGCGTGCACTCGCTTCCTGCGATTAGCGCTAATTGGAATCGGATTACCGCTCGCGTCCTCCTGCCGCCAAGACGACAGCCGTCTGTGACGGCTGGCCCCCTTTCACCCCAAATAAAGAGCCCCTGCGTTGCGCAGGGGCAGAGGAAGAAAATAAATAGAAGATGCCTCTTTCCTTCCTTTATACCCCATTCTCAGCCAATGTCAAGGCACTAACATAATTTTTACATTGCGGACAGCCTTTTCCCTGGAAAAAATGGCGACGTATCGTGTCAGCCAGTCAGACATCAACGGCAATCTGCCACAAAATCCGGAAAACCCTCCAGCAAAACTGTGTATTTTAACACGCATGCACGCTCTCGATTCTATATAAACTCACAAACGCGCAAGTTCTCGCCAACACCCCTCCTCGTTCGCGCCGGCCATCCACCTTCACCACCCGACGCGCCCTCCAACAACACAGACCTTTCGTTCCCGCGTTTGACATTCACCCCGGTCAAGCGTAGTATGGCCCTGCGCATCCGCATGACGCTCTCTATGTTTTGGATATGGTGAATGAGATTTCTGTTTGATCTGGCATACCTCGTGGCTGGACTGCTTGTCAGCCCGGTTGCTCTGTACCGTGCCTGTCGGCACAGCCGGTATAGAAAGGGCTGGCACAACCGCCTGGGCACAATAGACCGAAAAGACACCTCAAAGAAATGCATCTGGCTCCACGCCGTAAGCGTAGGCGAAATCAACGCCGCCAGGACTGTTATTGAGCAACTGCGTAACCAGTTCCCCGACCACGAGGTCGTCATCAGCGCCACCACGGATACGGGCTTCGCCAGGGCGGAGAAACTCTTCGCCGGCCGGCACACCGTATTCTACTTTCCACTGGACTTCTCATGGGCCATGACGCGAGCGTTTAACCGCATTCGCCCGAGCCTGTGCCTGCTGATGGAGCTGGAGATATGGCCGAACTTCATGCACGTCGCAAGCAGCAGGAATGTCCCGGTCATAGTCGTCAACGGCCGCATAAGCAACAAAGGTTTCTCTCGCTACCGTCTCATCAAGCCAATCGCCCGCATGGTCTTCGGCAGAGTTCGCCTCGTGCTGGCCCAGACAGAAGAATATGCGCGCCGCTTTTGCGCTCTCGGCTGCCCTGACAATCGCGTTATCGTAACAGGCTCTTTGAAGTACGATACCGCCGAAATCGCTGATAAGATAGAGGGAACGGACAAGCTGATAGAGCAGATTGAACTAACGCAGGAACCGCTCTGGGTGGCGGGCGGAACGGGGCCGGGCGAAGAGGAATTGCTTCTCAATGTGTACCGGAATCTTATCCGCGACGAATCTTTCGCAAATCTGAGACTTGCCGTCGTACCTCGAAAACCCGAGCGTTTCAATGAAGTTGCCCAGTTGATTGAATCCCGCCAATTCGCGCTGGTCCGCTATAGCGCCGTCAAAGCCGGCCGTCACGCAACTCCCATCGACAAACGGGCCGTGCTCTTGGGCGATACAATGGGAGACCTGCGAAAGTTCTACTCCGTAGCAACGATTGTCTTCGTAGGAAGATCGCTTGTCCCGATGGGCGGTTCCGACATGATGGAAGCCGCCGCGCTGGGAAAATGCACGATGTTCGGCCCCCACACGTTCAATTTTGAGCAGACCGTCGAGCAGTTGCTGGCCGACGACGGTGCCATTCGAGTCCGCGACGAAGAGGAATTGCTCCACGCTGTGCGCAGATGCCTGTCCGAACCGCAGTCAGCCGGCCGGATCGCCGAAAAAGGACAAGAGGTGATTCGAAAAAACCAGGGCGCAACTCAGCGATGCCTGGACGCAATTATGGGTGTTATCGAAAATACCGAACGAACAAACGAGACGTCAGCTTAAGGCCTCAGCCGCCCCGCCACCGCTCGGATATGCTCCGGCGTTGTACCGCAGCATCCCCCGACAATACTGACGCCTGCGGCATGAATTCTCTCGATCGCTGCCGCAAAGTCCTCCGGCCCAACAACATATCTCGCCTCGCCGTCCACCAGTTCAGGCTTGCCTGCATTCGGCTCGGCATATACCGCCAACCCCTCCGGCGATGCTTCCACGAAGCGCTCCGCCAACGCAACATACTGCTCCAGCGACACGGTCCCGCAATTGAAACCGACTCCCTCCACACCAAGCGACGCCAGTCGCTCCACCGCCGCAGTCGCCGACACTCCCATCATGGTTTTGAAGTCCTCGCCGGCCGCATCGAATGCCATCGACGCAAAAACCGGAACGCCTTCGCTCGCGGATTTGGCGGCCTCGACGGCTATCTCAAGTTCATCCAGCGCTGTCATCGTTTCGATAATCAGACCGTCCACCCCGCCTTCAACAAGCGCTCGAGCCTGCTCGGCAAAAGCATCCCGCAATTCGTCCGGATTGAGCAGACCCAACGGAGCGAGAAAATCACCCGTAGGCCCCATGTCTCCCAGCACATACCTCTCGTCCCCGGCAACCTCACGGGCAATGCGCGCCCCCGTCCTGTTTATCTCTGCGGCCCTGTCGGATAAGCCGTGCCGCTTGAGAGCATAGGCGTTGGCGCCGAAAGTGTTGCTGATCACGGCGTCGCTGCCCGCATTGAGATAGTCTGCATGTATTTGCGAAATAATCTCAGCCGACTCAATGTTCAGATAGTCGTTGCAACGACCCAGTTCAACGCCGCGGGCGATCAACTGAGTCCCCATGCCGCCGTCGAGAATGAACGACCCTGCCCCTATCCTCTTGCGCAAATCACGTCCTGCCATCAGCTACTCCTGTCCACGGTTATCCATTCACCGATCAACCCACGTACCGTCAACCAGTTCCCTGACATGTTCGAAACCCTCCGCCTTCGGCGCACGGAAGAGATACTCCACCTGCCGCGTGCTCAATTCCGTTGGCGAAACACGGGACAACGTCACTCTCGCCGAATCCTCCTGGTCGCCGACCTTCCTGGTAATCAGCACATAGGTTGGCACGGAGAATCCCTCCACGACCTCGGTGTACTCGTCCAGTTCCGCAACGATCTCGGGTTCGCCGAACGCATCCATATACTCGATCTTGCGCACCCGATAGTCGCAGGAGTATATGTGCAGCCTCCTGACAAGCACCCCGTCACCATCTCGCAGCGACAAGATATCGAACGGCCCCCTGTTCGACAGCGACCATGTCCCCTCGCTCTGCTCCGGATCAACCGGTACGATTCCCAACGCCTCCAGCATCACCTTCGGGCTGATCATCAGCCCCGCCGATCCCTTCACCTCCGACCACCGGCCTGACCAGTAGCTGCTCACTTCCTTCGGCTTAATCGCCAGCCAGAAACGCTGCTCGTTCGCCCCCATCACAATCCCTCTGGCGTTGAATGCCACGTCTCCCTGCAGATAAATATTCTGCGGCGGCATGACCCAGAGCTTGACGGGAAAGCTCTCCTTCTTTCTCTTGTCCTTGCCCTCCACATTGTACCGCAAGAGGCATGTACCGTTCGCCTTGACCGTCGTAGCATTGCGCGCATTGGCCTGTACCGCCGCCAACGCTTCGGCCACGGAGGCTTTGCCCGGGCACACAACCAGGGGCTCTACGGGAGCCGGCCCGCAGCCGGAAACGCCCAGAGCACCCAGTAACACGCAAACCGTCGCCCATATCCACCGCACGTCTGTCTTCATATCGCCACCTCGTAAAGGTCGTCATCAAGCAATAGTCGAGATGCTACCCCAAACGGTGCGCAACCGCTATAGATCGGTCTGCAGGATTTGCCCGATCTGGGAAGAAAGCTGCTCGATCTGCTCCTCGTCCAGATGCGGATTGACGACTTTCGCCACATCCTTGCTCCCGACGACCCGCAACCGCCATATCTCGGTCTGCCCGTCCATTTCGGTCGCGTCATATTTCAGCCGCCTCTTCCGCATCAGAATCATAGCCAGCACAAAACGGAAATTCACCTTCTCCTGATCCGTCTCATCCACCAGACGCTCGAAGAAAGTCATCAGCATATCATCGTCGATGAACATCTGCTTCTTCTCTTCCGCGTCGGGCAGTCGCGTCTTCCAGTAACAATAGACTTCCGGTTTCCGCTCCTCCCAGTATCCCGTAGAGAAATCACGCCGAATCAGACCGTCCGGCGTATCCACCAGCGCCCCGACGTACTCCTGACCAGCTTCGATTGTCTCACCCGTGCCGCAGCACTCGCCAAGCGGCTTGTTAATGTCCCATTCAGCCATATTCTCTCGCGTCGATCCCTCGCACGCTAATCAAATGTCAGATATCTTTCAATCTTCTCAACAGTCTTTGGCCCGATGCCCCGTATTGCCTGCA
The DNA here is from genome assembly GCA_964526785.1 of uncultured Pirellulales bacterium. Taxonomy (GTDB): domain Bacteria; phylum Planctomycetota; class Phycisphaerae; order Sedimentisphaerales; family Anaerobacaceae; genus CAZGMJ01. The sequence continues at coordinate 111,186 of CAZGMJ010000007.1, forward strand.
GGTCATCGGCCGTCTTAAAGGCAACCCCGCCACTATGCGCTCTGTCCCGATAAGCCGCAATCGCAGTCGCTCGCACCAGACCAATCCCGGGCAATCGTACCAGGCTCTCGACCGGTGCCGTATTCGGGTTTACCGAATCCGCCAACGCCACACCACCAACCAAACACCGGTCACTGGATCCGGCACAAACAATACCCAGTCCCAGCAGCACACAAATGCACATGCCGACGATAAATGCAAACGACTGAATTCGCTCATGCCCGTTGTCAGTGATATCGCCCATACTCTTAAAACCCCTCAATACGGCAAGAGCGCCGTCCGCTATCGGGCGAATACCGTCTTGCGCAACTTCCGCAGCCGCTGATAAGCCTTCTTGGGCTTGAGCTGAGCTGTCAGCAACCCGCTGCGGGCGATTGTGCTGTCCTCGACATCGCTCAAATGCGAATATGTCACCGCTTCGACGAATGGCTTGCTCAGGGCAATCTTGTAGCATTGTTCGAGCCACAGCGATTGAGCGCTCTCACTCCACTTGCCGCGCCAGATTCCCGCCACCTCGCCGTCCTGATTGCCTCCCACATCCTCGCTCGGCACCGCCACCCGGCTCAGATGCAGAGGCTTCGCTATCGGCGCCAAATAATCCAGGATAGCCGATATCTGCATCATATCGCGGACGTGCATCCCCGATCGGTTTCGCCCGAACCGCATCTGAAGTCCGAACGCGTCGAAGTTAATTCCGCTCTGCACGACCATATCCATATACACCAGCGGCGGTATGCTGTTGGCCATACTCCCGTAGTATTCACCCCACGGGTTGCACACCTCGATGATTCGCCAAGACCTCGGACTGCCCTGCTTAACGGCCATGCTGGCGGCTCGCGTCATCTCCACGATTTCCTCGAATCGGAACCCGAAATGGTTGAACACATTCAGCCCGCCGATGGGACACCAGGCATTAATACGCCCCGCATACCGACTCACAACCTTGAACACAAACTGATACGCCGCCTCGCGAATCTTCTCGAAACTCGCACCCTTTGCCACCAGCCAGTCCGGCAGATACCGCTTCGAGAAGAACAACAGAGGCCCCGCACCAATCGCCAGACGCTTGCCCGCCAAAGTCTCCACGCAGGCGTCCACCGTCGAGAAGTCGTACTCGCCCTTGACGGGCTCAACCTTGGCCCAACTGACCGGCACGCTGACCGATCCGAAAAGACGCGTGAGACCCTCGATATATACAGGATTGCCGATCTGACTCTCATCGATCCGACATCCCATACACCCCCGACCGAACTCGTGATTCTTCACCCGAGTCGCGAAAAGCTCTTCCGCATGTCTGGTCGCCAGGCGTTCGGCCGCCGCTATTGCCTTCTCCAGGGCTTTATCCGCCAATTGAGATGCCACCGCCGGGCTCGATATATTCTGAATCGCACGAACGAAAAGCGTCTGAGCCTCTTTCGAGATCTCGTTCGTTCCGTCTGAACCGCCGAAAAACGACCAATCCTCGCGCTTGTTGACAATCTGCATCAGTTTGGCCCGCGCGATCTCCACATTCAGGATGTACGGTTCTTCTCTTTCTGGCAAACACGTCGTCGGCAACATCACTTTGCCGAATCCCTCTATCGGCCAGAGCAGCGCAAGACCCGACGTCTCCAAATTCGACTTGCGACATTCGACCAAGCCGTTCTTGAAGGCAATCTCCGCTCTGCGGATGCCGATCCCATCAGTGCCGAACAGATAAGCCCCGCAAAGCTTGAAATCGTTAACGGCCTTGCCATTCTTGAATACCTGAAATCTCAATACGAACCTCGGCACAACAGATTACAACGCGTCTACTGCAAACTTGGCCACACTCTCGTCCAGGTGTAATCCCTGCACCCGACTCCGCGAAGTGCGAACGCACAGCCTCGAACATCACTAAGGCCTGTTGCCAGCCGATTATAGTCCCTGACCGCTCAAAAGCAAACATAATCGCGGGTCGCACACCCCGGAGGGGGAAATGGTGAGGAAAGATACGTCAGGCAATTCACATGCCGCTCGTGCAGGACGCCGGCAATGCCGCAATTCAACTGCTCACGTCTTTGCCGGAAGACTCTGATGTAGAGAAACGGGCCTCAATTGGCCCTGATCAGCACGCCCGCCTGTATGCCCGGTCGCCGCATGCGCTGATTGAACAGCACGACGTTCTTCTCAATCAGCCGCAGGATCAGAGAGATTTGATTCAAAATGGTTTCGATCAGCAGACTGCCCGCCAGCGTGGCTTCGGGAGTCTGTTGGCTCAGAGCGATAATAATGTACCCGCAGTCGGTATCGCCGGTGGTCAGCGCAGAAGCCACCACGCTGTGCTCGCCCGATTGAGTCATCACTGGCTCCTGACCATCGTCAATCCTGCCGCAGAGATCCCTCAATAGGGTCTCACTCAGCTTCAGTTGCGAGAAACGCTCGGTATCGCTCGGCCGGCAATTCCAGTCCCTGTCCAGAATCGCCATAACAGGACCGTCCTCCGGCAGCACCTGGAAAAGCTCGCGGGCAATCTGTTCGCCAAGCACCGCACTGGACGGCTGCATCGCACTATAAATATCCATATCGCCAACTCCTTCTATATGCCGTATTTTACCGAAACCAACAACAACTTCGGTACAATGCGGGTGCGACTTTCCTCGCCGATCTTTTTCTGCGAAATTGATCGTCAGAGACTGCATATCAGCAGAAAGAAGAAGGGATATCGGACGCCGTTCCGTGCAAAATGACCGCCGTTGGGGGGCCCCAACGATGGCGCAGTGTCCGCAATTATTGCCCGTATGGTGGACGGCCCCAAGACGACTTGCGAAGATGCTCTCGAAGCAGGCTCAACGGAAGAGTCCATGGCAGCAGCGTAAGATGAAAAGGCCTCACAGGCCGCCTGAAACACATCGAGAAGCCTATTCGGTCGAATTAAGGCTTCACCGATTGCAGCCGGAATGCGCCTTGGAACCCGGTCTACGCTTCTCGGGATTCCCTTCCCATGATCGGGGGACGTTCTTTATAACGGACCATCTGGACAGTACGTCCGTTGTTCTCATACCGTACCAAATCCATGTAGGAATGGATCAGCAAGACCCCCCTGCCATTCGGTTTGAAGAGGTTCCTTCCGTGGCGAGGATCCGGAAGTTCCCCCGGGTCGAACCCCTCTCCCTCATCCGTAATCGAAACCTCGACTTTCTCGGGGCAGACGGCGTACGAAATCGTAACCTTCTTGCACGGGTCCATCTTGTTGCCGTGCTTGACCGCGTTCGCAAACGCCTCTTCCATCGCAAGATGCACCGCAAATGCATCATCCTGGCCGAAACCCGCCTCTTTCAGGCGACTGAGGATGTCCTTGCACACATCTACACCCGCAGTCGGATTGCTTTCAACGGTAACCGAACAGCTTTCTGACGTTTCCGATGCCATACGATTCACAGCTTTGGCCCCAGTGTTGACGCCATCACTACACTCTGTGCCCCCAAGGAATCTTGGCCGGTTCCGCAGAGACATTCCACTGCCCAGCGGCGATTCTCAATCTTCAAGGGCGCTCTCTACATCACTATAAATCTCGAAGGTCTTCGTCAATCGTGTTATCTTGAAGACCTCATATATCTTCGGGTTTATGTTGCACAGTTTTAGTCGGCCATCCTGCTCATAGACTTTCTTACTGATTCTAATCAAAAGTCCGAGAACCGCCGAAGACAAAAAGGCTACATTGCCGAAATCCAGTATCAGCGTCAGTCCGTGCGATTGCTCCACAATCGACATCACGGCGTCCTGCAGCGCCTTAATATCAGTCTCTTCGAGGATCTTCTCGTCCGTAAACGTAACGATGGTGGCGTTGTCGCGATACTGAACACCTATTCTTGGCCTGATATCGACCATTATCACCTCCATAAGAATTGTCGATTGCTCCGCACCTTACGCCCGAACGCCTCGAATGTCAAGCCTTTTGCAGACCCTCGCGTATCTGATCGCCGCCCTGTTCGGTCGAACGGTCAATCACATCGGCCGACCGAGATTTCTGGTATTCCAGAGTGCGAAACTCTTGCTATTTACTCGCAGCCTGCGCATAATAGCGCCTCGCGTTGCGTTCACTGAACGATGAAAGGTGTATTGGCGATGAGACTGGTTCGGGTCGCAGACCCGCCTGCGTCGCCGATTGGATAAGGAAGGAGTAAAGAATGAAGATCAGTCGATCCACAGGTTACGCATTGTTGGCTGTAGGCTATATCGCGAAGAACCAGAAAGATGGTCTCGTAATGTCTCAGGACATTGCACGCCAGTACGAAATCCCCCTGGAATACCTGCTGAAAATCCTCCAGCAGATGGTCCGGGCAAAAGTCCTGCGCAGTAAAAGAGGCCCCAGCGGGGGATTCTCACTGGCCAAACCCGCATCGCGCATTACCATGCTCGAAATCATTGAGGCCGTTGACGGGCCGATGGCAACACATCTGAGCCTGGCCGAACAGGCCCAGGGCGCCAAGTTGGGTATGAAAGTCGAAAAAGCCTTTGAGAAAGCTATCACACAGGCCAGAAACGTCTTCGAAAAAACCAAGCTATCCACGCTGATCGCAGGTAAATAAGCGGCCGCACCTGTGTTGACACGCAGATGGTTCAACATCACAGTGCTGGACGTACGTCCATATCCGAACCATGCAAATACGAGAATTTCAGGAATTCATATCCCGCAAATATGAGGCACACGACCGCGAACGCGGCGTGCCCGGAACCTTTATGTGGTTCATCGAAGAAGTCGGCGAACTCTCAACCGCGCTGGCCGCGGGAAACCACGACGACAGGATGGAGGAATTCGCCGATGTATTTGCATGGCTCTGCACGCTCGCGAATATAACGGACGTGGACATTGAAGAAGCCTGCAGAAAATATACATCCGGACACGTCAAGGGGTTCAAACCGAAGTAGTCTTCCTCTGTGAACCAGCTTCCTTCTTCCAGGGCAATCCCGACAGCCCGAATGCGAAAATATGCGTTACAAGCAGCCACCCGACGCCGAGAATGATGATGCCTGAAATTGGGTAGCCCGAATAGGATTCGCTGATCTCCTGTATCAGGCTGTGTACGATTGCAACACCCAGGGCCACCGGCGTAACGAAGCGAATGCAGTACATCCACAGTTGCAGCACGACATAATCGAACACCTTGTGCTTCGGACCGCTGAGCCCCAGATTGTTCACAATGTGCGCCTTGAGTCTGTCGGTTCGGTATAACCAACCCACCACCAGCGCCTCCAGTATCCCCACCGTAATCAGGCCGTACTGATTGAGAAAATGATCCACTATGTCGAGCCAGTACAGACCCACATTCGTCGTGAAAGCAAGCGATCCAACAAATCCCATACTGCATATTGCCGTTACGACCTTCTTGCGCGATACGGAGAATTTGTCCAGAACCGCCGATGAAAAGGCCTCGATGATCGATATCGACGAAGAAATGCCGGCGATCATCAATAACAGAAAGAAGATGCACCCGAACAACTCCCCGTGCGGCAACAGCGAAATCGCCTGAGGGTACGCGACAAAAGCCAGCCCGATACCGCTGTCAACAACCTCGCCGATCTCCTTGTTCTGCATCGTGGCCATGTACCCGAGGATGCTGAACACACCGAAACCCGCGCAGACCTCGTAGAAACTGTTCGAAAAACCGACGATCAGGCTGTTCTTGAAGATGTTTGCCTTGCGCGACAGATACGAGGAGTATGCAATCATGATGCCGAAACCGAGCGAAAGAGAGAAGAATATCTGTCCGTACGCCGCAATCCATACCTCCCGATTCATGATCTTCGTAAAATCGGGGGTGACGTAGTGCTTTACCCCCCTGCCCGCACCAGGCAGGAACAAAGCCCAGATGATGATCGAAGCAGTGAGAATGAACAGCACAGGCATCATGACCTTAACCGCACGTTCGATCCCTCGCTGGACCCCTCCGTACGTAATGGCCCAATTCACAAACCATATGCCCGCCACCGCAATCGCTATCGGCCAACGAATACCACCCACGCTCCAAACCGCATTATCTCCCGAAACCGCCAGAAACTTGTCGAAGAAGAAAGCATTCGGATCCTGTCCCCATGCCTGCTGGAGCGAAAAGAGCGTGTAATTCGCGCACCATCCGATGATCACAACATAGTAAAGCGAGATGCCGAACATCACGAACGTCACCGCCCACCAGCCGAGCCATTCCCACTTCGGATCGATATGATGAAACGCCATCGGTGCCGAGGCCTCGCGATGGTGCCCCAGAGCGAACTCGAGCATGAGAATCGGAATGCCCGCCGTCAGCAGCGCAACAAAATACGGAATCAGGAAAGCCCCGCCGCCGTTCTCGTATGCAACATACGGAAAACGCCATATATTGCCCAACCCCACGGCCGAACCGATCGCGGCCAGCAGGAATCCGAAGTTCGTTCCCCACTTGCTTCTTTCTTCCATAAGCCACTACGCCCAAATGCGACGCGCCGATTCGCTACACACAGCCTGCCCCCTGCAGGCTGCAACATCGAGCATCCTGCCGCACGACCGCCCGAAAGATCAAGAAGAACGCTGAAAAGGGTCTCGGCACAACCGGCCTTACACGCCCCCTTGACAAGAGACTACTGCGCCGCAGCGCCGTCTTCCTCTGCACCCGATCCTTTCTTTCTGCGTTTCCTTGCAGTCCGTCCCTCGGCCGTACCGGATTCGATACCCCCGGAATCCCCGCCGGCAATCTCCAGTACACTCAGTGTGTCACGCTCGATAATACCCCGTATGTTGTTCCGGGGGACCCCGGGGAGATTCGTATCCGCCAGCAGCATATTGAATCCAAGCAGCGTCTCCATGCACTGCTGCGGATTGCCGAGCGGAAAACCGCTGCCGAAAAGCAATTTGTCCATCACACCCCGCTCGTGCGCGCTGACCACCGTATTATACAACTGCCACACGCTGCTCGGTCGCATGGTCAGATCCGCATACACGTTTGAGTGCTTGCCCACCATCGACAAGGTCTGCTCCACGAACGGCACCCCCATATTGCCGATAACTACCTTAAGCTTCGGAAACATCCGCGCCACTTCGTCCAGCAGATAGGGCTGCGCATACTCCAGAACCGCATCGCTGCCCAGATCTCCGCCTCCATTGTGAAAGAATACGGGCATGCCGAGTTCCTGTGCCGCTTCATAAAACCGGATCGCCCGACTGTGGGCCGGGTGAAAACCGCACGCCGAACAATACAGAATGGCCCCTCGAAAGCCCATCTCGTCCTTGAGCGTCTCCAGATCGCTTAGTGCTATCTGGTCCTTGGTGGGCTCCACAACGGCGAAACCGACCATCTTGTCTTCGTGGTTCCGCACGTAATCGGACAGCCTCCTGTTCACCTTCTCACTGCCGTCCTCAAGACCGCCCAGGACAACGCACGTATCTACCATCTGCGCCACCGACAAATGCCCGGCGGTATCCGCTGCGTCCGACCCACAATCTATATGTGTGTGACAATCAACTATCATTCTGCAATTCTGGCTACCTCACTGGAAAACGCAAAGGCTAATCATTAATGCATGCCCTTGCCGCCGTCAAGAACAAATGCGGCCTATTTCGCGCAATACCATGCTACCGGATGCAGCCGCCGGAATGCCCGCGCACCCCACTGCGTCCTATAATACTGCGACTCAGCCCTGGCATATCCCGTCCATCAGCACAGACTCCCATGCCCGTCCCCCTGCCCATCGATTTGAATGCTCCTGCCGACCCCGTCTCTCCACCGCAATCCCATACTCCCACATCCTGCCGTTACCACCGGCCATCGCCTTAGCCTGTATGCCCCGCACTTGACACCATACGCAGACGGCTGTATTATTTCGTCGGCAACCTGGGGACTATGCCTATGATGGAGACGAACGCACACGCATTGTATATGCCGCGGCAGGCCGGCGGATGCCTGGAAAAACTGGCGGTGAGTGAAATCTTCCTGCCGCTGATGCGTCTTATATATGCAATGCGGTCCAAAATGGACCTCGTCATAACTCGTTGCTCTGCCAGAATCAAACGTCCCGGCAGATGTCCTTGGAAACAAATATGAATTGCCCGGTTTGCGACAACGCGATGATCACCCTCGAACTCGAGGATGTCGAGATCGACTACTGCACCGACTGCGGCGGCATCTGGCTGGATGCCGGAGAACTGGAGATACTGCTTGCAAACCCCTCCAGTGCACGGCAACTGCTTGATTCATTTGCCGTCGATACGAATACCACGGAACAGAAAAGAAAATGCCCCATTTGTGATCGTAAAATGGACAAGATCATGGTCGGCCGGACAAAACCTGCCCTGCTGATCGATAAATGCTGTAAAGAACACGGCTTGTGGTTCGACAAGGGAGAGCTCCAGGACATCTTCGACCGGGCTCGCCTGGACGCCGACCATCGTATTCAGAATCTGCTGGCCGACATGTTTGGCCACACAGGCTGACCGGAACCGATAACAGAGAATGGACAATCGATTCGCACTGCCGCGCCGAGCAGACGGTCGAGGTGGATAATGGTACTCTCGGTGCAGATGCATGCGTTATGCGTCATAAGCACCGTCAAAGCACGCTTTTAATGAAAAGGAGTTTGCTATGGGCACGATGAACATTATTTTGATTGCCGTGGGTGTGATTGCCATTGTTGCCGTCGTCATACTGAAAAAGCGAGGCTGATAACCGCTCAAAACCGTCAGAAGTAGGAGAGCACGCATGGGACCAGCACTGATAGTCGTTGCCGTTCTCGTAGGGTTCCTCATCCTGGCCGCCGTCTTCGTGATCGGGATATACAACTCGCTGGTCCGCTTGCGCAACCAGGTCGATAACGCATGGTCGCAGATCGACGTACAGCTCAAGCGGCGCCACGACTTGATCCCGAATCTGGTCGAAACGGCCAAAGGGTACATGAAGCATGAGCGAGAAACCTTCGAATCCATCACTAAGGCTCGCAGTCAGGCCATGGGAGCCGGTTCGGTCGCCGAATCCGCCAAGGCCGAAGGGGCGCTCGCCGACGCACTCAGCAAGTTCATGCTCGTGGTCGAGAACTATCCCGATCTAAAGGCGAACCAGAACTTCCTGTCGCTCCAGGAGGAACTGACCGGCACGGAGAACAAGATCGCGTTCGCACGGCAGAACTATAACGATCAGGTCCTGTTCTTCAACAACAAGATTCAGATGTTCCCATCGAACATCATCGCCGGCATGTTCGGGTTCACCAAACGCGACTTCTTCGAGGTCGAGACCGCGGCCGAACGCGAAGTGCCCAATGTAAGTTTCAGTTGATTGCACGAAGCCGAACATGTGGGAACTGATCCGCGCAAATAAACGCAACTCAGTCATCCTGATGGCGACGATGGCCTTCGTGCTGCTGTTGCTCGGTGCGCTGATCGGCGTAGGTTTCATGGGCCCCGACGGTGGCTTTTTCGGCCTGATAATCGCCACCGTCGTATGGCTCTTCCTGATGCTCGTCAGCTTCTCAGCCGGGGACACGATATTCCTCGCCGCCAGCGGAGCCAAACCCGTTACGCACGACGTCCATCCTCAACTGTTCAACGTGGTCGAGGAGATGAAAATCGCCGCCGGCCTGCCGACCATGCCGAAGATCTACATCATCAACGACCCCGCCCCGAATGCGTTCGCTACCGGCAGAAAGCCCGAGACCGCTTCGATTGCAGTCACCGCCGGCCTGCTGGCGCGCCTCAACCGCGACGAACTCCAGGGAGTCGTCGCCCATGAGATGAGCCATATCCTGCATCGCGATATCCTCTACGTTACTCTCGCCGGTGTGATGCTCGGTTCGATCGTTATCCTCTCGCAGATATTCCTTCGCGGCATGTTCTACAGTTCCCTCGGCTCGCGCCGGCGGTACTCCTCAGGAGGCAAGGGCGGCGGCCAGGCCCAGATCGTCCTGATTGTCATTGCTCTGCTCGCAGCGATTCTCGCCCCCATCATGGCCCAACTGCTCTATTTCGCCCTTTCGAGAAAACGCGAATACCTCGCCGACGCAGGTGCCGCCAGACTCACGAGATACCCCGAAGGACTCGCCAGCGCCCTCGATAAGATATCGAACGATCCATCGCCGCAACTCACATCGGCAAACAAGGCGAACGCGCCGATGTACATCGTCAACCCCTTTAAGAAGAAGGGGGCCAGAAAGCTCTCGGACCTCACCAGTACGCACCCGCCTATCTCCGAGCGCGTCCGGATCCTGCGCAATATGACACAAGGGGCTTCTTTCAGGGACTATTCGAATGCTTATACGCAAATCGCAGGCAAGGCGCCTCCGCTGCCGGCCGCCGCAGTCAAGCAAAGCGAACAAATCGGACTGCGAGAGGGCCGCACGGACACGCCAAAACGCAAACGCACGAAGCAACAACTCCACCAGGTTGGCGATATCATGCGCCGTGTTAACGGCTTTGCCTTTCTAACCTGCGCATGCGGGCTGAAGCTGAAGGTCCCTCCGAACTTCAAGAAAGAATCCGTGTCCTGTCCCAAATGCGGAAAGAAGCTCGCTGTGCCCGCATCCGAACCGGCCTGAGATGGCCGCACACCCATCCACCGGCCCAACCGGTCATAGAGTCATCGTCTGGCCCGGCTCCAGCAGAGCGATCTCACACCGCGAGCCGGCCGCCTCAATGAACTCCTCCGCATCCTCCTTGCCCCCGACTATGTCTCCCCAATGGTAGGCCATGGCGGCCTTGGGCCGTATTCGCCGCACAGCCTCAGCCGCCTGCTCGGCATCCATCGTATACGTTCCCCCGACGGGCAACAATGCCAGATCGATCTCGCCGAGAGTGCTCATCTCCTCGATGACATCCGTGTCGCCCGCGTAGTATATGCGTTTGCCCGCCATTTCCACCACGAAGCCAACCCATTCGTTGCCCCTCGGGTGAAACTGCTTGCTCGGATTGTACGCGGCTACCGCCTCAATACGGATACCCGCAATCTCGACCGTTTGGCCCGGTGCAATAGTTTCGCCGCTTCCATGACTTGAAACAACATCCGCCGCCCCAACGAGCGTACAATCCGCCCCGCTGATCTTCCCGATATCCTCGGCCGAATAGTGATCGTAATGACCGTGGCTAACCAGAACCAGATCGGCGTCACCAACACCATCTTTCAGTTTCCACGGATCGATATAAACGACTTTGCCCTCGGCCGATATCCTGAAACTCGCGTGTCCCAGCCATGTTATCTCAACATCCATCGACAGCTCCTGCCAGTCAGTACGTGTGCCCTACCGTTGAAACTCTCAGGCTCGTATGATGCAGATCGCTGCATTTCGTGTCAAGACCAATCCGGAGCCGTGGCTATGGCAATGGCACCAGATGATCGAAATAGAAGTGCTCAGCCGGGTAATGAATGGACAGGATACCCCGAATGTGCCGCACGTTGAGTTGCCCCGCAGTCGCGCATACAAATGAGCCGCACAAACTGAACTCCGCGGCTCTGACGCGCAAATAATCCCAATCAGATACAGGCAAACCGGTCGAACCGGCCTACTCCCCGCAGACGCCTGAAGAGACTTCCGCCTTCTCCTCGCTCTCAGTTTCGTCCAGCGCCGCAGGTTCCGCCACCCGCCGGTAACCGAGCGCCTTGATAACCTCAAGAACTTCCGTCCAGGTCGGGAACGGTCGTGAATTCCGTCGCTTGTACTCGTCGATGGCCATCAGGAATTCGAACTGCTCCTCCGACATTTGCCCCTCCTCCGCGGACTTGCGTGTGTCGCTCAGGCGTATGCCGGGGCCGCGACGCCGGTCCAAACCCAGACGCCGATCCACTACGCTCTCTCTGCGGTCATGCTCTTTCTCTCTGCGCTGCTTATTGCTCATATTCAACACCTTCCGCCTGCTTCAGGCATTTGGCCTCCGCTGCTCGACATTCTGGACAGATCACAGGCCGGGGCCGCGACCAGTGTCGAACTCGCCCCGATCAGTAATCCTCGTCGTAGAAGTCCCCGCTGAACTCGTCGTCTTCGTCGGCCAGATCGTAGAACTCGTCGTACACATCCTGGGATTCGATGATCACGTGGGCCTCATCAATGTACTCGTCCGGAACCATCACCGCGATTTCGTTCGCATTCAGCGAATCATCGTAGTGTTCCTCGATGACAACAGGGATGTCGTTGCTCTTGAGAAGAGTCTCATACTCCTGTGCCTGGTCGTAATCATCCGCAAATGTGACAACCACATAACCGTGAGACTTGGCCTGCGACTTACTACCTTTCTTCGAACGTTTACTCATAGCGTCTCTCCATTTCGAACTTTCTCAAACGCCTGCACAACGCTTGAACGTACCTTCAGTCGGCGGTGCCTTTACCGGCACCCCACATCCGTTAAGGTTATTCGTCAAAACGCATTGCACAGATTATGAAAAGACCCCGCCTGTTGCGAAAAAACCGGCGCAAAGGCCTGTGCGAGATGACAATTTCTCCAAAAAGCACGTTTCAGTGCAAAAATTTGCAGTTTGAGCGGTTTTTTTGTTGAAAAAGTCCCTGCGCAGGAGTATCAACAGCCCTATTGATTACGCTGTAGAGTCGGATGCAAACGTTGCGTGCCGGCTAGGAGAACCAATTTTCTATCATGGAGGACCCATAGAATGGCAAAGAAAAAGGAGCCTTTGGTTGTTGCCAGCAAAGTCAAGAACTACATCAAGAGTAAGAAGATGATGACCTCGTCCGATGCTCTCGATGCACTCAACGAGAAGATCTACAGCGTTCTGGACGACGCCGTCGTCCGAACCAAGGCAAACAAGCGCAGCACGGTAAAGCCCCAGGATCTCTGAGAACCTCTGATTCTCAGGACTGCCCGGATGCTCCGCAGCCCGGGCCAGTCTCAACACTGCGTGCAAAAAGCCGCTCCGGATTTCAAGCTGGTGCGGCTTCTTTTCTGTCCGGATTCAAGCCCACGCCAACGTGCCGATATGCTCCTCCCGTTCCATCCCCACAAGAGAACAATTCTGGCCGGACCGACAACCCATCAACCAGCCCATAAAATACGCTCTACCAACGCATTAAATTCGGTTTTGCACCCTTTTTCCTCAACTTTCCCGGCCCCGAATCCCGAATAATATAACAGGTATTGTTCGATCATTGTGCTTTTTTCGGTCTCGCAATTAAGACAGGGCATTTTCCTGCCGATAAACTCGGTGTTGTTGCGTTTAAGGTCTTGATTCCAGGTGAGGATCGCACTTCACATCTGACTGCAACGGCAACGCTTTGGTGATGGAAACCTATCGTAACCTCGTTGAGAACAGACGCTTATGAAACAACAGTGGCAGGGAGCACCTTTGCGAGTCTTCATGTTGGGCTGGGAATTTCCACCCTTCATCAGCGGTGGTCTCGGAACAGCCTGCTACGGGCTCACCAGGGCAATGGCTCGGCTGGGCGTCGAAATAACCTTTGTCCTGCCCAAAGCCGTGGACGCCGAATACAGCACGCATGTCAAAATGCTGAGCCCCGGCTCGACAATTCCCCGCCGAACGACCCATCATTCGCTCTCAGAAAGCAGGAATGTGCGCGTCCACGCCATCGATTCCCCCCTCCAGCCCTATGAAACGCCGGATTTTTACCAGAAGCGCATCGAGCAGATCATCCGGCACAAGCAGACGACACACGGAACCGTCAACGAAACCGTGCACTTCTCGAGCAAGGCCGACTACGGCGGGAATATGTACGACGAAGTACAGCGATATGCCGCAATGGCCGTCTGCCTGGCGGAGAATGAGCAGTTTGATATAGTCCATGCCCATGATTGGATGACCTACACCACCGGAATTGCGGTTGCAAGAGCCTCCGGCAAACCGCTCGTCGTACACGTCCACTCGACGGAATTCGATCGTAGCGGCGAACATGTCAACCAGATGATATATGATCTGGAACGCATGGGCATGGAGCAGGCCGACAAAGTCATCGCCGTCAGCCACTTCACGCGGAGTATCATCATCAGCAGATACGGCATCAGCGGCGACAAGGTCGAAGTCGTGTACAACGGCGTGGACCGAAACAGCCGGAGCCGTGAGTGGGTTCTCGGAGAAACCGGCATACAAAAAGACGAGAAGATCGTCCTTTTCCTCGGCCGAATCACAATGCAGAAAGGACCGGAATACTTCCTCCACGCCGCCAAAAAAGTCCTCGAGGTCATGGATAATGTGAAATTCGTCATGGCCGGTTCCGGCGACCTCATGCACAGGTCCATCGAGATGGCTGCGGAACTCGGTATCGGTCAGAAAGTGCTTTTCACGGGATTCCTCAGAGGCGAAGACGTGCGGCGAATCTACAAGATGGCCGATCTGTACGTAATGCCGTCCGTATCCGAACCCTTTGGCATCGCCCCGCTCGAAGCGCTCGACAATGACGTACCCGTCATCATAAGCAAGCAAAGCGGCGTCTCCGAAGTGCTGACACATGCCCTCAAGGTGGATTTCTGGGACGTCGACGAAATCGCCAACAAGGTGGTGGCCGTGCTGCGGTATCCGCCTCTCCAGATGACACTGCGAAACCACGGAAACTCGGAAGTCAGACGCCTTCGCTGGATCGACACCGCCGGCAAGTGCGCTAGAATCTATAACGATACCCTCGTGGCCGTCTAGCCGCGAGCACGCTGCATCAGACGGAACGGTTCCGGCAGCGAAAAAAATCGGAGCACAATAACGTTCAGGGGATAACGGATTATGCCTTCAGTATGCTTCTACTTCCAGGTCCACCAGCCTCCACGCCTCAAACGTTACACCGTCTTTGATCGACATGAGCGGTATTTCGATAATCAGAAGAACGCGGCCATCTGCCGGAAGGTCGCCAACAAATGCTATCTGCCCGCCAACCGCCTCATACTGGACCTCATCCGCATGCACGAAGGCCGTTTTCGCGTGGCGTATAGCCTCACCGGCGTCCTGCTCGAACAATTCCAGGAATACTGCCCCGAAGTACTCAGCACGTTTCACGCCCTCGCCGAAACCGGCTGCGTCGAGTTCCTCGGCGAAACATACTACCACAGCCTCAGTTTCCTCTACTCCCGCAACGAATTTGTCGAGCAGATACGACAACACCGCAGCCTGATACAGGATCTCTTCGGCCAAACGCCTCGCGTGTTCCGCAACACAGAGTTGATCTACAACAACGAACTCGCCCAACTGATCTCCGCCACAGATATGTTCGACGCCATCATCACCGAAGGCGCCGACCACATCCTCGGCTTTCGCAGTCCCAACTTCGTTTATCACCCCAGAGGCTGCGGCAACCTGAAACTCCTGCTCAAAAACTACTCGCTTAGCGACGATATCGCGTTCCGCTTCTCCAATCGGGATTGGCAGCAGTGGCCCCTGACCGCGGAAAAATTCGCCCAGTGGGTCAGCAACGTCAACGGAAATGGGAACGTCGTGAACCTCTTCATGGACTACGAAACCCTTGGCGAACACCAGTGGGAGGATACGGGGATATTCGATTTCATGCGGCACCTGCCCGGAGCCATAATGAGCCACCCGGACAACAACTTCAAGACACCAAGCGAAGTCGTTGAAACGTACCCGGCCTGTGGCGATGTCGATATTCCGCACGTCATAAGTTGGGCGGACACCGAAAGAGACCTCTCGGCCTGGCTCGGTAACGCAATGCAGTCCAATGCCATTCACGAACTCTACCGGCTGGAGAAGCAGATCAAGAAGACCGGAGACCAAAGATTGATTGCCGACTGGAGACGCCTCCAGGTCTCCGATCATTTCTATTACATGTGTACGAAGTACTTCGCCGATGGGGATGTGCACAAGTACTTCAATCCGTACGACTCGCCGTACGACTCCTATATCAACTTCATGAATGTTCTGGACAACCTCCAGAATCGCTGCGCCAAACGTCTGGGACTGCCTATTAAGGGCATCAGCCGTCAGGTCGGCGGCGAGTCCGCCAGTTGCGTAAAATCAGCTAAATCTGCATCCGTATCGGACGAGGCTGCACAACCAGTTGCTTAGCTCACAGTCGTTCGGAGCGCGGCAGGACAAGTTCCATCCGGCGGCATCGGATGCCGTCGTGTCGTGGCTGATTGAAGGAGCAGAATCATGTTAACGCAGCAGGAAAACCAGACTATGCAAACCACCGTATCCACCACCGATCAATCCCTCGAATCGCTTCTGCAGCACGAGTGGCTTCTGACGAATGGCTGCGGAGGGTACTCCGCGTCCACAGTCGTCGGCTGCAACACACGCGGCTACCACGGACTGCTCGTCGGCTCCATGACTCCCCCCACAAACCGAATAATGGCGCTGGCGAACTGTCTCGACATGGTCGTCGCCGGAGAGGACCGCGTTGCCAATTTGTCAACGTGTGAGTTCGCCGGCAAGTTCACACCGGAGGGCTACAAACTCCTCAAAGGCTTTCGCCAGGACACAGCCGCCCATTTTGACTTCGCGTGCGACACCTTTGAACTGACCAAATCCGTCTATCTGCTGCGCAACAGCGATACGGTCGCTCTCGTCTACGATTTCAAGACGGTAAACGAACCGGTGAAGCTCGTTGTACGTCCGCTCATCGGCCTGCGCGATTTCCACACGCGTCAGAAATCGTTCGCCCACCTCTGCTCCGAATGGAACGAAGATCACCTGACAATCCACCACGACACTCCCAACAGTTGCCGCCTCCTGATGAGCTGCCCCGGGGCCGAATTCGAGACCGACGCCCAGTGGTGGTTCAATTTCATGTATCGGGCGGACCGCGAAAGAGGCCAGGACCACACCGAGGATCTCTGGACGCCCGGCTTCTTCCACCATCGGATCGATGCCCCCCAGCGCATCGTCGTGTGGGCCAGCCTCACGCCTCCCTCCGTGGCCCCCAACCCCGCCCAACTGGTGAACCTCGACCTCGACCTGATCGAGCGTAATCTCGACAAACATGCGCGGCGACTGACCGATTGTCTCGCGAACCCTGAGGACGAGAACCTCATCGCCCTCGCACAGGCCGCCGATCAGTTCATCGTGCGCCGCCGCGTCACAGACGGCTTCAATACCACTATCCTGGCCGGCTACCCATGGTTTGCCGACTGGGGCAGAGATGCTTTCATCTCTCTGCCCGGCCTGCTGCTCTGCACCGGTCGCCTCAACGAAGCCAAAAACGTGCTCCGGACATTCGCACAGGCCGCCGACGGCGGCATGATACCCAACCGCTTCGACGACCGCAGCGACACCGCTCACTACAACAGCGTTGATGCCTCCCTCTGGTTCGTCAACGCGGCATTTCAATATCTCGGCGCCGGCGGCGACTGGGACTTCTTCGGCGAGCACCTGCTCCCGACCATCCAGTCGATTATTCATTGCTACCAGAACGGCACGCGCTTCGGCATTCACGCCGATGAAGACGGCCTCATATCGGCCGGCGACGATGGAACCCAACTTACCTGGATGGACGCCAGATTCGACGGCGTCAGCTTTACGCCCCGATTCGGCAAAGCCGTCGAGGTCAATGCCCTCTGGTACAACGCCCTGCGCATGACCGCCGAGTTCTTCAACGGCCGCAACCATGACAGCTATAACTGGTACACGGATATGGCCGACACCGTCGCCGACAGTTTTCGCAGCCGCTTCTGGAACGAGGAATACAACTTCCTCAACGACTGCATCTTGCCCGACGGATCCTATGACGCATCGTTACGGCCCAATCAGATATTCGCCGTCTCCCTGCAGCACTCCCCCCTGTCGACCGACCAGCAGAAACAAGTCGTCGACGCAATCGAGCAGAACCTCCTGACCCCCTTCGGCCTGCGAACCCTCAGCCCGAAGGACCCGCGATACCAACCACGCTATGCCGGCCCGCAACGCGACCGCGATGCCGCGTACCATCAGGGCACCGTCTGGCCCTACCTGATCGGACCGTTCGTCGAGGCGTGCCTCAAAGTCAACGACTTCAGCGACCAGAGCAAACAGAAATGCAGAGATCTAATCGCCCCCCTCTGCGAACATCTCAAAGCAAATGGCTGTCTCGGCAGCATTTCTGAGATATTCGATGGAGATCAACCGCAGCACCCCAAAGGCTGCTTCGCACAAGCCTGGAGCGTCGCCGAACTGCTGCGGGCGTACATGCTGATCAACTATTCATAAGAATCCGGCGGCGTCTCTGCCTCCATGCAGCCCCAACCGGACGATGAGCCGCAATAACGGGCCGAAATGCCCGGCACTATCGCGTCTCAGCCTGCTCGCGAATTCCGTCCCGAGTTCGCAACGGCTTGGCCGTGTGGACTCCAGCATAGCTTTTTCGCTTCTCAAACGGCTCGCATCTGGTATAATGTAGCCGAATGTTGCCAGGTGATCCTTTATTGGAGGCTCCAGATATGAAAGCGACCCCGGCCATCACAATCGCAATCCTCGCCCTGTTGATTCTTCTTGCTGCTGCATTCCAGACCAGCGCTCAACGAACCCCGCCATCCGACTCCGGCCAGAACGTCAGACCGTTGCTCAGGCGGGTTGTCGAAAGCACGGCCGAAGAGCGGGAACTTCCATCTGCAGCGGACCCCTCCCCCAACGCTATGACCGATGAGGATCAAGCACGAACCCGGCGCGAGTTCGTCCGCACCGCGGATTTCTATCTCAGGGACGGCGGCCTCGTTTTCGGCCGCGTCATCGAGGACGACCGCAACAAGATCATCGTCGAACAACTGGAAGACAGCACCGTCGTGGCTGCCACCTATAGCAGAAAACAAATCGAGCCCAGATCCATCCAGATCAAGAACGTCCCCGCCAGCACCTTCTACATGGAACGAGGAGATTACTTCGCCGGCCGGACGTGGGACTTCAAGAACGACCCGGACGACTTCATCCTCGCCATACGCGCCTACGAAAGAGCAAAACGCACAACCGACACCTCCTCAGAACTCGGACTCGCCCGCGTCCGCACGATCGAAGATAAGATCAAGGCCCTGCAGGAGGACCGCAAGGTCTGGGCCCGGGAGATAGAAGGGCGTGCAAAACAGAAGGAATTGGAGTTCCAGGCCGAGTATGTCTCGCGATTCAAGGAACTCGCAGACCAGATCGATGCAACCAAACAGAATCTGCAGGAAACGATCACCCAGGTCGAACAGTCGCTGAGCCAGACAAACGAACAGCAGCAGACCATTCAGCAGAATCTCGCGACAATGCAGCAGGACGTACAACGCCAGTTGGCGATGATGGCCGAACAGATCGAGGCAATGAGGCGGGATGTCAACCCGTATTACCGCCCTCCGCTATATCGCTATCGCAACTACTGATCTACCGCATTCAAAACGCATGCAGCCGCGGCTCGCAGATACCGAAGCGACGCCGCAAGGCGCCGGTCAAAACGACTGCGCCATCTTCTTCGCTTCCTCGATCGCTTTAGACCGTTTCTGCTCGGCCGTATCCGGTCCGCCCTGGAGAGTCGGTTCGACCGTAACGCTCCGGACATCCGTTAGCCCCACAAAGCCCAGAATGGTCTCCACGTACGGCTTCTGGAAATCCAGCGACTCTAAACCTGTCCCCTCGGAGTAGTCCCCGCCTCTGGCATATGCGACAAATACGGGCTTCTCGCCGGTCAGCCCTTTGTACCCCTCATCAGTCACTGTGAACGTCTGCTCCGGCTGCACGATGATATCGATGTACTGCTTGAATCGATACGGCACCCCGAAGTTCCACATCGGCACCGCCACCACATACTTGTCCGCGGTCTTAAACCGTTCGATCACATCCAGCACCCCCTGCCAGACCTTTCGCTCCTCTTCAGAGTGCTCCTTGCCGTGCATGATCTTGTACTTGGCCGATGCCGCCGCAAAATCGAAATCGGGCAACTCCTCATCGAAAAGATCCAGCACGTCGACCTCATCTTTGGGTTGTGCCTGCTTGTACGCCTCGATAAACGCCTCGGTCACAGCCGTTGAAAACGATAATTCTCCCATCGGGGACGCCTTTATGTATAAGACTCTGGCCATGACAATCTCCTTAAAACGGCGTTACATCATTTCCGCATAACACTACCGCCGGACCTCAATTCAGGTTCAGTTCCTTCTGTATCAGACATCCCTCGCACGGGCAGAATGCACGAATATTCTCCTCGGGCGTAGCTTGCGGCACCTCACAGCCGGGCTGCAGAATAAACCGCTCACCGCCGTCGGCCAGACACTTTCGCGCCGCCTCCGCCACGTCTTCAGGCGAACCCTGCAGCAGAACACCCGCCGGATCGAAATTGCCGGCCAGTGCAACATCCGGCCCCACCGCCTCCCGCGCAGCATCCAGCGGAACCATCCAGTCGACGTCGATGATATCCGCCCCTGTCTTCGCCATCTCCCCGACGATTCTGCTTATGTTGCCGCAGATATGCAGCTTCACCGTCGCACCCGCCTCATGAATGGCATCGAACAGCTTCTTCTCGAAGGGCAGCACGAACTGCCGGAACATATCCGGCGCTATCAGACTCGCCGCTGCATCCCCCACGCCGATCATATCCGCACCCGCCTCGATCTGCGCCCGCGCAAACGCAATGGCGTTATCCACAATCGTCTCGGCCGCCTCCATATACATCTCGGGCTTGTCCATCAAATCCATCAGCGCCGTCTCTACGCCCCGCAGATCCGAATACTCCGCCAGCGGTCCCTCAACCCAGCCCAGAACGCTGTGGGTCTCACCGAACTCCTTGCCCATTTTGCGCACGCTCTCGATCCGCTGCCCCGTCCGCTCGGCGCCGGCCACATCGAACGCCTTGACCTTCGATACGTCCTCAGGCCCCTTGATCAGCGGCTCTTTCGGCTTGCCAACCCCCTGCTCCGGATACGTAAACTCCATCCCGTACGCCGATGCCTCCCGCCAGGGATCGCTGATCGCACTGATCTGATCCAGATTGAAAGCCTGCGTCACCGCCCGCTGCGACGCTGCCAGAACATCCCCGTCGAGATAATAATCCCGGTATGTCTTGCCGATGAAATGGGCCGACCACGCCATGAAAATCGGCGTAACCGCCGGCCGATCACAAGGATCTCCTTTGATCGTTGCATAAATCCGTTCCTTCGACGTCATTGGCAACCTCGTCTATGCAATTCGTCCAAATGCGCATACCAGCCGTGCCTTACGGAATCCGCACGACCCTGCCTTATAGCACTCCTCCCATTGTATGCCAGACAACCCCCCCGTCCACTCTTTTCCGTTCCGGCGAAGCGACGGAAACGGACCTTCAGTTTCACACAATCACCGGACCGTCGTCCCCGACCCCTTCAATTCAAACTCCCACACAGGCCCCTCAACCTTGCTCTCGGTTGTAATCTCATCGATGCGCCAGTAATAGCGCCCGTGTGGCACGTCGCCTGGATCAAACAAACTCTGCGCCTGATTCATTTGAAACTCCGGTGGATCGGTCATTCCAAAATACACATCATGCGATACAGCCCCCTCCCCCGGCGCCCAGGTAAGTATGACGTACTCATCCCTCAATTCGCTACCGTCAGACGGAAATGGATATCGAGCGTGTATTGGATTGGCTTCGGTGCGAAATGACCATACCGGGCCTTCAGCCGGGCCGCTTGGACCGTTTACGTCGATGCGCCAGTAGTACTGTGTCAAAAAATCCAGTGTCCCGGGATCGAACATTCTCTGTTCCCGTGTAGCAACAAGCGGCGGCGAATCGCTCGTCCCGAAACGTACATCGTATGCCGTCGCCCACCTGTCCGATTCCCATGTCAGTATCACGCCGACCTTGACTCTCTCGGCCCCGTCAACCGGCGTCGGACCGCTCGTCTGCGCCGTCGGCGGATACGGCGGGACATGATCTTCCAGCCAGTGCGCGCCGAAAAAACCGAAGTCTCTCCAGTCCACCGTGCAATCGCCGTTGATATCCCCCGCCATTACCGTTTCGCACGGCGGCTGGCCGAACCACGATTTGCTCGCCTCCGCCGTACCGCCGTAATAACCCATATTCACAATACCGCCGTTGGCAAAAGGCTCCCATCCGATCGGGCTCCCAATGCTTCCCCGGTCGATACACGGACTGGTCACATCATCCTGCACCCAGGCGTTCGCATTTGGATCCCACCGCCCCGCCTGCGACCGTAAATGATAATCGCCCATCACCCATGTATCATCGTTCATATCCGCCGGCGTGCCGCTGTCCTCCCAGTACCCGCAACTCACAAAACACGGATCCGCGTCGATATTGCCATGCCCCGGCCATCCTCCCTGCACGTTGCTGTAATGCACTATAACGTCTGATCCATCCTCATTGGCGAGCCAGTTATCACCATTCCAGACAACACAATTCTCGAACCCGACACTGCTCGGATAATTGGCATCCCCAACATATGTCAACACGTCCCCGGCCTCTGCTCTGTTGCCGAAAAATGTACATCCACGGATCATCGCTTGCCCGCCGCCGAAATACAGCGCTGCGCCTCGCGAACCCCTATTTCCGACAAACAAACACTGCTCTATCAGGGAGTCCCCGCCCAGACCTATGGCCCCCGCCTCTTCACCCTTGTTTTCGATGAACATGCAGTTGATCATATGTAGCTCATCATAGCCCCAACTTATGACAGTGCCATTGTTTTTTCCGTCCTGCCCTTTCCCGCTGTAATTCCCACAAAACAAGCTGCCTTCAACACGCAAACTTGTGCTACTGCTATGACCGCGGCGCGTATAGATCGCCGCACTACCGGACTGGCTGTAATTGTTGCGAAACACGCAATCTGTGACAGTAAGAGAATCGCTCATGGTTCGTATCGCCGCACCAGCCCCGGAAGTCCGGTTCGATTCGAAAAGGCACCCAATCACGTCTGTCTTGGTTCCGCACTCCAGAACCGCGAGTGTGTTAGGATAACCGCTGCAATTCTTTATGAATTTGCAGTTCTTTATAGTCAGACGACTGGAGCTTTGAGAAATCGCGCAGCGTCCCGCCCTAAAGGTGACTCCTTCAATCATTGCTTCAAGCTCCTTCTTGTAATGAGGGTGCTTTATCTTCATGACCATTATACTATTGTCCCTCAGCATTCCCTCATTTGCTATTGTCCGGTCATCCTCCAACCAAATATCATTGTCCCAGAGATCACCAGTAAGAATTGTCTCATAATGACCGACTTCCCGCTCGTTAGGCCTCATAGCGGCCCTCCCTGCATAACCGCCCTTCAGCGTCAGATCGCACCTAATCTGGAAGCTGGCCTCACGATGCTCGCTTTCAGGTCTGTACTGAAAACGCCGATTCGATGATCTTGGCAGCCCCCCGCCGTACAGATGCGGCTTGTATCGACCCTGCGCCACGCGGACCTCGTCGCCTTCGGCCGAATAGCCCAGGGCGTCCTGCAGGTATCTATAGGCCTTCTCCCACGAGCTGCCGTCGCCCCCGAACGGCGCATCGTCATCTACGTAGGGCTTGCTGAGTAGAGCTTAAGTTCTTGCTTTACAAACAGATGGGATTGGGA
>CAZGMJ010000008.1:0-121174 GCA_964526785.1 uncultured Pirellulales bacterium
CTCGAAACCGTTTCCTACGCACTTTCGGCGGCTGCATAAATGGCTAAACCACACCTTATGTCCGCATCAAGAATAAACATGTCCGAGCACGGGCCCAAGTGCTCGCGGCTCGCACTGGGGCTGTGGCGGCTGGCCGACAACAGGATGACGCCCAAAGCCACAGTACAACTGATAGAATCGGCGTTCGAGCTTGGCATCACGACCTTCGACCATGCCGATATCTACGGAGATTACACCTGCGAGCAGCTCTTCGGCAAGGCCCTGGCGGCCACGTCCATCAAGCGATCGCAGATCGAACTGGTGACCAAGTGCGGCATCCAGCTCATCTCTCAAAACCGGCCGGAGAACACAGTCAAGCATTACGACACAAGCGCCGCACACATCGTTCGATCGGTCGAGAATTCGCTGAAGAATTTCGGAACGGATTACATCGACCTGCTGCTGATCCATCGTCCGGACCCGTTCGCCGATGTCGACGAGATCGCCGGGGCCTTTTCCAAGCTGCGGGCAGCAGGCAAAGTGCTGCATTTCGGCGTCTCGAATTTCGAAGTTCCCGATTTCGAGCTTCTGGCCTCCCGCCTGGACTTTCCACTGGCCACAAATCAGATCGAGTTTTCCGTGATGAACATGGAAGCGCTGCATAACGGCGTAGTCGCACTCTGTCAGAAGCAGCGGATATCGCCGATGGCATGGTCGCCTCTGGCGGGCGGCAGATTGTTCAACGAGCGAAGCAAGCAGGCGGTGCGACTGCGCAAGACCCTCAAGGCGGTTGCCGCGGAATTCGAGCACGTCTCGATGGACCAGGCGGCGCTGGCCTGGATCCTGAACCATCCGGCGGATTTTGTCGTCGTGATAGGCACGGCCCGAATCGAGCGAGTCCGTGCGGCGACAGAGTCGGAAGAAATCGCGCTGTCGCGGCAACAGTGGTTCTCGATCTGGCAGGCATCGGCAGGCAGAGATGTGCCGTAGGGTCGCCGTGCAACGATTTGATTTGACTTCGGCGGGAAGACGGTGATAATCTCACCGGGAGCAATTGGTCACATCAACCGGCTCTATGGAGGCATGCAAAATGGACAAGCCGCATTTTGATTCAGAGACGGGTTGTTGCCCGCGGTTCGACCCGGAACCCTGGCAGGAGAAGGAGACAACGTTCGACAATCGCCTGTTCGTCAAGGACCGCGTTTGCTGCTTCTTCCATATCCCGCTGAACTTCGGCAGGGTCATGGTGCGGAACATGAAGAAGATCGCTGCCGCCGAGGCGCTGGCGGACAGCCCTCTGATGCTGTCGGATGAGAACTCGCTCTGGGGTGCGGACGTCTACATCGCCGTGGGTAAGGAGGTGCCGACCGCCGAGACCGTTCGGCTTTCGGGCACTTTTCTGACGAAGGTGTTCGAAGGGCCGTACAAAGACATACGCAAGTGGATCAGCCAGATGCAGGAATACGTCCAGAGCAAGTCGAAGGATATCAAGAAGCTCTATTTCTTCTACACGACCTGCCCGAAGTGCGCCAGGCATTACGGCAGGAACTATGTCGTACTGCTGGCCCAGGTGTAACGACAGCAAGCCGGTACAGTTCGCAAGCATCTGCCATGCTGACGCCGCCGGCGCTGGCGACCGCTCAAATGCCGCAGCAACTGCACGGCCCGCGGATGTTCCTGTGCGGGCGTTAGTACGTTATTTTGAAGTCGTCGTACCGGGGATCCGGCGGTATGTCGGTGATATTCACGTCCCGAATGTAATCTTCGAAGGATCGCCGCACGTCCTGAACGAAACTCTCGACGTCTTTTCCCGGCCCCTGGCCAAGTACCTCGACGGTGCCGTCGGGAAGGTTCCGCACGAAGCCCTTGACGTTGTGCCTGCCGGCGATTCGGTGCGTGGTAAAGCGAAAGCCCACCCCCTGCACGCGTCCCGAGAAAACGACATGTTTTGCAACCACTTGTTCTTACCCCATCATTTCACAGTTCGCCCGGCTCGAATGCACAGCCGCATCCAACGCCGAGACCGTCATACTATCGAATGACCGAAGCCTTTGCAAGGCCGACAGCGCAACCGGTCGTCTTATGGCAAATGCGCTTGACAAAAGACGTCGGCGAGGTAGGATAGCGAAAGATTGTTCGCGGGCATCTGAGCGCAAAAACGCGGCCCAGAGCCTGCAAAGCCGACCACTGAGGCTCGGCCGCAAAAAGGATCAGGAAAATCCTTACCAAGGAAGGCAGCCGTGAAAGGATCTCACATGTTGCTCGACGGCATCTTCACACTCGGCGAGAGAATCATCCTGCGAAACCGCCGACTCGTATTTCTGCCCGCAATTATCATCTTCGCCGGCTTGGTGACTGTTAAGTTCGCGGTCGGGCCGCTGGACACCGCACTCGCCGCGAGTATGGATTTGGCGACGACACAGGAGGACCAGCCCGTGAGGATCAACGTCCTGGCCAATGACGCCGAGGCCGCAGTACGTCATCTCAAGGTCGAGAGCCTGACGCAGCCCGGCAACGGCATCGCCCGACTGAACGGCGATGGAACAGTTACATACACGCCCAGTGTAAACTTTTCGGGGACCGATACATTCAGCTATCAGGTTGCTAACCGGCAGGGCCAGCAGGCGACCGTCCGCGTGGAGGTTACGGTCGAAGGCGTCAATGACCGACCCCGAATCGTCTCCCGGCCGACGACCGAAGCGATTGCAGGCCGGCCGTACACTTACGACGTCGATGCGTCCGATCCGGACCCCGACGACCGCCTCACATACAACCTTAAGGATGGTCCGGAGGGCATGACCATCGATCCGACCACGGGCCTGCTTCGCTGGACTCCCGCCGAACTGGCGCTGGGCGCACGCCAGGTAACAGTTACCGTGACCGACAGCAGCGGAACCGCCTCGGATGCGCAGTCGTTTGCGATTATGGTCGATCAGATGGGCATGACGCGCAAGGCCATGCTCACGATCGAAAAGGCCCTCGGCCACCACGATCCCATCGAACTGCTGGCGACGGGCGGGGCGGGATTGCTGGCCGAGAGCGATAATGACCGATGGGAGACGGTTACCGGGGCGACCGCCACCTTCGAATTCTCCGACGTGAACATATCGAGTGGAGCGAAGATTGTCTCGGTCGTCCTGTATATCGAGCACAACGAGGACAGCGGCTTTGCGGCCGGCAAGTTGATCTGGAAGGTGGGTACGGGCTGGCCGGACAAGCCGGTCGAGTGGGTCTCGATCAAGGCTCCGCTGCGCGATACCGCTCGCTGGGAAGCGGTCGATTCGTGGGACGTGACGAGCTTCGTCGATACGGCCGCCAAGGTTAACGCCATGCAGTTCCGCGTCGAGAATCTCTCCACGACAGGCAACAAGCGAGCCTCCATGGATCAGATCTATGCCATCGTGGAATGGGAGAAAGACTAGGGGGCCTGTACCGCCGGGTCTGTCACGCCGCCGATCTGCAGAACAAGCTCACTATTCCGACTCGCGGAAGAAAAGTCTGCCAGAGGGCTAATTCACCGCATAGCAGGGGTCACTTCTTTCTTGGCCCGCCTCTGTTCTTCTTCCTGTCGCAGGCTGCTTTTCCCAGGCAGTGAACGCATCGGGAATCGCTGCACCACTGGCACGCGTAGCAATCCGGGCAGTTGTGCTTCTGAGGCGTGGCGTCTTCATCAGGCACATACACCCATCCCTTTATTCCCTTGAGCCGTTTGTAGGCCATCGCCGCATTATAACCGTTTGCGCGGCGGACGCTAACAAAACACGCGGTGAATCACCAGCCGTGTTCTGGGCGGGACAGATGGCATACGAACCGGCGATGCATGGAGAATCGACCGCCAACAGCGACCTCTTATTCGCCGTCTACCGCGAGCGCAAAAAAGGCGATGTTCGACCGCGTGGCGCTCCAGCGCAGGCATGTGCCCTCTTGCCAATCGCCTCCGGACCGGTACAATGGCGTCATGTCCAGGCAACTTCGCAATCGAATAATCTGCGGCGACTGCATCGAGGTCCTCGGGGCGGTTAAGAAGCCCTTTGTCGATCTGGTGTTCGCCGATCCGCCGTTTAATATCGGCTACAAGTACGACAAGTACTACGATAAGGTAAAGAAGAAGAATTATCTGGCGTGGAGCAAGGCATGGATGCAGGCGTGTGTGGACGTGCTTAAGCCACACGGATCGTTCTACATCGCCATCGGGGACGAATACGCCGCCCAATTAAAGCTGATCGCTGAAGACGATCTGGGTCTAACGCTCCGCAACTGGATCATCTGGCACTATACGTTCGGCCAGCAACTGAGGACCAAGTTCGCCCGGGCACACGCCCACATCTTCTACTTCGTCAAAGACCCCGCGCACTTCACGTTCAACGACCATGCCGTGCGCGTACCCTCGGACCGCCAACTGACCTATAACGACAAGCGGGCCAATCCCGCCGGCAAGATGCCCGACGATGTGTGGGACGGCTTCCCCCGCGTCTGCGGCACATTCAAGGAACGCCAGGGCTGGCATCCGTGCCAGATGCCCGAGAGTCTGCTTTCGCGAATCGTCGCCGTTAGTTCGAACGCGGGCGACTGCGTGCTCGATCCGTTCAGCGGCTCGGGAACGACCGCGGCGGCGGCGGCCAAGATCGGTCGAGACTACGTCGGCATCGAGATATCGGAGGACTACGTGCGCAACGCCGAAGAGCGGCTGGCCGAACTGAGCAAGATGCGCGAGCGAGCCTCAGACAACATGTTTCTCGACGCCGCCGAACAGTATGAATTGCGCAGGCTCGTAATCGATATCAAGCGATCTCCGCGCGAGATCCTCAGCGACGGAAAACTGCTCAAACTGGTTACGGGCCAACTGTCTGTGCGCGTGAACAGCGGCAAAACATACAGTCCGCATGCGGTCGCCACGGTTCTGAATGACTAATGGACATTGGCCGGGTTGCCGCCAGGGGAAGGAATCACTGACCTGGTACACCTCGCCCCGACGAAATACAGGAATATGAAACGATTCAAGGCAACGGATTGGAAGGAGGCGGGACTGCCGCTGGCGGCGTTCGGGGCGACGGGGCTTCTGCTGAGCGTGATCCAGCCGCCGTATGAGATGGGGGCGCTGGCATGGATCGCATTCGTACCGTTTCTGGCAGTGTGCAGGCCCGAGGCCGGGGGCAGGCGGCTGTTCGTCATCGCATACGTTGCGTGCCTGCTCTACTGGCTGGGCAATATGCACTGGCTGGTGCCCGTAACCGTTGTCGGCTGGCTGGTTTTTGGAATCTATACGGCTCTGCTGTGGCCCGTGATGGCGCTGGCGGTACGATGGTGCCGGCGAAAGCGGATACCGCTGGTAATCGCGGCACCGGTCTTGATCGTCGGCATCGAGCGGATGCAGGGTTTCGGACTCGGAGGCTTTCCGTGGCGGCTGCTCGGACACAGTCAGTTCCGCAATATCGAGCTGATTCAGATCGCCGATATCTTCGGCGCCGGCGGCATCTCGTTTTTGGTTGGGATGGTCAACGGGGCGATCGCCGATATCATCCTGATGTTGATCGACCGGATGCAGGAGGACCGGCCGGCTGCACCGCGGAGTCGGTACATCCGTCTGGGCATTGAGGCGGCAGCAGCCGCAGCGATTGTCGTCGCGGCCCTTCTCTACGGCCGGTGGCGCATCGATCAGACCGATCTCAGCGTAGAGACCGGTCCTGCCGTAGCGGCGGTTCAGTCGAACATCCCCCAGTCGCTCAAGCGCAGCTTCGAATCGAGCGACGAACTATTTGCCGCGCTGATGCAGCAGAGCAGCCAGGCGGCCGAGGCGGGCGCCGATTTGATCGTCTGGCCTGAAACGATGGTGCAGGCTCCGCTCAACGCAAACGTCACCCGTCTGCCCCTGGACCCATGCGAACCGGCCAAGGTCTACGATACGGCGCTGAAGGCGCACGCCAAAGGCAGCGACGCGCATCTGCTCGTCGGCGCCTATGGTGTTACACCGCAGGTCAACGACGATATGTCCGTAACATTTACAGCGAGGTTCAACTCGGCCTTCCTGTACAATCCCGACGGTACACAAGCAGAGCAGACCTACAGCAAGATTCACCTCGTCCCGTTCGGCGAAGTCCTGCCTCTGCGGCGAAAGCTGTCCTGGTTCTATGAATTGCTGATGAAGGTGAAGTTCATTCCCTACAGTTTTGACTACTCGCTCGATTACGGCAGGGAATACACGGTCTTCGAAATGCACGAGCCGCAGGAAGGCGATCCGGAAGAGGCCCAAAGCGGCCGGCGCTATCATTTCAGCGTCATGATCTGCTACGAAGACGTCGTGCCTTACATCGCACGCGAATTCGCGCTCGATGACGCGGGGCGAAAGCAAGTCGACTGGCTCGTGAACATCAGCAATGACGGCTGGTTCGTGCAGTTCGACGACGATGCGAACGAGGTCCGGCCGAGCGCCGAGTTGCAGCAGCATGCAGCGTTGTGCGTATTTCGCGCCGTTGAGAATCGCCTGGCAATCGTGCGAAGCGTCAATACGGGCATCAGTTGTGTGATCGACAGCGTGGGAAGGCTGCGGGATGATTTCGTCGCGGGAACACTGCCCGAGCACGCTATGGGGCGTACCGCCATGGCCGGCTGGCTGCTCGATACCGTCCCGGTCGACAGCCGAATTACATTCTTCACCAAATACGGCCCGCTGCTGGATTTTGGTTGCCACGCCTGCGTCATTGCGTTCATAATAGCAGGGCTATCAGTGAGGATAATCGAAAAACGAAAGAAGGTTCATTTGTCAGGGAAGTCACATGAACAACACCCGCCCCCTAAGCAGAACAAACGTACGCAACCATCCGGTTGAGCTCATCGTCGCCTGCTCGTGTCTGATTCTTGCGATGCTGGTATTCAGCGGGTGCGAGGAAGAAATGGAGGTCGGACAGGCCCCGCCGCTGAACGAGGCGAATCTGACCGACCCGGCCACCAAACGATCCGTCGCAGTTCAGGCCGTACGGGATGGGCTGACCGACCAAAGCCCGGTAGTGCGGAGCAACGCCATTGAAGTGGTGGTCAAGACCCGCCTGACCCGTCTGTTGCCTGCACTGCAGAAACTGATGAACGATGCGACGGCTCCGGTGCGTTTCGCCGCGGTTGTGGCGGTCGGCGATCTGGAATACGCCCTGGCCCAAAGCGAGGTCGAACAACTGCTCCGCGATCCGGACCCGAACGTCCGCCTGGCGGCGTCATATGCAATGGCGAAACTCGGGAGCCCCGAATATGGCCGCGTCCTCTACAAAGCTATTACGAGCAAAGATCAGACGGTTCGGGCCAACGCCGCCCTGCTGCTTGGAAAAATGGGCGATCCGGCCGCCCTGAAGGAGCTTTATGCAGCCCTGACCGCCGATGATTCGGCCGACAAGGTCGTCTACCAGGCCGCTGAGTCCATCGCCAGACTCGGCGACGAACGGATTTACCCCAAGTTGTGGACCATGCTCATCAGCGCGTACGCAGACGTGCGCGTAATGGGCGTGCTCTCGATGGGGCTTCTGGGTAACAACGATGCCAAGGACGCGCTTGTCGGCATGCTCGATGACGACGTGCTCGAGGTGCGACTGGCGGCGGCTAAAGAACTCGGCACACTCGGCGAGAGGATCGGAGAACCGCAGGTACTGGCTGTCTTCGAGAAAGACCTTCTCGCGGACCTGGGCAAGGCCGAACGGCAGCGAGCGGCGGTACTCACCGCCCTGGCCATCGGCGAGATCGGCTCCCCCGGGCTGACCAGGCACCTGACTGAGATGCTACAGGACCAGTTCAAACTCATCCGGCTGGCCGCCGCCAAGGCGATCCTGCAGACTACGCCCGCACAGACATGAGCAAGCCGAAGCGTGCGTTCGAAATATGCCCTAATAGGGCCCGAGAGGCCCTTAATTTGGGTAGTCTGCCAGATTTACCTTGACCTTTCCGGGCTCAAATCATAGAATTGATGGGTGCAAGTGCTTTACTTTCACCCGGGTGTCGATTTGCGATAAGCCGCAAAAGGAGGCCCGTATGGACGCTTGCGAGCGTTCCGGGGCGCCCCATTTTAAGATGTGGGGGGCGATTGATGAAGAGAATTCGTGACAAGCGAAAGGAGCCCTGACCTTGAGTACTCTAACGAAGGTTCTAATTGTCCTGCTGACGGTGTCCACCATCTTCCTCTGCGGCATTGTCGTGACGTACGTCGCAAACGCACAGAATTTCAAGGATCTTTACCAGACCCAGCTTACCAGTGCACGGACGGCAAACGCCAACGAGCAGCGGTGGAAAACCCAGTTGAACGAGAAGATCGCCGAAGCCGACCAGATGAAGACGGAACTGGAGGGGCAGATCAAATCGCTTCAGACGCAGATCACGCAGCTCAAGAACGATCTTCAGGTCGCCCAAAGGGCACAGCAGGAGGCCACAACCCAGCAGGAGAAAGCCATCAGCGTGGTCCAGAGCCTCGAGCAGACCAACGCACAACAATTGACGCTGCTGGAGAACACGCAGGCGGAACTCAAGAAGACCGAAACCGAACTGCAGACGGTCAAGAGCAATCTCAAGGAGACCAACACGGCACTGCTCGAAAAGCTCAGCATCATCTCGCAGCAGGACGAGCGCCTAAAGGAGTTGGTCGAGGAAAAGACCGAGCTTCAGAACCGGCTGGACCAGTTGCTGCAGAATTACGGCCAGAGGGTACCGGTCAAGGCCGCTCCTTCGACGCCGCAGGTCGAGAAGGCCAAACCGGCGCCTTCAGTTGAACCGATCGGCCTTAACGGCGTGATCAGCCGGGTCGATGCGAAGAATTCGCTGGCACAGATTTCGATCGGCAGCGCCGACGGAGTGAAGGAGAATATGAAGTTCCACGTCACACGTGGCGATCAATTCATCTGCGATATTCTGATTCTGGATGTTGACACGGACAAAGCGGTCGGTATTCTGGACCGCGTGCAGCACCAGCCGAAACCGGGTGATACGGTCAGCACGAATTTGTGATCGTTGTGCTTTTCGGGCGACCGAAGGGTTCGTCCCGAACCTAAGGTGCATAACGGGTGGCCGTTGAACGAACAGTTTTGATACAGTGAGGTCGATACATGAGTCCCATCGGACAATCACGTAAAGGCAAAACGGGCGTGCCGGACAATCTATACACGGCTATTCTGGCCGTTGCCTTCGGCATCGTGCTGGCAAGCGCCGGGTTTGTCGCATATCAGTGCTATACGCAATATGGGACGTTGTTTTCCATTCCATCATAGCCACTCGATAAGGATGCAGTTGTAGCCTGTCCGCAAGGTAGGGGATAGAAATTCAGAAAGGAGTCGCAAGTGTTACTGGACACGGTCTTGGGTTGGTTTAGCATGGACATGGGTATCGACCTGGGCACCTGCTCTACCCTGGTCTGTGTCCGCGACAAAGGCATCGTCCTCAACGAACCGTCCGTGGTGGCCGTCCGCAAGGGCACGAACATCGTCCTCAACGGGGGCGAAGCGGTCGGACTGGTCGCCCGCGAGATGCTCGGCAAGACCCCGGGCTCCATCACAGCCATACGCCCGCTCAAAGACGGCGTCATCAGCGATTTCGAAATCACCGAAGCCATGCTCGGCTACTTCATCCGAAAGGTCCACGGGCGCGGGGGCCTCGTGCGCCCGAGGGTGGTCATTGCAGTTCCCAGCGGCATCACCGCCGTTGAACGACGCGCGGTAATCGACAGCGCCGAACGGGCGGGGGCCAGG
This sequence comes from uncultured Pirellulales bacterium, assembly GCA_964526785.1. GTDB lineage: Bacteria > Planctomycetota > Phycisphaerae > Sedimentisphaerales > Anaerobacaceae > CAZGMJ01. Next base: position 9,693 of record CAZGMJ010000008.1, read on the forward strand.
AAAGTCTATCTTGTCGACGAACCGATGGCCGCCGGCATAGGCGCCGGTCTGCCCATTACCGACCCGACGGCTTCGATGATCGTCGATATCGGCGGCGGAACCACAGAAATCGCAATCATGAGTCTGGCGGATATTGCGACGTCCGAGTCGATTCGGATCGGCGGCGACGATATGGACGAGGCGGTTATCAACCACCTGAAGAAGACGTACAACCTCTTGATCGGTGAAGCGCGGGCCGAGAAGGTGAAAATACAGATCGGCTCGGCCGCTCCGCTCGAAGAAGAGTTGACAATGGAGATCGCCGGGCGGGACACGATATCGGGTCTGCCTCGAAAGATCATCATTACCAGTGAAGAAATCCGCGAGGCCCTGCGGGATCCGATCGCCACGATCATCGATGCCGTGACCTCGACGCTCGAGAAAGCCGAACCCGAACTGGCGGCGGACCTGATCGAGAATGGTATTCACATTTGCGGGGGCGGCTCGCTGCTGCGGGGAATGGACACGGTGCTGGCCAACGCGACGGGGTTGGAGGTGACCACGGCCGAAGACCCGCTGAGCTGCGTGGCCAGAGGCACCAGCGTCTATCTGGAGAATCTCGAACTCTGGAAAGACACGATGGACCACAGTGATTATGGCTGGGAGTAGCCCGCGATATCAGCTAATCGAAGAATAACTCGGTCACGGACTGACGGAACAATATGGCAAGGAAGCGATTACAGGTCTCAAGACGCATGCTTTTTATCTGGCTCGTGATGGGCAGTGCGATCCTTCTGCTCGTACCACAGAGTGTGACCGGACAGTTCCAGCTTGCGTTCGCGCACGTATTCCGCTGGCCCTTGAGCGTGGGCCGAACCATCTCGCTTTCGACACGTGTCAATCAACGGCGGGAGAATGTGGTGCCGCGGGAAAAGTATGAACAGCTGGAGGTGCACGTCGCCAACCTGCAGGTCCAGTTGCGCCAGGCCCAGCTCAAAATCGAGCAACTCTCCAACCTGCGGCAGCGATATCCTTTGTCCGGCGCAGGATTCGTCCCGGCCCAGGTCATCACTGCCAACATCACGCCCCTTCGGTGCGAACTGGTCATCAATCGCGGTCAGGACGAAGGCATTCGGACCGGTCAATTCGTTCTGGCCGATAACAGCGTTATCGGGACCGTCATAAGCGTGGACTCGCGGACCGCACGGATACGTCTGATTACCGACCGCGAATCCAAGATCGCCGTCAAGATCGGCGACGCGGACCGCTTCATGCACGGATGCGGCGACAGCCAGGCGCGCGTGCCCATGATTAAAACGAAAGTACCCGTTGGAGCGAAGGTCGTGGCTTCCGAAAAGGCCGGCTTTTTGGACGTCCCGATGGTGGTGGGCGACGTGGTGCAATGCGAGAATAACAGCCAGAGCGCACTGTTGTGGGATCTGATCGTCGAGCCGGTCGGCGATCTGGGTAAGCTGCAGAAGGTAACGGTTGTCGTGATGAATCCGGATTAATGTCGGGCCGTCGGCGAGGCCCACGGAGAGCACGGATGACACATCGAGGTCAATGCTGATGCGCTGGCTGCGGTTTGCGTTTCTCGTTCTTCTGATGACTATTCTGCAGGCCAGTTTTGTGGCGGCGCTGGACATACGACCTCATTTGCTCTTGATCACGCTGGTCTTTTTCGCCGTCTACTGCGATCTTACAGACGCGATCATTGCCTCATTTGCCATCGGGCTCGCAGCCGATCTCATCGGTTCGGCCGTCGGCGCGCACATGATCAGCTTCGGCTTGTTCGGCACCCTGATGGCCTATCTCAATCGCGTCATGGCGGTCCGCAAGATGCCGTATCAGGCCGGGGCCATCTTCATTATGGGATTTTTGTCGCTGGGCGCGGCGCATCTGCTGGCGTACCTCGTGAAGGATCAGGCCGTCTCTCCGAGGCTCCATTGGGAATTGCTCTGGACGAGCGGCTGCTCCGGCGTGATCGGTCCGTTTTTGTTCTTGCCCATGGCCTGGTGGATGCGTATAAAGGTAGATCGCTTCGGCCGTCGCTGAACGTGCCGAACGCCGGAAGTCGCAAACCGCACGAGACCAGGTTCACTACCCCATGTACGATAAACGCATCAAGATCTTCATGGCATTCAGCGCCCTGCTGCTGCTGGTCTGTATGGCCCGCCTGGCCCAGATGCAACTGCTGCCCGGTTCGTCCGTTCAGAGTGAAATATCTCAGCTTCGCGCCCAGGGTCAGAGTACCAGGCAGCTTCAGACGGTGCGCGGCAAGATCCTCGACCGAAATTCGAATATTCTTGCAACGGACGAAGCCCGCTTTCATCTCTGCATCCGCTACGAGTTGTCTTCGATTCTCGACGATCGCGTTCGCAAGGCCAGGCTGCTTCGAGCGGAGCGCAAATCGGTCCGCCGGGGGGCCGAATCGCCCGTGATCAGAGAGCGGGAATTGCTGGACGCGCGTCTGGATGAACTCGAGCAGGTCCTGGCCAAGTGTGAGAAGTTTGGTGTGGAGCGGATGGAATTGGAGCAGGAAATCCGCGAGATCAATAACACAATATGGAACACGCGGGCGTTTCTGGCCTGGTGGCGCAATTACCCGGACCAGCAGCGCAGGGCACTGTATGGCAGCATCGGGGCAATACCTGTTGACGTGGCCATGCGCGACTTCGTCCAGAAGCAGCCGGACAACGACAAGCGGATTCTGCTGACCACCGAGGTGGACATCCCCAAGATGGACAAGGAATACCCCCTCTTCGAACTGCGGACAGACGACGATGTATTCACCGCCCAGCTCGAGTTCATGGACATTGCGGGAATAGAGATTCAGGCTCAGGGCAGGCGAGTGTACCCGTTCGGATCGGCGGCGTGTCAAACCATCGGGTGGGTCGGACCGGCAACACAGGAAACTGACAGACTCGCTTTCGATCCGAACGACCGGCTCTCACACTATCTGGTCGGCGAAGTCTGCGGCAGAGAAGACGGGGTCGAGTATGTCTGCGAGGCAATCCTCCGCGGCAGGCGAGGCGAGCTTGTCTACGATATCGACCGCCAACTCATCCGCCGGACCGAGACCACATTCGGCGGTAATGTGCAACTGACACTGGACATCGAACTACAGCAACAAATCGAGCAGTATCTGACCGAATACGAGCATGAGCCGGGATGCGGCCCCGGCATGGCTGCCATCGTCATGGATTCGGCGAGCAATGAGATTCTCGCGCTGGCATCGCTGCCGGTCTACGACCTCAACGTCGTTCGTCGATCGTACGGCGAATTGGTCAATGATCCGAACAAGCCGTTGATCAACCGGACCGTCAATCGCTGGTACCCGCCCGGCTCGGTCGTCAAACCGCTGACGCTCATTATCGGCATGGAAACCGGCCATATAACCTCCGGCGAGGTCATCAACTGCCCTGCCCGCAAGGCGCCACAATACTGGCCGAACTGCTGGATATTCAACGAATATCGTATCGGACACGACAGTTGGTGGCAAAACAACGCCCGCAACGCCATCAAGGGAAGCTGCAATATCTATTTCTCGCACCTGGCCGACCGCGTCAAGCCGCGGACGCTGCAACGATGGTTGTTCGAGTTCGGTTACGGACGGCCTTTGCTCGATTGTCCCGATTCGATCGACCACACACAATTCGCGCGGGATTTTCGCGAACTGCCGGGGATGATCTCCAGCGAGAATCCGGACGGCACAGTCGAGGATTTCAACGATATCCCTCCACTCGCAGGCTCGGAGAGACGATGGTTCGGGATGGGCCAGGGTAAACTGCTGACCACGCCACTGCAAGTCGCCAATGCCATGGCCGCTATCGAGCGGCGCGGTGTGTTCTACTACCCACGGCTTTTCACCGCCGACCGCACTGCAGCCACAGAAGGTACGGACCTTGGGATTTCCGCACACACGATGGCAACCGTGCTCGACGGCATGCATGCCGTCGTAAATGAACCGCAGGGCACCGCATATAAGATGTTCCAGCCCGCCCTTTCGCAATTTTCACAAGAGAAGGTCGAAGTATACGGCAAGACCGGCTCGACCCAGCCCGCCCACGCATGGTTCGCAGGCTTCGCCAGGGATAATGCCGACAGGAGCATCGCCGTTGCGGTTGTGGTCGAGGGAGGCCAGCACGGTTCGAGCGACGCCGCACCTCTGGCGCGGGACATCATTCAGTTCTGCGTCGAAGCAGGATACGTGGGCACACCCGTTGTGGAAGAATCCGTGGCGAATCCCGACAGTTGATTCAGCCTCACACACTGATGTCTATGGGGCGATAGAGGCGGTTGAATACCTCCTGCAGGATTTCAAAGAAGCGCTCGTTGTCCGGCCGGAGAATGCGTTTGTCCTGCGGCTCGGGCTCATCCAGCAAATCCAGGAAGCGCCTCATCGAATCGGTGTCTACCTGTTCGGCCGATATACCCAGTTTGAGCTTCTCGATGTACCGGGCATTGATAAGCTGTTCGTACTGGTTGGCCAGCGGCAGCAGGAGCATCTTCTTTCGAAGATACATGCATTCGCTGATCAGCGAGAATCCCGCCGACGCCGCAACGCCCCGCGCGCCGGCCAGGTCCGCCAGAAAACCTTCGGTCGACCTTTCTTTGAGCGTGCAGTTGCCGTGCTCGGCCGCCCTGTTGAAGCCGTACACAACGAAGCGGGCGTGGTCGAATCGGTTAAGCGTTTCGAGTAATTCGTCGAGGTTCTGCCCCGTGGTGGAATAGACGAGGATGTGCTCGCCTCGTGTCACATCAAGCTCGGTCACAACAGGCCGTACGATCGGAGGGGCCAGCACGGCGGAGTCTATCCGAAGCGGCGCATCGAAAAAGTTGATGATGACGTACGCGACCGCCCCGACATAGTGGCATTCGGTGATCACGCCGGCTGTTAGACGGGAGAACCAGTTCTTCTGTGGATGATCGAGCTTGCAGAGTGTCAGCATGTGTTCGTGGTCGATGCTGATGAACGGAACACGGTTGCGCAAAGCCCACCATGCACTGAACGGCTCGAAATCGGAAATGACCAGATCGGGATTGAACGGTTCGAAGTGTTCTCGGAAGAGTTCGGCGTTTACCCTGTTACCTTCGGGCAAATTGCGAAGGTTCTGTTTCAGCGTTTCGGATTTGTCGATCCGTTCGCCTTCGAAGGCAAAGGACAGGCCGAAGACCTCGTGTACCCGGGGGCCGAAATACTGCTTGAGGTAGAGCAACGATTTGCGCGAGCCGACGAACATAACATTGTGACCGGCGTCGAGCAACCGCTGGCCGATCATGTGCGACCGGCTGCTATGACCGAATCCCTCCCCCGCGACTGCATAGATTATCCTTGCCATATCATGCGTTCCCTCCGGCTGCAAGTGGATATCGGACCGGTTGCCACGCTGTCCTTTCGGGCATCATCCGCCGAGCTTCTCCAGATACGTAAGCGTCTTTTCGATGATGGTGGCCGCAACCGGCGACGCAACGCGACCTCCCGTATAGCCCTTGCCCAGACTTCTGTCGGGTTTGCGAATAGACACGAGCACGACAATCTCGGGATCCTCGGCGGGCGCCCCGGCGATGAACGAAGCTACATAATCGCGCTTCGAATAGGTTCCCAGCCCCGGGTCGTAGATATTTGCGGTGCCGGTTTTGCCGAACACCTGCCATCTGTCCAGTTTCGCACGCTTTCCCGTACCCTCATTGACTACCGCCGCCATCGCTTCGCCGATGATCCACGTCGCCACATCGGGGCTGATGATGTATCCCACCGGCGGAGCCGGCTCGTTCCGTCTGACAACGCGTCCGTCCGGGTCGACGATGGCCTTGACCAGATAAGGCTCAACCAGCCGGCCTTCGTTGGCGAGGATACAGTAGGCCCGAATGACCTGCAGCGCCGTGACGGAGATTTCCTGCCCGTAGGGCACGCGTGTTACGCTGTATTCGTTCCATAGCTCGGGCTCGCGCAACTGGCCCGTCGCACGGCTCGCACAGGGCAGTTCGATGTCGACGGTCTTGCCGAAGCCCAGCAGACGCAATCCCTTGTACAGCCTCTCGGCCCCCAGTCGCTGACCGATCTTTGCCATGCCGATATTGCTCGACTTAATGAGAATACCCTTTGGCGTAAGCTCTCCAAAACCCTCCCGATATTCATGAATCGTCCCGAAACCGCTGCCTCTGCCCCCGTATGCACCGTTCTCGCAGAAGATAGTCTCCCCGTGCCTCACCAGTCCGCTGTCCAGCGCAATGGACATGACAATCGGCTTCATGATGCTGCCGGGCTCGAACGTATCGATAACGGCCCCGCTGACGAATAGATTCGGATCGGCCGTACTCGCCTCGGTTGGCTCGAAATCGGGAAGTGAGACCATCGCCAGTATTTCGCCCGTCTCCGGCTTTGCCACAACCGCTGCGGCACTCTCGGCGTTGTATTCCTCCAATCGGGCCGCCAATTCGTCCCTGGCAAACTTCTGAACCGTTGCGTCGATCGTCAGCAGAACGCCGTCGCCGTCGCGGAGGCGCCCCTCGAACTCCTTGGGACGGATCGGTCTTCGATGGACATCCTTGAAGAATACGCTGCTGGCGGAAGTGCCGCTCAACTGCTCGTCGAATTGAAACTCGATGCCCTCAAGGCCGCGGCTGAACGGGGGCCTGCTGACGAAACCGACGATGTTCGACATCAATCTACCGGTCGGGTAGTAGCGGACCCAGCGAGACTCGACGCCGACGCCATGCATGGAAGCCGCCTGCTCGCACTGACTGACGTTGGCATCATCCACGATCGTCGGCCGCAGAGCATCGGCCCGCACGATGGCGTCGAATATATCCATTGTATGCGTACCCGTAATCGTCGCCAACTCCATCGCTGTCTTGTTCGGATCCTTGATGACGACTGAATCGGCAAAGATTACCTGCGTCCTGTTACTTGCAGCCAAAACACGCCCTCGGCAATCCAGGATCGCTCCGCGTTGCGGATACCGCGTGGTCCGCAGGAGACGCTGGTTGGCCGCACGATCAGCATACTCGGCAGCCTGGATCTGCTGCAGTTGATAGCAACGAGCCCCCAGCCCGAACAAAGCCAGGGTCAGCAGCATCAATACAATGACCGTTATCCGTGCTATTCTCAAGACGCTCCCAGCCTCCGTAGGAATTCATGCCGGTCGCCGACCGGCTAACGTTCATCTCCATCCTCGCGCTGCCCTCAAAGAGCCTTCACGGGACCAATCCGCCTGATCCGTGCGACGGGTCATTCTTCCGCTTCGAGATGCTCTGAAACGGTCTCCGGGTTCAGGAGGTTTTCGACCTGAATCTGCTTCGCTCGCAACTGCTGGGTCAGCCAGCTTTGTTCGACCTTCTCCTTCCGCCTCAGGTAAAACAGTTGATCTTCCGACCGCCGCAGGTAAACAGCGAATACCGAAATAGCCGTGAAGTAAAAGACCACAAACACGAAGCGAAATCGGGACATTCGGATCCAACTGTCAATGGTGAACCAAGCGCATCACATATAACCGTACAAACGCCTTCATGACGCGGCCTCACCTATTTGCCCGGCATCCGCAAGCGCATGCCGGGAACCACGTTGGCCGGGTCCTTCATGATATCGTTGTTTAGTTCGAAAATCTCCGTATAGCGGCTGCCCTTTCCGAGTTCTGAGGCGGCAATCTTCCACAAGCTGTCGCCTTCTCTGGCCACATAATGTCGGCCTGAGAAACGAACGGTATTGGTGGACGGATTCTGCCGGAGCCGGCCCACAGAGTCGGCAGTTTCAACGAGCGATTCAGGAAACGCGCCGTCCGCTGGCGTCGCTCTTTGATTGTCCGGCAGAGCCGGTATCTTCAACTCCTGGCCCACAATAACCATGTGCGGGGAATCAAGCACATCAGTGTTTACCTTGTAGATATGATCGATATTTGCCCGTACGTTGCCCAGTTCATTCCCATAGAACTTCTTCGCTATCCCCGCCAGCGTGTCCCCTTCGGTAACAGTGTACTTCTTCGGCCAGTTCGATCTGCCGGCCCTGTTGCGACGGGTCGCAGTTGGCGTTTCCCTTCGATTCTGAGCGGTACGCTGGGTCCCCCATGTCCGTCCTGTCGTGCCTTCCGCTTCGGAGCTTTCGCTATCCATCGTGTTGCCCGCAATCCCAACACCGGAAACCTCCGTCAGCGAAGGATGCGTCAACATCGGGTTCGACGTCTCCGGCTCAACAAAAGTCTCTTCGGGCGGAGGACTGTTCAAGTACTTGGCCAGCGGATCGACTTCCTGCTCCCGTGATGCAAGTTCGACCGTTTCGTTCCCGGTGGTCATGCTCGGACCAAATCGGGGCGTCGGCGTCCCACGATACAAGGCAAAGCCTTCTTCTTCAACAACGGGCGGCTCCTGCGGCAAATCCGTGCCGAAGCGAACACCATCCTCCGGCCCCTGCCACGCAGTCTCTTCCTCAGGCTCCGGGATTTGACCGGCCGGGTCGAACGGTTCAACTGTGGCCGTTTCATCAGATGAAGACGTAGACCATGTCGTAAGGACCCCCTCGGCCTCGCGCTGTCTGACGCCGATGCCGGGCGGCGGTGTATCCGGGCTCACCACACCTTCGGCGCTGATAACAGTCAGTTCGTTGCTGTCGGGTTCGCTTCGCAGTCTGGGTAGCCCATTGACCACAAAGGCAATGATGAAGATGAAAACCAAACCCAATAACAATCCGATCTTTGCGTCCGAGGTCATGGCAAAACTCCGTTATTCCAGCATTTACATATTGCGTCGTCGACTCGTCTATGTCATCGCTTCCGGGCGATTCTCAACTTCGCGCTGCGAGCACGCCGATTCTCCAGCACTTCCCGGCGACTTGCCTGTATCGGCTTCTTCGTCAGGATCTCGTAGATCTTTGCGCTCTTGTTGTCTTTGAAGTCTTCCTTTACCAGCTTGTCTTCAAGGCTGTGAAAGCTAATGACAGCCAGATAACCACCCGGTCGCAGCAGCCTCGACGCGTCGGTCAGCAGGCTCCGGAGGTTCTCCAACTCGTTGTTGACTGCAATCCTCAGGGCCTGAAACGTTCTCGTAGCCGGATGTATTCTGTATCGTTTCTTCTGTTTCGGACGGGCGAGTGCCCTGCGAACGATTTCGGCGAGCTGGGCAGTGGTGGTAATTTCTTCCCGCTCGCGATGCTTAACGATAAAGCGCGCAATCCGTCGCGAGGCCCTGTCCTGGCCGAATTCGTAAATCAAATCGGCCAACGACTTTTCATCCGCCCTCTTGACTATATCGGCAGCGGTTGTCTCTAATCTTTGGTCAATTCTCATGTCTAAAGGCATATTCGTGCTGAAACTGAGCCCTCGTTCGGGATCGGATAATTGGGCGCTGCAAAGACCCAGATCGGCCAGAATGAAATCCGCGGACTCGATGTCGAGTTGACGCAGTTGATCGGCCATTTCGGAGAAATTCGCGTGTAGAAGTGTGGTCTTGCAGGCGAGACCTCTCAGTCTCTCGCGTGCAACCTCCAGAGAGGCCGGATCGATGTCAAGCCCCACAATCAGCCCGTCCTCGCTCATTGTCCTGCCGAACAGATAAGCGTGACCTCCATGTCCGATGGTCGCATCGACCATTACCCCATCCGGCGGTATGCTTATCTGCTCGATCAGTGTGTCTGCAAGTACCGGTATATGCCCAACTTGCGAACCGTTAGTCTCCATTGCATCGGTATGCAACGATTCCCAGGCTGCACTCGTACAACAGACAATTGCCCGATGTCCGAATACAACGCAGGCCATCCCTGCCCTGCTCAGGCTACCGGCACTGCATTGCCCTGCTTTATCAGTTCCTGAGCCTCGGGAGAGAACTCTATCGCCCCGAATTCGGCCCCGAACTGCTTCAAATGCTCCAGGCGACCGGAAAGAACACTCAGCGCATCGAACGTTTGTCCGTCCACCTCCCTGTGGCCGCTGAGGCTCTCATGTACGATCCGGCAGTGGTTCGACTCCATTTCGATCATGCTGCCTCCTTCTGTGACGCTACCTTTCATCGCTCTGTTTGTGCAGGACAAGCTGCCTTGCCTGCAACATCTGATTCTGGAACTTGTGCATATTGTCGCTGACGAACTCCTCCCAGTTCTCCGTATTCCACAGTTCTATGTGGTCCCGAACACCGATCAGAGTAACCTGATCCTTGAGGCCGGCTCGCTTACGCAGCTTATCATTCAGCAACAGACGCCCCTGGCTGTCCAGCTCCACCTTGCTCGTCAGCGCGAAATTCAGCCTTTCAAAATTTACAGCTTCATCTGGCGGTGCGTCCGTAGGCGCCAGAGCCAGTGCAAGTCGCTCGAAATACTTCTCCGGATACAGACACAGCACGCCGTTGGCTCCGAAAACGAGGTAGAAGTTGCTTCCGTGCTCTTCGGCGTCAATCTGGCTCCGAAGCTTGTTCGAGATGAGGACCCTGCCCTTGTCGTCGACAACGTGTTGGTATTCTCCTGCTAACAACATGGCAACTGCCCCACTGAAAGTTCTATTAATGGGATATCGTACCACTTCCTGCCACAACGTCAATAGTCGCCGGCACTTTTTGACGAATTTGCTGTAAATTCTTTTATGGGACGGGCCATCACATGCATATAAACACCTTCTAAATAAGCACTTATATCACAGAGCTTGCAGGAAAACACGCGGGGTCGAGCGAGACGCCCACGTCCTTCAATCTATCAACGCGAAGGCCAGGAAAGGGATGAATCATGCTGTTTGTGCTCCTGCGAAGAGAAAAAAGGCTACGAAGGTTGTTGAAAACCCCAGTATTCTTCTACCAATCACTCCCACTTCCTTGCCACATCAGCCAACCAAATCCACATCGAACTCGATCCAGATAACTTGGCGATGCCGATTACCCAGCTTAACACACCAGGGGGCCAGATGTGCAGCGCGACTTCTCGCGGCAGTACAATCGGGCACAGGGGCCCTGTCTGTCCGCAATCAGACCGAACCACAAGCGATTCGCGAAACGAAGAACGGAAGATTCGAAGGCGGGTAAGCGGGTGATGGGAATCGAACCCACATGGCCAGCTTGGAAGGCTGGAGCTTTACCATTAAGCTACACCCGCGAGGTAATCATCATTGATTATCCTGCGCAAGCCAACTATGATTGGCGATCTGAATGTAATGAATCCGTTTGGCAGAGTCAACCACAATTAGTCGATGGCAAAGCAAAATGAGCATCACGCAACTAGCTGAATCAGCAAAGGACGCTTCGATAGCCCTGGCGGCAATCAAGACGGACGCCAAGAACGCCGCGCTGAGTGCAATCGCCAAGGCCCTTGCGCAGAACGCGGAACAGATCGTGGCCGAGAATCAGGCCGATCTGGCCCAGGCGGAAAAGGACAACGTCCCGGACCCTCTGCTCAAGCGGCTCAAGTTCGATCAGAAGAAGATAGATGCGGTCTGTGCAGGGATCCAGAGCCTGATCGGGCTCGACGATCCTACCGGCAAGACAACCAGTGCAACCCAACTCGACGAAGGGCTGGTGCTCTATCGGGTAACCTGCGCCATCGGTGTTATCGGTATGGTCTTCGAATCCAGACCCGATGCGCTGGTGCAGATATCGACGTTGTGCCTCAAGAGCGGCAACGCGGTCCTGCTGAAGGGCGGCAGCGAGGCGAAACGAACCAATCGAATCCTCGCCAATATCATCTCTGAAGCTACCGAACAAGCCGGCATTCCCGACGGCTGGATTCAACTGCTGGAGACGCGCGAAGACGTGGCCGAAATGCTGGGCCTGGAGCAGTACATCGATCTTCTTATCCCCCGCGGCTCGAATGAGTTCGTGCGATATATCATGGACAACACAAACATCCCCGTCCTCGGCCACGCCGACGGGATATGCCACGTTTACGTGGACTCCGAAGCGGATATCGACATGGCGGTCGATGTCGCCATCGATTCCAAGTGCCAGTACGTGGCCGTGTGCAATGCCGCCGAGACGCTGCTGGTGCATGAAGAAGCGGCGAAGGAATTTCTGCCGAAGTTCGTCGCGGGTCTGGGCAAGACGAAGGTCGAGCTGCGAGGCTGTCCGAAGACCGCTGCGATTATCGACGTAAAGCCGGCCGAAGACGCGGACTGGCGTACCGAATATCTGGATTACATGCTGGCCGTCAAGGTTGTGGCGGACATGGACGAAGCCATCGATCATATCAATGAGTATGGTTCCGGCCACACCGATGCGATTGTCACGGCCGACCGCGACCGCGCGGAGAAGTTCATGGAGATGGTCGATTCGGGCAATGTCTTCTGGAACTGCAGCACACGATTCAGCGACGGCTATCGCTACGGCCTGGGGGCCGAAGTCGGCATCAGCACGAACAAGATTCACGCCCGGGGTCCGGTCGGACTCGATGGGTTGGTTATCTACAAGTGGAAACTGCTTGGCAGCGGTCAGATCGTTCGCGACTATGCCGCCGGCGACAGAAAGTTCACGCATAAGAAACTGAAGTAATCAGATAGCCTCGCGGGACGGCAAAGGCCGCACGACATGCGGGATTTCACCAAGGCAAAACGCATCGTAATCAAGATCGGCACGAATGTCCTGAGCAAAGACGAAGGCGTCGACTCGGCGTACATGCGCCGCATGGCGAAACAGATCGCCGAAGTGCTCGACACGGGGCGCCAGATTCTCGTAGTCAGTTCCGGGGCCATCGGAATGGGCGCCGGACAGATCGAGCATGACGGCAGGGTCAAGGGTATGAAGATGCGGCAGGCCTGCGCCGCTATCGGGCAGCCTTTGCTGATGGCCGAGTATCGCAAGGCTTTCGCACGATACGATATAGACGTCGCGCAGGTCCTCCTGACCGCTGAAGTGCTCGACAATCGCAGGACATATCTGAATCTTCGCAACGCCATCGAGGCACTGCTGAAACTCGGGGTGGTTCCTATTCTCAACGAGAACGACAGCGTCAGCACTGCCGAGATCGGCAGCGCTTTCGGGGATAACGACCGGCTCAGCGCCTACGTGGCAAGTAAGATCGACGCCGACCTGTTGATCATGCTCAGCGATATTGACGCGCTGTACGACAGGAACCCGCGCAAATACGCCGACGCAAAACCAATTCCGACGGTGTTCGAGATAACCGACGACATTGTCAAATACGCGGGACGCGCCGGCAGCAGGCACGCCACCGGCGGAATGAAGACCAAGATCGAAGCAGCGAGAATCGCTTCCAGCGCGGGTTGCCGAATCGTGCTGGCCGACGGGCGGACGAGGAACGTCCTTGGCCGAATTATCGCGGGCGAGCCGATTGGAACCGTCTTCATGCCAAAGCGAAAGCTCAGCAATCGACTTCGCTGGATATTGCACAGCCGGGCTCTCGGCACCGTCCGGATCGACGACGGTGCCATGCGTGCCCTGCGCAGACACAAGAGCCTGCTGCCCAGCGGCGTGGTGGCTGTAGAAGGAGCCTTCGATGCAGGCGACGTTATAATGCTGAACGAAAGCGCCAAAGCGGTGGCGAGCATTGGCAGCACGGAACTGACCGAACTGGCCGGCAAGCACAGCACCGCGGTCAAGAAACTGCTTGGCCCGGAGCATAGGGACGTTGTGGCGATACCGGAGGATATCGTGTTCATCGACTGACGCTCGCCGCATACCCGAAGCTCCCGAATCCGCTCTTGTTCGGCGCGATGAACAGCCCGACAACGATGCGGCCGCAATGTACGTAATATCACTGACGGCAAAACGCGAGCGATTTTCGATTTGACAATCAGGGGGCAATCGCCAATAATCAGCCCCTGTTTTGGCCGAAGTGGCGGAACTGGCAGACGCGCGGGATTCAAAATCCCGTCCTGGCGACAGGGTGAGGGTTCGAGTCCCTCCTTCGGCATACCTTTCACAGGTTTTCTCCCCGCACGTCTTTCACGGGATTGCTTTGCGCCGCAATTGACAACCGCCCCCCGCACCCATCGGTGACGCCGGCGCAGATTTTGCGCTTTGTATCGTGGGAGCTTCTCGGTACACTCTCGCCGTACAGTAATGTAGTAAGCCGCCCTGCCGGGATTTCTGGTTCCGTGGTGGCGGAAGAATGTGTCCACATAGAAAGGGCTGGGCCGTGTGAGAAAGAAGACCGCGCTGTACATAATCTATGGCGACCTCGCCCTCAACTGCGCGCTGCTGCTGGCGGCAATGGGGATCGTATTCCTTCTCGGCCTGCGCGTCGAACGTACGCCAAAGCCGGCAAGCCTGGGCAACCATCCCCACAATATCGCTCAAATGGAAAACGTCGATCCTGAACGTTTCACATTCTTCGTCATGAGCGACATCAAGACCGGCACAGCTACTTTCGAAAAACTGCTGTCCATCGCCCAACAGGATAACCCCGCATTCGGCGTCATACTTGGCGACATCGTGGCCAATCCATGGCTCATCGAGCACAAGCTGCTCGGCTATCGTATATCCAAATATCGACCCGACTTCCCGATCTTTCTGACGATCGGCAATCACGGTGTCAGCGAGCAAGGTCCGTTCGGCCTGACCCAGTACGAACAGGTCTACGGCCCGACACAGTTTCATTTCGCGATTGGTCGGTATCTCTTCATCTTTCTTCGGAATGCCGATCTGTTCAGCAAGTCAGGCGACTGGATCGCGCATTTCGAGAGCGTTCTGGCAGAATACGAGGACCCCGAGACGCAGATCATCGTCTTCATGCATGTACCACCGTCATCGTTCCACGGCACGGTGCTCATGTCCGGCGCAGCCCATTCAAAGAGATTCATGGAGCTCGCGGAGGCCCGCAGCGTGCGATTCGTTTTCTCAGGGGATCATCACGGATACGCCAAGCATCGCGTTGGGCAAACAACATACATCATCACTGGAGGCGGCGGGGATCGTCTGCGCGGCGACCACGGCCGATTCCATCACTTCACGAGGATAGCCGTACATCGCGGTCGCATGAGCGAAACGGTGATCGCTGTCGAACGCCGGGACGAGACGATGCGCCAGCTCGAACGGAATATCGTGACCTATGTCTGGCCGCTGATGGCGGGCAATACCGTACGTAGACTCATCTCCGCAGGCCTCGCATTGGTGTTGCTGGCGGCGATGGTTTGCTGTCTGAGACAAATCAAACGCATCCGGCATCGGTCCGCCTCATCACAGGTTTCGACCGCGTGAATCACTGCCGGCTTGTCGTTTGTTCGCATCCGAAGCGTCAGGTAGCCACGAACGGTGACAACTCCCGCAGGTGACTGATGATCGGCGGCACCTTCTCGATGGCGTAATCGACTTCCTCTTCGGTATTGTATCGGCTGAGGCTGAAGCGAATCGACCCATGAGCGGCGGTGAACGGAACGCCCATCGCCCGGAGCACGTGGCTGGGTTCGAGCGAGCCGGAAGTGCAGGCCGAACCGCTGCTGGCGCAAATGCCATATTGATCGAGCATCAGCAGGATCGCTTCGCCTTCGATATACTCGAAGCTGATATTCGTCGTATTGGGCAGCCGGTTCTCCACGTCGCCGTTAATGCGACAGTCGGGACAGCGCTCGCAAATTCCCTTTTCGAGCCTGTCGCGGAGCTTTCGCACTCGTTCGTTTTCCTCTTCGATATTCTTCGCCGCCAACTCGCAGGCCTTGCCCAATGCGACAATACCGGCAACGTTCTCCGTGCCGGCCCGCCTGCCGCCTTCCTGGTGTCCGCCGAGCATGAAAGGAAGCAGTCGCGTGCCCTTGCGCACATAGAGCACGCCAACACCTTTGGGTGCGTGCAACTTGTGTCCGGACAGGCTCAGCAGATGAATGTGGCTCTTCGAGAGGTCCAGCGGAATCTTGCCGGCGATCTGCACTGCATCAGTATGGAAAACGGCCCCCCTTTCGGCCACCAACTCGGCAATCTCCTCGACCGGGAAGACAGTTCCCGTCTCGTTGTTGGCGTACATCACCGATACGATCGCGGTATCGTCGTCCACTTCCCGGGCCAGTTCATCGAGATCGAGCCGGCCGTCCCTGTCTACGGATATCTCGACAACGTCGTAGCCGTAATTCTCCAGGTCGCGACAGACCGCAAGAACCGCCGGATGCTCGACGCGCGTGGTAATCACCTTCCGTCGATTCGGGGCGGCGGCAAGCGTACCCTTGATGGCCGTGTTGTCGCTTTCGGTGCCGCAACTGGTCAGGACGACTTCCTCGGGCAGGCAGCCCAATAACGCCGCAATCTGCTCGCGGGCCTTGCGTACGTTGGTTCCGACCTGGCCGCCGAAGGAGTGCATGCTCGACGGATTGCCGTACAGATCGCAGAAGAATGGCTTCATCTCCTCGAACACTTCCGGAGCCACCTTCGTCGTCGCGTTATTATCGAAGTATATCGTCTTCATCTGTCAATCCTCTTTTCCAACCGCCTGCTGCGCGTCCTTTTGCTCCTCAACCGTGATTTCCGCCGACACGAACTCACGGAGTTTGGCCTCCACTACGTCGCGCATCGTAAATTCCGCCAGACGGCACTGGGCGCACATCCCGCGAAACGCAACAATGACCTTGTTGCCGACCACGTCGATCAATTCGATGTTGCCGCCGTCGGCCCGCAATGCCGGTCGGATGTGCTTGTTGATGGTCTGCTGGATAAGTTGGATCTTCTGGATGTTCGTCAGTTTCTCGGGGCGTTTCGGTGCAACGGCGGGCGAGTCTTCCAGCTTGTCGCCCTGAATGCGCTCGATGATCTTGCGTATCTCGCCCCGACAGCCGCCGCATCCGCCGCCCGCCTTGCAGTAGTTGGTGACTTCTTCGACCGTGCGAAGGTCGTTCTCCTCGATGACCCGCTCGATCTCCTTGTCCGTGACGCCGAAACACGTGCAGACGACCTTCCCCTCAAGCTCATGCTTTTCTGTGCCGCCGCCGCGATAGTTCTCGACGGCTGCTTCGAGCGCCTCTCGGCCCATGACCGAACAGTGCATCTTCTGCTCGGGCAACCCTCCGAGATACTCCGCGATGTCTCGGTTGCTGACCTGCATCGCCTCATCGAGTGTCTTGCCCTTGATCAACTCGGTGAGCACAGAAGATGTTGCTATGGCGCTGGCGCAGCCGAACGTCTTGAATTTGGCGTCCGTTATTTTCCCATCGCCGTCGAGCTTGAACGTGAGCTTCAGCGCATCGCCGCAGGCCAGCGAGCCAACCTCGCCGACACCGTCCGCGTCCTCTATTTCCCCAACATTTCTCGGATTCAAGAAATGATCTTTTACCTTGTCCGTATATTCCCACATACAGCTTACCTCTGACTGACACTCAGTGCCTGTTTGAAATCTGCGACTATATCATCCATATGCTCGGTTCCGACCGATACCCGAATATAGTCCTCCGTTACGCCTGCTGCAAGCTGTTCTTCGGCCGTCAGTTGCTGATGGGTCGTGCTGGCCGGATGAATCACGAGCGTCTTGCTGTCTCCGATGTTGGCCAGATGGCTGGCGAGCTGCACGCTGTTTATGAATTTGACCGCAGCCTTCGAACCGCCCTTGATCCCGAATCCCAGAATCGCCCCCCGGCCTTTCGGCAGATACCTCTTCGCCAGTTCATGGTCCGCGTGCGATTCCAGCCCGGGGTAGTTCACCCATTCGACGGCAGGCTGCTCTTCCAGCCATTTGGCCAACGCCAGGGCGTTCTCGCTGTGCCGCGGCATCCGCAGGTGCAGCGTTTCGAGCCCCTGGAGGAACAGGAATGCATTGAACGGCGACATGCAACTGCCCATATCGCGTAGGAACTGAGTACGCGCTTTGATGATGTAGGCCAGTTCGCCGAACGACTCTGTGTACTTGACACCATGATAGCTGGGATCGGGTTCGGTCAACTCGGGATAGCGCCCGTTCGTCCAGTCAAACTTGCCGGAATCCACGATGGTGCCGCCGATGCTGTTGCCGTGCCCGCCGATGAATTTCGTGCAACTGTGGACAACGATATCGACGCCGTAATCGATAGGTCTGAAAAGAACGGGCGTCATGACGGTATTGTCGCAAATCAGCGGCATTCCGTTCTTATGCGCGATGTCCGCGATCTTCTCGTATTGGAGAATATCGTTTTTCGGATTGCCAACCGATTCGATGTAAATCGCACGCGTATTGTCCTTGATCGCCCCGGCAAACGCGTCAGGCTTTCTCGCGTCGACAAACGTCACGTCGATGCCGAGTTTGGCGAACGTATGAGCGAATAGAGTCACCGTACCGCCGTAGAGCGAACTCGAAGCCACGATATGCCCGCCTGCACCGCAAATGTTCAGAATGCTCACGTAGATCGCCGATTGGCCGGAACTAAGCGCCAGACCGCCTACGCCACCTTCCATCGCAGCAAGACGTTTCTCCAGCACGTCCGTCGTCGGATTCATCAGGCGGGTGTAAATATTCCCGAACTCCCTGAGCGCAAAGAGGTTCGCGGCATGGTCCGTGTCCTTGAACACGTAACTGGTTGTCTGGTATATCGGCACGGCTCTGCTGAGCGTATCCGAGTCCACGTCATGGCCCGCGTGAAGAGCGAGCGTCTCAAGTTTGTATGTCTTTTCGTTCGCCATTATCCAACCTTCAGTTTACCTGGGGATTATTTCGATCATTCTGTCCAATGCTGTCTTGGCCTTCCGCCGTATGTCTTCGGGAACCGTAATCCGGTGCTGCATGTCCTCGAGCGACACAATTACTTTGTCGATGCTGATCTTCTTCATGTTCGGGCAGATGCCTTTCTCACTGGCCGCGATAAACTCGGCATCCGGCCGCTTCTTGCGCAGCGCGTGTATGATTCCCGTTTCCGTGGCAATGATGAACTGCCTGGCGGGCGAATCGACGACGAACTTCAGCATTTGCCCCGTGCTCAGTAATTCATCCACCAGCGATTTGACCGGTTCGCTGCACTCAGGGTGCGCCATCGCAATGGCGTCGGGATACCGTTGTTTGGCCTGCCGGATATCATTTTCCGATATCACCACGTGGGTCGTGCAGTAGCCCGGCCAGAGGATCAGGTCCCGGCCCGTTCTTTCGGAAACAAACTGCCCGAGATGTTGATCGGGCACGAATATGATGCGTTTGTCTTCGGGCAGCGACTGGACGACTTCGACCGCGTTGGCGCTCGTACAGCAGTAATCGCTCTCGGCCTTCACCTCAGCAGTGCTGTTGACGTAGCAGACAACCAGCGCATCGGGATGCTCGCTCTTGAGCCCGCGCAATTGCTCGGCGTCGATCATATCAGCCATTGGACAACCGGCGTTCTTTTCCGGAAGCAATACCACCTTCTGCGGAGATAGAATAGCGGCAGTCTCGGCCATGAACTTCACGCCACAGAATACAATTACATCGGCGTCGGTTTCGGACGCCTGCACGCTCAATCCGAGCGAGTCCCCGCAGAAATCCGCGAGATCCTGTATGTCGCCCGGCTGATAGTTGTGCGCGAGGATTACGGCGTTCCGCTCCGTCTTCAGTCTTTCAATCTTGTCCAGAAGCTTTTGGTCCAAACATCAATCTCCTTCACATGGCCGAACGGCGATGCAGCACCGCACGGCACCTTTCTTGACTGTCTACTTCACAGTCGTCCGCTTGTTCTTCGTATACAGCAAATCGGGATTCGCGGTCGTCACCGTCACACCCGGCGGCACCGACTCCTTGATCCAGACGTTGCCGCCGATAACCGCCCCTTTCCCGATAACCACATTGCCGAGAATCGTCGCCTCCGCATATATCGTGACGTCGTCCTCGATGGTCGGGTGCCTCTTTCCGCCTTTGATGATCCGCCCCCGCTCATCCCGCCGAAAACTCAAAGCCCCCAGCGTGGCGCCCTGGTAGATCTTTACGTTCTCACCGATGACGGTCGTCTCGCCGATGACGACTCCCGTGCCGTGATCGATGAAGAAGCTCCTTCCGATCTTGGCGCCGGGGTGGATATCGATGCCCGTTCTGGAATGCGCGCACTCAGTCATAATGCGCGGAATTAGCGGCGCTTCCTTAAGATACAACTCATGGGCGATCCGATACGTGGCAATTGCCATGATGCACGGATAACTGATAACGATCTCTTCATACGATCGAGCCGCCGGGTCGCCGTCGTAGGCGGCGTGCACGTCCGTCTTCAGCGCATCGCGAACCTCGGGCAACCGAGAGAGCAGATGATCGGCGACGTTCACGGCCATCGTCTCACAATCACACCCCTCGCATTCCTTCACACGGCACTTATACTTGAACGCTCTCTCCAGTTGTTTTGTCAGATCAGCGTGCACCTGACAGAGCAAATCGCCCACGACGAAACCGATGTTCGACTTGGTAACGGTACGCCTGCCCGTATGCCCGGGAAACAACAGTTCGAACAGCGAATCCAATATACTCTGGATCTCTCCGCGCACCGGCAGATCGGCCGCGTCGATGAAGTTTATCCCCGAATCGCCGCGGTATGTATCAACAATACGGTCGACCAATCGGCCGACCTTCTTGCCTGTCAGCTTTTTCTTTCTCATGTCCCGCTCCGACGCGACGGTAGAACCACGCTTTATGCAAACAACTCCGTTGAAATATAACGATCTCCGATATCGCAGATAATCACGACAATGGTCTTATTCTTGTTCTCAGGCCGCTTGGCAACCTGCAGGGCGGCCCACACATTCGCCCCCGAACTGATGCCCGAAAGAAGCCCCTCTTTGGCGGCTAACTGGCGCGCCACGTCCATCGCGTCCTCGTTTGATACCTGGATGATCTCATCGATAACACTCCTGTCAAGAATATCGGGAACGAAACCGGCACCAATGCCCTGGATCTTGTGCGGACCCGGCTTGCCGCCGGAAAGCACGGGCGAATCCTTGGGCTCGACGCCAACCGTCTTTACCTCCGGCTTCTTTTCCTTGAGCACCTGGCCGCAACCCGTTATCGTTCCGCCTGTCCCAATACCCGCCACGAAGATATCCACCTCTCCATCGGTATCCGCCCAGATTTCCTTGGCCGTCGTTTTGCGATGCGCCTCGACATTCGCGGGATTCTTGAACTGCTGCGGCATGAAGGCATTCTTATGCTCGGCTAGTATTTCCTCGGCTTTCTCCACCGCCCCGGTCATGCCCTTTTCCGCTGGCGTCAGCACCAGTTCGGCCCCCAACTGTTTGAGGACTTTCCTGCGCTCAACGCTCATGGATTCGGGCATTGTCAACAGAAGTCTGTACCCCCGTGCGGCACATACAAACGCCAGCCCAATGCCCGTGTTGCCGCTGGTGGGCTCGACAATAACCGTATCAGATTTGATCAGGCCCGCCTTTTCCCCCGCGGCAATCATGTATTTTGCAATACGATCTTTCACGCTGCCGCACGGATTGTAGAATTCCAGCTTGCCCAGGACGGTCGCGCCCCCTTCGTTGAGTTTGTTGATCTGAACCAAAGGCGTATAGCCCACTGCTTCGACAATATCCTTAAATACTGCACTCATCGCGATACCTCTTCGTTAATGTGCGTCTTAAATCTGGTAATCGGGCGACTTTTTCTGGCGAGCCTTGTCCGCAAGGTCCTTAAGCGAGACCGCCTGCAAAACCCCCCTTATCGCATCTTCGACCCGTGCCCATATATCCCGCACCGCGCAGTCGGCAATACGGCCGCAGTAGCTCTCATCGCCCACACACTGAGCGGTCGTCACAGGCCCCTCGAGAACGGTAAATACGTCGTAAATGCATATCTTCTCAGGCGGTTGCGCAAGAACGTACCCGCCCTTGGCGCCGCGAATGCTCGCGACAAGGCCGGCGGATTTCAGCACGACCATCAATTGCTCCAGGTACTTGATGGATATACCCTGTCGCTCGGCCACGACTTTGAGCTGTAAAGGGCCCTTGCCGACATTCTCGGCCAGTTCAAGAAGGGCGCGCGTCCCATACCTGGTTCTTGTCGATAATTTCATTGCCATAACTCCTATATACCTACTGATTTAGTAGCGTATTATACGGCATACCAGCACACTTGTGCAGCAAAAAACACGAAATTTTGCCAAGTTTATAGTGGATAGCGATTCTGACGTCGAGTCGTTCATTTCAAAACCCGGCCGCCAACCGGAAGACCTCATTCTGTGCCCCATGCTGACTCATCCAAGTGCTGGACCAGCAATTCATGCCTGAAGATCGTTGGGGGATACTTGAGACCCGAAGTGGCGGAATGTTGCATGAACTTGCCGATGCGATTGA
The DNA here is from genome assembly GCA_964526785.1 of uncultured Pirellulales bacterium. Lineage (GTDB taxonomy): Bacteria > Planctomycetota > Phycisphaerae > Sedimentisphaerales > Anaerobacaceae > CAZGMJ01. The sequence goes on from CAZGMJ010000008.1 coordinate 31,785, forward strand.
CACCGCCGTCCCGACCGCATATAATCCGGTATCTGTTTTGCGGTGCACCGACAAGGGAATGTTGCACATGACAGCACTTTCCAAGCGAAAAGTCGTTTTTATTGCTTCCTTTCCTCCGAGAAAATGTGGCATCGCAACATTCACCTCCGATTTGATCAGGAACGCCTCGGCGGCAGCCGGCGGAGCGTTTGAACCCCTTGTCGTTACGCTGCGGAACGATAACTCGCTGCGCTACAGCGAACCGGTCAAGTTCGAGATACGTCAGAACGTCAAACGCGACTATCTTTGTGCGGCGGACTTCATCAATTTCAGCCATGTGGACCTCGTCTGCGTCCAGCATGAGTTCGGCTTGTTCGGGGGCGAGGGCGGATCCTATCTCAACCTGCTCCTTCGCCGGCTCAAGAGTCCCGTTGTAACGACACTGCATACGATTCTCGACGATCCCGAACCCGCCTTTCGCCAGGCGTTGATTGATGTGTGCGATCTGTCGTGCAAAGTCATTACGATGAACGAGCGTGGCGTGAGTATGCTGCACGACATCTATGATGTATCGAGGGACAAGGTCCGCCTGATCCCGCATGGAATGCCCGACCTGCCCTTCGTCGACAGCAATTACTACAAGCACAAATTCGGGATGGAGCGACGCCGCACAATCCTCACCTTCGGCCTGCTCAGCGCAAATAAGGGAATCGAAACAGTGCTCGAAGCGATGCCCGACATCATCAAGGCCGAGCCGTCTGCGCTCTACATCGTTCTGGGCATGACGCATCCCAACATACTCAAACACGAAGGCGAGTCATATCGCTTCCGCCTCCAGGGCATGGTCAAGAAACTCGGCCTGCAGAAACACGTCATCTTCCACAACCGATTCGTCGATGACGAGGAACTGCACAACTTCCTCTGCGCAGCCGACGTCTATGTCACGCCGTATCTGAGCCGAAGACAACTAACCAGCGGCACGCTGTCGTTCGCAGTCGGCGCGGGCAAGGCTGTGGTTTCAACACCCTACTGGGCCGCCACCGAGTTGCTCGATGAAGGTCGAGGCGTCCTCGTGCCATTCGGAGACTCCGCGAAGATCGCACAGTGCATCGTTAAAATACTCACGGATGATTCGAAATTCTACGGACTTCGAAGACGCGCATACGACTATGGAAGGTCGCGCACATGGCCCAATGTCGGACGTGAATACTGGGATATTTTCACCACCCAGAAGCCTTCTATTAACCTCGCGTCTGCAGGCGGTTTGTCGCCCAACGAGACAATCTCAAACATCGAGGCGCCCGAACCGTCCCTCAGCCACCTTGTGAAGTTAACCGACGATACAGGCTTGCTTCAGCACGCCAAGTTCATTATCCCCAATCGCGACCACGGCTACTGCACCGACGATAACGCCCGGGCGGCTATGGCGATGGCCAAGTACCACGCTCAATACTCCGAACCGCTCGCTCTCGAACTATTCGACACGTACTTGTCCTTCATTATGCACAGCCAGGCCGACGACGGGTCAATCCGGAATTTCATGGATTACGATCGCGTCTGGTGGAAGAACGAGCCCGCCAACGACGCATTCGGCCGGGCAATGTGGGCGTTCGGATCGATTATGGCTCAACCTCCATCGCCGTCCTATCTCTCGGTCATGAAGGATTGCTTCGATCGTTCGGTCGGACTCGTCCTCAGGCAGCACCCGCGCGGTATGGCCTACTCGATCCTGGGCATGTGTGACTATCTCAAACAGTTCCCCGGCGCCAGCGAGATTAAGCGGCAGTTGGAGGTCGCCGCCGACGGTCTCGTGCTGCAATACAACGAGAATCATCTGCCCGAATGGCAATGGTTCGAAGATATCCTGACGTACGACAACGCGGTGCTGCCGCATGCAATGTTCGTCGCGGCTGACTGCCTTGAAAACAAGGAATACCTCCAGGTTGCGCGCACGACATGCGACTTTCTGCTGGACAATACGTTCAACGGCGAGCATTTCAGCTTCATCGGATGCAACGGATGGTATGAACGTGGCCACACGCGCGCCTCGTTCGACCAACAACCGCTGGAAGCCGCCGCAACCGTGATGATGCTGCGCGCCGCTTTCGACGCAACAGGGGACAAGAGCTATCTCGTCCTGCAGAGAAAAGCCTTCGACTGGTTCCTCGGATCAAACGATCTGCACATTCCTCTCTATGATTTTCGAACCAGGGGCTGTTGTGACGGCCTCATGGCCACCGGCGTCAACCTCAATCAGGGCGCAGAAAGTATGGTCAGTTTTCTATTGAGCCTGCTGACCATCGTCGAAGGCTACAGTCTACTCGAAAAGCCGCTGGAAAATGAGAGCATCCTCGGAGAAGAGGTCACAGAGCCCCGGGACGCAAAGAAGAAGCAATCCCGATTGAGGCGATCGAAGACAACTCTCAAAGCGAAGAGCACGCCCGCAAATTGACCTAATGAGACGGTGATACTCGCCACCTACAATGTAAACGGAGTTCGGGCTCGACTGCCAATCATCCTCAGGTGGCTGGAGATGCGCCGGCCGGATGTCCTGTGTATTCAGGAAACGAAAGTGCAGGATGCGGAGTTCCCCGGCGACGCGTTCGAGCGGGCCGGCTATCATTGTGCATTTCGAGGGCAGAAAGCCTATAACGGCGTGGCCATTCTAAGTCGCCGGACGCCCGCGGATGTCTCTTTCGGACTGGACAGCAAACCTGCCGATGAATCCAGACTGGTGCGGGTTTCAATAAGCGGCGTCAACATTATAAATACTTACGTTCCCCAGGGCCGGGCTCCGGATTCCGAGTTCTTCCAGTATAAGCTGGATTGGTTCGCCCGGCTCAAACGCTATTTCGCCGCCCATTTCAACTCTAACGATCCGCTTGTGTGGGTCGGAGATTTGAATATTGCCCCCGAACCCCGCGACGTCCACAGCCCGGACACCCTCCTTGGACACGTATGCTTTCATCCTGAGGTCCACGATGCTCTGACCAACATCATGCAATGGGGCCTGGTAGACGTATTTCGGCAGCACTGTGATGAGCCTGGCCGATACACGTACTGGGATTATCGCGTGCGCAATGCGGTCCGGAGCAACAGGGGTTGGCGTCTCGATCATGTCATGGCAACCGCACCACTTGCGCAAAAGTGCACCGATTGCGTCATCGACACGGAACCGCGGCTCTGGGAGCGTCCAAGCGACCACACACCCGTTGTCGCCACCTTCACCCTGTAACACTTCATCCTTCGCCGCACGTATCCACGATTCTCGGACTGCACAGCCGCTTGGAGCCTGCCAACAAACCCTCACCCGTACCGAGAGAAGCCATAGAGATTCAGGTCCGCGGAGGGAGATGCGTTTGCATCCGCCCTGTATATGGCGTATACCTGTACGCCATGAATGAACATATAAGAAGGATACTGGTAGCAAGCACGAATCCCGGAAAACTGGCTGAACTGCAGGCGATGCTCGAAGCCAATGTCGAATGGGTAAGCCTGGCGGACTTTCCGGATGTGGGCGAAGTGGTCGAGGATGGTGAGACATTTGCAGAAAATGCGCGAAAGAAGGCGATTGGTTATGCCCGAGCGACCAATTTGTGGGCTATTGCCGACGATTCGGGACTGGTTGTTGATGCGCTGGATGGGGAACCGGGCGTACGATCCGCACGCTACAGCGACCCCCAGCCCGAAAACGAGCAGCGATCCGCCGTGGACCATCGGAATATGGAAAAGGTCCTCAAACGCCTCGAAGGCCTTCCACAAGAGCGGCGCACGGCCAGATTTGTGTGCAGACTCTGCCTGGCGAACCCCAACGAAGTCCTGATCGAGACAGAAGGGACGCTTGAAGGTCTCATAACAACAAAGCAGTTCGGCAGCCAGGGTTTCGGCTATGATCCGATTTTTTTTGTGCCTCATCTGAACAAGACAGTCGCCCAACTCAGTAGAGAACAAAAGAATGCGATCTCGCACCGGGGCAATGCGATACGCCGTCTAAAGCCTCTGTTGGACGCGATTTTGGCCCGTTCGACACCGAATTGAAGGCGAGTTCGGCCCTCGCTGAGTTGAAGTAACCGACGAATCGCATGGGGAACGCGACCGAGACGCCGGCGCCGCATGGAAATCGGTCATAATAATTGTGCGGATTCCTTTTTCCTTGACATATATTCCGGCTGTCTGTATTCGGTTCCTAAATCCCCCGTTCAGAATCGCCGAATGGGTTGTTAACTGTCCAGGGGACATAAGGAGAATCACATAATCGGACTGTATTAATGGCAAATACACCTTCATCAAAATCGTTGGTCATCGTCGAATCGCCCGCCAAAGCGAAGACGATAAACAAGTATCTCGGCCCTGGATTTGAGGTCAAAGCCTCCATGGGCCACGTTCGCGACCTTCCGGCCAAGGGCATAAACGTCGATATCGAGCACGATTTCGAGCCCACCTACGACATTCTGCCCGGCAAACGCAAGACTATCACGTCGCTAAAGGCGGCCGCCAAAAAATGTGACAAGCTCTTTCTGGCCACCGACCTCGACCGCGAAGGCGAGGCAATTGCCTGGCATCTCGCCCAGGTTCTTGGAGTACCCGAATCGCAGACATTTCGTGTGATTTTTAACGCAATCACCAAGAATACCATCCAGGATGCCTTCCAGTCCCCCGGCAAACTGGATATCGATAAGGTCATGGCCCAGCAGGCCAGACGAATTCTCGACCGCATCGTAGGCTATCAGATCAGTCCCCTGCTGTGGAAGAAAGTAACGCGAGGTCTCTCGGCCGGCCGAGTGCAATCGGTAGCGGTGAAAATCATCGTAGAAAAGGAAAGAGAGATCCGCGCCTTCGATCCGCAGGAATACTGGTTGATCCCGGCGGTCTTCACAACCGATCTGAAGGCCGACTACACCAACCAGTGGCGCGATTTTATCGCCTCCAAAAAGGAGAACGACAACGGCCCCACATTAGCCGAACAAAGCAAGTGGCTGGCCGAACATAATGCTTTCAAAGCTGACCTCTATAAGATCGACGACAACAAGTTCGATGTGGACAACGAAGAGCGGGCCCGCGAGGTCTTCCAGGCTTCAAAGGATGTGGGATTTTCCATCGGAGACATCGAGAAAAAGGAATCCTCTTCACGTCCCGCCCCTCCTTTCATCACCTCGACCCTGCAACAGGCCGCCTCCAATCGACTGAGTTTCGGAGCCAAACGAACGATGTCGATCGCCCAGCAACTGTACGAAGGTATCGACCTCGGTTCCATGGGCTCGCTCGGTCTGATAACGTACATGCGAACCGACAGCACGCATATTTCCTCCGAAGCCGTTCGGGACGTGCGAAATCACATCAACCTGAACATGGGAGCCGAGTATCTCCCGGAAAAGCCTAAGTTCTACACCTCCAGGAAGAATGCTCAGGAGGCACACGAAGCCATCCGGCCGACCGACGTGGACTTGACGCCCGCGGAGATCAAATCGTTCCTCAAGGACGACCAGTTCAAGCTCTATGACCTGATCTGGCGCCGCTTTGTGGCGAGCCAGATGAACCCCGCCAGGTGGAATGTCACCAATCTCAGCATCATCGCTGACACGTCTGCCGGCAGGATCACGTACAAAAGCAGCGGCCGCGTACTCGTGTTCGATGGGTACACCAGAGTCTGGTCCACCAGTTCCAACGAACAGCAGCTTCCTCCGACGCAGATCGGCCAGCAGGTTCGAACCGTCGACATGGACGCCGAGCAGCATTTCACCAAACCGCCGGCCCGATACAGCGAAGCCGGGCTGGTCAAAGCCCTGGAAAAGGAAGGCATTGGCAGGCCGAGTACGTATGCTTCAATCATCAGCACGGTTCAGGACCGCGGGTACGTCGAGCAGCGCGACCGGAAGTTCTATGCCACTGATCTGGGCGAGGTAGTTACAGATAAACTCTCAGAGTACTTCCCTCGCATCATGGACATTGCCTTCACACGCTACATGGAAGAGCAACTCGACAAGATCGAAGAACAACACCTGGACTGGCTGGTAGTACTCAAGGATTTTTATGGTCCGTTCAAAGAGAACCTCGAAACTGCGCAGGCGAGGATGAAACACGCCAAGGCCGAGACGCAGCCGAGCGACTACACATGCCCCGAGTGTGGGGCCGAAATGGTTTATCGATTCGGCAAGAACGGGCGATTTCTGAGTTGTTCAAAATATCCCGATTGCAAATTCGCCGCACCATGCGATAAGGAGGGGAAAATGGTCAAAGAGGAAGTGACCGAACACAAGTGTCCCAAGTGCGGCAAGCCAATGGTGCACAAGAAGGGGCGATTCGGGCCATTCCTCGGATGCAGCGACTACCCCCAATGCAAAACGACGCTGAAAATCGACAAGGAAGGCAACGTCCTGCCGCCCAAGCCCCCGGCCGAACCGACGGGCATCAAATGCCATAAGTGCAAGGAGGGCGAACTGGTGATTCGCAAGGGTAAACGCGGCCCCTTCATGGGATGCGGCCGGTTTCCCAAGTGCAGGACCATCGTCAGCATCAAGCAGAAGGAACATCTCAAAAAGCTTCAGGACGAGGGAAAATGGCCGCCCGAAACACTGGAAGAAGCCGACGAATTGCTCGGCCGAAAGAAAAAGAGCAAGGCTAAGACAGGCGCCAAGGCCTCGTAAATCCGCCACTTACTTGCTGTTACTCTCCGCCGCACCAACATCTCTATCGGTAGTCTCCCTCGCATCTCCCGAGGGCATAAGAGCGCGCAGCATCCTGCCGTAACCCATGAATCGGTATTACGCAAGGCCGCATTCGGATGCTAATACGCGCGTCCGCATGCACCTATATACCTGCCGACTGCCCGGCTGTCTTGCTTGTACAATAGCCAAAAGCCCCTCCGTCCGTGGAGGGGCTTTTGTGTTGGGCCTCAAGCTGAGGCATAGAATATGTAAATCGCATCTCGGCCGTCTAAAGGCCGACACACGTCGATCTACAATTGCTCGATCTTGGCGGCCAGAATGAAGTCATTCTCGTGCAGACCATCGATCTTGTGTGTCCAGAGCATGATCTTAACCTTGCCGTAAGTGAGGAATATGTCCGGATGGTGGTCTTCTTTGTCTGCCAGCTTGCCCACCTTTACTACAAATTCCAGCGCGCTGCGGAAATCATCAAACGTGAATTCCTTCTGGAGATGGTGCTCTTCAGCAGCCTCCCAGCCGCTGTTCAATTGCTCAACGTGCTCGCGCAATGCTGCGCCCTTGAGCGGTTCGACTCCACCCTGACATGGTTCGCATTTCTTCTCGGCCAGTGTCGTCATAATCCATCCTTTCTCTCGTACAGATTCACATTGCTAGTCGCATATTCGCTATATTTGTGCTCCCTCTCTGCCCAGTCCTTCTACGCCCAACAGCGCTGCCAGTAAATTGGGAAATCCCACAATCCGGGCACTCCATTTGCCTAACCGGCTTGCACCCGCAGCACACACCCTGAAATTCCGCGTTTTTTGTTGATAACGCCGGCATAATCTGCTTTGATGCTGATCCGTTTTCCTGCTTCTTGCACTTAAAGACCAGCTATGTGAGGATGTTTATGTCGTTTTGTACCGCCATCAACTGCATGGACGGCCGAACGCAACTGCCCGTCAACGAGTACCTTCGTAATGTGCTTGGCGTACAGTACGTCGATACGATCACCGAACCCGGGCCGCCGAAGATTCTGGCCGAGCAACAGGACTCGCCCCTCGCCAGATCCATTCTCAGCCGACTCGACATCTCCGTGAATGAACACGGCTCCAAATCCATCGCCCTTGTCGCCCACCATGACTGTGCCGGTAATCCTGCCTCTGAACAGGAGCAGAAGCAGCAGTCGAAGGTCGCACTTCAGTTTCTTGCAAAAAAATATCCCGGTGTTGCATTGTTGGGGCTTTGGGTGGATGCCGACTGGACCACTCACGAATTTGCCCGCCTCGATCCCTGACCTCAGAACGGCCTACTCGATTTCGCAGAGCACTTCGCTGGTTTTTTTTCGGACCTGCGGCCACCGGCACATGGCGAAGAACCAATTCGGCCCGCCGGATTCATTGCGCAATCCAGACGACCAAAGCACCCGCCTTGCCCCAGACAACCCATTTTAACTCAAGATTTTCTGACCCCCATACCGATACCCCAAGTACAACAAAGCACCTAGATTAACATAGGGCGCACAATGGCATGGCCGAAGCAACAATATGGACAACATAGCAAGGTACGGATATTCTGGAGAACACAATGATCGTAAAGCAAAGCACGCACGCACGGTATCTCGAACCACTACTCAAGGGCGATCGAAACGGCTGTCGAGCCGTCGTTGAGGAAACGCTGCAAAGCGGCATTCCCGCCAACTCCGTCTATGTCGAACTCATTTGGCCGGTCATGGTTGAAATCGAACGGCTGTTGCGCGCAGGCAAGGTCAGTCCGGTCGAAGAGCATCTCGCGACGCGCATCAACCGGACGATTGTCGATCAGTTGCAGAACAAACTCCCCCGGCGACCGAAGAAGGAAAAAAAGATCGTTGTCTGCTGTGCCCCGGAAGAGTTGCAGGAACTCGGCGCACAGATGATGACCGATCTGTTCGAAAGCGACGGATGGGATGTCCGCTTTCTGGGCGGCGGCTTGAGCAACGACGACGTACTGGCCTACATCAACTCGTACGCCCCGGATATACTGCTGGTCTATGGGACCGCACCTAAGCAGGCCCCCGACATCCGCAGGCTGATTGACACAATCAAGGCGGTCAATGCGTGGCCCAACATGCGGATCATGGTCAGCGGCGGTCTCTTCAACCGCGCTGAAGGGCTTTGGGAAGAAATGGAAGCCGATCTCTACGCAGCCACCGCTGTCGAGGCACTCCAGGTCGCAGCCAACCACGATCAGGTACCGCGCTGCGAACGACGCACGATCAACCGTCGCAAGAAACGTCAGCACGACCCGGCTCTGCAGGAGGAACTGCAGAGGAGATTCGCGGCCGCCGCAAGGTAGCGCTCCGCTCATCCCGGACCGCACACCGAATGACAATACGAAGCCAGGGGCTCAGGTCGTCAGCGGCCTGAGTCCTTTTGAAGCTTGTATTCTACCGAGTCAACCAGCGCAAGCCAGGAAGCGTCGATGATATTCTCACTGACGCCCACAGTTCCCCAGATGTCGGTCTTGTCACGCGATTCGATAATTACGCGAACGCGGGCCGCCGTCCCCGCTCGGGCATTCACAACGCGCACCTTGTAATCGATCAGGTGCACCTCCGCGATGCCCGGATAGAAGTGGCCAAGGGCCTTGCGCAGTGCCGCATCGAGTGCATTGACCGGGCCGTCACCCTCGCCCACGACATGTTCGGTCTCGCCGTCCACATTCAGCTTGACGGTCGCCTCGGTGACCAGTTCCCCGCTTCTGCGCTTCTCTACGTTGACGTGGTACTTGTTCAACTCGAAGCTCGGCTTGTACGTACCCATCAGCTTCTTCACGAGCAGACCAAAGCTCCCGTTGGCCGCTTCGAACTGGTAACCCTCATTCTCCATTTCCTGGACGCGCCGGAGAATCGTCTTGGCCAGTTCCTTGTCCTGATCGATCTTCGCCTTCTCGAGTTCGGCCAGAACCGTGGATTTGCCGCTGAGTTCGGAAATAAGAAAACGCCTTTCGTTGCCCACCAACTCCGGCGAGATATGTTCGTACGTGCGTTTGCTCTTGCGAAGTGCATCGACGTGCAACCCGCCTTTATGCGCAAAAGCACTTTCCCCCACATACGGCATGTGCGGAGCAGGCGTCAGATTACCGATCTCGAAGATGTACCGCGACACCTCCGTCAGCGTCCTGATTCTGTCGGCCGGGATTACCTCGTAGCCCATCTTGAATGCCAGATTCGGGATCAACACGCAGAGATTGGCGTTGCCGCAACGTTCCCCCATGCCGTTGACGGTTCCCTGGACATGCCGGGCGCCCGCCTCCACCGCGGCCAGTGTGTTGGCCGTCGCACAATCCGTGTCGTTATGCGTGTGAATCCCGACAGTCACTGTGCCGAACCGTTCGCATACCTGCCGCGTGATCTCCAGCACTTCGCTCGGCATACACCCGCCGTTCGTCTCGCAAAGCACCAGCTTGTCCGCTCCGCCTTCGGCCGCCGCTTCGAGCACCTTCATTGCGTAATCCGGATTCTCCTTGAACCCGTCGTAGAAATGCTCGGCATCGAAGATGACCTCAAGTCCCTTGCCCTTGAGATAGCGGACCGAATCCGCGCACAACTCCAGGTTTTCGTCCAGCGAGCAGCCGAGTACGTCTCTCACGTGCAAGTCCCAGCTCTTGCCGACCAAAGTCGCCGCCGGCGTCTTACACGCGAGAATGGCCGACAATGATGCATCATCCTCAACCTTCTTGTCCGCCCGGCGGGTGTTGCCGAACGCCGCAAGCCTGGCGTTCTTCAACCCCAAACCCAGCGCTTCCTGAAAGAACTGCCTTTCCTTGGGGTTGGATGCGGCATAACCGCCCTCGATATATTTCAGCCCCAGATCGTCGAGACAGCGGGTTATCGCCAGCTTGTCCTCAAGCGAGAAACTGACGCCCTCAGCCTGCATCCCGTCGCGAAGGGTCGTATCGTACGTCTCAATTGTCCTGGTCCGTTCGTTCATTAATCTCAATCTGAAACTGCTGAGAGAATATCAGTGCAGGCGCACCACAAACGCCACGAAAGCGGATTCTATCGCCGAAGGATATGTGTGTAAAGCAGAAATGCCCCAGTTGGCTCCCAAAGGCCCCGCAGAGCGGCCGGGACGGGCAAGTCTCGCAGCCGGCAGAGTCCCCTGGCAAGGAGGCTCTCGTCACGCAGTGGAAATCGCCATGTTGCCCCGGCGTCGTCGTAAAAGTCCGACCGCGGCAACGAAGCCTGATGTGCATGCGACCACCGCAGATCAGCTTGTTCACGAACGTCTGAGCGGCTCTTCTCCGTGCAATGCCGCGTCAGCAGCGCCGGATTCGATACACACAGCGGCCGTGCGCAGAGCTTGTCAACCGATGCCGAGCGCCCCGACTTCGCGTCGGTCTACTGCGTCATTGGGCAGTTACCGTCGTCGTATATGCGTTTCGCTTCGTATCCGGTTGCTCCCACAGGATCAAACCGAGATCGTACGGATTGGGCAAATCTTCATGCTTCGGCAGAACCCTGATCGCAACGCCGTGCTGTCCGGTCTCCGTGCAGGGCATGACACCGGCGAACCAATGTGCTCCATCCTCCTGAGTCCCCTGCTCAGGTTCCATGGCCGTTGCCGTACCCTCCTTGATATTGCCCCATGAATCGATGTTTCCGTGATACAACTCAACGGAGACATTCTCAGGCGCCAGACCACCCAGATCGACGAGTACGCGAACCACCAGATTCGCTCCAATCTTGAGTTGCGGCTGCTTTGGATTCAACTCCGACGAGTTGCTGCCGTCTTTGGCCTGCATCACAACATCTCGCACGCAAACCTGCGGCCAGGCCGCCCGAACCTCAGACCGCCACCTGGACAGTTCCTTCGCCCGGCTCATTTCGCCGTCGGTAAGATACTGATACTTCCCGCCCGCCTTCACATAATACTTCTCGGCGTAATCCGCCACCATTCGGTGCGTGTTGAATCGCGGAGCGATCCACTTGATCGAGTTCTTGACCCGCGCAATCCATGCCCTGGGAAGATTGTCGGCCGAACGTGCGTAATACAACGGAATGACCTCGTCCTCAAGCATGTTATAAATCGCCTGGGATTCGACGAGATCCTGATATTCGAGGTCCTCGTACTTCTCCGCCGCTCCGATCGCCCAACCGCCGTCCGGGGTGTAACCCTCGCACCACCAGCCATCGAGCACGCTCATATTCAAAACGCCGTTGGCGGCCGCCTTCATACCGCTGGTCCCGCTGGCCTCCATCGGCCTGCGCGGATTGTTCAGCCATACGTCCACACCGGAGACGAGGAATCGCGCCATGTCCATATCGTAGTTTTCCAAAAAGACGATCCGCCGACGCACATCGTGCTGGTTGGCGAAATGCACGATGTCGCGAATGATATCCTTGCCTTCGGAATCCCGCGGATGGGCTTTGCCGGCAAAAACAAACTGAACCGGCTTCTTCGAATCCGTCAGAAGTCTCAGCAGCCGCTGCGGATCGGACAACAGTAGATTGCCGCGTTTGTATCGCACGAACCGCCGGGCAAAACCGATCGTCAGTGCGTTCGGATCCAGTATCTCTTCGGCGTGGTGCAGTTCCGTGTGGTAGGTCCCACGCCGCTCGATCTGTGATTTGAGGCGGTTGCGGGCAAAAACGATCAACTGCTCCTTGCTCCGCTGGTGCGCCTGCCAGATCTCCTCATCGGGAATCTCATCGACGTGCTCCCACAACTGCTTGTCCATCACTTCGTCGGCCCAGTGCAGCCCCAGGTGCCTCTCGAACAGCGAGTTCAGCTCGTCCGACAGCCAGTTCTTGACGTGAATGCCGTTGGTTACCGCCGAAATCGGCACCTCATCCAGCGGCACGCCGGGCCACAGACTGCCCCACATCCCGCGCGACACTTCGCCATGCAGTTCGCTTACGCCGTTGGTATAGCTGCTCAGACGCATCGCCAGAATCGGCATCTTGAACGGCTCGTTTTCGTCGTCGGGCAACATCCGCCCGAGCCCCAGAAAACGGTTGCGATTGATATTGAGCTTGGGAAAATAGCTGCCGAAATACTTGTCCATCAGCTCGACGCGGAATTCGTCCAGACCCGCCTTGACCGGCGTATGAATCGTAAATACGTTGCCGGCCCGAGCGACCTCAACCGCCTCATCGAATGACAGATCAGTCGTGTTGAGAATATCGCGAATGCGCTCGAGGGCCATAAATGCCGCATGCCCCTCGTTCATATGGCAGACGGTCGGCCGAATGCCCATCGCAAAAAGCGCCTTGAGCCCGCCGATGCCCAGCATGATCTCCTGGCGGATACGCAGTTCGCGGTCGCCGCCGTAGAGGCTGCTTGTAATCATCCGGTCCGCGGGTGAATTCGGGGCAATATTCGTATCGAGCAAATAGAGCTTCACCCTTCCAACCGAAGCCTGCCAGATCTGAGCCACAACACATCGACCGGGATAATCCACGCTGATCGTCAGCGGTCGGCCGCTGTCCTTGCGCACCAGTTCGATCGGCATGTTGAAAAAGTCGTTCTCCACGTACAATTCCTGCTGCCATCCATCGACGTTCAGGTACTGCCGGAAGTATCCCTTCTGGTACATCAGCCCCACGCCGACCAGCGGAACGCCAAGGTCCGAAGCGCTCTTGAGGTGATCGCCCGCCAGAATGCCAAGCCCTCCGGCGTAGATGGGAAGACATTCGTGCACGCCGAACTCCGCACTGAAGTACGCGATCGTCGGTTCTTTCGTCCCGGCACACATCTGGTCGAACCAACACGGAGCATCGAGATACTGATTGAGCTTCTCCGTCGCCCGCTGCAGCTCGCCGAGAAAACCCCGGTTCTCCGCCAATTCCGCCAGCCTCTCCTGCGGCACACTGCCCAGCATCTTTACCGGATTGTGCCCGCTGGAAGCCCATAGCTTCTTGTCCACGCGCCTGAACAGTTCGGTGTACTCCGGATTCCACGACCAGAACATGTTGGCCGCTATGGTTTCCAGATCTTTCAGTGGGTCCGGCAGGGCCGGCAGGATCGTAAAGTTTCGAACACTCGGCATTCTTACTTCTCCACAACGTTGCCTGATTTCAATGGATCACAGCATACGACGGAACGAAATAGTTGTTCTTCGCCCCGTAGTTCATCGACCAATGGGACCGCCCGCTTTATCCCAAAAACGCGGGGGTATCGTGCGGTTAACCCGTCTCAAAAGTCCGATATGGGCGCCTGACAAAACGCCTGGAATCACCCCAGATGGAGAAAAAGGCCTGCGCGAACAGGCCTTTTTTCCATTGCAAAGCCACCTCCGCGTGTGCCGTAGGAAAGTGTTTGAAAAGAACCCTGTACTGTCAGGTGGGCAATCGTTGCTTGCGTCCGAAAGTCCCGTCGAGCGGGCGTTTCCGATCCGACAAGGCCTGATTTCCCATAGTAAGGGTATCGGTTCTTTCAAATCCAGACTGACCTTACGAACACCGCAGGGGTTAGCCAGCAACTCTATTATAGTAATCCCGCCGGCCCCGAGTCAAGGGCAATGCCCATGGAAAATGCGGCGCCGACTATTGCTTAACATCGACATCTCGCACGAATCGCTTGAGCATTGCTGAACAACCCAACGCGGCAAACTCACCGAGAAATAATTACGCTCGCCCGACCCGTCCGGTCATTGCCGATTCCCCGATAATCTGCCGGAAAACCCTTGAACAAAAAGCCCTGCAGGGGGTATAATATTGTAGGTATTGGAAGGCAGAATCCCTTTTTTATATTTGCAGTGCCATTATAATATACAGCATTCGTTCTTCATACCTCACTGCCTTCGCTCGTTAAGGCTCTCTGTATCTGTATCTATCTCGTATTGCACCGGCTGCCGCCTTCGGTGCGCGTGCCACTGAACTCGTGTACCGCAACCCCTGACGCAATCGGTGCAATACGCCGAGATGAACCGATACACCGGCCGAACATACTTCATGCTGCATGAGAGGGCAGAGAAATGAAGGCACAACGCAATGATCGTTATGGCTCCGGCTGGAATAACGCCGCCGCCCTGTCCCTGTGTGCCCTGGTAATGCACTGGCTGGAGGACCGCCAATCGGCCGCAATTTCTCCTCCGGACGGCCCCTGGCCGGATTTCGGCAAAAAAAGCCGGACGCAGCGAAAACGTGGTATAATAGAATAACATGCGATTTTAAGGAGTAAACAAATGGCACGCCAAAGATGGAACTCGCAACTGTGTGTGCTGCTTGCGGCGTCATTCTGCGCCGCGATGGCAACGCCGATTTCGGCCCTGGCCGAGGACACCGTCAACGTCTTGGCGGTCGCCCCGAAGACCCTGTACGCCGGCGCCGAAGGCTCTGTCTCGGTCACCGTCCTGAACAAGGAGGACCAGTCGCCGGCAGCCGCCAACGTCCAGCTCTCCTTCACCGCAGCGGGCGGGCGGCCCCAACTGCTCTTCGCCGGCGCAACGGATAAGCACGGCCGCGTCCAGGCCGATTTTCGCACCCCTAACGCGCCGCCGGGCACGCACACGCTCGAGGTAACCGCCGACGGCCTCGATGCGCCGCTAACGGCAAGCGTCGAGATCAAGAAGATGCCCGTGCTGCTGGTCGAGACGGACAAACCCATATACAAGCCCGGCCAGAAAATCCAGGCCCGCGCCCTCGCCCTGACCGCCGAGCTTAAACCGGACCCCGGCGCAGACGTACAAATCGAAATCACCGACGCCAAAGGAGTCAAGATCTTCCGCAAGGCTCTGACGACAAACGCCTTCGGCGTCGCCCCGTTCAATCTCGCACTTGCTACGGAATTGAACTTCGGCACGTGGAAAATAACCGCCGAATCCGGCTCGGCCTCCACGGCCGCCGACCTGCGCGTCGAAAAATACGTCCTGCCGCGATTTAAGGTCGAACTGAACACCGGCCGTGACTACTTCCTCGTCGACGAACAGATCACCGGCACCGTCAACGCGGACTATTTCTTCGGCAAGCCCGTCGACGGCACCATCGAATTAAAGGCCAGCCGCTACGTCGGGGTCTGGGAACAATACGCTGCGTTCACCGCCCCGCTCGCACAGGGCAGCGTTGAATTCACGCTCCCGCCCGTTCGCTATGTCAGCGGCACCCCCGCTGGCGGCGGCGCGGGCGGCGTCCAGCTCGAACTGACTGTCACCGACTCATCCGAACACGACGAGAAAACCACCAGACTGCTGAAAATCGTCGAGTCCAAAATTGTGCCGCAACTGATTCCCTCGGTCAAATCCATCACGCCCGAACGTCCCTTCGAGTGTACGCTCGTGGCGGAAGACCCGGACGGCAAGCCACTGAGCGGTTCGGCCTCGATAAACGCCGTATACCACAATTACTCCGAAGGCCCGCTCGATACCGAGAGCATTTCGCTGGACAATCTGGCAGGCACCGCCTCGTTCACGCTCACGCCCCCCGCCAAGGCCGGCTGGGTGGAAATCCGGGCCTCCGTCGACGCCCTGGGCGAGCAGGCGACAACGGACCTGCAACTCTACGCAACGTACTCGCCCAGTGACAGCTTCATCCATATCAAACCGACGACCGATGCCCCCGTCCACGTCGGTGATATGGTTGTCCTCGACGTATACAAAACGCACGCGGCCACCGTCTACTACGACGTCTTCGCCAATGGACGTACCGTGTTTTCCGCAGCCGCTACGGGCGAGCAAATCGCCTTCCAGGCCACTCAGCATATGGTCCCCTCAGCCAAAATCGTGGCCTACATCATCAACCCGAACAACGAAATCTCCGCCGATTCGACATCTTTCGACGTCGCTCTCGCCAACCCCGCCGAGCTTGCGGTGGATTTCAGTACCGATCGCGCCCTGCCCGGCGAACAATTGCAGCTATCCGTCCAGGCCGACGCCGAGTCCATGGTCGGCCTGGCCATCGTCGACGAATCCGTCTACGCACTCAACGAAGGCCGCCTCAATATGCAGCAGGTATTCGACGAACTCGAACGCCTCTACATGCAGCCGCAGGTCGAAGTCCATCAGGATCGCTGGTGGATGCCGCCGGTCTACGGGGCCTATGAAATGTTCGAGGAACTCGGCCTCCAGGTCCTTACTTCCAGCGAGATGAATATACCGCGCGCCAAGGACGGCTGGTGGATGTGGGACTTCGCTGTCGGCGGTGGCGGTGGCGCAGGCGGAGGCGGCGGAGGCGTCCCCGGCCGCAACGATGATGAGGAATCCCCGGACGACGGCCTGGCGGAAGTGACGCGCGTTCGTCAGTTCTTCCCCGAAACATGGCTCTGGACGCCCGACCTGCTCACCGATGCCACAGGCTTCGCCTCGCTCGATCTGACCGCACCGGACAGCATCACCACGTGGAAGCTCCGCGCTCTGTCCACCTCCCCCGCCGGCCTCGGCATGACCGAATCCGAGCTGTTGGTCTTCCAGGAATTCTTCGGCGAGCCGGACCTGCCCTACGCGGTCACGCGCGGCGAGCAGTTCCCGATGCGCGTCCAGATCTTCAACTACCTCGAGGAACCGCAGCTTGTCCGCGTCGAACTCACCGATGCCGACTGGTTCGATCTGCTCGACGACTCGCCCGTTCAGGAAGTCCTCGTCCAGGCCAACTCCGTCACCCTCGCTTCCTTCGGCATCCAGCCGACGCAGCTCGGCCGCCACACAGTCGAAGTGACCCTCCGTTCGCCCGCCCGCGCCGACGCCGTCCGCAAAGAGTTGCTCGTCGAAGCCGAGGGCACGCAGCGCGAAATCGTCGCCAACGGACTGATCGAGGCCGGCCAAAGCCTCGCCGTCGACGCCAACATTCCCGAGTTCAGCGTCGAAGGATCCGGCAAGGTGCTGCTGAGCATCACGCCCAGCCTCGTCGCCCAGAGCATCAACGGCACCGAAGACCTGCTCCACATGCCCTACGGCTGCGGCGAACAGAACATGATCTTCTTCGCCCCGGACGTCGAGATACTCCGCTATCTCCAGGCCACCGGACAGCTCGTCCCCGAAATCCGCGCAAAGGCCGAGCACTTCAT
Source organism: uncultured Pirellulales bacterium (assembly GCA_964526785.1). GTDB lineage: Bacteria > Planctomycetota > Phycisphaerae > Sedimentisphaerales > Anaerobacaceae > CAZGMJ01. The sequence continues at coordinate 49,393 of CAZGMJ010000008.1, forward strand.
CACCACCGGCTATCAGCGCCAGCTCACCTATCGCCGCACCGACGGCTCCTTCAGCGCATTCGGCCAAAGCGACGATTCCGGCAGCCTCTGGCTCACCGCCTTCGTCCTCGGCACCTTCAGCGGCGCCCGCGATGTCACCACCATCGACCAGGCCGTCCTCGACCAGGCCGCCGACTGGATCCTCTCGCATCAGAAGACCGACGGCTCGTGGGACCCCATCGGCTTCGTGCACCATAAGGAAATGCTGGGCGGGTCGGCCTCCGGATACGCCCTGACCGCCTTCGTCACCATCGCGCTGGCCGATTACGGCCAAGCCGACCAGGCCGCCCTCGACGCCGCGGCCCAATACCTCGAAACGAACATAACCTCCGAGCAGGAAAACGCTTACGCGCTGGCGGTCGCCTCGCTGGCCTTTGCGAAACTGGGCAACACCGCCGCCGCGCAGTCCGCCATCGACCACCTGCTCGAACTCGCCCTCACGGACGACCGGGGCATACATTGGGAGCCTCTGCCGATCGAAACGACCGCCTACGCCGCCCTCGCCCTGATCGAAATGGAAATGGCCCAGGCCAACGCCGCGATCAAGTGGCTCTCGCTCCAGCAGAACAGCAAAGGCGGCTTCGGCAGCACGCAGGACACCGTCATGGCCCTCAAGGCCCTGATGACCGCCGCCCGCTCGCAGACCCGCGACATCGACCTGACCGTCCGGGCCAAAGCGACCGACGGCAGACTCCTCGCTCAGTTCCAGGTCGGCCCCGACAACTTCGACGTGCTACAGATCGCCGAACTGACGCCCGCTGACGAAATCGAACTGTCCGCCGAAGGCTCCGGCGAAGTGCGGTTCCAGATGGTCCGCCGCTTCAACGTCCTGCTGAATCAGACCCCTCCCGACTCCCGGCAGATGGCGCTGGAGGTGCAGTACGACGCGGGCCACGTCGAAGTGGACGACATCGTCAATGTCGCCGCAACCGTCCGCTACCTCGGCCCCGCCAATTCGACGGGCATGATGATCGTGGACGTCGGCGTGCCCACCGGCTTCTCGGTCGTCGGCGAATCGCTCGACGCACTGGAGGAAGCCGAAACCGTCAGCCGTGTCGAAGTGGCCGGCCGCAAGGTGATCTTCTACCTCGACGAACTGGCCGCAGGCGAAAGCCGAACGCTCGAATTCAAGGTCAGGGCCCGCTTCCCCGTCCGAGCGATCATCCCGGACAGCAAGGCCTATCTCTACTACAGCCCCGACGTCCGCGCCGAAACCGCCGGCAGAAAGATCGCCGTCGGCACCCTGAGCTGCATGGTTGATTTCCACTACCTCGCGGACTTCGCAGACCACTGGCTCGATGAAGGCCCGACCCTCGACTCCGATTACAATAGCTCCGACAGAGTCGACTTCCACGACTACCGCATCCTCGCAGATGACTGGAACGGACCCTGCCCGACTCAGCCATAATCTTTAAGGAGTGACTACGAACCCTTACGGAGGGAGATAAAAGTGAACGCCGGAGAACATCTTGCCACAGCATTCGTCCTGACTCTCGTCGTGTGCGCGCCTGCCCCGGCATTAATCCGCCGCGTCCCCGACCAGTACCCCACAATCCAATCCGCAATCGACGATGCCAACGACGGCGACGAAGTCGTCATCCACCCCGGAACATACACCGGCCCTGGCAACCGCGACATCGACTTTCGCGGCAAAGCCATAACCGTCCGCTCCATAGACCCCAATGATCCTAATGTGGTCGCGGCAACCGTTATTGACTGCAATGGCACCAACGATGAGCCACATCGCGGCTTCAATTTTCATAGCCGGGAAGATGCCAATTCTATCCTGGCGGGAATGACCATCACCGGAGGACATGCTCCGAACGAGCCATGTCCTGTTTGGTATTGTACTCATTCGGCAGGCGGCGCGATACGATGCAGTAATGCAAGCAGTCCCGTAGTCAGGCAATGCGTCCTCACCAACAACACGGCCGGATTGGAATACTGGTATGAGGGAGGTGATTGCATCAGGCGCCCCTGCCCCGAGCCCGGCCTCAGGTACATTCAAGGCTCTGGTGCCGCTGTGTATATCGAGCAAGACAGTAGCCCACTAATAGACAGATGTACGATCAGCAATAACACAGTACTTGAGTCAGGAGGACGCGGCGGAGGACTATACCTATCCTCGGGCAAGCCGACCGTCACCAAATGTGTGTTTGAGGGCAATTCTGCCAAATACGGCGCAGCAATCTGCTGCTATTCCGGCGCAATCACTATTGCCGGATCCCACTTCACTGGTAATAACGCCAGCGACTATGCTGGCGCAATTGAAATCACATCCTACGCCTCCTCTGCTATGGATGATTGCACATTCATGGGAAATTCTGCTCAGTGGGGTGGCGCGCTATATCTAAATATGGACTCCAGAAGTAATACCATCAGAGATTGTGTGTTCAAGAACAACTACGCCTTCGGTGGAGGCGCCATCAGCGCGCACAACTCACATTTCATCGGATGTACTTTCATCGGCAACGTTGCAGGAGCAGCCGGAGCAGCTAGCTGCGGCAACAATTGCGTCGTCAGGAATTCCATCTTCGCCGGAAACACTGCAAATTCCGGAGGGGCTTGCTCGTTGTCAGGAAGTAACCCAGCATTGATCAACTGCACATTGACCGGCAATCGAGCAATCCGCGACGCAACATGGGATTACCCTGGAATCGGCGGCGCCGTCTATTGCGGCGGGGACAGCGTGATGCAGATATCGAACAGCATTCTGTGGGATAATCTTGCCGAATCGGGAAGCGAAATCGCTCTTGTAACAGCCCGTCCCATTGTCGGCTACAGAGCTCCTAGTGCTGTCATTTCAAACACCAATATCATGCCCGGTAGTGGAGCCATCTTCCTGGATTATGCTGCATCCATCGACTACGACGCAGTCCTGGATGCTGATCCCTGCTTTTGCGATCCTGGCTATTGGGATTCGAATGGGACGCCGGGGGTTGCTGATGATGATTTCTGGGTGGATGGGGATTACCATTTGAAGTCACAGGGGGGCAGGTGGGATGCGGACAGCGAAAGCTGGGTGCGGGATGAGGTGACCAGTCCGTGTATTGACGCGGGGAATCCTATGAGTCCTATCGGGCGCGAGCTGTTTCCCAATGGCGGCATTGTCAACATGGGGACCTATGGGGGGACGGTCGAAGCAAGCAAGTCATACTTCGATGCCCCCGTCTGCGAGACTATCATCGCCGGCGACATAAACGGCGACTGCCTCGTCGACTTCAAAGACTTCTGTTTCCTCGCCCTCCACTGGCTCGAATAAACCCCCATCCGCTCCCGATTGTCCACTTCTCCTTGTGGCCCGAACGGCACTCAAACAAGGGTATTGCCGCCCAATACCTGCAAGCCGCTTCTGTGCAATTGCTGCAATGATTCAGGATTTCCCTTGACTTTCAGCCCTCTGTTTTGTATAATACACACCTAACATATACAGACAACAGAACCCATAGCGAGGCCTAATGCGCAATCACTCATCTACATCAACAATCGCCCGACCCCCGAGCCGGGACCTCAACAGCCGCCGAAAGGAACCAGACGCGTATACTTCCGGAACCCGAATATGCAAAACGTCGAAGATCCGCCGGTGGCGGAAAGCCAATCGACACCCTTCTACATCGAGTCGGGTGTCGTCCCGAGCGAGTGGAACGAGTCGAGGGATCTCCCCTTCGGCTGGACAAGTGTGCAAAACGAACCCAATATAAATATAGGCAAGATGCAATCGGACTCAGCCCCTCGGTGCCTGCCGTTTATGCAAAACAAACCCAAAAGTAAAATAGGTAAGATGCAAACCTCTCCTACCAGGTGCCGTGTGTCCCTCTCAATGCCTTGCTGCCTCAGTGCCCTGGCCCCTTTTCGAAAAAACAAACCCAATCGACACCCTTCAACATGGACTCGGGTGTCGTCCCGAGCGAGTGGAACAAGTCGAGGGAGCTCCCCTTCGAATGGACAAATGTCCAAAACACCGCAGGTCCCCCTCTGGCGGGACCCCAGAGTCAATATAGACAAGAAATGCCACACGAACCTGCTAATCAGCTACCCCCAGACGCCTCGCACGCCCAGCATGCGTGCTCACATCGTCCGCAACTCAGCTGAGACGGACTGCGTGAGGCTCTTGACGATGCCGTCCTGGAAGCCGTCAACGGTTTCGTGCGTCAGTGTTCCGTCCTCGTCGCGGAATCGCAGCGACAGCGTTACGCTCTTTCGCCCCTTCGCCACGCCCTTGCCGCGATATATCTCGACAAACCGCAGGTCCTCCAGTTCGCCCGGCGCGCTGGCCCGAACCGCAGCCTCGATATCCGCCCATCGCACCGGTTCGTCCACCACGATCGACAAATCCCGCTCCACAGCCGGAAAACGCGGAATCGGCCGGACCTGCACCTCGCCGCCCATCAGCGACAGCAGCGCCTCGAACTCAAGCTCGCCCGCCACCGGCTTGACGTCCTCGAAATCGAACGTCTGGCAGACCTTGTCCGAAACCACGCCCGCCACGCCTGCCGGATCGCCGTTGACGAGAATCCTGGCCCCCTCTTCCGCCCAGACCAGCTCGGCCGGCTCGAAGAAGACCTCGGCGTCTCTGCGCACGCTCTTGATCAGCCCCTCGATCGCCCCGCGCAGCTCGCGGAAATTGGTATCGCACACCAGGCCCAGCTTGGCCTCCTGCTTCGGCAGACAGCCCGTCTCGCTTCGCCCAGGCTCCGGCACGAACGTATCGGCCAGTTCGAACACGCGGCACGGCGTATTCTTCGCGTTCAGATTCGTCTTGAGCACGCCCAAAAGCGAGCCGATCAGCGTCTGGCGCAGCTTGTTGGCGCTCTTTCGCGACTCATCCTTGACCGCCAGATGCTCGCTTCCGCCCTCGACTGCGAACAGCGCCGCGGTCGCATCGTCCACAAACGAAACCGTAATCGTCTCGAAGAACCCGCAACCATTCAAAAACGCCCCGGCCGAGCGCGTCAAACGCTCGCGGTCGCCCATCGGCACCACCTCAATGCTGATCTTGCGCTCGGTCGGCACTTTGCCAAAGCCGTGCACCCGCGCGACCTCTTCGATCAGATCGACTTCGCGATGGATGTCGCTGCGCCACGAAGGCACCGAGCAAACCACCGAATCGCCGTCCAACTCCGGCTCGAAGCACAGTGCACGGAGAATCCGCAGCACCTCGTCGCCCGGCACATCGATTCCGAGCAGCTTCTTGATGCGTCCGAGCCGCAGCGCAACCTGTTTCGCCTCCCACTTCCGCGGATACGCGTCGACCACGCCCCTGGCCACCGTTCCGCCCGCCCATTCGACGATCAACTGTGCCGTCCGCCGGGACGCCCAGTCGATCCGCTCGATATCCACGATCCGCTCGAAACGGTACGACGCATCCGAGGGCAGCGTCAGCGCCCGCGATGTCGTCCGCACGCTCACGGGGTCGAAATACGCATCTTCGAGCAGAATGGAGGTCGTCTCGTCGCCGACTTCCGTATGCAGGCCGCCCATGACGCCCGCGACCGCAACCGGCCCGGTCGGATCGGCGATCACCAGCATCTCCGGCTGCAGTTCGCAATCGCTGCCGTCGATACTCACAATCCGCTCGCCCGCCCCGGCCTTGCGCACGATGATCTTGCCGTCGGCGACTTTGGCACAGTCGAACGCGTGCGGCGGCTGGCCCGTCTCGAACATCGCGAAATTCGTCGCGTCGACAACGTTATTGACGCTTCGCATCCCGACCGCTTCGAGCCGCTGGACGACCCAATCGGGCGAGGGCCCTACCCTGACGCCCTCGATCACCCGCGCCGTGTACCGCCCGCACAGATCGGGCTCCTGTATCTCCACGCTCGCAAGCTCGGCAACGTCCCGCTCGGACTCGGCATACGACACCTGGGGCAGCTTCACCTGTTTGCCCGTCGCCGCCGCCAGTTCCCGCGCCATGCCGATATGGCCGAGGCAGTCGCCTCGATTGCTCGTTACCTCCGCGTCGATGACCACATCACCCTCGGGATACTCGATTCCCTCGCAGGGAAAACCAAGGTCGCTGAGCGTCTCGGCCACCTGCTCGCCCGAAAGTTCCGTATCAACGTAATCCTTTAGCCAGTTTAGAGATATCTTCATAATACAACCGCCACAAAGTGTCATTGCATAAACCTAATACCATAGTGGCCGCCGCAGGGGCTGTCAACCGCTTTGTCCAGCGACCGCAGGCCGCAGGCGAAGGCCGGCCGCAGTTGCTCGCGCCGGGGCGCAGGTATCCCGCCGGCAGACCCGAGACCGAAGCGGCATACGGTGCAGGCCGAAGGCTTTGCTCGCGGCGTTTTCCTTTGATTCGGCCCACCGGCATGCGTATACTGCCGACAGAGTAGCTCGGACGTGCTGCACGCCCGGTCATTACCCAATGCCGGCGGCCAGCAGAGCACACGAACAATCTACTATCAGCGGCACTTAACGAAGGAGTAACCATGAGAAGACACCATCCGGCGATTATCGCATCTGCATGCATTCTGGGTCTCGCACTCGTCGCGGCCGCGGCAATACAGCAGGCCGAACCGGTGTTTACGCGAAGCACAATCGATATCGGCATCGTCGTCAGCGACGTGGACGCATCGGCGAAGTTCTATAAGGAGGCCATCGGCTTCAAGGAACTCTCGGGCTTCGACGTGTCGAAAGAGATGGCGGGCGATTCGGGACTGACCGACTACCAGCCGATTCACGTCCGCGTGCTCGTCCTGGAGAACGAATCGACCGCCACACGGGTCAAGATCATGTCCTTCCCGGATGCCGCGGTCAGCAAGGTGGATAACACGTACATCAGTTCGAGTCTGGGATACAGCTATCTGACGCTTCGCGTGGCGGATACGACGGCCGCGGTGGCGCGCGTCCGCCGGGCGGGCTTCGAACCGGTCAAGGAACCGTATCGCATCAATGCCAATACGTGCCTGACGCTGGTCAAGGACCCGGACGGCAATATCATTGAATTCGTCGGACCGCTGAGGTAGTCTGGAGTGATAACAGCGGACAAGGGCAAATATCGAAATGATGCGAGGCAAACATGCCGCCTGAATGTCTATCAAGCAGAATGATTTGATGTGAATAAGGCGAGACGCGGATGACAGATGTAGAACGATTCGAGCAGTTGATAAAGAGCGGTCAGCCGTGCGTATCCATCGTGACGACGGAGGAACGGTATGCCCTTGAAACGGTCCGCAAGGCGGCAATGGGCCTCAAGCGGGACATGTGGGTATGGTCGCTGGCGGGCGGAGTGCGCGAGGGTCTGCTCGAAGGCAGCCCGTACATCGCGGACACCGATCTGCCCGCGGCGGGTCTGGCAAATATGACCAAGGCCAAACCCGGCTCGATCTGTGTGACGCTCGATTTGGCCGAGCATCTCAAGACGGGCAAAGCCCTGCGGATTCTCCGCGACATGATCGACGAGCACGGCAAGACGGGCATCACGATTGTGATGATCGACCATACGGACGCCCTGCCCCCGGTCGTCAAGGCGTATACACGACGATTCGAGCTATCCTATCCGGACGAGAAGGAACTCAAGGAGATCATCCGTGGCACGCTCCAGCGGCTGCATCGCAAGAAACCCATCGAGGTCGGCATCACGCCAAAAGGGCTCGAAGCAATTGTCCGCAACCTGCGCGGGCTGACGCGGCGCCAGGCGGTGCGGATCATCAGCGATACGGTGGCGAACGATCAGAAATTCAGCGATGAGGATATCAACAGCGTGATCGCGAGCAAACGCGCTATGGTGCAGCGGGACGGGCTGCTGGAATTCGTGCGGACGCCTCAGGATTTGGGCGAGATCGGGGGTATGCGGCAGTTGAAGCGATGGCTCAACCAGCGCAAGGAAGCCTTCGGCAGCGAGGCCCAGGAGTTCGGAATCGAGGCGCCCCGCGGCGTGCTGATGCTCGGGGTGCAGGGGGCGGGAAAGAGTCTGTGCGCCAAGGCCATAGCGACCGCGTGGCACCAGCCTTTGCTGAGGCTCGATCCGGGAACGCTCTACGGCAGTTTCGTCGGGCAGTCGGAGAAGAATCTGCGCGATGCCCTGCGCCAGACGGAGATGATGGCGCCGGTGATCCTCTGGATCGATGAAATTGAGAAGGCTTTCGCCTCGGCGGCCAGCCGCAGCGCCGACGGCGGGCTCTCTCAGCGCATGTTCGGCACGCTGCTGACGTGGCTCCAGGAGCACGAGCAACCCGTATTCGTGGTCGCTACGGCTAACGATATCGAAGCGTTGCCGCCGGAACTGCTGAGAAAGGGCCGATTCGACGAGATATTCTTCGTCGATCTGCCCGATCCGACGGTGCGCCGGCAGATATTCTCGATTCATCTGAACAAACGCGGCCGCAATCCGGAGCAGTTCGACCTCGATGCGCTGGCAGAGGCGGCCGACGGCTACAGCGGCTCGGAAATCGAGCAGGCGATCATCTCAGCGCTGCACGAGGCGTTTACCGATAGAGTCGATCTGAGCACGAGAGCTGTTATTTCCGTGTTGCAGACGTCGCCTCCGCTGTCGATAACGATGGCCGAGACCGTCCGATCGTTGCGTGACTGGGCCAGGTCCCGATGCGTGGCTGCAGACTGAGCAATCGAGCGTCCCTCGCACTGCTGCCGCCAGCAGGCAGGTATAACGCCGACCGGCGACAGCGCCGGATTTGGGGTTTTCATCGAGGCCGGCGGTGCGTATAATACCCGGCGTTGATTTGTCCGGAGATTTTCAGGGATGACCGCTATGCTTAAAAGGAAGGTTCGCAAGAGACTGACACTGGCACTGACTCTGACGGCGCTGCTTGCCGCGGGTTGCGTCGAGCGCAGGCTCACTATTGTTACGGAGCCCAAAGATGCTTTGGTAACGCTGAATGACGAGGAGATCGGTGTCTCGCCTGTAACGGTGCCCTTCCAGTGGTACGGCGATTACAATGTGCGAATCAGCAAGGATGGATACCAGACGCTGGATACACATCAGAAGCTCAAACGGCCGTGGTACGACTATTTTCCGTTCGACTTTTTCGCACAGATCGTCAATCCAGATCGAATCGTCGACGAGTACGAATGGACATTCCAGCTCACGCCCAAGCGGTACCCCTCGCGAACGGAAATAATCGAGCAATCGGAGGAGTTGAAAGAGGACCTGGACTGGCAGTTGCCCGAGCGCCCCGAATAGCCCGGAGCGCGCAGCGCGAATCGGTCGCGCTCAAACAAGATTGTCGCGGTACCAGTCTATTGCTTTGGTCAAGCCGTCCTGGAAACTGATGACCGGTTTGTATCCGATTACCTTTTGAGCCAGCGAGATATCCGCCAGCGAGTGCTTCACGTCACCGGGCCGGGGATCAACGTGATTCGACTTGACGGACTTGCCGACGATGTCGTTGATCATGTCGATGATGGCATTGACGGTTATGGCCTCGCCGCAGGCAACGTTGACGGTCTCGCCCGCGGTCTTCTCGGCGCGGGCGGCCAGAAGGTTTGCTTCGACAACGTTATCGATGTACGTGAAGTCGCGGCTCTGCTCGCCGTCCCCGTAAATCGTGGGCGGCTGGTCTTTGAGAATCGAGGTGACAAAGGCGGGTATGGCGGCGGCGTACTGACTGGTCGGATCCTGATGCGGACCAAAAACGTTGAAATAGCGAAGCGAGATGGTCTCCAGGCCGAAGACGCTGGAAAACACCGAGCAATAGTACTCGCCAACGAGTTTGCCCACCGCATACGGAGAGAGCGGCATCGGACGCATTGTCTCTTCCTTCGGCAGCGTGGGCGTATCGCCGTAGGCGGACGAACTGGCGGCGTAGACGAAGCGTTTGACGCCGCTGTCGCGGGCGGCCAGCAGCATGGTAAACGTGGCGTCCACGCAATGCCGATGCGAGGCGGCCGGGTCGTCCACGCTGCGCGGCACCGACGGCAGCGCACCCTGGTGGAGCACCACATCGATATCTTTGGCGGCGCGGCGGGCCACTTCGATATCTCCCATGTCCGCTTCCACGAACTCGATCCTGTCCATGACGGAGGCCAGATTCTCCTTCTTTCCCGTCAGGAGGTTGTCGAGGACGCGCACGAAGCAGCCCTCGGAGACCAGTCTTCTGCAGATGTTCGAGCCGATGAAACCGGCTCCGCCCGTCACAAGGAACTTATCCATAAGTCACACCTCAAAACATCATTTTGGCGCATAAGAAGGACCCCACTTGCGGGGTCCTTCGAGAATACGTGTTACAACCTGAATCAACTCTGCGTCTCCATCGAGATGCATTCGTCTGGCAATCCCGGAAGCGGTTTACGCTCCTGGTTAAGCCGGCGCTCCGGCAACCTGTGCACTTTGATACCTGCGATACGATTTGAACTGCTCGTTGAAATAGCCGCCGCGCATCGCTCTGGCACCGAGGAGTACACAGCCGACAACATCGGCGCCAACCTCGTTGATCTCGCGGATGGTCCGCAGGGCGGCACCGCGATGTGTCGCAGCCGCATTGAAAACCAGCAGCGTCGAATCGGCATACCGTGCGAGCACCTTGGCATCACTGACAAGCAGGACCGGCGGGCTGTCGATAACAATGTAGTCGTAGTTCTTACGCTGTTCGCTGATCAGATCGGCCATGCGCGAACTGCCGAGCAGTTCGGTCGGATTGGACGGCAGCAAGCCGGCGTCGATCACATCCAGACCTTCGATGCCCGTGGGTCGAATCGCCTCACGGTGACTGCACTGGCCCATGAGCAGGCTGCTCAGGCCGAAACTCGGATCCACATTTTCGGCTTCGATGCCGACAGCGTCGCCCTTCGGGAAGAGTCTTTCCGAATCGGGCTGGCGGAAATTGGCGTCGATGAAGAGGACTTTACTGTTCTCTGCAACAAACGCCGCCGCCATGTTCGCCGCAACGGATGTCTTGCCGTCACCGGCGCCTCCACTGGTCACAAGTATCGTCTTGTGCGCATCTTCGGGGCCGGATAATTTCAGATTGGCCCGGCAACGCCTGTACGATTCGCTGATGATCGAGTACGGCGCCTGTTGAACGATGTGAGCCAGATCCGTATCCTTCGCAAGATCATCTTCAGATGCATCGGGAATAACGCCCAGCAGCGAAACCGGCAGATACTTGGCGACATCTCTCGGCGTACGGACGAGATCGTTGGCCAGTTCGAGCAGGAACGCAAGACCCGTGCCGATGAGCATACCCAATATCAAACCGCTGGGCAACCAGAGCCACCACCGCCTCGAGACAACCTGCTGCAGAGGCCGCAAAGCATCCGCGACCTTTCGCACCTTAGGTGTAGATGGATCATCATGCAGAATCTTCAGCTTCGCTATCTGTTCCTTGACCGCATCGAGCCGCTCGGTTCGTTCCTCAACAATCTGCTCACGCTGATCGTACTGCACGCGGGCGCGGTCCAGATCCTTCTTCTTTTCCTCGGCTTCCTTGCGGAGATTTTCCAGTTCCTCATACCGTTGCTGCAAGACAACCAAACTGTCTTTGGCATTGGAAAGATTTGCTTGTCTGGTCTGCTCGGCGATTTCTGCCTTTCGCATCTCCCGGCGGCTTCGAATCCCGTCTATTAACTCCTGGACCTGGCGTGCTTCGCGGTGATTCTCCCCGAACTTCGTCATCAGGCCCCGAAGCACAGACTCCTGGAAAGCGATATTCTGCGCAAGCGAAAGCATGACGGGGTCACGCTCGATTGCATACTCGATCTGATTGGTAATCGGTCCGGTAGCGAGACGTTCGAGATTTCCAATGTTGGCCCGCAACTGCTCGAGAGCCATGGTGATTTCATTCTTCTGCAATTCGAGATCGTTCAATTTGAGCGTGATTGTGTGCTGGAAGTACCGGCCGGCAGGACGTTCGAGATCCGTGATGCCGAACGCAACGCGGATATCCTCAAGGGCCTGCTGGGCTTGTCGCTTTTCATTCTGCAACTGATCTTCCTGATTGCGAAGTTGTTGCAGTCGCGAGGTAACATCACCCTGCTTGTCATCTCTTTGCGTCTGGATGAACAAGCCAACCATTTCATTGACGATCTCAGCGGCCTCGCTTGCGCGACTGGTCGTCATCGAGATCTCGACAAAGCTACTATCTCGATGTGCATAGGCTCCAAGATCTTCTTCGAGTGTATTGACCCTTTCGCGAATGGAGTCCTGCTTTTCATACCATTTGCTGTTGCGAACCGCTTCCAGCTCGAGCAGACGCTCAAGCATGTTTTGTTGCTTGATCAAATTGGCAATCGTGACGCGGTGCCCGTACAGAATGTCCTTCTGCAACTGAGGCGTTGTGATGTCCATCGGGTCTTTCTCGACCGGCGGGAGAACCTCGATGTAGGTCTTTGCGGTGTATTTGGGGAACTGCGTCTTGAGGAGGTACCAGGTTCCGCCACCGGCAATCAAGCCAAGGATCGTAAGGATGATCACGAGCAGCATGTGCCGACGCAATATATCGAGGACTTCCTTCGGCGTCATCGTCGTATCCGCCGGGCCCCTGTGCGCAACAGGCATGGGCCTCCTGCTGGGAATCGTTGGTCTCACATCCGCCATCTTTCTTCTCCAATCAGATTCTATTGCTTAACCGGGTATCAGGCCAAAACGTCCTGACTTCTTCATACCTTCTTATCGAGACAAACGCTCGATGGCTTTAGTCAGACGTGCTTTGGAAGCCTCCGATAAATTGTCCGCCCCCAATTCCAGAGCCTCGCGATATGCAGCGAGCGCCTCGGGTTTCGCACCCAATGCTTCTCGGACCATCCCAAGGTGTTCATACACTTCGGTGGGAGCGGTGGCATTATTCTGCTCATACTGCTGAACGGCGAACAGGAGCTTCTCCAGTGCCTCGCTGTTACGGCCGTTCTTGTGCAAAACGTAGGCGTAGGTATCCAGGATGCCTGCTTCATTGGGCTTGAGTGCGACCGCCTTTTCGGCATAGGCGAGTGCGTCTTTCAGCCGCTCATCGTTATCGGCCAGCATATACGCCAAATTATTGAGGACACTCGTGTTATTCGGCATTTTCTTCGCCAAACTTGCATATTCCGAAATTGCCTGCCTTAAATACTGTTTATCGGAACTTCTGTCGTAGGCAAGTGTGAGCACTTCCGCCTTCTTGACCCTGTATTTCACTTCATCCGAACTACCCGTCGGCACAAGATCGATGCACTTGTTGATCGAATCCAGCGCCTTGTTATATTCGCCGTTCATCCTGTACAGGTTGAACAAGGTATAGTGTGCCGGCAGAGAATCGGGGTTTGATGCGAGCTTTTCCTGGCAATAACGAGCAACTTCTTCCGGCCCCAACAACAGGTACATACGCAGCAGCACTTCGGACGCCAGCGCTTCGTTGTTTTCAGCCGCGTCGACTGCACGGTGACAGTAGTTCACCGCCGTCTGGCGGTCGCCGAGCTTGAGCTTCGCGTGAGCCATGCGGAAGTACACAATAGGTGCGAACTCGCTGTCAATCCATTGACGCCCTTCTTCGAATACCTTCTCCAGTTTCTTGGGATACCATCGGCCCGTTCCTTTTTCGCCCGCCCCGGAAACGAGGGCTCGCAGGTAACCGTCGAAGGCGCTGAGGTAGAGCGAATCGTTAACCAGATCGGTGGAATTCTGCGATTGATGCTGCTCGCGTCGCAAGGTGCAGGCCTTATCATACAACTGTTCAGCCTTATCGAACTGGCCGGCGCTGATTGCAAAAGAGCCGGCACGATTAAGCCACTGCACGCTTTCGGGATAACGTTCAAGCGTATCCTCATACAGGTTCTTCAATGCGTCCCTGCGATTCAATCGTACGTATATCTGCTCCAGCAGCACTCTGGCTTCCGGCGGAGCACCCGGCTGATTAATCGTGTTCTTCAGCTCGGTAACGGCATCTTCATACAGCCTCTGCTGCATGTAGGCCTTTGCCAGGGACACCCGAGTTTGGGGGTCATCGAGCAGAGCTTTGCTCCGCTTGAGATCGTCAACTGCCTGGGCGTAATCCGCCATGAAGAATCGTATTTCACCTCTTAGTCGCCAACCGGCGGCGTTTTCCGGTTCAACCTCGATGCTGCGATTAGCCAGCTTGATGGCCTCTTCCAGCTTGCCCTTTCGCATAGCGAGCCACGCCTGCAGCAGAAGCGTACGGGTATCTTCCGGGAACTTCTCAGTGTAACTCTCGAGTTTTCGCTCCGCTTCGCTTACCAAGCCAACTTTCAGATAGGATTGAATTTCAACAAGATAGCCTGCAGAGTTGCTTCGATCCAGCGCAACGAGTTGCTCGCCGTATTTCTTCACGCCTTCGGCATCATTGGTTCGTTCAGATGCGAGCAGCAAACCAACCACGACATTACGATCCTTCGGATCTTCCTCATAGAGCTTCTCGAGCAGGGCGATCGCCTGCTCATACTGCCCCCTGTCCAGATAGTGCTTCCACAGCAGAGATTCCTCCCGGGACGCCTGGAGCAATTCCAGGGCCTTGCTGTCCTGACCTCTCGCCTGGTAGTAATCGGCATAAAGGCTCAGCATCGTTTCATCCGTAGGGTTCATCTCTCTGGCCTGCTCGAAGGCGGATCCCGCGATATCGAAAAGCACGGCCCGGCGCTGCGATTCCGCAGTGTCACGCGCGACCTGTGTAGCAAGCTTTCCAAGCTGGAGAATGTGTTCCATAGTCGGCGATATCCGAACGAGATTCTGCAGGATCGCCACGGCACGGAGAGGTTGGTCTTCAGCCACATAGGCAGCGTATAGTTCGAGCAGTTCAATGTCCTGAGGATTGAGTCTGATGGCGCCTTCCAGGGCGTTTCTTAACTCGACCTCCTGGCTGGGTGTGACACTGCTGCCCAGCTTGACATTGCGGCGATACAGCACATCCACGAGTCCCTTGGCAATAACCGGCTCTCGCGGATTCAGCGAAGAGGCCCTCCGCATATCGTCGAGGACAGTCATTTCATCTTTGTCCAGTGCGCTGTTGATATTGGCACGCAGCATGTACGCCCGGGAGAACACGGGGCGCTGAGTCAGACACGCATTGATGTTCGCCAGAGCACTTTCAAAGTCCTTCCTGGCCATGGCGAGTCGCGCGGCAAAAATCTGGCCGTTGCATGCATCGAGATTCTCCCGCTTGACCAGTGCGGCAATCTCTTCAGCCTTGTCCAGTTCTTTCCGGCGCAGGGCCATGTCGAACAGATATCCGGCCGCGGTGCGTCGAAACTGAATTGCCTCAGGCTGTTCGAAGATGAGAGACTCCGGATCCGCCTGCACCTGGACCGAAGCATCCAGCACTTTCTGAAATTCGGCGCGGGCCTTATCGAGAGCTCCGTCAGCGTAATGCATCTTGCCGATCTCCAGCGCACGTTGGGCCGCATCAGGGATCTTGGCCAGCACCTGCAAACGTATCTCCTTGTACCGTTCCGCTGAGACATCGGTGGGATCTGGTTCAGCCAGACTTGCTCGGAAAACCTTCACCTCTGTGGCATCGGCGGATTGAGTGAGAAAGGCATCCAGCAGCGCACGCGCGTTTGAAACTTCATCCTGCTCGACATAAAAGCGGGCGGCCTGAATGACGTCGGTATTTGTCAGAGAATCCGGATGGACATCAAGCATCTTCTGCACCAGCGCCGCGGCCTTACGCTGCAGACCGGTAAGATCGGCGCGCATGGCCTTGAGCGCGGATTCGTCAGGCTGGGCAGCCAGGGCGTCCTCATCGGCCTGCAGGACGGCCGAAGCATCGTTTTGACGTTCCTGTTGTATGATTCCCACACGCAGTTGTCGCATTCGGGCATCGAGTAGATCAAGTTGCAGTTCCAGCGCATTCGGGTCGTTCTCGTTCATCTGCGCCAGTGCTTCTGCCGCCTGATCGAATTGCCCGGACCCGATGTCAGTCACTATGCCGAGCCTGACACTGCGATCGGTTGGCCCGAATCGCCGTTCATACGCGTCGATATTGTCGCGCACGGATGCCCACCGACCAAACTTCAGCGCAACTTCAGCATAATCGAGCCGCGCTTCGGGTTTGAGAGTCGCTATATACGAATTGAGAGCGTTGACCAGGAACTCCAGGACGGCGCCGTCTTCATCGCTCTGTTCGAATATGAGCGCGAGACGATAACAAAGATGCCCGAATCGCAGATCGTTCCACGGAGGCTCGGTTGTCTTGAGAGCCCTGAGCTGGCGGTATGCGGCGTAGAGCTCGCGGACGGCGGTCCTGCGATTTCCCTTGGCCAGATCCAGCATGCCGCGCCACTGAATGACCTGCGGATTATCCTCGCTGACCTGGATTTGTTCGATGGCGTGGACGGCACTCTCGGCCTCACGCAGCCACTCCTCCCGCTCGCTGGCGGCGAGGGCGGGTGAATCCAGAATCTGTTCGATGGCGCAGTGGGCAATCAGCGAATGCAACCCGTATTTCCTCATCAGATTGGCGTACTGGTTCGGCCCTTCCGTTTCCCGGGCATTCGGCAGCGTGAGAGCATGCTTAGCGATGTCCACGGCTTTTTTCACATCTTTCGCATCCCCGTAAAGGCAATAGGAGCGATAATACAGGTTCGCAACGTGCGTCGCGTAATCGGCATCTTCCGGTTCGAGTTCCATCGCCTTTTCGGCTGCCTGGATCGCCTTTGTCATGTACTCGATGCCCGCCTGCGGTCCGGTGACAGAAGAGTAGTCCGAACAGAATCGGGCAATAGCCCGGTATACTTCCGGACTGGCGGGAAACTTCGACCGCAATTGCTCGTACTGCGGCTCAACAGCTTCGATATTCTCGCGCGACCGCTGCCCTGAACGGTTGAGCGCATTCAATCGCATCTCGAGCAGGTTGACGTGCGCCTGGGGATCATCCGGCACCGTTTCGACCGCACGTTCCAGCAGCGAGACCGCATCCTGGACGACTTTGTCCCGGTCGGTATAACTACCCCGAGCGGACAGCAGTTCGCCGCGCTCTATTTCCGCCTGCGCCAGATAGTAATAGGCATCAACGTTCGTCGGCTCCAACTCCAGGACGCGTTCGAAGTTCTCCAGGGCCTTCGACAGAGACTCCTCGGGGTTCGTGGAACGCCCCGCCGCAACCAGTTCCAAATGCGCCCGACCCCGCACGAAGTATAGCAATGTACCGAGCTGATCGCTGACGGGCTCTTCCAGTATATTGCTGTATATATCCCACTGATCGGTCTTTGCATCGAGCAGGCCTCGCCGCTCCACAACCTCCAGAAACTCGGTTGCCTGTTTCTCGGCATGTTCCCAGACGCCCGGGGCCCCGCCGCTGTTACCCACTATATAGAAGTACATCAGCCGGCTGTAGCGCGCCTCAACGTTGCCAGAGTCAATTCGAATGATCTCATCCCAGCACCAGCGAACAAACTTCCACTGGTCGGTATCGATGTAGACGTCGGCAAGTTTGAACAGAACATCCTTGCGCAATTCATCGTTCTTAGCGTTTCCGTACGCTGAGCGCAGAAGCTGTTCGGCAGCCTTGTAGTCGTTCTCAGCTATTGCTGCTTCCGCTTCGCGCATGGCTTCTTCCGGATCCTGGCTCATTCGCAGAATGATCCATATCGCACCCAACAGGACAACCACCAGCACGGCCGAGCCGATTAGCGCTACTTTCTTGTTCAGCCTCCTCTTTGCCATAAGTAACCCCTTTTCTACGTACTGCTTCTACTGTATGAATTGCTTCTAACCACTTTTTATCCCGCAACAGTCTTCTGTTGGGGCCTGATCACGGCGTTCATTCGGCGTCCCCTACTGCATTTTCCCAGTCGGGCCAGTGTCGATTCTCCAATCTCGGAAGCACGACGGACAACAGCCTCTCAGCCGCGGCGGTCGCCAGTTCAACATCCGGCCCAATCGGACTCTGGTTGAAAACGATTTCCACCTTGGAGAAATATGCATATTCCTGGAACAGACTCCTGTTGAGTTCGAGTCGCGCGTCTTCGCGATTGCCCGCATACGTGCCGTTTACACTGAAGAAGTACAGCACGGGAAACTGTCTGTCGATAAGCCCGGGATTCTTACTGCCGAACACAAGGCACTTGCCATCAATCGTTCGCCGAATGTCGTTGGTCCGGACCTCGAAGCTCACCGGGCCGGAAGTCAGTTGCTGAAATCCTCCGCCGGTATAGCACTCCTCCGGCACGTGCGGAACACGATCCGGCTTGCCGTAATACGTAACAAACAGCAACATCCGCTGGACCGATTCCTCCTCCGCCTCAGTATCTTCCAGAATCCACTGTATGTAGTCCTCGGTTCCAAGCGACTCGACGATTTCCTCGTTGGCGATCGGCGGTTTGGCAAGCACCTTGTACGGGCCCAACCCTCCTTCATCCAGCCTGTCTAATGGCACCTTCAACGGCAGGGGAGTCTTTTCAATTACGCCGAATCTGCTCGTTGCCACCGCAGCAGCCGCAAGCAGAACAACGCTAATGACAAAAGCAGGCTGCAAATACACCTTCACCGGGCTCGTCTGCTTGCTCATCAGGACTCCCTCCTTCGGACAACAACATCCGTTCGGGCGGTCTGTTCGCTCTCTTCAACAAACAAACTTGCCATGAACCAGGCCAGCAGGCCGTACAGACCGAACGCCAGGGGAAGCATGGCGATGCCCAGAGCATCGTGGTAGATGCCGACCGTGTATTGCGGACCTATGAAAACATAGATGAAGCCCGTGGTTGAGACCCGAATGATGTTGCAGAGCACCGCAATCGGTATCGTGCTGAGCAACAGCACAATTCGCTGCCACAGGGGACGATAGTGCAGATACGCCATGGCCACGCCGAGTGCGAGGAACGCCATCAGCAAGCGCATTCCACTGCACGCTTCGGCCACATTCAGTTTGGGTTCGAGAACCTGACCATGGTGCACAATATCGATAATGACTCCGGTTACCGTCGTCTCCACACCATCGACCAGATTTAGCAGAAAACCGGCTACCTGCGCCGAAAGCGTCCGAAGCCCCATCGTATATTTGACATAGTAGCGTTGCGGAAAAGGAACGGCGAACAGAAGAAAACCTATCGGCAACCAGGTATAACGAATCAGGCGCCACCCCCCGATGAAAAGGGCTAATCCTCCGATACATCCCACAATCGATATCCGACGATAATACGCGTAGCCGGAAGGACTAATCAGATTGAGAAAATAGAACGTCAGTACCGCTATCACAAGCCCAAGCCCCACGATGCTGGGCCTGGGCCGGAGGTTGATTATCTGCTTTCGATGTTGATTGAGGAAGTGAAGGCTGAAAAGCGGAATCAGGAACCCGTGGGACCAACTGGGGTTGTGAATCCAGTCCTGCATGAGCCGGCCGAGTTCATCTCGGAACACATATGCGGCAAGGGCCGACAGAATAGCCAACTTCACGAGCGTATGGACGCCCAGATCCCGCCATTGCCGCTTCACAGCAGGCGAATGGTCCGTCTGAATTGCTGCAATGGGAGAGGCCGTACTGTCCACCATATTGAAACAAGCATCATACCAAATACATAGAACCGCGGCGCATTGCCACGGTTCTATATTTCCTGTTTGTCGCTAACACCGCCCTAGAACGGCCATGGACGGCTCGTGAAGTAGTCTCTGTCGGCGAAATTGCGGTCATACACAAAACCGAAACCATACGTGGCACGGAATGCATTACGCAGAACCGCGCGCCATCTCGAGTACGCGTCTGTGCCGACGTTGATCAGATCGTTCGGCTTGATGAAGAAATCGGGCTGCTCGCCGCTGGCAATCTTGTCCAGATCGACCATTACGATCTCTTCCTTGTTTCTGCCTATTCTCCTGACTACTTCAACACGCTTCGGCACCGCCAGCGGCCCAAGCCCTCCGGCTGCCGCGATAGCCATTTTCAACGTCATCGGACGACCCGTGATGTTGATATATCCCTGGGCATTCACATTACCCATGATGCAAAACTCGCCGATGATGTCCACGGGAACGTGAATCGTATCACCGGGCTTAATTACAATATTGTACCTCGGATCGCCCGCCAGCAACTTGTCGGCCGGAATCCGAATCAATCGCCCGCCGGCACCGCGATCCCATTCGACCTCGGAAGTCGGCTCCTCCTCGACCGGGCCAACGAGCAATTCCTGGGGCTCGACCTGGATGGAGGGTTGCTTGGGCTCGGCGGGTCCGCCGACCTGCATAGGAACCCACTTGCCGTCCTTGAATATCCATTCGATACGCCCGGTACCGGTTGACTCGGCAGGTCCCTCTGCGTCGACAATTTCGGGCATCATCGATTCTACGTCCTCAGCCGGCATTTGTTCGCGAGGTTCGGGCGGAGCCTCGGGCTGGCCCAGAGATTTAAGAACATCGTCGATATCGCCGTTCCTTTGGCCTCCTGCTCCTGCCGGAGGCTGCTCAAACGACTGCAGGACCTCGTCAACATCGGCCCGTCGACCACCGCCATCCGCACCGGGTCCATTCGGCTGCTCGGAGAGCGAGTTGAGTAGATCGTCGACGCTGACCTGCCGGCGACTCTCGCGACCTGCGGACACATTCGGACGATTCGGCGAGGCAAAACGAGACCGCCGTTCGCTGTCTACAGGTCTATCCGAAAGACTCCTGAGGAGATCTTCTGTTCCCACACTTTGAGAGCGCCCGGTACGTTGCCTCGGTGCCGTACTCGTGCCGGAACGGTAGTCTCTCGTTCGCGAACCCGCGCGGTCTTCGCCGGCCGGCTTTTCCGACAGCGACTTGAGGATATCGCTGACGGAGACATCCCCGCCGTTGGTCCCCGATTGGCCGCCGGATGGCCGGTTTGCACTGGTTCGATTGTCCCAACTACTCGGCCAGTTCTGGCCGTTGCCGCCAAAGCCACCGACATCACTTCGCATATTGTTATTGCCGAATTCGGCTGAGGAGACGACGAGCGAGCTGCCGTTCCCGCTTCGCTGAGCTCTCGGAGCGATGATCTCGAACATCTCATCATCCGACCCGTTCATACCATCCATCGTTCCTCGTCGCGGCCCCATCATAGGCGCATCAATGCCGCCGTCATAACGCCCGGCGTCCATCGAACGCGACACATAGATGTAGCTGACGTTGAACTGCGCGGGTCCGCCCGCCAGAGCCAGCGCGTCGGCCAGACGAAAGCCGTATCGCGGTATCGTGTAGCGGCCCGGAGCGGGCACGCCGTTTCCGAGGATCGAGAAGGTCCGCTGCTGGGAACGCACGAGCGTGACAGTCACGGACGGCTCCTTCAAGACGCTGGGCGAGAGTATCTGGCGTATCTCTTCCTCCAGTTGTGTCTCGGTCAATCCCAGGACGTTAACGACTCCGACTTCGGGAATCGACACCTTGCCGGTCTCGGTGACAATGAACTGGTTGACGTACTGCAGATTCTCCTGAAGCAATTCGAACACGGACACCTGCACTACGTCACCGGCTCGGAACGTGTAGTCGTTCTCCACCACAATCGTGTCGATAGGGCGGGGTTCCTCAGCGTCCTCCCACGCCAGCGGCGGTTCTTCCGCCACTCCGAGCGAATCCAGAATCACGTTGACCGCAGGCGTTGGACGAAAACGCCCCAGTCGCCCGCCAGGGTCCAGGAACTTGCTGTTACACCCCGACGAAGAAACCAGAAACAGCAAAAAGCACACAGTAAACAACAGCCATGCTGTCTTGCCTGTACTCTCACTCTTCGCACATTGAGTCTGTTTTCTTTTCATGGCACCATGTTTCCCAAATGAACCGAAATTCATGTCTATTCGATATTTGCAAACCGATTACGAGATTTTCACTCGCAGATTTATCGGTTCAATATAAGCTCGCCTTAACTTTTTTCCGGCTTCCGGCTCGTCGTTTCCCGAACACACTTTCTGGACCAGTTTGACAGATTTAGCCGTTTGCGACGAACGCGACGATTCATACAACCACTTCTCTGCACTGGTTCCTGTCGTCATCCACAAGTGATTGCTTTAGCGATAGTTGCGCATATTTCAGCCGGGCGGATCATTTTGGTTGAGCTGCACGCACAAGCGAACCGACGGGCCCGCAGGCGTTCGAGATGAGCGGGCGAGAAACCGGCGTTTCCGCAAGTCCGGAGGATCGGGCCGATAATAGAAGTGGTGTCAACACAGACACAATGCGCGGTTGCGACCGAGAAAGATGAAGAAAAGATGCAAAAAACGCGGAAAGACCGTGAGTTCCGGCACTCAGATGCGATTCAGTACCTGTGGTGCGAGATTGTCACTCGTCACCGGAGGATGTCACGGCACTTATTTGAGGTCGATTTTTATCAGACGTCCGAGCGTTGCGCCCTGTTCGTCAGTGTCGAAGATTTCGATTCTTGTGGGCACGTGGACGGAATCCTTGCCGAGATCCTGGTAGTCGTGGCACTGGACCAGCAGAAAACCCTCACCTTGCGTGCGGACCATCCAGATTCGATCCAGAAGACCACTGCGCCGGTTGTGGTAAAAGACGATTTGGGGAGGATTGTACGATTTCAGTGCATCAACACGAACAGTGCGCCTGACCTTTACATACCAACGGCCTTCCAACTTCACCGGCTCACCGAAGGTCTCAAATGAAACACGATCATCCAAAAGCAGCGCGGGAGTCGCCGTAACGGCAAGCAGCGCCTGAGCGAGGTCTTCCGCTGCAATTGACTCTGTCAGCCTTTCCATGTCTCGCGCGCCCTGCTTGACACTGAAGCGCCCCATGGCGAGCTGCCACAGATACGAACCTCCCGGCTCATGGCCACGAATCTGAGCGGCTCGCGACCACGGATATATCGTGTACTGCTGCTCGGTCAGATAATAACTGCCGTCAGGCTGATAAAACGAGGCAATGCAGTCCAGATCGAATTGTTTTGTACCGGCCCACGCATCCATGCCGCCGGCGGCTTCAATAGCCTCAGCACCGAATTCACCGGGCACCGCCAACGTCTCGGCATCCGGTCCGATGGCCAGTTTAACTTCTGTTTTGCCCCGGCCGCAGCCGGCAACCATCACGGCCATACTCAGCAAGACCAGCGTCGATATTCGAGTAACCATCCTGCCTGCACCTCCTCTGCATCGTCTTTTGAGCAGCACTAATTTCAGTTGTCGCCGTTATCACACGACAACTTCGCCAGTTGTTCCATCAGAGCGTAACGCCGTTTGGCGTCCTGCTCAGCAAGCTTTATCAATTCAGCGGCCGCTTCCGGCTTGGATTGCTTCAACGTCCGGTAACGGTTTTCGCCGTAGGCGTAATCCTCGAAAGACTCGGTCGGCGGCTTCGAATCGAGCTGCAACGGATTCTTGCCCTGTTCCAGCAGCCGCGGATCGAACCGATACAGAGGCCAATGACCGCACGCCACCGCCTTTTTCTGCTCGCTGTAGCCCTTCGTCATGTTGATGCCGTGCGCGATGCACTGAGCGTATGCGAGAATAAGCGACGGCCCCGGATAGGCCTCGGCCTCGACGAAGGCTTTGACGGCCTGGTTCGTGTTGGCGCCCATCGCGATCTTCGCGACATAGATATTACCATAGGTCATTGCGAGCAGGCCCATGTCTTTCTTCGGAGCGGGCTTGCCGGCCGCAGCGAACTTCGCAACCGCCGCACGCGGCGTAGACTTCGACATCTGGCCGCCCGTGTTGGAATACACCTCCGTATCCAGCACCAGTACGTTCACATCGGCACCGCTGGCAAGCACGTGGTCCACTCCACCGTATCCGATGTCGTACGCCCAACCGTCGCCGCCAAGCGCCCAGACGGACTTTCTGACCAGGTAGTCCGCGACGCCAAGCAGTCTCTTGCATTGGTCGCAATCGCCCCTGGAACACTGCTCTTTGAGCTGCTCGATGCGGGCACGCTGCTCTTCGATAGCAACCTGCGCAGGATCGTTGGCCAGTGTAGCATGGCGGATTTCATCACCCAGCGACTTGTCTACGCAACCTTCGGCAACCGCGGCGTCGAGCAATTCCAGGGCCATCTGGCGGAACTTGTCCACCGACAGCCTCATACCCATCGCAAATTCGGCGTTGTCCTCGAACAGACTGTTGCTCCATGTCGGCCCTCGGCCGTCCGCCCGCGTGCAATAGGGGGTGGTTGGGAGGTTGCCGCCGTAGATTGACGAACAGCCCGTTGCGTTGCCGATCATCGCCCGATCACCGAACAACTGGCTGAGCAGCTTGACGTAGGCGGTCTCTCCGCACCCGGCACAGGCGCCGGAATACTCGAACAACGGCTCGACGAACTGACTGCCCTTGACCGACTGGAGCTTGTAGAGCGACGAGTCCGTATTCGGGACCGAGAGGAAGTAATCGTAGTTTTCCCGTTCCTGACCTCGCAACGGCTCCTGCAAATGCATATTGATCGCTTTGCGCCCCGTTGGTTCCTTGTTCTCATCCTTCTCTTTTGCGGGGCACATCTCCACGCAGACACCGCAGCCCGTACAGTCCTCGGGAGCAACCTGCACCGTGAACTTCATGCCCTTGAAGTCCTTGCCCCTGGCGTCGGCGCTCTTGAACGTCTCCGGAGCACTGTCGAGATGTTTGGGATCGTACGCCTTGATGCGAATGGTGGCATGCGGACAAACCAGCGAGCACGTGCCGCACTGGATACAAACATCAGGCTCCCAGACAGGGATATTGACGGCGATATTGCGTTTTTCGTATTTCGTCGTACCGGTCGGGAACTTGCCGTCCTCGGGCATTTTGCTCACCGGAAGTTTGTCGCCGTTGCGCATCATGATCTCGGCGGTAACTTCTTTGATGAACTGGGGCGCATCGTCCGGGACCACGGCGGGCATCTTTGCCTTGCTGGTCACCTTGTCGGGCACCTCGACCTGGTACGCCTTGTCGAGCGCGCCGTCAACCGCCGCATGGTTCATCTGGACGACCTTTTCGCCCTTCTTGCCGTATGTCTTTTGAACCGCATCCTTGATGGCCTTGACCGCCGTGTCGATCGGGATAATATCGCTGATTTTGAAGAATGCCGTCTGCATGATCACGTTAATGCGAGCACCCAATCCAAGCTCCTGCGCCAGACCAATCGCGTCGATCACATAGAACTTGAGCTTCTTGCTGATAATCTGCTCCTGCACTTCCATCGGCAGCGTATCCCAGACCTCATCCTTGTCGTGGCTTGTGGTCAACAGGAACGTTCCGCCTTCCTTCGCGGATGAGAGCATGTCGTATTTCTCCACGAAGCTCGGGTTGTGACATGCCACGAAATCGGCTTTGCTGATCAGATACGGTTTGCGGAGCAGTTCTTTGCCGAACCGCAGGTGCGAGATGGTAATCGCCCCGGCCTTCTTCGAGTCGTATACGAAGTAGCCCTGGGCGTAATTATCGGTCTGTTCGCCGATGATCTTGATCGAGTTCTTGTTCGCGCCGACGGTTCCGTCCGAGCCCAGCCCGTAGAACATCGCAGCATAGAAACCTTCGCTGGGAAGCTCGTACGATTCGTCCACATCCAGGCTCGTATTTGTCACGTCGTCGATGATGCCGACAGTGAAGCCGTTCTTCGGCGCCCTGGCGTCCAGATTCTCGAACACCGCCTTGACCATGGCCGGCGTAAATTCCTTCGAGCCCAAACCGTACCGGCCGCCCACAATCAGCGGATACTCGTCCGACTTGAACGAGCCGTCGGCCATCGCCTCACCGATGGCGGTGCGAACGTCGAGGTACAGCGGTTCGCCCAGGGCTCCGGGTTCTTTCGTACGATCCAGCACGCCGATCTTCCTGACTGTCTCCGGAAGCGCTTCGACGAAGTGCTTGAGGCTGAACGGGCGGAACAGCCGAACCTTCAGCAGGCCGACTTTCTCACCCTGAGATAGCATATGTTCGACGGTTTCGTGCGCAACATCAGCTCCGGAGCCCATCATAATGATGACCTTCTCCGCATCCGGCGCACCGACATAATCGAAAAGATGGTACTGCCGACCGACGATCTTCGCAAATTTGTCCATGGTTTCCTGGACAATATCGGGCGTTGCAAGATAGTACTTGTTGACCGTCTCGCGTCCCTGGAAGTACACATCCGGGTTCTGGGCGGTACCGCCGATTTTGGGATGGTCCGGACTCAGCGCCCGCGCCTTGTGCTGCAGGACCAGATCATCGTCGATCATTGCCCGCATATCGTCATAAGTCAGTTCCTCGACCTTCTGCACCTCGTGGCTGGTCCTGAAGCCATCGAAGAAATGCAGGAACGGCACCCGCGCCGCCAGCGTCGACTGCTGTGCGATCAGAGCCATATCCATCACCTCCTGGACGCTGTCAGACGCCAGCATGGCAAACCCGGTCTCGCGGCAGGTGGTAACATCGGAATGGTCTCCGAAGATGGACAGCGCCTGGCAGGCAAGCGAACGAGCCGAGATATGAAAAACGGTTGGCAACAACTCGCCGGCAATCTTATACATATTCGGGATCATCAACAGCAGACCCTGAGAGGCCGTAAAGGTTGTTGTCAGTGCTCCGGCGGCAAGTGCACCGTGCACGGCCCCGGCAGCCCCCCCTTCCGACTGCATTTCCGTTACCGAGGGAATGCTTCCCCATATGTTAGGCTTGCCGCTCGCGCTCTTGGCGTCCGCCATTTCACCCATCGGCGAACTCGGCGTAATCGGGTATATCGCGACAACCTCATTCGTAGCGTGCGCTACATGCGCCACTGCGGAATTTCCGTCAATCGTTACCATTCTACGTTTCATAAGGTGCTCCATCTTTCCTGAACAAACAACAACCGGCATCAGGTCTTAATCCATCCGACGATCAGGCTGGTTGGACACCGCTCCACCGTACGCATGCGTCGGGCGGGTCTTCAACAAACAACCAGCCTGTCAGATTAGGCCCTCAGCGCCACGACGCGCCAGGGAAAGCCCATTTATACAGACTTGGCGCGCATTACGCAACAGGAAAGTTTCGCACAATACGCTTGAGATGAAAGGGAAAAGGCCCTGTCGTGGCCAACCGCACATGGAACCGGACCGAGTACCGATGACGCGGCAGAAATGCACTTCAAACGGGGGCGGGCGGATCGGAGTAATGCGCCGGGCCGGCCTTTTTCAACGGCCTTGCTCGCACAGCCAAAGGCTCAAAAGACGCCCCACTCGGAGCTGTTGCGGACGAAATAGCTGGGGCAGATGTAGCGGTATTTCCGCGTTACTTCGAGCACCGCCGCCAACCTGGCTTGATTTCTCGCATCCATCTCTGCGATCTGGTCGCCGAATTTGGCTCTGAATTCCTCTATGCCGGCGTTGCGTCGGTCCTGTTCGGTGTCGAACAGTCCGCGTATTGCCTCGAGTTCCCCGGCGTCCAGCCAGAAACCGCCGCACTGCGGACATTCGTCCACCTCGACCTGCCGCTTGACGCTCCAGAAGTGCCGACTCATCACCACATCAGGGCATTTCGGACAGTGCCGGCCGCCCCGGTCGTCAATCGCCGCCTTCGGCTCGATGCTCAACAGCGCACCCGGATCTTCAGCCGGTTCATCGACCCGCTGCAATTCATAACGGTCGAACCAAATGCCGCCGCAACCGGCGTCGCACACATCCGCCGTCGTATCATCCACTTTTACTTCCGTCAATTCCTCACCACATGCAGGACAAAGCATCAGTCACAAGCCTCCACTGAACCGGTGTAACGTAGATCATTACTCGGTTTGTCGGCACATTAGGCACCGAATGTAAGCGCGAATCGAAATGAAACACGTGTGTCCAATTGCGCAGGCAGACTCACTGCTCGAAGCCGAACATCTCGAGCCATTGATCCGTCTCGCTCTCGCTGAGGCCGTGGTGTTTGGCCGACGGCTCCCGCTCGGTAGGCTGGCGTCTGAGCTCAATCTGAACGGTCTTCCAGAACTGCTCCGACTTCACGGCCGTGGCGCGCCTGGACTGCGCCGCCCGCCGAAGCCGCCTGTCGCTGCTGACGACCGTCATTTCTCTGGTCGCACTGCTGGCCTCAATCTTGCGCTCTATGACACTGTCGGCGTCGTTTCGCAGCCCGGAGAATCGCACTTCCAGCCTGTTGATATTGTCGAAGTCGCTCTTATCGGACGGCCCTGTGCCGTCAAAGACGATCTCTCCGGTGTCGGTGACTCGCTCAAGATACCGGCCGATCAATCGGCACAAATGGATCTCGTCCCGCACTTCCGGACTTCCTGCAGAACCCTGGACAGCCCACAATAGATTGTGTCCGTCAATGACAATCATTTGCTGGAATTACCCCCAAATAGCTTCTGAGACTCCTGCTCGCCTCGATCGCTGATGTCCTATAATTCGAACCGCACTTCGCCCTGCACGATAGTCTTTTCGACCTTGGCTTTGACCTTCCACCCATCGTACGGGCAGTTTCGGCTCTTGGAGCGAAATTTGTGCACGTCAATCTCCCACCGGCGATTCGGGTCGATAATTGTGATGTCCGCCTGCCTGCCTTTTGTGAGTGTTCCTTTATCGATACCGATCACACCGGCCGGCCCGACCGTCATCAGGCGTATCAATTCGGGCCATCCGATCAATCCCGGTTCAACAAGGGCTCGAACATACAAGCCCAGAGCGCATTCGAGCGAGGCGATCCCGCACGGAGCAGTCAGAAACTCCAGTTCCTTTTCGCTTTGCAGATGCGGCGCATGATCCGTCGCCAGCGCATCGACGAGTCCATCGGCCACCGCACGCCGAAGCGCCTCTACATCCAACAAAGTGCGCAGCGGCGGGTTCACCTTGTAGTTCGTATCGTACTCGCTGCAACTTTCCTCTGTCAAAAGCAGATGATGCGGCGTAACCTCGCAGGTTATCGGAAGTTCGTCTGCTTTTGCAGCACGTATCAGATCCACCGACCCGGCGGTCGAGAGGTGCTGCGCATGGTATCGTACCCCGCTGCTGCGCACTTTGCGCACCAGTTGAATGTCCCGCCACAGCATGGCCTCTTCAGCCAGCGGGTCCATTCCGGGCAAGCCCAATATCGTCGAGAAGTACCCTGCATTCATTACGCCGCCGCCGGCAAAGCCGTCATCCTGGCAATGCTGAGCAACTACAGCGTCGAACATAGTCGAGTACTTCAGTGCTCGAAGCATTACGCCCGGATCCTGCACCCCATTGCCATCATCCGTGAAGCCGACCGCTCCGGCCTCAGACATCATCCCCATCTCAGCCAGTTCGACGCCTGCCAGCCCCTTTGTAACGGCTCCCATCGTGTAGACATGCGTCTGGCGGGCCTGCCGGCCTTTGCGGTGGATATACTCGACGTCGGTCTCGTTCTCGATAACGGGATTTGTGTTCGGCATGCACACGACTGAAGTGAACCCGGCCGCAACCGCCGCCGCCGAACCGCTGGCAATGGTCTCTTCCTCTTCATCGCCCGGTTCCCGAAAATGAACGTGGATATCAATCAGGCCGGGCACAACGAGTTTGCCCCCGGCGTCCACTACCCGCGCCGCCGCATCGACCAGGCGGTCATCCGCTTTGCCCACATCGGCAATGACGCCACCCTGAACAACGACATCGCACTGCGTGTCGATACTGTTGGCCGGATCGATCACACGCCCATTTCTAATGATAAGCTGAGGTTTCATGCCGTAATACCACCCGCGACTATATGTTGGGCTCACTTCTCCAGAGCGGCCGCCTGATTGACAAGAAACAGCACCGCCATTCGTACGGCCAGTCCGTTGGTTACCTGGTCGAGAATCACACTGTTGCCTCCGTCCGCTACTTCACTCTCCATTTCCAGGCCCCGGTTTATCGGCCCGGGATGCATCACCAGGATGTCCGGCTTGGCCCGTTTCATGCGGTCCACCGTCAGGCCGAAATAGCGCGAATATTCCCGAATAGAGGGAAAAGGATTCCCGCCCAGCCGCTCGAACTGAATGCGGAGCATGTTGACAACATCAATCTTATCGATCACTTCATCGAGGCTGCTGCTCACCTTGACCGGCAACCTGCCCACCTGCGCCGGCATAAGCGTCGGCGGCCCCACAAACGTGACCTCCGCACCCAACTGCGTCATCGCCCACATATCGCTGCGGGCCACGCGGGAATGGGCAATATCGCCTACAATCGCGATCTTCAGACCCTTGAGGCTGCCCTTGTGCTTGCGAATCGTGTACACATCGAGCAGGCCCTGCGTCGGGTGTTCACAAAATCCATCACCGGCGTTGACCACGCAGGCCCGCGTGTACCGGCTCAGAAAACGAGCTGCCCCGCCGGCACTGTGGCGAAGCACAAGGATATCGATTCCGAGTGCTTCGAGATTCCGAGCGGTATCCAGCAACGTTTCGCCCTTGCTCACCGAACTGCTTTTCTTGGTGAACTCGACAACGTCGGCGCTGAGACGGCTGGCCGCCAGAGCAAAACTGTTTCGAGTCCGCGTGCTGTCTTCGAAGAACAGATTGACAACAACCTTGCCGCGAAGAGGGGGAGCTTTCTTGACCGATCGCGTACTTATCTGTTCGAATCCCTCAGCCGTGTCGAGCAAATACGTGATTTCCTCGGCGCTGAGGTCTCTCAAGCCAAGCAGGTGCTTTCGATTCCAGTTCGATTGCTTCACCCTGCGTTTCAGAGCCATCATGTCCTTACTCGCTACTTGACCACCACTTCATCCTTGCCATCCGATTCGACGAGGTTCACCTCGACGGATTCTTCTTCAGCCGCGTCGCTGTTAAATCCTGCATAATCCGCTTGTATCGGCAATTCGCGCCCCCTGCGCTCCACCAGCACAGCCAGCCTGATCGCCCTGGGCCGGCCCAGATCTATCAGCGCGTCCATCGCCGCCCGCGCCGAACGCCCCGTGTACAGAACATCGTCGACCAGAACGATGATGCGGTCGTGTATGTCAAAACCGATTTCCGTGGTGCGCACTTCCGGCTGCCGACTTGCCTGAGGTGAATTGAGATCGTCGCGATACAGCGTGATATCCAGCGTACCGCAGGGAACCTCCTTGCCGATTCTCTTCGACAGACTCCCGCAAAGCCTCTGGGCCAGAATCTCTCCTCTGCTGCGAACACCTATCACGGCCAGTTCCAGCGTCGCGGCGGTCTGGCCAACGATCTGATCGGTCAGGCTTTCAATCGCCTCTTCTATTTGTCGCGAATCCAGTATAACTCTCATAATCGGGACAGTCCTTACTCTGACCAGCCTGCAGCGCGCCAAGTATAGCACCGGGCTGCCCAATTGACAAGACGACGCTCGCGACTTTTGCAAAACCGCGTTTTCAGGGCTGAGAACCGCGAATCTTCACCCTCATGAACACAGAATTAACTTGAAACAGGAGCGATATTCTGCTATCATAAGCGTGTATTCGAAGCGTTTTTTTTCGATCACGAAGATGGAGCTTTTTTCGAA
The DNA here is from genome assembly GCA_964526785.1 of uncultured Pirellulales bacterium. Taxonomy (GTDB): domain Bacteria; phylum Planctomycetota; class Phycisphaerae; order Sedimentisphaerales; family Anaerobacaceae; genus CAZGMJ01. The sequence goes on from CAZGMJ010000008.1 coordinate 80,619, forward strand.
GGGGGTGAAACGCCATGTCGAGCGCGCCGCCCCTGAGTCTGCCTATGCCAAAGCGGCTGCCAAGCGGATTTTGTGTTTTCCTTGTGTTAGTGAGCGTCCTGTGGGGCTCACCGAGAGTCCATGCGCAGAGCGAGTTTGAAACGGCCGACGCTGCCGTGCAGCCGCACGCCTTCCATCACGTCGGACTGTCCATGCTGCGACAAATTGAGCCCGGGCTTAACGGCTCCGGTGTGGGGCTTGCGGTCGTATGCAGAAGCTATACGTACCTCGACGGAGTGCCGCAAAACGATTACCAGCCTTACGCCGAGCACAACTGCCTGACCACGGCCGATATGACGTTCTTCGATGACGGGCGGTTACCCGCAAACGTCTCGCCGCATTCGACGGCTGTCTGCTCCATACTCCTCGGACTCGATCCATTCGCCGGCCATGCTGAAATCGGCGACTTTCCGTATTACGGCGCCGCCCCCGCAGCTCGAGCGCACATATACGAATTGTGGCACTTCGTAAAGAGCAACGTCTTTACGCAGAACGCACCCGACGCCCGAATACTCAGTGCCAGCTTCGGAATAGAGACCGACGACTGGTGGACGCGGGGTATTGAAGCGTTGGCTCAGCACGAGGGACTGATCGTTGTCGCGGGCATCGGCAACGGCGGCAATGCCTTCGACCCGCCGCTTTACCCCGGAGCCTCGGCCAACGCTATCGGCGTGGGGGTCGTCAACTCGGTCGCGACCGAAGATCTGGCCACCAGGCTGGCAAACTTCGCACTGGCTTATCCGGAGAATTCCAGTTGCGGCCCCACTATCTCCAGACAGTGCAAGCCCGACCTCGTTGCACCGGGCAACTGCCTGGCGGCCCAACCGGCAGGTCCCGACGTCTATGAGCCCACCGGGGACTGGTCCAGCTACGCCACACCCATGGTGGCGGGTACTGCGGCACTGCTCGTGCAGAAAGCCGGACAAGATCCTGCGCTGTATCCGGCGGCGGCATCCGAGGGCGGCAACTGCACAATAAAGGCCATACTGCTCAACTCCGCGACCAAACTGCCCTTCTGGCACAAGGGCGCCCTCTCGACGGACGACGATCACGAAGCACCGCTCGATTATGTTCAGGGGGCGGGCATGCTCGATGCTTTCGCAGCCTACATGCATCTGATCGCGGGCCGTTGGCAACCCGGACAGGTACATCCCACCGGCTGGGATAACAATGTCGTCGATGTGGAGCGAGACGCGCAGAACACATATACGCTGGTGGTCGAGCAACCGGCCGACAAAACCATAACTGCGACAGTCAACTGGAACCGGCATTACGCTCGGAAGTACCCTTTCAAGGCTCTCCCGCAAAAGGACGCGGATTTGCGTCTGGAAATATGGGCCATGGACGAGAACGATCCCGACGCATCCTATTTGCTGGACTACAGCGACAGTCGCGTTGACAACGTGGAGCACATTTGCGCGCATCTCGATCCCGATTACACGAAGTACGAGGTTGTGGTGGCTCGCAATGATGGATCAGAAGATGCGCAGGCAGAGCCCCAGCGATATGGTTTGGCATGGAATGTCAGCACAGGTGAAGACGCATCGAGCATTCATTGGTACGACATCAACGCCGACGGCGTGGTGAATCAGAAGGACCTCGCCATTTTGATCGGTTACTGTGCGAACGGCGGACCGTCGAGAGGGGATTATGCCATCGGCGACGTGAATGCAGACGGCCTGATCAACGTCGATGACGTGCACGTACTCATCGAGCACGCGAATCTGCGAGCCGAATGGCACTCGGAGCAGCCGGCTCAGCAATAAGCGAGTACCGGCGACGGCGTTCTTTTTGTCATCGTGCGCACAATTGAGAAATCTCCCGCCATCAACAGGCAGTTGCGTGAGGAGGAAGATAAATGAAGTATGTTCGGCTATGGATTCTCAGCATCGCGCTGTTGCTGTCGGCCTGCGCCCGAGCGCCGGCTGCAGAATCCTGGCGGTTCATCGTCACCTGTGACAGCCGGGGCGGATACGATCCTCCAATGAATGCAGCTATTCTGCAGGAGTTCGTCGATGAAGTGATAAGCAAAGGGGCGGACTTCTTCCTCTTTCCGGGCGACATGGTCTCCGGCTACACAACCCAGGGTCCGGCGGGTCTGCAGGCCCAATTGGAGGCATGGCTCCAACTGATGCAGCCGTTGTATGATGCAGGCATACCCGTCTATGTCGGCCGCGGCAACCATGAAATCATGGATGTGTGGGGCGGTTATCGCCCGCCCGGATTCGATCCGAACAATTCCTTCGCGACAGCCTGGTTGAGCGTCTTCGGCAATCCCGACAGGCCCAGGTGGATGCTGCCGGGCAACGGCCCATCAGGCGAACAGTACATGACATATGCCGTTGAGCACAAGAACGCGCTGATCGTGGTTCTCGATCATTACGCGGGCATGCAACACAAAACGATTAACCAGTGCAACCAGCAATGGCTCGATAATCAGTTGGCCGGCAACACCAAGCCGCACGTATTCGTAGCTGGACATGAGCCGGCCTTTCAGGCCCTGCACACGGATTGCCTCGGGAGCAAACCGGCCGCCCGAGACGCCTTCTGGGCAAGCCTTATGGATGCAGGAGCCAGGATATATCTGGCGGGCCACGATCACTTTTACGACCACGCCCGAATCGACGACGGAAACGGTAATCCCGACGACGACCTGCACCAATACATCGTCGGTACAGGCGGTGCCGGGACGTACGCGTGGTCGCCTCCGTATCTGGGCGCCAACAGTCATTATACGGTCCGCCAGGTCGCACATTCCGCGAACTTCGGCTATCTCCTGGTCGAGATTCAAGACCTGAACGTCACATGCACGTTCATGGCACGGACGTCTTCCAACCAAAACCTTCCCGGCGTCTATCTGCCTGCTGACACCTGGCAGTACACGGCGGCGACCGGGCCGCGAATCGTGTCTCCGAATGGAGGCGAGTACCTGACTCCGGGGGAGAGTACGGTTGTCGCATGGAAGACCACCGAAGGCATCGACATCGCCGAAGTGCGGATTGAGTACTCAATCGACAACGGCGACAACTGGAACGAGGTCGCAGTTACTCCCAACACGGAAAGTTACGACTGGTTCGTACCTCAGGCGGATTCCAATGCCTGCCTGCTGCGCATTACCAACACGCTCAATCCCGAACAAAGAGACACAACAAACGCGGCCTTCACGATTCGTCCCTGCCTGCGCGATTTGAAGGCGGACCTCAACAACGACTGCTATGTCAATCACCTCGACTTCCTCATAATGGCCGAAGGGTGGCTCGATTGCGCGTATCCGGCCGACCCCGCGTGCAATCCTCAGCCATGAGTCCGCACCAACCAGCCGCCGACGCAGCTTCTGTGCGGTTGAGCCTTTCATTGTCCTTTTATTACTGATACAACAATGCGGCTGAAGATAGGTTTACAGGAAGATATATGAGCACGCTAATAGCACACAAATCGACGTTGAAAGGCAGGGTGGCGATTCCGGCATCGAAATCGCACACAATCCGAGCGGTCGCGATCGCTTCGCTGGCCGACGGCCGCAGTATTATTCGCAACCCCCTTGTCTCGGACGACGCGCTCTCAGCCGTGCGATGCTACAGCGCTCTCGGAGCGCGAATAGACACGTCGGACGATGTCAAATGGATTGTCGACGGAACGGGCGGCCGACTTACACCACCGAAAGATGTAATCGACGTGGGCAACTCGGGCACCACGCTGCGAATGGCCATTGGCTCGGCGTCTCTGGCGCCGGCCGGCCAGACTACCGGGTTTACGGGCGATCGGCAGATTCGCACCCGCCCGGTCGGCCCTCTGATGGACGCACTCAATGACCTCGGCGCCCGCTGCACCAGTGCCAATAACAACGGCAAAGCCCCTGTCCGCATACAGGGCACCGTGCGCGGCGGCAGGACGGCTATCGCCGCTACGACCAGTCAGTATCTTTCCAGCCTGCTGCTGTGCGCGCCCCTGGCACAGGAGGACACGCATGTCGACGTGACCGTGCTCAACGAACCCGGCTACGTCCAGATGACGCTGGACTGGCTCGACAAACAGCAAATTCAGTATGCAAATGCGGACTTTGAGAAATTCGATATTCGGGGCCGACAGCGTTACCGCCCATTCGATGAGCCTGTGCCCGCCGACTTTTCCAGCGCCACGTTCTTCTTGTGTGCGGCGGCATTGTTCGGCGAGGAAGTGGAACTGCTCGGCCTGGACTTCTCCGACAGCCAGCCCGACAAGGAGGTTGTGGACTATCTAAAAGCCATGGGCGCCGAGATCACAGCCGGACCGGAATCGGTCATAATCCGCAAAGCACCGCTGATCGGCACGGAAATCGACATGAATCGCACTCCCGACGCCCTGCCCGCCATGGCGGTTGCCGCGGCCTTCGCAGAGGGAACTACAACCATTCGCAACGTCGCTCAGGCCCGCAGCAAAGAGACCGACCGAATCGCGTGCATGGCCAAAGAACTGAAAAAAATGCAAGTCGCGGTTGAAGAACTCCCCGACGGCCTTATAATACGGGGCGGTTTGATCCGTCCGGCTTCGTTGCACGGCTGGTCGGACCACAGGATCGTGATGGCGCTGGCTGTTGCGGGTTTGGGGCTCGACGGGCCCTGCCGAATCGATACCGCCGAGGCGATGAGCATCACATTCCCCGGTTATGTGGAATTGATGGAGGAACTCGGCGCACGGATGGAACTGATCAAATAGCAAAAAGCCCGAAAGGCAGACGCGAGTGATTCGCGACTGTATTTAGCTAATTACCTATAGATTAATACTTTTTTGAGGAGGCACAGCAAAGATGTTAGGTTGCCACATAGGACGCTGTTTTCAGGTTACCGTCGCAGGCGGATCGTATCAGGATGGGCTCAGCACGCTGGTCCACGGAGTGCCGCCCGGAATGTTCATCACCGAGCAGGAAATATACGGGGACCTGATGCTCCGCAAGCCCGGAGCGGACGAACTGTCCAGTCCCCGCAAGGAGCCGGATCTGCCCATTATCTATGCGGGCATAAACTCCGCCGACACGGTGCAGGACGCGGGCAACAAGAATCACACCAACGGCACACCGCTTGCCATTCTCATACCGAATCTCGACCGGCACTTCATCCACATCAAGCAGTATCAGGACACCAACCGTACACCCCGGCCGGGGCATGCGTCGTATGCCACCTTCATGAAGTACGGCCCTGACGACGACGCCATCGGCGCGGGAATCTTCAGCGGCCGGTATACCTCGACGATCGTGGCAGCCGGGTATGTCGCCAAGAAAATTCTCAGGGCCCACGGCATCAACGTCTTTTCGTACGTGCGGGAAATCGCAGGTGTAAGAAGCCCCGATGTACCTCATGATGAGGCCTTCGAGTACACCGAACGATACAAACAGATGCGGCACGATCTCGACCCGTTCTACCAGGAAGTGTACGTCAAGAACCGCATCAATATGGAAATGCGATTCCTGCAGAAGGCTGCGATTCTGGCCGAGATCGAAAACGAGATCGATGACATCCGCGGCAAGGCCCCGAAGATGACCGCCGACGATATCCGGTCGAAATACAACGTGCATGAGATTGTCTGCTGTCCCGACATCGATGCCTCGCAGGCGATGGTCGATGCGTGCAACAAGATATCCGCCACGGGCGATTCTGCTGGCGGCGTCGTCGAAGTCGTTGTCACCGGCGTACCGGCGGGCCTCGGCGAACCGGTATTTTACAAGCTCGACGGTGAACTCGGACGAATGCTCGGCATCGGCGCCGTCAAGGGTGTCGAGATCGGCGCAGGCTTCGGCGTCAAGGACATGACCGGGTACGAAAACAACGACCAGATGCACTCGGAAGAAGGCAGGGTCGTCTTCGACTCCAACAACGCGGGCGGCATTACCGGCGGCGTCTCAACCGGACAGGCAATCGTGGCCCGACTGGCCGTCAAGCCGACGCCCACAATCGACAAAGCCCAGCACACCATCGACAAATATACTCGTGAAAACAAGGATCTGGCCGCCATCACGCGGCGCGACCCGACTATTGTCGCACGCATCTGGCCCGTGGCCGAGAATTACACCGCGATGGTGATTCTTGATAATCTCATGGCTCATTACGGCTACCAGGCCTTCATCTCCAGAGATTAGGCCCAATTGTTGCAGTAAGACTTCCGGGCCCCGCAGGCAACCGCGGGGCCTTTTCTATGCGCAGTCAGTTGTCTCTGTGCTCTGGCTGCGAACATCTGCCACCCGCTTCATGAGCCATCGTGCGTGGCCCGAAAGACAAAGCTGCGCCGCCGCCACATCACGACAAGCCGATCCTGAGCAGTCTGCCTTGCCGTCGAGCTGCAGTGTCCGTGCACTGAAACATCGCGGTTCTGCTGAAAAAGAAAAACCGGCCCCGGATGCAACCATCCGAAGCCGGTTCATTTTCTGCTCTAATATGGGGCGATGTCTTAGCCACCGCCTCCGACAGCCTGCTGGCCGCCTCCGGCCTGTTGGCCACCGCCACCGGCGGCAGCAGTAGGATCATCCGGGGGCCGCGCGGTTGCGGGCCATGCAATCGACCAGGCGGTCATATTTCCGTACGCATCCCGTGCCCGCACCCGGAATCGAAGCGCCTGATTGCTTCTGCCAATCAGGACCGTATACGTGTTGGCGAGTTGCCAGCCACTGTCGAATCCCGATTCATCGAGGCACTGGAAGTAGTACTCGACGGGACCATTGAGATCGAACGCAATGACCGACGTCATCGTTGCAGCATAGTCGAACTGCGTTGGTCCGATGAATATCTCGAGCGGTTTGCCGTCGAAGCCGTTCGGATCGACGTTCGGATCCCAGAGCATCGGATTCGGCACCGGAGGCGTTACGTCCGGCGGCAGCGGAGTCGTCGTGCACGCAATGTCGGACCATGCGGTCTCATTGCGATTGCTGGACATATCCCGCGCCTTGACGCGATAGCAGTACTCCGTATTCGGATCGAGACCCGCGTTCGGATCGGTGCCGACATCGGTATAGGTCGAGCTGACCTGCCACCCGCTATCGGTCCCGGGCCCGCTGACACACTCGAAGAAGTACTCAACACCGCTCTCATCGAACGCCACCGTCGCCTTCATGGACACCGAGTTGGGGCCGACCGGATACGGCTCAATCTCCCAGTTGGGGGCCGGAGCCGGAGGCGTCGTGTCATCGACGCCCGTATACACGGTCCTGGACCAGTCGGTTTCGTTGAAGAACGGCGACGTATCACGCACCTTGACACGGTAGCCGTATCGCAGGCCCGGAGTCAGGTTGCGATCCGTATACACCGGACTGCTCTGCCAGCCGCTGTCATGACCGTTGCCCGTTACGGACTCGAAGTAGTATTCCACTTCCCAGCCCCACGCATCGAAAGCCGTCTCAGCGGTCATCGTCACCGACGTGGTCGAATTCATAGCCGGTTCGATTTCCCACTGCGCCGGGTTCGGCAGCGGCGCTTCCGTGTCCATCACCAGCCAGCAGTCGGCCAGAAATTCCACATCGCGTATATTGATCCGCGTATCGAAGGTCAGATCGACACCGTCGCACCAGTCATTCTCATCGGAGCAGCCCTCGTCGAGCCAGCTCTCTGCAACGATCGCAAAGTCCTGGAAGTCGATAACCCCGTCGTATGCCAGATCGCAGAATCGGCACGGCTCAACCGAAGGATAGTGATAGCCCATATCGACGATTCCGGTATCCGGAATGTCATCGGTCCTTGTGGTATAGCCTATTAGGTCGAATCGACTGGTGAAGTTCGCACCTGTATCTACCGCCGGACTCTGCTGACCCTGACCTGCACCGAACTGGCTCAGATAGAAGTCTCCGAGCAAGCCGGTGGCAAACAGAGGATCGGCGTTGATATTGCCCGGCCCCCAGTTGAGCGTACAGCCGTCTTCAACCTCGACGCCGCCGCGGCCGCCCATCACATCGGAGTACGAGACGCTGAGCGTACCCGGCCGCAAGTCGTATTCGAAACCGGTACCAACCGCCAGTTCCGAGCCCCGCAAGGCAAAGTCTTCCCAGAAGATACTGTTGATCACGTCGCAACTGGAACTGTAGGCACAATAGATGCCGCCGCCGACGCCCGCTCTGCCGCGTTCGCCGTAACCACCGGAGGCCGCGTTGCCGACAAACGTACAGTTTGTCACGTTCGCCGCCGCATTCCAGGCCACGGACAAGCCGCCGCCGTCGCGTGCACCGAGGTTGTAAGCAATCAGGCAGTTGTGCACGTCGAGGGAATTCGAATCCTGCGACAGATACAGACCGCCGCCCGAGCCGCTGGCCAGGTTGCGTGTGATCTGACTGTCGCGGACTGCGAAGTCCGTACGGAATGTATAGATGCCGGCACCCGAGCCGAACAGCACTCGACCATCGAGCAACGCTACAGCGTTCGGATCCACAACATTGGGATCGTATGCGGCGTTCGGATCGAGCGGCAGATTCGGATCGGCCGCGAACGAAGCGATATTGCCTTTCACGTTGCCGCCCGAAACCGTCGCAGCACCCTTCATCAGCAGCATACCGCCGCCGACGTAGGCGTCGTTGCTTACGAAGTTGCTGTCGGCGACCGCCACCTCGGCATCCATACTGTAGAGTCCGCCGCCGAGAGGCGAAGCATTCTCCGACACGTTGCAGTCCGTAACACTCGCCGAGGTCACTTCCCGCAGGTAGATGCCGCCGCCGTAACCGCTGTACAGATCGTTCTTGAACACGGTCAGGTTGCCGCTGACGTTGCAGTCGGCGATGCTGACCACGCTATTGGCGTCCACGTAGAGACCGCCGCCACAGCTTGGGATATCCAGGTTGATGGTCGGTTCGGCCTGCGTAGAGCCGCCAAAGCCGCCGATACCGGTCAGGCCGCTGTTGACGGTGTTGTTGTTGATGCTGCACCCGATGAACGTCGGCGAACTGCTCGCGTCGCAGAACACGCCGCCGCCGAGAGCACCGCGCCGCAGCCATTCATCGTCCTCGCTCCACGAACCGCCGAATCCGCCGGCCCAGTAGGCGAAGCTGCCGTCGCCGCCATCACCGCCGTTGCCTCCGACCACGTTACAGTCGGTGACCTCGCAGTCGATAAACGTCGGACGACTGTTCGGGCCGCAGTAAATGCCGCCGCCCTGCGGCTGGCCGGACCACCCGCCGTCGCCGCCGAGCAGACTCGAACCGCCGCTGCCGCCGTCGCCGGCCGTTGCCGTACAGCCAAACACCGTCACATGCTCCAGAACGGCCTCGCTGTCGGCGCCGATGTAGATACCGCCGCCTCGGGCCCAACCGCCGCGGCCGCCCGGGGCGCCCCAGCCAAGACCCGTATCGCCACCGTCGGCGCCGGTGCCGCCGATGAGCGTGCAATTGCGAACGATGCAGTTGCGAATCGTCGGGCTGCTTGTCGGCGCGATATAAATGCCGCCGCCGCTTACGTCGCCGCCGTTGCCGGCGAGTCCCTGAACGGGAATCACCACGTTCGGATCGTTTGGATCGATACCCGGCGACGTGATGCCGTTTCCGCCCATCAACAGGCAGTCTTCGATGATGCAGTTCGAGATGGTCGGACTCTGCCCGTAACCAACCACCAACGCATGGCCGTATGCACCGACGCCGGAGATACTATCCAGATCGCCGTCGGCCCCGCTGACCGCCGAATTTCTCAGCGTAACACCGTTGAGCACGGAATTGCCCGAGTTTTCAGCGAACCAGATGCCGCGGAATGTTTCTCCGTTGGCGTCGATGATCGTATTGCTGACAACATTGACGTCATCCGGGTTCATGCTCGTTATCGTGATTTCTTTGTTCCGAATCGTCAGACCGGCGCCCGGGTACGTACCGGGAGCAACGACAATCGTGTCGCCGTCGCGGGCCTGATCGATGGCCTCACGCAGACTTGCGTAGGGGTACTCGCCCGGAACGCTGATGACTCGCGCCTGATCGAATTCGACCGTCACGAGATGGTCTTCGTCCATGACCACCAGGTTCGTGCTGGTCGTCACGTCATTATTGTCCGTACCGACCCATTCCTTGACACGATAGCCTTCATCGGGCACCGCTTCGACTTCGACCACCGAGTAGCGAATGTACTCGCCGTCCTCCGGCAGTATTTCGCCGTTGCCGCCGACGACCTGCGTCACCAGCCGTACACGGTCCGTCTCGTCGTAGTCGTAGAACAGGATGTCGCCTTCGTGCGCATCGTATATTTGCGTTTCCTGGAAACCGTAGTATTCGATAGTCAGCGTATACTCGCGGATTCTCGGCTCCATGTAGGCGTACAACTCTTCAATCGACACCCAGCCGTCCGGGTTCTCGCTGTCCAGATCGGCCTGTGCCCGCAGACCCTCAAGCAGATAGTACGCGAAGATCGTGTGCTCGAGTTCGCCGCTCTCGAGAGCAAGCGTACCTTCCGCACACGCCGCGAGAACCGTTCCGGAGTCGTAGTCGTCGAGGTCCAGCACGCCGATGTACCGCTTCGGATTCCGCATGTCAGCCGCGAAGCCGTCACCCGGCCACGGAACCGCATTGCCCAAACCGAGACTGAGTATGGAGTTGTCCGAACCGCCGATATGGCCGCCGCTGTGGCAGGCATCGAGGAGGATGATGTAATCCTCGGTCGGCAATTCGGCAATCCACTCGCCCAGTTCATCGTCGCGGACGTTCTCATAGGCGTACGTCACAAGGTATTCGTCCAGACCGTCTTCTTCGTCCAGCGGCTCGAGGTCGGCCCCCGCGCTGCCGTGACCGGCGAAGAAGAACAGGAACACGTCGTCCGGCGTCATACGCATCGCCATATCCGCGATAGCCGACCGGATGTTATCTTTCGTCGCCTCGCTGTCGAGCAGCAGGGTAATATTGTCCTCCTGCCAGTTCTGAGACTCGACCAGCGCCTGATAGAAGTCGTTGGCGTCGTCGTCCGTGTAACGCAGATCATTCACAAGGCCGACGTAATCGGCAACACCCACAAGCACCGCATAGTATGCTCGCGGCGGTGCGGCCTCGGCATAATGGTAACCCATATCCACCAGGCCGGAATCCTTGACGCCGTCCGTTCGGGTCGTGTAGTCCGCCAGAGCGATATTCGGATCGTCCGCCGGCGCACTGCCTGCATCCACCGCCGGGCTCTGTACTTCCTGACCCGATGCGACCTGGCTTAGATAGAAGCCCTTGACGAAGTTCGGGTCCGCGTCGATCATGCTGGCGAAATCCCAGTCCAGCACGTTATTGGCGTCCACGAACACCGCGTTGGCGTCAACCGTACCGGGATGGTTCGGATCGAACCAGCCCTGAACATCGCTGTAAGATGCGTGCAGCGCCGATTCCCTCTGTTCGAATACCGATCCGACCCCGACCGCTATCTGCGAACCGCGGGTGCCCTCGTTATTCCAGAGGATGCTGTTGATCAGCGTCGCATTAGATTCGTACGCTATGGACAGACCGCCGCCATAGCCGGCCAGTTCGCCGAGATGACCGCTGGTGATGTTCTCCGTGATCGTACAGTTCGAGATCACCGGTTCCGAATACCAGTTGGCCGATATCGCAGCACCGTCGCGGCCGGCGATATTGCCTCGCAACAGGCAGTTGTGCAGCCGTGCCGAGGAATCCCGCGAATTCGAGATGCCCGCAAGGTATACACCACCGCCGGATGCGCTGGCCCGGTTCCGGTTAAAGAAGCTATCCCTGGCTTCAATGGCCGACGCCAGACCGTAATACCCGCCGCCCTGTCCGTAGAAGTTCGGATCGTAGTTGTTCACGTCGTTATAATCCGCCCAGACGTCCATCCGAGCAGCGTTCCGGCTGATCTTGGAAGTAACAATGGTGCCGGTAGCTTCATTCGAGTAGAGCCCGCCGCCGTTATAGGCAAAGTTTTCCGTCACGTTACAATCAACGAGATGGATATCGGCGTTGCTCCACCAGATACCGCCACCGATCGCCGCGTTGCTGTCGGTGATCGTCGTGTCGACGAATTTCACCTCGCAGTCCTCTTCGAAGGCCACCGAACCGCCGTAGCTGACATATATGTCATCCGGCAGATTCAACGCATTGGGATCAACCGTCGGATCAGCCAGGTTGTCAGCAAACGTGCAGTTGTAGAATTCCGGAGCACAGCCATACGCAGCGTATAGAGCCCCACCGAAGTTCTCGATGTTCAGGTTCTCTGTCGGTCCGTTCAAGGAACCCCATATGAGGTCTTCGTCACCGACAAACGCTCCTGTCGCCAGATATGGAGAGCCACCGATGCCCGTTAGTCCACCGAATGTGGCGTTGTTCTCAAATGTGCAGTTATAAAACCTGGGTGAAGCTTCGCTCTCGCAGTACACTGCACCACCGTAGCCGCTGTACTTCCAGTAGTCCTTATAACGGCCTGTAAATGGCGGGATGAAGTCGGATGATGGCGTCCCATCTACGTCGTAAGGCGCGTACTCCCAGCCATCCCACCAATACCAGTTGGGTGTTCCTGCACCGGTTTCAACATCCGCGCTCCACGTCCAGTTACCGCCTCGACCGCCGGGATTTGCATTGGTACCGTCGCCACCGTCGCCGCCGTTACCGCCCTGCGCAAAGCAGTTGCTGAAGGTACATTCCACAAATTGCGGGCTGCTGTTGTAGCCGCAATATACGGCGCCGCCATACGCCCAACCGGCCCAACCGCCGTCGAAGCCGACGGGATGGGCATCGTTACCGCCATCTCCATCACCGCCGTCGCCGCCGGTAACCGAGCAATTGTCGAACAGACAGTTCTGAATCGTCGGCGAGCCGTCGATAATGCGGATGGCGCCACCTTCCACGCTACCGCCGTTTACTCCGTCGGAGGCTTCCGTAACGCCCCAACTGGCGCCGAATTTACGACACTCTTCAAAGATACAGTTGCGAATTGTCGGCGAGGAGGAACTAATCGAAATACTCCCGAACCGCACAGTAATACCATCAAGCACCGCACCGTCGGCGTTAGCTGTGAAGATAAAGTCGTATCCGCTCAACACGGTCGCAACCACGTTGCACGGGTCGTCAGGGTTGAAACTGCTGAAAGTCAAAGCTCGATTCACGACGATCTCGTTTCGCAGGACGCCGTCTGGGGGAGTATACGTGTCCGTCGGCAACAGAATAACGTCTCCGTCTTCCGCCGCCTCTACACATCGGTGAATGGTTGTGTAGTTCGGATCGCTACCGAGTACGAATGTACGAGGCTGATCGAAGGAAACGGCAACGTTTCTGTCGCGATCCATGATGACGAAATTCTCATTCTCGCGGGAATGGTCGTTAACGGTGCCGCTCCACTTGGCAACGCGATAGCCTCTCTGCGGACTCGCTTCAATCGTCACCGGCATCCCGGCATAATACATGCCGCTCGCAGGAGCAACCGAACCCTTGCCGCCTGTCACCCGCGTGCTCAAGCTGTACTGAGGCAGTGCAGTATGATCCGCGAAATGGAATCCGATGTCTACGCGTCCCAGATCGTCTGCACCATCGGTGCGGGTCGTGTAGTCCATCAAACCGGCCATACTGCTCAACGTGCTGCCCGCATCGACCGCCGGACTGATTGCGCCCTGTCCGGCTTCAACATCACTGAGATAGTAGTCGCCCAGCGGACCATCTACGAACAACGGATCGCTCTCAATGTTGCTGATGCTCAGATCCGCCACATCTATGAGGTTCATGACCTGCTCGACGCTGTCGTAGACTCCGTAATTGCCGTCGGCATTGTCGTGGAATAGACAGTGCTCAACCACGGCTCCGCCTTCGTCTTCTTCCACAATCGCTACACTGTTGCAGTCCTCGAAGATCGAATCGGTAATCGTTATGTCGCTGCTCCAGTCGCAGAATACGCCGCCACCCAGCTCGCCGGCGCCGTTGCCCACAAACGTGCAGTTCACGACCTTGGGATTGGCGAACGACGTCGCACAAATGCCGCCGCCCTGATCGTTCGACCAGTTGTCCGTGATCAGGCAATTCCTTACGGTATTGGTAACATTGCCGCCGTAGAAGCTCAGGGCACCGCCGCGACCGAGCAGACCTTCCACACGGTTGCCGACCAGTCGGCTGTCCGTAACGGTCAGGTCCGAACTGGCGCTGGTAATGCCGCCGCCGACGTCGATAGCCGCGTTCGCCTCAGGGGTACGAATAACACCCAAATTGCTCGTCACAAGGCCGGTCGGCAAGCCGCTGCCTCCGATTGCCGTATTATCCTGGACGATCGCGCCGGAGATATCCACCACGGAATCAGAGAAGAATAGCGCACCGCCGCTCTTGGCCTGGTTGCCGAAGAAGTAGCAATCCGTAAAGGCTGCGTTGACATCCTGTATGTGCACGGCACCGCCCCAGGCATCCATCCCGAGCAGAGCTTCATTCTGAACGAACCCGCATCGCTCGAACGACAGGTCCAGGGTCATCACGAGCGCCGGATCGCCGTTGACAAAGTGGCCGTCAAAGGCACCGCCGTTCAGTGCGGATGTGTTGCCGCCGAACAGACAGTTTACGAAATTCGCATCGCTCATGCACTTGACGGCTCCGCCATCCCCGTCGGCCTCGCTGCCATGGAAGCCGGTATTCCTCACTTCGACCGAGTTGCAGTCGTCGCCGATGAACAGCGCACCGCCCTCTTGGGTCAGCGGTTCGTTGGATACCGTGTAGCCATAGAACTCGGCGCTGAAACTCAGACTGCGGGAGCCCGTTCCAAAGATCCTGGTGTTCCCTTCGAATTCACAATCCTGGATATCGACCGACCCCTGGGAATCGACGTAAATACCGCCGCCCTGGTTATTGATAAACGTGCAGTTCTCGACGCGAGCATGATTGAAGAACGAATCCATGTAGAGAGCACCGCCGCGTGCCCACTGCTTTGCTCTGTATTCGTCGTCTAAGATAGTCGTATCTGACAAACCAAAGGTAGAGAAGGGGTAATTCTCAGCAGCTTCATTGTCCTCGAAAACGCAATTGACCAGGCTTGCATTGGCATTGCGGTAATAAGCCGCTCCGCCCCCGACCCTATTGAATGTATAGGCAAAACCGCGGAAGCCATTCTGGGCCGGCGGATCAAGTTCGTTACCACCGCCCTTTGCGCCGCCGACTCCTTCAAGACCCGAGTAAGCCTTATTGCCGACAAAGTTGCAGTCCGCAATCAAAGGCCGGCTCTCATCCTCGACATAAATGCCGCCGCCGATGCCGTCGCCGTGGCCATCGCCTCCGTTGCCGCCCCAACTCTCATCGCCGTCCTCGCTGGACCCGCCGTCGCCCCCGGCACCGCCGACGCCGCCTCGGGCCGTATTGTTCCGGAACAGACAGTTCGTGATAATCGGGCTGCTGCCCTCGATACACGCAATCGCACCACCGAAACCATAGCCGTAACCATCGCCCCCGGTCCCGCCCCACTGACCGTTATTGGTCTGCTGGACCTGATCGTCGCCAGGAGCGAGATACGACCACTCGCCGGGGAATCCATTGCCAGTGGACCAACCTATTGCACCGTCGCCGCCGTGCGCGCCGGTTACCGTGCAATCTTCAATGATACAATGACGAATCGTCGGGGAACTCTCGTTCTCGCAGAGAATTGCTCCACCATATCCGTCGCCTGCGGCAGCATCGCCCGCCTCTGCATAAGGCGGATCGTTATCGTCATTTCCTATTCGAATATATGGGTCTGGGGTCAGCACTCCGAACACACCGCTTATACCCTTCGCTGCCCGCATATAACCATTGCGAATGGTGAAGCCCTCGATAACGGTATTCGGATCTTCGCCGTTATGGAAGTGGAATGCCCGCCGTGGAGCATATACACCGCCCTGACAATCAATGATGGTGTTGGCAACGACGTTCGGATCCGTCGGGTCGATCGACGTCAGGACAAGATTCTTGCCCTGGAAGTCGATGCCGTTCGTGCCCGGAACCGAGTACGTACCCTTGCCGACCACGATTGTTGTGCCGCCCGGACCCGCTTCGTTCACTGCTTCCTGAATCGTCTGATACTGCTCGGGCACCAGCAGCGTGTGCGTCACATCGCGCTCGAACTCGACGTACACGATCTTGTCTGCATCCAGCGTCACGTAATTGACGTTCTTGTTCCAGAACGGTTCCTCATCGGTCCCCGTCCAGCTTCGCACGCGATATCCCTCGTCCGGCACAGCCGTCAGACACAGCACCGAATTCGCGTAGTGCTCGAATGCGTGAACCTCGCTGTTCGGATCGACCGGCATGGCGTCGTTCACATCAATCGTCCTGCACGGCGAAACCGAAACGCTGCCGTTGCCGATGACCACCACCGTCAGCCGATTCCTCGACTGCTCCATCGCCCACCCGCTCAGCGGATAGTGATAGCCCAGATCGACCCGCTTTGCATCCGGTTCGAGGTCCGTGCGGGTCGTGTATTCGTCCATACCCAGTATCGACGCCAGAGAACTGCCGACGTTGACACAGTTGCTGTCGAGAATCTGCAGCGGACCTGCCTCGATCTGCTCGAGGTAGTAGTCGCCCAGCGGACCGCTGACGAAGTTCGGGTCCGTATCGATGTTGTGGGTCGAATCGGCCCATGCGTCCACCGCCTCGTTCGGATCGAACAGCAGGTTCGGATCGTACGGTGCATACCCTTCGACCACGCTGCCTTCCTGAGCCCATATCGCAGCACCTTCTCTGCCTGCATCCAGGGCGCCGTCGAGTACGTGGAAGATGTATCTGCCGGCCGTATTACTCCTGCGGCTGTTGTGCACCAGGCCCTCGTCATTGCTGTCGAGCAACGCCCCAGGAACGCCCGAACCGGGCATCAACCAGTAGCTGCCCCGCGTGCCGTTGCCGTGCGAGAAGCCGACCCGTGCCGACTGGCCGCCGAGACCGTTCTGGCCGCCGTTGCCGTCGCCCGTTTCCCAGTTGATCTTTCCGTAGTTGAACTCGATGTCGAAATCACCGAACCCGCGGTCGTACCGCTGAATCAGGATCACCTGGAAGCTGTTCCGCTTGTCCGCACCTCTGGAGAAGTAGCCGACGTCCACCCAGTTGACACCGAACGCGGGCCGTCCGTCGACCGTGCCGTAACCGTACCGCACCGCCCGGCTGTTCCGCGTATCGACGTCCGCGAAGAACGGCGCGATAATCCGCGTACCGACGTTCTTCTTCAGACTCATCGGATCGTACGACGCCATCGGCGCATCGAATGTAATGCTGCCGTTGTTGTTGATGTATACGCTGCCCGCGAAGCTGCCCAGGAATTCCACAAAGAACCCGAGCGAAATCGCATCGGTCGACAGATTGTGCCCGTTGACCAGGCTCAGTTCGTCGAAGCCCGGCCGCAGAATCGGCACCCTGTCGGCGTCGAGCGTATTGACGTCGATAGCCGTTCGCAGATCGACGTTGCTGTACGTGATGTCCAGATGCGACGGCATCGGATACGGCAGATCGCCGCTGCCGAGACCGATTTGCGCACCTCGACCGCCCGTGTTGCCGTAAATGATAGAATTGATCACCGTTGCATCGCTGTCGTACGACCCGTAGAAACCGCCGCCGTACGAAATGAAGTTGGTCAGCGTATTGTCCGCTATCGTGCAGTTCGACACCACCAACTGATTCTGCCAGTTGTTCGAAATACCGGCCCCGTCGCGTCCGGCCGTATTCTCCGTAATGGCGCAGTTCCGCAACCTCACCGGATCGAACTCGCCGGCCGCGAAGTAGATGCCGCCGCCGGATGTATTGGCCTGGTTGTTGTTGATATCGCTGTCGGCGATCAGCGTCGGCCCCGCGAACGAGTAAATGCCGCCGCCGTACGCGTTGCCCGACGTGTCCACCTGTGTAATCGAAACGAAGTTCGGATCGTTCGTGAAGTTCGGGTCCGTCGGATCGAAGTTCGGATCCCCGAACGTGGGCGGGAAGAAGGTCCCAGTGTTCGGATCCACCCAGAACCACACGTCGAATGTCACGATCGGATGCGCGCCGTTATTCGTAATGATGCATCGCTCGATGCTCGCCAGAGGCGAATTGAGGCAGTAGAAACCGCCGCCGCGAATGGCCGTATTCTCGGAGACGTTGCAGTCGGCAACGGCAAAGGCATTGGCGTCCGTAATGTACAGACCGCCGCCCTCCTGATTCGCATTGTTCCGCAGGATGTCCCCGCGCAACAGACTCCCCGCGCAATTCACATCCACATACAGACCGCCGCCGTAGATGGCGTCGCAGTCCGTGAAGTTACTGTCCGCAATCTCGATATCCACGCCCGCCAGGCAGACGATACCGCCGCCCTGCTGCGCGGCACTGTTGTTGACGAAGTTGCAGTCGGCAATCGTGGCCAGCGAGTTGACATCGTAGAACGCACCGCCGCCGTGCAGGCCCGCCGAACTGCCTTGAATCTGGCATCGCGTCAGAATCGGCCGACTCTCTTCTCCGAAGAACAGTCCGCCGCCGGATGTGCCGGCCTGACTGTTCAGAAATTCGCAGTCCTCGAAACTGGGCACGCTGTTGACGTCCGCGTAAACAGCACCGCCGGAACCGCCCGTCGCGCTGCAGTTGTTCACCAGGCACTCGACGAACGTCGCAATGCTGTTCTCGCTGATGAATATCGCCCCGCCGTTCGCTCCGCTCGTGCTGCAGTTCGCAATGCTCACGTTCTCGAACGTCGGATTGCTGTTCGAGTCGATAAATATCGCCGCACCACCAAGGCCGTCGGCCGCAAAGCAGTTGTTGATCGTCATGTTGACGATTCGCGGACTGCTGTTGGCGTCGACGAAGATGGCGTGGCTGGCGTTCGTGATTGTAATGCCGTTAATGACCGCATCGGCGTCCTCCTGGGCGCCGAAGATGAAGCCCGGTGCTCCGCCGGCGTTCACCACCGTATCAGCCACGATATTCGGATCGTCCGGATTGGCGCTGACGATCCGCAGTTCCTTGCCTTCCAGATCGATGTTGCCGTCGAACGTCTCGGCCGCGAGGACCAGCGTATCGCCGTTACCCGCCGCCTGAACCGCGTTGCGCAGAGCCGCTCCGCCGCCCGAAACCTCGACCTTGCGAGGCTTGCGGAATCGAACGTTCAGAACCGTATTGGCGTCGATCTCGAATTCGTAGGTCTCGTTGTAGCTCAGCACCAGGTCGTTCGCATCGTACCAGCCCTGGACAACATATCCCTGATCGGGAATCGCCGTCAAACGAACCGTCTCGCCCGCTCTGAACGCCCCGCCGTTCGGGTCGATCGTACCGTGGATACCCGGATCGTTCGGGTCTTCCACAATGCCGACCGTCACGTCGAATTCCTCGATGCCGTCGAGATAATGGTAACCGAGGTCCGTTGTCGCCGAGTCGTTTACCCCGTCAATCCGCGTGGTGTATTGCGACATGCCTGACAGGAAGGCCGGCCTGCTGCCTGCGTTAATCGCGACGCTGTCGACCGGATGACCCGTAGCCAGATGGCTGAGATAGTAGCCGCTGACAAAGTTCGGATCCTCGGTCAAAACGTGCGCACCGTCCGCCCACGTCCGCGAGTTCGGATCCCAGCCTTCCAGCTCGCTGCCGTCTTCGACGTAAATCGCCGGCGGTTCCCACGCCAGCAAACGAATCGCTTCGGTTATCGCGTCGACTACCTCAGCCGTTGTTGCCGCCTCAATCATGACTCCACCGGTACCTTCGGATAGCGGCGCGAAGTAATTCATCGCCAGCGCACTGCCGCGCACAGGGATAGTAAATATTGCCACAGGTGCCGGACCTGCGGTGGCGGCATCAACAATTTCACCAAGTGTGTAGCCGGTGAAAGGTTCTGGATCATGTGGCGGCGCATCAGCCATGACAATGATCGCACGAGCGACGTGGCTGCCAACACGCCACGGCCCAATCCCAGGAGAATTCGCATCTATGAATTGCGCCGCACCATTTGCCGTAAGCCTGGCTTCGAGAGCACTCGCATCCAGACTGTGCATTATGCCGCTATACGCAGATTCAGGCAGATCTCCTCCACCAGCAGCCTGAATCGCTGCCAGCGCCGCCGCCACCTGATTTGTATTTCTTGTGAATGGAGAATCGGTCCTGTACGGATAGTCACCGGCTCCGCCGCCCGCATTCGGGTCATCGAAATCTCTATAGTCTACGACTGCCACTCGGAAGTCTGGAATTGTATTCCGGATCACATTCGTGATATCTGTAGCCGCCACCGTCACAGCGTTGATATCGCCGCCCATACTTCCCGTCGAATCGATCAGGAAGACAACATCAAGAGCGGTCGGCCCGATGTTTACATCATTCACCGGGTCGGGCTGTACGTCACTGTATGTGACCGTCACCTTCGAAGGCCGCGGATATGCCTTGTCGCCGCTGGCGATTCCGATCTGCGTACCGTCGTATTGTGTCGTGTTGCCCCAGATGATCGAATCGATCACTTCGATATTACTGCCGTACGATGCCGCCAGACCGCCGCCGAAGGCCGGAGCGCCGAAGAGGCTGTTGTCCGCAATCGTGCAGTTCTTCAGTTCCAGTTCGTTGTGCCATGCACTGGCGATACCGCCGCCGTCACGACGCGCCACGTTCCCGACGATCAGGCAGTTCTTCAATATGGCCGCCATGCCGCCGCCCGTACCCGACGCGTAAATGCCGCCGCCGGAGAACTCCGAACGGTTGTTCCGTATCTGACTGTTCTCCATGGAGACCGGCGTTGCAGCGAAATGCATACCGCCGCCCTCGCCGCCCGGCATAACGGCGTTGTTGTCCTGAATCAGACTCCGCAGGATCTGCACCTCATCGCTGTGAACGCAATAGATGCCGCCGCCCTTGAACGCTTCGTTCGCCAGGAAATTGCTGTCATGAATGACGAAGTTCGACTCGTCCCAGTACAGACCGCCGCCGACCGTTGCAAAGTTATCGGTCACGTTGCAGTCCCGAACCCTCACTTCGCCGGCTCCGACGCCGCCGAGAGCACCGCCGTAACTCACGTACGGACTCAGCGTGATCGGGACATTCGGATCCGTCGAATTTGCATCATAGACGTTCGGATCGGCCGCATCCGCCCGGTTGCCGGTCATCTCGCAGCCGACCAGGTCCACAACCGCGTTCTTCTCGCAGAAAACGCCCGCACCGTAAACCGGCACAAGGTACGAGAAAACCGGATCAGGCCGAACCCCTGCTGAAGGATCGCCGCCGATACCGCTCACGGCGCCAGTAAGGCTGTTGCCGTTGACCGTACAGTCGGTAAATGTAACTCGTGTGTCGGTGCCGCAGTAAATACCGCCGCCGTAGGCGCTGAACTTCCAGAACTCGCCCACATAGCCGCCGCCGTTACCGGCCAGACCGTCAAGATCGCCGGTGCCGAAAGCGCCGCCGTCGCCCGCATCTCCCGCTATCGACGTGCAACCCGCAATCGTACTATTCGTAATGGTCGCAACGACCTTCTCATCCATAAAGATGCCGCCGCCGTATGCCAAACCGTTGTAACCGCCGACGCCTCCGTCTCCACCCTCGCTGTTATCGCCGCTCGTAGCACCGCCGTCGCCGCCGTCGCCGCCGAGACCGCCTATCGCGTTACAGTCCAGTATGTTGCAGTCGGTTATGCGTATCGTACTGCCGTAACCTACGTAAATACCGCCGCCGTACGCAGCACCGCCGTTGCCCCCGATACCGCCGTTGCCGGCCACCGAGTAATTGCCCGACGAACCGCCGCCCGCCGCGCCGGAACCTGCATCGCCGGCAATGATATTGCAGCCGGAAATCCTGCAGCCGACAATCGTTGGGCTCGTATGCGGCGCGCAGTAGATACCCGCACCGTATGCACTTCCGCCGTTGCCGCCGTCGCCGCCGTCCTGAGCAGGCGGATACGGCCTGCCGTCAGGCATCGGGTCATTGGAATCCGCACCGGCGTTGCCGCCGCTGGCGTCGCCCGCCGTCGCCTGGCACCCGGTAATATAGCAGTTCGCAATCGTCGGAGCCCCGCCCGAATCGATGTAGATGCCCGCACCCAATGCCGAAAGACCGTCGAAACCATCCTGGCCGGCATCAGTCGGCGCAAGTTGTGTAATGCTGGTGTACGTGCAGTTTGCGATAGTCAAACCGCTGATAACCGTGTCCGGGCCGATATCGCCGGTCAGAACCAGACCCCGCGTGGCATATCCGGCACCGTCGATAATCGTCTGCTCGACGCTGCACGGATCGTCCGGATTCGTGCCCGTCAGCGTAATGGCCTTCGAGTCGATCGTAATTGGAACGCCCCGATAACGGCCCTTGTTGATAACGATGGTATCGCCGTCTTTGGCCGCATCCACCGCTTCCTGAACGATCGGATAGTCGCCCGGAACCTTGATAATATTCGGCTGCTCGATAATCGCCGTAATGGCCCGGTCCGCGAACATCGTAACTGTATTGGTCGTGCTGGTTGCGCTGTCGTCGTCGGTTCCGATCCAGCGAACGCGGTAGCCCGGATCGACGTCCGCGACCAGTTCTACCGTCGTAAACTTGCTGAAAGTCCCGCCGCCGGGGCTCACCGTTCCGTGCTTGCCGATAACCTCAACGGTCAGTTCGTACCGGTCCGCTCCCGTCGGATAGTGCAGACCGAGATCCACAATGCCCGTATCAGGCTCGCCGTCGGACCGCGTCGTATAGTTGTCGAGAAGCAGAGCCGCCGCCGAATCGCTGCCCGCATTAACAGCGGGACTGGTCGCGCCCTGTCCGGCCGCAACATGGCTCAGATAATAATACGGCTTGACGAACAGCGGGTCCGCGTCGATGTTGCCCGGCCCCCAGTTCAGCGTACGGCCCGGCTCGACGTGTACCGCCGGCGCGCTGTTGCCGCCCTGCACGTCGCTGTACGTCACCGTAAGCACCGCAGGTCGCTCGAATCCGGTCGCTCCGGCAATGCTGCCTACTGCAATCTCGTCGCCGTGCACGCCGGTATTGTCCCAGAGAATACTGTCGGTCAGCAGCGTTTCACTCTCATACGAGCAGTACAGACCGCCGCCCCGCCCGTGCGTATCGTCGCGAGGATCGCTTGTGCTGTTCTCCACGATCGTGCAGTTCACGATCTTGGCGGGCACATACCACAGCGACGCCACGCCGCCGCCGCCCATTTCCGCCGTGTTGTTTCGAATCAGGCAGTTCCGCAGAACCGGCATGTTCGGATCGCCGGCGAGATAGACACCGCCACCGGCCCCGCTCGTCGAATTGCCCCGAATGAAGCAGTTTTCGATCCTGGCGTCCGCGGACAGGCCAAACATACCGCCGCCGCCGCCGCAGACGTCGGATGCCTGCATGGCGTTAAAGGAAAACAGAATCGAGAAGAGACTCATATCGCCCGAAGCCCCGAGCACATTGCCCTTGGCTGAGTTGTTAATCACCGTACAGCCTACGATCTCCGGCGCACCGCCGGCCCAGAACAAACCGCCGCCGTGATCCGCAGTGTTGCCGACGAACGTGCTGTCCTCTATCTGCGTGGCAGAAAAGTCGCAGTTCCAGTACAGACCGCCGCCGTACGTCGCCCGGTTCCGGCTGAATAGCGTCCGCACGACTCGGACACTGCTGCCCGCCTGCGTGCACGGAGCCCGCAGCAGACCGCCGCCCGGACCGTACGAACTGTCGTTGTGCACGAATCGGCTGTCGTACACCGTCAGGTCGCCATCCGTATCCAGGTACACACCGCCCCCGCCGTACCGTCCCGTATTGTCCACGTAATTGCAGTCGCGAACCTCGATGACGGACCCCGTACCGAAATACTGGCCGCCGCCCTGGTAACCGCTGTTACCAACGAAATCGCAGTCCGTCATCATCGCCGTCGCCAGGCCTTCATAGTACTCGCCGCCGTACGCACCGATGTTGTAGTTGATCTGGCAGTTCGCAAGGATAGCCGTTGATCCCGTTGCGTAGTGGTTGCCCGCCGCCGTTCCGGAACTGAACGTAATGCTGACGAAACCGTCTTCGCCGTCCTCGCCGTCTTCGCCGTCCTCGCCTTCCTCGTCGCTTCCACCGCCGGTGCCTGCCGCACCTCCGGTGCCGGGCGAGTTGTCCTCCGGGCCGCCGTCGCCGCCCCAGCCGCCGTCGCCGCCGTTGCCTTCGCCGTCACCCTCGCCGCCGGGACCGCCGTCACCGCCGTTGCCGCCGGGATAACCGATGCCCGGCAGTTCCGTCATGGATTCACAATAACTGACGCTCACGTCGGTCATCTCAATATGGCCGTTATCGCCGACATAGATGCCGCCCGCCACGGAGAACAAACCGTTCTCACCCATCGAGCCGCCCCAGCCGCCGTCGCCGCCCCGACCACCGGCACCGCCGACGCCCGCTTCTCCTTCCGCTCCTTCCGTCGCACCATCGCCGCCTTCTGCGCCCTCGCCGGGCTCTGCGCCGTTACCGCCGGCGCCGCCTGCGCCGGCATCGCCGCCGTAGTTGCCCTGCCCCGGCGTGGTCGAACAGTCGCGCACCGTCACGTTCTTGACGATGGCGACACAATTCGGATCGAAGTAGATAGCTCCGCCGAATGCGCTGCCGCCGAAGCCGCCCTGACCACCGTCGCCGCCGCGACCACCGGCACCGCCCGGACCGCCGTCACCGCCGTCGCCGCCGTCGCCGCCGTCGCCCTGTTCGCCGTCGTTGAGACCCTCCTGACCTGTTTGTCCGTCCTGTCCGTCCTGGCCGGGCTGTCCGTTCTGACCGTTCATACCATCCTGACCCGGACCGCCCGCGCCGCCGTCGCCGCCGATGGCGTGGCAGTTCTCTATCTCGATATGAGAAAGCACAGGCCGGCAGTCCTCGCCGAAATACAAGGCGCCGCCGTACGCACTGCCGCCGTCGCCGCCGTCCCAGCCAGGCAGACCGTCCAGACCGTCCATACCAGGCAGACCGTCCAGACCATCAGCGCCGTCCATACCGTCCATACCGTCAATCGCTTCATTCGGATCGACCGAATTCGGATCGAACGAGTTCGGATCGTTCGGATCGAAGCCGGGAACGTTGTTCGGATCGAACGTATTCGGATCGGTCAGATCGATTTCCGGCGGATCGTCCGGTGCATCGTTGGGATCCAGTGCATCCAGCGCATCCTCGGGATCGTCCTGATCTTCCTGTGCATCGGTGCCGTCCTGACCGTGTTGTCCCCGCGCATAGCAGCTCTTGATCACCAGATTCCGCAACGTCGGACTGGCCCCGTCGAAACACGCAATACCTCCGCCGAACGCATCCACGCCCGGAATACCAACCTGATCGCCGTCTTCCATCCTGTCATTTGGATCGACCGCAAATGTGAACCCCGGAAACTGCGGAACCGTACCGAGACCGTTGACGATTGTAAAACCGTCCACGATCGAATCGGGCCCCTCCCCGCTCTGGAAAGTGAACGCCCGCGACAGGAACATGCAGTCGATCACCGTCGCCGCCACGCAGCACGGATCGTCCGGATATTCACTTGAAAGCGACAGCGCCTTGCCCATAAAATCATAGCCGCCGAAT
Source organism: uncultured Pirellulales bacterium (assembly GCA_964526785.1). Taxonomy (GTDB): domain Bacteria; phylum Planctomycetota; class Phycisphaerae; order Sedimentisphaerales; family Anaerobacaceae; genus CAZGMJ01. The sequence goes on from CAZGMJ010000008.1 coordinate 106,009, forward strand.
TCATACGTGCCCGGCGCCACCACGATCTTGTCGCCGTGATCGTAAGCCGCGTTGATCGCCAGATCGATATCTTCGTATTGCCCCGGGACATAAAGTGTCTTCGGCTGGCGGAACGAAACCGTTATGTCCTTGTCTCCGTCGATAGTCACGGTATTGGTGTTCGACCACAAAGAGTCGTCGTCCGTGCCCGTCCACGTATCGACGATGAAATGCTCTTCCGGCGACGCAACCAGTTCGACGACCGTACCCTCGGGATACATCTCGCCGCGCCTGTGGCTCGGAGAAATCGTCCCGTTGCCGCCGATAACCGTCGTTCGAAGCCGGTGCAGCGGTATCTCCTCGAACTGAATGGTCACCTCGGCACTGTCGACGATGGTGATCGTATTGTGCACGTCGGTGGATGTATCGTCGTCCGTCCCCGTCCAGGCCGCAACACGATAGCCCTCGTCCGGGAACGCCTCAAGCCGAACGACTGCGTACTCGCGGTACGTCCCCGAATTCGGATCGACGTAGCCGTGAATAACGCCGGGATTGTTCGGATCGTTCGGATCTATCGGATCGCCGTTCGGATCGACGACCGTCACGTTCAGTTCGATCATCTCCGCCTCGAGCGCCTCGTAGTGCGCGCCCATGTCGATGCGCCCGGCATCCGGCACTCCATCGGTCCGCGTCGTAAACGTATCGATCGCATAGGCCGGATCGGTGTCCGGATCGCCCAGATCGAGGCACGCGCTGTCCACCAACTGTCCCGCTGCAATCTGGCTCAGATAATAGCCGCCCAGCGGACCCGCCGCGAACGTCGGCATCAGTTGAACGTTGCCGACGCCGGCGTCGCCGTCCTCGATGCTCGAATACGTCGCCGTGCAGTTGATCAGATCGTCGCCGTTACCCCAAAGAATACAGTTCTTGATCAGCGGATCCGACTCATCGGATGCATAAACGCCGCCTCGCTTCGGTATGACCGGATCGTCCACAACGATCGTGCAGTTTAATATCACCGGCGACGAGTCTTCGATATCGATACCGCCGCTTCCGTACGTTGCCGCATTGTTGGCGACCACGCAGTTGATGATTTCCGCCGGAGACTGGAAGATCGCAATACCGCCGCCGACGTTGTCCGCGTAATTATAGCTCACCGTACAGTTCGAAATAACCGGCGCACCTTCCTCGCAGTTGATGCCGCCGCCAACGCCCGTTTGGGCGGACGTCCAGTTGTAACTCACCGTACAATTCGTGATGGTCGCCGAACTGTTGTAGCAGTCGATGCCGCCGCCGTAGAATTCCGCGAAGTTGTCGCGAACTACGCAATCCATGATCGTCGGCGACGCTCCATCGATTCGAATACCGCCGCCGTAATCGCCTTCGCCCCAACTTATCGTGAAGCCCTGCAGGACCGTATCCGGCCCCTCGCCGTTGGCGAAAGTCACAATCGAACCGTCATCGAGCAACCCAAGGATATAGGTATTATGAGGACTGACTGTCGGATCGCTCGGATTCTCTATGTCGCCGCTGCGCAGCGTCAGCTCCTTGCCCTGGAAGTCGATAATCTCCAGGAACAGCGCGTTGGCCTCGGCCACCAGTGTATCGCCGTCTTCAGCCTCGTCGATGGCGGCCTGGATCGAGTCGTACAGGTTGTCCGGATTGCCCGGATCATCCTTCGTATTCAGCACCCGTCCTTCAGGCACATTGGGCAATATCGAGATCGCATTAAACAGATTGATCCGCCCGCCGGATCGACACAAACGGTCGGGCACCGTCAACGTCGGATCGACCGTCTTGAGCAGCAGCGTCTTGATAACATCCGATGGCAAATACGGATATTGCGCCATCATCAGCGCGCAGGCGCCGGCCACGTGCGGCGCAGCAAAAGAAGTCCCCGACATCACGTCATAATCGGTCGATATGCCGCCGGCCGCCATGATAGGCGTTTCGTACGTCGGAGTCGTACTCAGAATATCCGTTCCCGGCGCGCCGACGTCAACCGTCAGCGGCCCGTAGTTCGTCGTCAGCGACGGATTGTCGGCCGCGTCGGTCGACATCACCGATATCATATTGCCCAGACCGAAACCGGCCGGATAGACCGGCATCATGTCCACATTCGTCATGCTGTTGCCCGCCGCGGTAACAAACAGCACGCCCTCCTGTTCGGCCTCCATAATGGCCATCAGCAGCGCGATTGAAAAATCGGGGCCGCCCCAGGACGCGTTGATCACGTTCGCATCATGCGCAACTGCGTACTGGATTGCCTCGACCGCCTCGCTGGCAAACACATCCGGCCCCATACCAAGCGGATCGTTCACATCGGTCATCAAATCGTCGCCGAAGATCTTCAGGGCCATCAAACGGACCTTCCAGGAAACGCCCGCAATCCCCTCGCCGTTATCGGTCACCGCGCCGATGATGCCCGCAATGTGCGTACCGTGGAAGTGGAAATCACACGGATCGTTGTCGCCGTCGTTCGGATCGACGCTGTTCGGCCCCGCAAAGTCATAACCGTAGATATCGTCGACATACCCGTTCTCGTCGTCATCGACGTCGGGCTCGCCGTCCAGCTCGGCCTCGTTCACCCACATGTTGTCTCTCAGATCCGGGTGATTGTAGTCGATACCGGTGTCGAGTACCGCCACAATGATATTCGGATCGCCCGTCTGAATGTCCCACGCCTCCGGAGCGTCGATATCCGCATCGGGCATCCCGCCCGTCTGCCCGATATTATGCAGCGCCCACTGCTCCACAAACATCGTATCATTCGGGTCCACAAGCAGCTTGTAGCGATAGTTCGGCTCGGCGTATACGACGTTCGCAGAGGCGTTGAATTGAAAATACGCCTCATCTACGCTCACGCCCCTGGGCAGACGCACCAGATTCAGGCCGCGCGCAACGCCGCTGTACTCCTTCGCAACTGCCGAACCCGCAACCACGTGCTGTGCCATCGACTCGCGCACCGCACGCCGACGACGAGGTCCCAATAGCGCAGGACCTTCGGGGGGCTGCTGTCCCGGTTCCAACTCCACGAAACGTACGAGAAGCTCTCCCTCCCTGTAAGAGGAATCTCCATTCTGTGGCGAGCCACGCAATGGAGATTCGGGCAACTCAAACGCTCCTGCTAATGCTGATACGAAGAACAATGCTGCAAAGCTGATCAGGATGTGCCGCTTCATAATTCCTTTTTCCATAAACTGCTTTTATACGTTTCCGGACACCGTTATCTCCCCTCTGAATATCGGGCAAAAAGCGGATCAGGATAACCCCCGGTTTGCCAAAAACCCGCGCCGTATAATCGCCACAAGCCCTATAATCCGCACGCTCAGTATTCGCCGTTGAGAGCGGCCAGCGCCTTGGCTTCTTCTTCCTCCTGCAGAATGATCGTCGGCTTGACGAGAATCAACAGGATCTTGTGATCCCGGACCTTGCTGCGGTTGCTGAACAATCGACCGACCAGCGGCACCTTGCTCAACACGGGAACACCGGCTTCCTTCTCGACCGACGCCGTGACCTTCTGACCGCCTAACAGCAGCGTACCCTGATCGGGAACGCTCACACGCGTACCGACCGAAGAAACCTCGGTTTCCGGCACCGTCACGGTATAGTTCACGACCTCCGCCGCCTGGTCTGCAGCACCACCGGCGATCGGCCCTTCCACTTCATGACTCTTGAATCGCAATAGATCCGTGAACTGCGTGTATATCGAAAGCAGAACGTTCTTCTTGTCGTGCGATATGATAGGCGTGATCTGCATGTCCGTGCCGACGTAAATCGAACTGATGTTGTTTTCGATCGAACTCGTCTGATAACCGCCGCCAGGATACGCACCTGTGCCGCCGCCGACGGTACTGTCCGGTGGCAGAGCATAAGAGATGTCATTGGTAACACCGAATGACGCCATCTCGCCACTGAGCACGGTCACCTTCGGCGCCGTCAGGGCCTTCGAGTCCGTATGCGCCTGGGTCGCCCGCAGCAAAAATGCCACCTGCAAATCGTCCAGTATCGAGCCGTACCCGCCCTGGACATTCATGGCATCCCCTATATCCCCAAGACTGCCCGGCACCTTTGTCGCAACGTCCGGCCCCGTTATCAGATTGGAACCCTGATCGAAAGTAACCGTACCCCACTTGCCGCCGAAGTTGTAAGAGAAGTCGATATCGAGCCCGACCTCCTCGAGGAAGTTCTCGCCGATAACGAGAAAACGTGTCTCGATGGAAACCTGATAACCCAGCGCCTTGCGGAGTTCCGCCAGCAATTTTTCGATGCGTTTATGCACTTCGCGTGTCTGCATAACCGCTAACTTCTTGGGCTGTTCCTGAGGATACAGCATAACCGTACCCTCGCCCGTCTCGCTCAGCTCATACCAGCTATCGGGCTCGATGGTCTCCATAATCAAATCGACGAGGCTCTGTGCCTGCTGGCCGCCGTAGCCGCCGTAGCGCCCGCCGCCGCCACCGTAGCCGCCGCCACTACCATAGCCGCCGCCACTACCATAGCCGCCGCCACCATAGCCGCCGCCCATGCCGCCCATCATGCCGCCGCCCATCATGCCCATGCTACCCATGCCGCCCATCATGCCGCCGCCCATCATGCCGCCGCCCATCATGCCGCCGCCGTAGCTGCTGCCACCGTAGCTGCCACCGTAGCTATCGCCAGTGGTACCGGTATCGGTCCTGTTCATGGAAACCTGGCTCATATTCATCATCTGATTCATCATTGCCAGGCTGCGATTCCGCTGCAGGCTCATCTGTGTCGAGGGTTCGCCGGCCAGGTCCGTAATGTCGTAGACGCGCGTTTCCATCCTGCTGGGGAGCGCCTCGGTTGTCGCCACCGTGATTACGCCCTCGTCGACAACATAGCTGATCTCCGCGAATCCACCCGATACCGCCTTGAGCAGATTTTCCAGCGCCGTACCGAGCCGTACCGCAGGCAGACCATCGATATCGATAGGCGAAGTCTGCTCCACCTGCGCATTATCGTACAAATCCCGCCATAATACCTGGATGTTCAGCGAAGGCTGCACGGAATTCTTGATCGCTTCAATGGCGTCTCCGAATGCCATCTCCGGCGACAGCATCGACAAATCCACGATTGTGTCCAACTTGTCATATACCGCCGCGTCTTCGGGAGACAACCCGATAGGCTCGTCCGGCTTGCGCGTCGGCCGACTGATAATGTCCGCCCAGTTCTTCGAATACGTTATTTCATCCGCATACGGTATACCCGATTCATCCGTCTGGATCAGAATATCCGCCCGCTGCCTGTCCTGCTCGGCTTCGACCGCTCGCTGTTTGCGAAAATGAATCATGTCCTCCAGTTCCGACTTCATAAGCAGCGCCTCATTGTGCTGCGGATCCATCGCCAGGAGATTGTTGATCTGAGCCAGCGCCGCGTCATATCGCTGCTGCCGCGCGTACGCCATGGCGTTCTCCAGCAACTCGGCGATTCGATTCTGACGGTCCTGCTCCATCTGCTCCCGGAACTCCTCCTGAGCAACAGCCGCCTCGATACGCCGTTTCGCTTCGAGCCGCTCTTCCGCCCGCGCCTTGGCCGCCGAAACTCCCTCCTGCGTCGCGATAAGCCGCGAGTTATAGGTCTCGTACAGAACCTCGCCCAGGTACAACTGATTCGCCTCGACGTCCTGCCTGGCGTCGTTCAGCACCCGCATCGCCTCGGTGAATTCATCTTTACCCAGGTGCTCCTTCGCGGTTTCAACCGCATCCGCCACAACAGCCTTAACGTAGTCGCGCCGAATGTTCCGCTTGCGCTGAATCACGTCGATATACGCACCTTCGCCGCCCGCCGTCCGCGGTTCCGGCGACGCCGTCATGTCTATCGGGCTGCTCGGTTCGGCCGCCTGCATCAGGTCGGGTTCGGCCTGCATCGCATCCGCCCGTTCCGACTTATCCTCCAGAACCTCTTCGATCATATCGAGATAATCCTGCGGACCCTTGCCCTGATCCGCAGCATACAGACCGCTGGCCGCAACTTCCGAAAAGCCGTGCCTGGCCTCTTCCAGCCGCCCCTCCTTGTATAGCTCCACGCTCTTCCCGAAAAGCGTCTCCATATCTTCCTGCGCTGCGCCCCCGGTCGCCTCATCCACAATCCCCAGCCTCGAGTTGATCCTCGCAATGTAACCCCGCACGTTCAACGCCATCGCCGGCGGAATGTCACCACTCGCCAGAACCTTCTGAAAACCGGGCTTCGCCCGTTCCAGTTCGCCCAGCTCGAAAAGCCCGACGCTGCGATAATAGATATCCGCGATCTCATTATTATCAGTCATGGGACGCGCTGCGGTTGTTGGCGATGCCGCCTTGGGTGCAGCCTCGCCGGACTGCGCTTCGCGCTTCGCCTCTGCCAGTTGCTTTTCTCCGATCCGGGAATCCAGCCGCCGGATCACCTCCTTGATCTGCAGGCCTTCCTGCAGCGTCAGAGCGTTGTCGCCCTTGATCGACGCCATCGCCGCGCGGGCCTCTTCCAGCTTGCCCTGCCGTATCAGTTGATACGCCTGCTTGAACACATCCTCAACATGCTCGCGCGCACTTTGCTTGCTCTGCTTTTGATCGGCCGCACTCCTGGCCTTTTTGAGCAGGTCGCGATAGAGATCGCGCTGCGTCCCCGTCAGGTGTTCTTCATAACCGCTCAGCACCTGGAGAGTTTGCACCGCCGCCGCATAATTGCCGCTCTCGTACTGCCGTTGTCCCGCCTGCAAAGTCTCCTGCACCGCCTGCCGGATCGTCTCCTGATCTCCCGACCCCCCGGAGTCTTGACATAAACCGACGCCTGAAATCGCCGTAATCACAACGACCAAACAGGCCACGAATGCAGACCTTGCGCGGAAAGATTGAATGAAGAAGCTCGGCTTGTTCAAAACTAACCTCCTGCCTAAAAGAACCACCCTCGTAAAGAACACCCTCGCAGGGCACCACCCTCGTGAGGAGAAAATCAATGAAACTATGCTATCACGCAACCCCCTATTAGGGATTTGCACAGCCTTCTGATACTTCATCTTAGGAAAATCGCCGCTTTTTTGCAAGAGAAAAATTTGATTGCAGGCCCTCTCGCCGATAATATAGCGGTTTTGCCCCGGCCGCACCATGTTACGGCCTTCGCCGACCGAAGACCGGCGGCGTGTAAAATCCTTTGTTTTGGAACGGCAGGACCGCTTTTTGAAACCAGTCCCCAAAAGACGTGTAATTCGGACCCCCGCATGAGTGAAAAACCCTTGATTCTCGCCCTCGAAACCTCCAGCAGAATCGGCTCGGTCGCACTGGCCGAAGGACCCGCACTCCTGGCCGAAACCCGCTTCTCCGGAGCCATGAAACACAGCGCAGAACTCTTCCCCGCCATTTCGCACCTGCTCGATAGGTTCGCCCGAAGACCCGAGGACATTCGGCATCTCTACATCTCCATAGGCCCCGGCAGCTTCACGGGCCTGAGAATCGCCGTGGCGGTCGCAAAATCAATGCACCTCGCCGGCAAACTCAGCACCGTTGCAGTCGACTCGCTGGACGTCATCGCCGCCAATGTTACTCATCCTGCTCCTGAAAACTCGACCCGCGCCTCGGACCCGCAAAACAAGGATGCCTACCCGGAAACAATAGCGCCCATCCTGGATGCGAAACGCGGCCAGTTCTACGTAGCCATATACCAAAAACGTAAGCCAAAAAACGCAAACAGCGTTGAAAAACCCAATGGGTGGTGTGCACACTATCAGAAGGTGCGAACGGACTCGCTCCTGTCTACGGCCCAGATACTGGAAATGTTCGCAAATTCCGAAAAACCGTTACATTTGTTAGGCGACGGCCTGCTCTACCACCGGCAGCAATTCGAACACGAAGGCATCCGCATCCTCGACGCCTCTCTCTGGAGTCCCCGCGCCGCCAATGTGCACGCCCTCGGCTGGCCGCTCGCCGTTGAAGGCCGATTCGCCGACCCGCTCACGCTCACCCCGCTCTATATCCGCCGCCCCGAAGCCGAAGAAAAGTGGCAGCAGCGAAACCGCTCCGCACGATAGCCCCGCCTCGCTTTACCCGAGCAGTATCGATCCGCTGCGATAAAACACCCCTGCCACGCAGCCCGTCATCAAACACGCCAGCGTCGCCGCAATCAACGCCCGCACCGCCACCTTCGCCACGTCCCGCGACTTCTCCGGAGCCAGACCGCAAACGCTGCCCGCAAAGATCGCCATCGATGCCACGTGCGCAAAGCCGCACAGCGCATAAGTCGCCACCACCGCCGACCGCTCCTCCTGCAGCGCCCCTTCCTTCAGCGCCGTCGCCAGGTCCCGATAGGCCACCACCTCGCTGACCACCAACCGCTCCCCGATCATCCGCGACACCGCCGCCGCATCCGCCTTTGCAACCCCCAGCAGCAGCGTAAACGGGTAGAACGCATACCCGCACAACGCCTTGAGCGACCATTCCATCTGCAAACCCGCCGCCGCGTTGACCTTCCCCCCGACAAACCCCAGCAGCACGTCCACTAATTCCACCAGCCCCAGAACCGCGATCAGCAGCGCCACGATCCCCACGATCATCTTCACACCCGCCATCGACCCGTTGATAATCGCCTCGAACAGACTGCCCTCCCGCTCATGGAACGGCTTCACATGCACGCCCAGTGTCACCGGCTCGCCGCTCTCGGGAAATACGATCTTCGACATCGCCAGCGCCGCCGGCGCCGACAGCAGCGACGCCGAAACCAGATGCCCCGCAATATTCGGAAATACCTCCTGCAGGCTGAACACATACAACGCCAGCACGTTCGACGCCACCGTCGCCATTCCCGCCGTCAGAATCGTACACAACTCCGACTGCGTCATCTTCCCCAGATACGGCTTGACCGTCAGCGTCGACTCGATCCCCACGAAGATATTGCTCGCCGCCACCACCGACTCGGCCCCCGAAATCCGCATCAGCTTCGTAAACACAAACGCAAACCCGCGAATCACCAGCGGCATGATCCGCACGTAGTACAGAATCGCCACCAGCGCCGAAAAAAAGATGATCGTCGGAAACGCCTGAAATGCCAGAATGAAACCCAGCGACTCGGTCCCGTCCTCGGCCGTCTGCCCCGGCGGCAGCGCCAGCCGTCCGAACACAAACTCCGAACCCGCCGACGCCGAATCCAGCACGACCACCACCGCATCGTTCACCGCCATGAACACCTTCGCCCCCGCCGGCACCACGAACACGAACACCGCCACCAGAAACTGCAGCCCGATCCCCCACCCGATCACGCGCCAATTCATCCGCCGCCTCTCCGCACTGCACGCCCACGCAACGCCCAACAACACGAATATCCCTGCAAAGCTGACCAGATTCTGTACGTCCATCGGCATCCCCGTTCGATCCACCATTGCCTTCGCCGCACAGTCTAATTCGTCCCCGCCGCCGGGTAAATCGAAATATCCCGGCGCACCGCCAACGCCGGCCGAAAACCGCGCCTCGCCCGCTTCTTTGCTTGACCGCCGTCCCGTAATTGCGGTACAATGTTCTCGTTACCCAATGGAGGCAGACATAATGGTTGCGCAAACGTGTCACACTCGCCGTTCCGACCCCGCACACGCCGGTTTTACACTCATCGAACTGCTCGTCGTCATCGCCATCATCGCCGTGCTCATGGCCGTCCTCATGCCCGCTCTCAACCGCGCACGCGAACAGGGCAAACGCGCCGTCTGCTTCGGCAACGTCAAGCAGCTCGCCCTCGCCTGGACCATGTACGCCGACGATAACGACGACCGCATCGTCAACGGCGCCACCGGCTACAGCAATCGAAACATGGCCTGGTGCGACCACACCAACGAACTCGCCTGGGTCGATGACTTCTCCCGCGACTGGGACACCGCCATAGAGGGCATCCGCAACGGCGCCCTGTTCCCCTACGTGGCCAACGAAAAGCTCTATCGCTGCCCCACCGCAACCAAAGAAGAAGCCCTCACCTACTCGATCATGTTCTCCATGAACTGCGTCGCCCACGAGCACGAAGGCGTCCGCCAGCCCGGCGTATTCATCAGGCGAAGAAATGAAATCGCCGGCCCGCCGCCCGCATACCGTCTCGTCTTCATCGACGAAGGCTACATGTCCCCCGACGGCTTCGCCGTGCATTTCCAGTCCAATCCCCAGAACTGGTGGGACGACCCGCCCGTCCGCCACGGCGACGGCACCATCGTCGCCTTCGCCGACGGCCACGCCGACTACTGGAAATGGAAGGCCGATGAAACCATCCAGGAAGGACGCGCCCGCGCAAACGAACCGCCCCAGGCATGGGCGCCCGCAACCGAAGAAGGAAAAGAAGACCTCAAAAGAATGCAGATCGGATGCTGGGGAAGACTCGGATACTGACCGCCCGATCACTCTGCCAAATCGTCAATCAAGGCTTGCACCTTCTTCACCATATGCGGCATTCCTATCTGCCTATACAACGCAACTGACTTCTCCCAGTATTCTCTCGCCTTGTCCAAATCGCCGCGCGTAAGGTATACTCCGCCCAGATTGCCGTACTGATTGGCCATGCCCTCCGGCCGCCCGAGATTCTTCTCAATCTCCAGGGATTTCAAGTGCATCTCCTCGGCCTTCTCCAAATCGCCACGCGTAAGGTACACCAGCCCCAGATTGCCGTACTGACTGGCCATGCCCTCCGGCCGCCCGACCTTCTCGTCGAGTTCCAGCGACTCCAAAAGCATCACTTCTGCCTTGTCCAAATCGCCACGCGTAAGGGACACCAGTCCCAGACCGGCGTACTGATTGGCCATGCCCGCCGCCCGCCCGAGCTTCTTGTGAATCTCCAGGGATTTCAAGTGCATCTCCTCGGCCTTGTCCAAATCGCCACGCGTAAGGTATACTCCGCCAAGATTGCCGTAATTACTCGCCATGCCCTCCGGTCGCCCGAGCTTCTTCTCAATCTCCAGGGATTTCAAGTGCATCTCCTCAGCCTTGTCCAAATCGCCGCGCGTACGGTACACCAGCCCCAGATTGCCGTAATTACTCGCCATGCCCTCCGGTCGCCCGAGCTTCTCGTTGAGTTCCAGCGACTTCTGATACATCGCTTCGGCCTTGTCCAAATCGCCACGCGTATAGTACACCACCCCCAGATTGCCGTACTGATTGGCCATGCCCTCCGGCCGCCCGAGCTTCTTCTCAATCTCCAGGGATTTCAAGTGCATCTCCTCAGCCTTGTCCAAATCGCCGCGCGTACGGTACACCAGCCCCACATTCCCCAGCGTCACCGCTTGCTCTTTGCAGCCCTCCTCAACGAAGCTAAGCGACAGTTCTGAAAGACGGATTATCGTATCCAGCAAGCCGAGACTGTCCAATGGCGAATAGCATTCGTCTGCGAGAGCATTGACAAACGCCTGCTCACCCTCGCCTGCCAGGACATGCTCGGCCAGTCGCGTCGCCGCCAACTCATCGGGCCTGGTCTGGTTCTCTCTCGCCTCCTGTAACTTGCCGCGATACACCTCCACCGCCCGAGCGTGATACTCGCTCCTCTCATCTTTGGTCATCTGACCAAGAATATACTGAGCAAGCAGCAAATGATAGATGCGTTTGCTCGCGCCTTCCCCGTGAAGCAGTCGTTGCAAAAAAGCACTACCCGCCAGCAACGCAAGTCGTACGTCCCCATGAACCTGCGAGACGTTGTCAACCACATCATCGGGAACTGCTACTTCCAGAATGGCATACGCCCTGAACAGATGAATGGCATCATGCCCTGCCGCGCAAATCTTACCCCATTGTTCCTTCACGACTCCCGTCTCGGTTGGGTCATCCGTCAACTCCTCCGCAGTCGCTCCATTGGCAAGCAGATCGAGCGCTCCCTGCAGAGCGTAGGGATGCCCCTCATAGCGGCCGGCCATATCGTCAAGTTGAGCTCTTGACTGCTTTGTTTCAGGCGCGCGCAAGTCGAGAAGTTCGCCAACAGCCTCTTCATCCAGTCGGCCCAGATCGCCTTGTGGAATCCTCACCACGTTCCCACGTTGGGCGAATTTCCGATAGCGGACCAACACATCCTCAGGCCGTTGCGCGAAAACAATCTTGATCTTCTCCGGCAATCCGCCCGCCACAACTGCCCACTCCTCTGCATACTTATCCTCCTCCTTGTCCAGATATTCCAAAGGATCCAAAACAAAAACAGCGCGCCCCGCATCACCCATTTTCGCAGAAATCATGCGCAGTCTGTCGAGAAACTCTTCCCTCGTGGGTCGCTGCTGATTCCGCTCGAAGCTCTTGATCAGTTCGGCAATGTCCTTGCCCTTTGGGATCATAGTCTTTAGAAGCGCGTACCATTGCTCTCGCCGTTTGGCCGTATTGTCGAACGAACCCTCCACAACCTGACCGGCCCGAAATGCGTCATCCATCATACGCTCCATCACAACATCGGGCGAATCGTTGGATGTCAACTCATATCGCACACAGCCGCAGTTCAGGTCCGAATGCTCCTGGGCAAACGCAGCCATCCTCTCGACCAACCATGTCTTTCCCATTCCGGCCTGGCCAACAACAATAGCCATCTGCCCTGCACGATCGAGTAGAAACTCCTCGAACCGCTCAAGCTCCGCCTTTCTGCCGACAAATGGTCTTCCCTCAGCCATTGGCTTGTTCCTGTCTGAATCCGGGACGCATACACTCGACTATACAGAAGTCTACCCCGCCGGCCTCAAATCGTCAAGCCCGCTCGTCCAGACACCGCGTCCCCTCCCTGCCGGATGCTGTCGAATGCCTTCACTGCGCCCGCGCGCCAGGCGGTCTCCCTCACAGCCCGAAATCCTGCGCCTCATCCGGGCCGGGACGCGCGTAATCCGGACCTTTGCCCGTATGCACCGCCCGCCATGCAGGCCGCTGCCGCTGCGCACAACACAACTATCGCCTTCATGCTCTTCACCTCATCCCCACACGTTCGATTGCAGAGCGCCCGACGACCTCCACTGCCGTTGTCACCACCCTGCCGCCGGCGGTACCGACCCACCTATGCACCACCCCGTGCATCACGTCACTTCTTGCTCGTTTCTTCTTCGGCCTTCACCCGTCGAAGCAGCATGAACCCGTGCATCGTATCGAGCCCCACCGCACGCTTCTTCTGCTCGGTAAAAACCAGCAGATACCCCGTCTCCGGAAAGTAGAAAACCTGCGCAATATCGTAATTCACATACAGACCGCGACCGTAGTAGTATACCAACTCCGCATCGAATCCGTCCACCCGCGGCGGCACCACGCCCTCGGCCCCCCTCTTGCCGTTCCAGCTCGCCGCCCCGCTGCCGCCGGAGCGAATGTGCTCGTCGAACGCCCGACCCAGCGAAGGCTTCTCCTCCGGCCCGCGCACATACCACGTCACGCCCTTCGTGCGCCACGTATCGCCCACGCGCACCAGCTTGATCGGCGCTTCCGTGCGGAACCGCCCCATATCGCGCCTGAGCCAGTCCCAGTCCTTCTGCAACTCCAGTTCGCTGCGAACCAGCATGGCCCTGCCGCCCGCCAGCACCACCTGCAGAAGGTGCGACTGATGGCACTCGCCGCTGAGATCCTCCGCAATCCAGAACGTCGGGCACGCGCCCTTCGTCCTGCCGATAAGCGCAAACCGCTGCTCGCAGTTCGTCGCCCCGGCCGCACGGCCCGCCAACACCACACCCGTCATCAACACCATTGCCAAAATCCGTCTTCTGTCCAAGGCAAACCTCCCGTCTGTTTTGAGTCTGCATTCTGTCCAAATACGACCGCCGGCCCTCCACGACACCGCCCGGCTTGTGAGTTTCATCGTCCGAGCCCTACCGAATATCTGAAAATTTCGCACTGGCTTCTGGCCAAAACGCCCGGTTTCTGGCATCATATGGCCGTCGCGGCCCGGCGTTCAAGCCGGAGTACACTGGAGAAATGGTAACGTGCACTGCAAGCGAAAGGACACGCCATGGACGATAAGGTAAACATCGCCATCGTAGGACTCGGTTTCGGAGCCGAATTCATCCCCATCTACCAGAAGCATCCCAACGCCAATATGTACGCTATCTGCCAGCGGACGCAGGAGAAGCTCGACGCCATCGGCGACTCGTTCGGCGTCGAGGTCCGCTACAGCGACTACGACAAGCTGCTCAAGGACGACAAGATCGACGCGGTGCATATCAATACGCCGATCCCGGACCACGCCCGGCAGTCCATCAAGGCCCTCAAGGCCGGCAAGCACGTCGCCTGCACCGTGCCGATGGCCACGACCGTCGAGGAGTGCCAGGAAATATCGCAACTGGCCCGCGAAACCGGCAAGAAGTACATGATGATGGAAACCGTCGTATACAGCCGGGAGTTTCTGTTCATCCGCGAGATGTACGAGAAAGGCGAACTGGGCAAGGTCCAGTTCCTCCAGGCCAGTCACCAGCAGGACATGGACGGCTGGCCGGACTACTGGCCGGGCCTGCCGCCGATGCACTACGCCACGCACTGCGTCGGGCCGTGCCTCGGGCTGACGCGAGACATGGCCGAGTACGTCTCCTGCTTCGGCTCCGGCCGCATCCGCGAAGAGCTCATCCCGAAGTACAACTCGCCGTTCGCGGTCGAAACGGCCCATATCCAGTTCAAGGACTCCGACGTCTGCGCCCGGGTGTACCGTTCGCTGTTCGACACGGCCAGGCAGTACCGCGAGAGCTTCGACGTCTACGGCTCCAGGAAGGCCTTCGAATGGCCGCTGATCGAGGGCGAAGACCCCGTGATCCACACCGCCAAGAAGCTCGAATCCGAGATTCCCGAGCGGGTCAAGGTGCCCGATTACGCCCATCTGCTGCCCGAGCCGATTCAGATGTTCACCACCAGGGGCGTGTACGACATGGACGAGCACAAGCACCTGTCGTTCACGCAGGGCGGTGGGCACGGGGGCTCGCATCCGCATCTGGCCCATGAGTTCCTCATGAGCCTGATCGAGGATCGCGATCCGTTCCCGAACGCCCGGCAGTCGGCGAACTGGACGTCCGTGGGCATTCTGGCGCACGAATCGGCGATGAAGGGCGGCGAACCGCTCAAGATCCCGGACTTCTAATCGGGCCGTATGTTCGAGCGGCAGATGGGCTCGCTGTCGCGTCTTTTCGGGCGGTTAGGCTCGGTTTCAGACCGTTTCCGGCGGCTTCTGGCCGTTTCCGGCCGGTCTGGGCGGTTAGGCTCGGTTTCAGACCGTTTCCGGCGGCTTCTGGCCGTTTCCGGCC
>CAZGMJ010000008.1:121274-122993 GCA_964526785.1 uncultured Pirellulales bacterium
GGTCTGGGCTGTTATGCTCGGTTTCGGGCTGGTTCTGGTGGCTTCTGGCCGTTTCAAACCGGTTTCGGGCGGCGTCGGGCCGTTCGGTGCCTTTGGGGCCGTTTATGGGCCGTTCGACCGTGTTTTGAGGCTCTTTCGGCTCGCTTTTCGGCTATTGAGCGGCGTTTTTCGCTGGTTTTGGCCGGTTTTGTGTGTGTTTTCGGCGGGTTTTTATACGGTTTGTGCGGCCGGGGCGCCTATTTCCTGATGTGGTTTGAGGGTCAGGGGCTTTTCGAACTGCACGCCGATGCGATAGATCGATGGGCTGATCTGGTCTATTCGGCGGATTGTGGCCGTTCGCATAAGGTTTATCTGTCCGTCGGCGGGGTCGGACGACCGCGGCAGGCCGAACTGGACGGAGATTTCCGTACCAGTTTCGAGTCTCGCCGCCTCAGGGCTACAGGTGAACGCCATTCCACCGCTACTGACGTCCACCATAAGGCCCTGATATAGGTTCTGAGCGAAGTCGTCCGAGAACATTACCGGCCATTTGTGCTCGAGTCGCTCTTCCGTTCGTCTTTCTCTGCCATCAGTCATTGCAATACCCTCTAGTTGCTTCTTACATTGCCAGAGTGGGATATCGGCCGATTTCGGGGGGCACTTCAGCAGGTTTCGGCCTTTGTGGGCGCGGGAAATGCCGTGTGCGCGCCGGCGCGGGGTCGTGCTAATCCGGGCCCGGCGGGGCCAGGGTGAACCGGTTGGGGGGACAGGTGGTGGCGGGGTCCGGCCGGAGCGGCTATAATCGGCCGGAAGAATCGATCTGTATATGCAGCATAAGGGGTTTCGATGAAGTATTCGTGTTTGGTGGCGTTGTGTTGCGTGGTTGCGGGGGTGTCCGGTTGCGGGCGACCTGTTGAGATTATCGCCCATCGGGGAGCGTCGCATCTGGCGCCTGAGAATACGATGGCGGCGGTCGAGCTTGCGTGGGAGCAGGGTGTGGACGTCGAGGTGGACGTGCATTTGTCGGGCGACGGGGAGATTGTGGTGATTCACGATGCGACGACCAGGCACATTACGGGGACGGAGCTGGAGGTGGCCGGGGCGACGGTGGCGGAGCTTCGCGAGCTGGATTACGGCGGCTTCAAGGGGCCGGAGTATGCCGGCGAGCCGATTCCGCTGCTGAGCGATGTGCTGGCGGGCATTCCGGCCGGGCGTAAGCTGTATGTGGAGATCAAGTGCGGGCCGGAGATTCTGCCGGTCCTGCAGCGGCGGATCAGTCAGAGCGGCATGGCGTCGCGGGTGGTTATTATCGGGTTCGATCTGGAGACGGTCGCGGCGGCGAAGAGGCTGCTCGGGCTGCCGACGTACTGGCTCGTGGGCACGAAGAAGACGGAGGAGACGGAGGAGTGGATCCCGCACGATCCGGCGCTTGTCGCGACGGCGCGGGAGCGTGGGCTGGACGGGCTGGATGTGCATTATGCGGGATTGAGCGAGCGGTTCGTGCAGGCGGCGACGGAGGCGGGGCAGAAGCTGTACGTGTGGACGGTGGATAAGCCGGAGGTGGCCGTACGGATGGCGCGGATGGGCGTAGCGGGGATTACGACGAACCGGCCTGCCTGGCTGAGGAGCCAGATTGCGGGGCAGGTGCGGGTAGCCGGGCCGTAGGCGATAGCTGTTGGGATGCAGGGTGTCTGTGAACATTTTAGGGCAGTGTGGCCTTTTGCCAATAGTTGTTCCACT
>CAZGMJ010000009.1:0-119205 GCA_964526785.1 uncultured Pirellulales bacterium
ATGTCGGCATTGTTTTTGTCAGCACAAAACGGCCTCAAGAATGGCTAAAGTCCACTCTAATGTGAAAGGAGCCAATCATGTCCGAAGACAACAACCATCCAGACAAGACCTATCGAATGCCCCGAGGAATCTCCACGGCCATCTGGTCTAAAGAGGTCGAGGAGCAAGGTCAGCCCCGCACGAAGCACTCAGTCAAGCTCCAAAAGAGCGTGCGGGACGAGGCTAACAGCAACTGGAAGAACCAGGATATCTTCCTGTTCCCCTCAGAGATCCCGGCAGTGATCACGGTGCTTCGCAAAGCCTACGAGCACTGCTGTTTGAGGGAGCAATTTGAAGAACCCGCCCCCATCTAGCCAACACTGAGTTCCGCCGGGAGGCCCGTCTGTCCGTACGAAGGCGGGCCTTTCTCATGCCGCCTGCGCCTCAACGGCAGAACTGCCCGGCATTATTCCGTTGGGCCGCCTATCCTCTGTAACCGCCCCCAATATCTCCGACGCCGTCCTCTGTATCCGTTCCAGCGATCCCATCAATGTCTTCCTGCCTCCATCGTACAGTTGAATGTAGTCACTGCTGGAGCTGTTCACATCCAACCCAATGCCGTGACACACGACGAACGCTATTGCTTCGGCTTCTGTCTCCCGCATCTTCTTCTCGTCAGGTCGTGTCTCAGCCTGATGGTGTAAGATTTCATGAGCGCACTCATGGCAAAGAACGGAAAATTCTTCCGCAGGCTTCAAGCTCTGCTTCAGTAGAATCGTCCCACCAGTCGAGACACCTTCTGCTGTCGTCAGATGCTCGCTATGCTTGAGCATGATTCCTTTGGCCGCAACATACTCCTTGAGCCTGTCCAGGAACTGCTCTGGGTTGCCCCGCACTTTCGCGAATTCCGGCAGCGGCTCTCCATCCGTCTGGCTGATATCAAAGACGTGGGCGGTTTTGAAGGTTCTTACAGTCTCCTCGTCGTCCTCGTCACGGTCCGCATTCCTTCGGTAGACAATCGGTGCCATGATACCAATGCCATGCTCACCTTTGCGTACGCGACGACCCAGCCGTTGCCACGTACGAAAGCCTCCCACATGTGTTGCATCCGGCTTCTGCAGTTTGATCAAAATGGCATTGCCCAGACTGTAGCGATGGAACCTGCCCATCGTTCTGAGATAGTTCAGCAATGTCTCGCTCATGCCGGCCTCGACAGACTCAACCAACTGGTCAAACGCCTGCCGGGCAATCCTTTGTACTTCATCGCGTTTCATTGCCATCACCTCACACCGTTCCCTGGCCAAACTCTGCCTGCAAATCTGCAATCACATTGCCCTGTATGTGCTCACATCTGCTGCACAGCATACCGATCAACTCGCTTTCATGCTTCGGTTCCTTACACATTGCACATCTTCTCATCTTAGTCACCTCCCTGGCCTGCCTCTGTGGGCAAGCTCAGTCGCAATCCTTGACTGAGCTTGCCGTAATTCAAAACACGGTTTGCTGTCACTGATAGGCAACGCAGAAATCGCAGGAGGGCAAGTCAGTTGTGTGCTTGGATTTACAAATACGTGCGATAATTGGGGTAGATGAAAGAAAGGAACCAACGTGCAAAGAAAACAGAACGAAGCTCATAAAGGCAGAGACTGGTTTGGGCCTCTGAAGACTGCTAACGCAGTCAAGGACCGTGACACTGGATTCCTGTTCTGCCCGAGGTGTGGGCATGTAGTGATGCAGGCGAATCCCAATTCGCGATGTCCGGCGTGTGGGGAGAGGTTTTGTGGGGCTTGTTGCCAGTGACACCACCCATTGATCATGGAAAGCAAGGAGAAGACATCTAAACCAGACAGAGCGCCGATCTATTGGATGCACGAGGCCATTATTTATCTGGGTCTTGACCGCCTTCCCTTGAATAGACCAGAACAAGCGGTTTATCGCATGGTTAGGAAGGGCATATTGAAGCCTAGAAAGATCGGAAGGTTTCTTGCCTTCAGTAAAACTGAATTGGATCACGTGGTAACAAACGGGGAGAAGAAACGTAAACCAGGAAGGCCAAGAAAAACTCTTGACCAAAAATAAAGACTTACGCAAATACTGTCTGAAATCTGTCTGAAATTAATTAGCGTTTATTCATGTAATAAATAAGAAGGCCTTGTAAATCTCATATTTACAAGGCCTTATGTAATGGGCGATACAGGACTCGAACCTGTGGCCTCACGGGTGTGATCCGTGCGCTCTAGCCAACTGAGCTAATCGCCCCGGGACCAGTATTAAAGCACGACGGCGGTCCTTGTGTCAAGTGCTATTCGCACTTCGGGCGATGTTCCGATCGAAGCCATCCCAAAGGCCACGGATATGGATAATATGCTGCATCGCTTATCCGTAGACTGGATCGAGGATGGCCCGTTGGAGCAGCCGCCAGGCGCGCAAGAAACCGCAGAAACACACAGATTGTTGTGGCAGACCGTCAAGGGCAAGAGAAATACAGAGCCGTAATGCGCGGGCTATGGGTGCGGTTCGGCGGCCATGATATTGACGCGGCCGAGCTTCACACCTTTCGTGCTGACGATGCTGTCTCCGACCCGATTGATTTCACCGACGCGGCCACGGAGCACGATGATCTCAAGGCAGTCGTGCTCGCTCAGGTGTACATGGAGTGAGGAGATGGCGTGGAGCAGGTGCGAATGCTGGATGTCGATCAGCTTCTGTGGCACACCTGTGGCGTGATGGTCGTAGACGAGGAAGACCGCGGCGACCGCTTCGGTATCGGGATCGGCGAGCCTTTCGGTGCTGAGCCGGCGGCGGACCAGATCGCGAATCGCTTCGGAGCGGCTCTGATAGCCCTGCCCGCGAATTAATTCATCGAACCGGGCCAACAGGTCCTTGTCCAGAGATATCCCTATGCGTTCGACTCCCGCCATCTTTCATTCTCCTGTTGTCCGGGTAATATCATTCTTTGCTGGTCACATAAACGGCTTGTTCGGCGAAGAGATTCGGGGCGATTCGGACGGGACTGAGACGCGCCTTGATCAGCGGAATGCGTCTTTCGACCGTCACGCCCAGATCGTCACAGAACTCATCGAAGTCCTTGAGCGAGAGAAAATGTATGTTGGGGGAATTGTGCCAGCCGAAAGGCAACTGTCGGGTTACGGGAGCCCGGCCGCCGAAGAACAGCCTCAGGCGCGAGAACCAATGCGCAAAATTCGGAAAACTGACGAGCACCTTCTTCCCGACGCGGAGCAATTCCCGAAAGACCTTCTCCGGGCGTTTGACGGTCTGCACGGTCTGTGAAAGGATGACGTAGTCGAAGCTCTTGTCGGCATGACCGGAAAGTCCCCGCTCGATATCATGCTGGATGATGGACAAGCCACGGTCGACACACTCGATCACCAAATCCTCATCCAGTTCGATTCCTTTGCCTTTGATGCTCTTGTCGACGGTAAGGCGAGCAAGCAGTTCGCCGTCCCCACACCCGATATCCAGCACACGGCTGTTCGGCTCAATCAGGGACTCGATCACTTCGTAGTCGATGCGTACCCGATGTGCGTGTTCGATACCATCGGCGAAAAGTGCGCCGCGCGTTACGGCAGCCGGGGCGGGCAGGCAGAACCGGTTTTTGCCGGCCACTTTGAGAAACCCTGAGATCAGGCGTCCAAGGCTTTCGGTTTCGAGGAGGAAAGCGTCGTGGCCGTAATCCGATTTGAGGTTGCAGTAGCTGACATCCTTGTCGTTAGCGACCAGCGCGTTGACGATTTCCTCGGACTGTGCGGGTGTAAAGAGCCAGTCGCTGGTGAAGCTGACGACGAGAAACCGTGCGTCGACACCCTCGAAAGCGCGGACGAGCGAACCATAACGTCTTTCGAGATCGAAGTAATCACCGGCTTTGGTGATGTATAGATAGCTATTGGCGTCGAATCGCTCGACAAAAGTCTGGCCCTGGTGATCGAGGTAGGTCTCAACGGAAAATTCAGATGTAAAATCGTAGTTGTATTGCTCGGCGGTGCGGAGTTCACGGCCGAACTTGCGGCGCATGCCCTCTTCAGAGAGATAGGTAATGTGCCCGATCATACGGGCGATCGCCAACCCTCGGTCGGGGCCGGCGGCATCGTGGTACTGGCCGTCGGCGAAGTTCTTGTCGGCGATGATAGCGTTGCGGCCGACCGCGTCGAAGGCGATCGACTGTGCGCCCAGGTGGGTCGTTGTGGCGACCGGCATCACGGCTTTCATAAAGCCCGGGTAGTCTATGGCCCACTGAAGGGCCTGCATTCCGCCTATGGATCCGCCGATGACGGCGAGCAGTTCCACAATTCCGAGCTTGTCCAGGAGGAGTTTCTGGACGCGCACCATATCGCCGATGGTGATGATGGGGAAATCGAGCCCATAGGGCCTGCCTGTGTCGGGATTGATGGATGACGGACCAGTCGTGCCGCCGCAACCGCCGAGAAAATTCGAGCACACAACGAAGTACTTGTCGGTATCAATCCCCTTGCCCGGTCCGACCATATTGTCCCACCAGCCGGGCTTTGGATCGTTCGGGCTGTTATAGCCCGCGACGTGCGCGTTGCCGCTAAGGGCATGGCAAATGAGAATGGCGTTATCCCCGGTCTCGCTCAGTGTGCCGTAGGTTTCGTAGGCCACGTCGATGGGTGCGAGGGTCTTGCCGCACGCAAGTTCCAGCGGAGCATCCTGCTCGACAAGTCTGACGATTTGCGTTTCAACCAGACCGACAGAGTTTTCGGAGGTTTCTTTCATAACCGGTCAGTATATAGTAAACATCTGTTCTGTAAAGCGTTGCGGGTGAGCCGGAACGCGCCCGCCGGTCGGCATGCAAGGACGCGCCGGGGGCTGATGCTCAATGAAACGATAAGGCGAACGTAACGTGCATGCGTGCAGCAGGCATTTGTTCATCGCAGTGATGCAGGAAGCAGGACCATGATCAAGGCTGAGCAGATTATCGAGAAGTTCGACATGAAGCCGCTGGCTCGCGAGGGCGGGTTCTATACGGAGACGTACCGATGCAGCCACATGTTACAGGCGGAGAATCTGCCAAACGACTATGCGGGCGCCCGGAGTATGGGAACGGCGATACTATATCTTCTGACGCCCGAGACGCTGTCGCTGATCCATCGCATTTGCAGCGACGAGGTATTTCATTTTTACATGGGCGATCCCGTGACGATGCTGCACCTCTATGAGGACGGATCGGGCCGCACCCTGACGCTCGGACAAAACCTGGACAAAAAACACCAGATTCAGGTCACCGTGCCGGCGGGCACGTGGCAAGGCTGTATGCTGGAACCCGGCGGCGATTTCGCACTAATGGGCACCACGGTAACGCCGGGCTTTGATTTCGAAGACTTCGAGTTGGGCGGGAGAAACCAGCTTCTGTGCGAGCATCCCGAGTATGCGGAGATTATCAACCGACTGACCCGGTAGCGGGCAGAGGACTCAGCGGGCACCGAGCATGCGTATCACATCAACCAGCGCCTGCGTGCCGTCGGAACCACGGCCTTTGGCCTGGAGAACGGCCAGCAGTTGTTTGGCGAGAGCGACGCCGGGCAGGGGTTGATCCAATTGCTCGGCGTACTCGAGCACGAGGCGGAGGTCTTTCTGCTGCAGGTCCACCATGAAAGCAGGCTTGAGATCGCCGGCCACGATCTTGGGGCCAAGAGCCCTGAGCGAATGGCTCCCGGCGGCGCCGGCGGAGGTCACCTGCAACGTGGTCTCGAGGTCCAGACCGGCCTTCTCAGCAAAGGCGAAACCCTCGGCTATGCTCATGATCGTGTGGATCACCATGATCTGATTGACCAGTTTGGTCATCTGGCCGGCGCCGACTGGGCCGCAGTGCGTAATGGTTCGTCCCATGCGTTCCATGATCGGCCGAACCTTTTCGAAGGCGTCCTGCGGGCCGCCCATCATGATCGAGAGTTTGGCCTCGATCGCCCCGATTTCGCCCCCGCTGATAGGAGCGTCGAGCAGAGTAACGCCTTTCGCGCCGAGCGTCTCAGCCATCTGTTTGGTTGCGGCCGGGGAAATTGTGCTCGTATCGACGCAAATCAGCCCCGAGCAGGCCCCTTCAATCACACCCTGCGGGCCAACCAATACTTGCTCCACATCGGGTGTATCGGTCACGCAGGTAATCACCACCTCGCTTGCCGAGGCAACTTCGGCGGGACTGTCGACCCAGCAAGCCCCTTCATCGAGCAGTTTCTCGGCGCGGGATTTTGTGCGCGTAAAGATGGTCAGCGGATACCCGGCTTCGAGAAGATTGCGCGCCATCGGCGCACCCATGATGCCCGTACCAATAAAACCGATACGTTGCGAAGGCATCCCCTAAATCACCTCGAGACGACGCAGAATTGCCCTGGTCCAGCGTGCGCTGCGAACCTGCGCCATAATCAACAGGAGGAACATCAGGAGCCAGTAGCCCGAGAAACGCAGATAGTACAGGACCATCCCGAAGATGTTGTCGGTACCGACGGGATCGGCAGCGGCTTTGAACAACTCGGCAGGCGTAAAGAGCGCCCCGAGGACCATGGGACCGAAGATCATCTGCCAGGGCGGCAGCAGAATAACCATGACCAGCGACAGATAGAAGGCTCTGCATGCGTTGTTGACGCCTCCAAGTCTGCCCATCAGGCTCACCTTCATCCCAAAGAGCAGTGACATGCTGTATAGGACGGCGGCCAATATAAGGACACAGTTGACCAGGCGCAGCGCCCAGGCAAGTTGGTCCGATGTGATTGTGAACGGAAGCCAGTCCTTCATTCCGCCTCCCCCCGTCTCAGCGGCCTGGTTAGGATCGGCGGCATCGGCCGCCGAAGCGGCATTGGGGTCATTGGCAGGGGCACTGCTTTGCTCTGCCGGGGCGAGAGTCTGGGCTTCGGCGCTGACACAATCGAGGTTCACGAGCCAGAAAGCAATCTGAACCAGCAGCAAACTGATCAGGACGATAATAAAGAGGAAGTTCTTCCATCCTCTGAACACACCGACCGCTTCAAGGCTATCGGTGGTATCGACGAGACTGTTGGTGCCTATGTAATCTTCATTCATCGTCTTTTCTCCCTAAACAACGTCAAGGGCCTGAGTCGGTCTCAGCGGTTCGACACCATAGGCCGTAACAGCCGTCGACCGCCTCTACATCAGCGGCTAATTATCCCGCGCCCCTAACACAATGCAAGCAATTTCTTGCCGCTGGGAGCGATAGACGAAAGCCATGCGACGGCACCGACACGCTGAACAGGCAGGTCAAAGACCGGTTTCGGCACCTGTGCCAGGCAGTCATTGCGCGACAGGCGGGGCGCGATTGGCAGTCCGCTCTGCAATTCATCGATCGCGTTTTCGGCAACAATCCACTGATATGTGCAAGCCGGTTGAGTTTCCGGGAACACCACCAGGGTGGATAACCGCGCATGCGGTCGGTCTTAACGAGCACCAAAACGGGGTTATTATCGGATGATGCTTAAGAATGCCAGGTCGGCCGGACGATATACGAAGTATCGATTTCTGTGCGTTTTTCCGGTTTTTCACTTGTAACGAATGGTGTTTCGTGCTATATTGTTTCGACTACGAACCTTTCTACCTGTAGAGATGTACTGTTTATGGATAGCGTGAAAGCTGGAAATGTCGAATCAGCACCTATTCAGAGGACCGAGTTGAGCAGAGATGCGTTCTTTGAGACGTATGGCCTGCGCATAATTCGTGCTTTGAGGCGGATAATTCGTGCTGTGGACGTACATTCGCGGCAGTTGAACGATCAGCACCGAATAACGACGCCCCAGATGCTCTGCCTGTACTCTCTGGTTCAGGAAGGGCCCATGATGCTGTCCGATCTTGCAAAACAGGTGGATTTGGGCGATAGCACTGTGAACGGCATTGTGGACCGCCTCGAGGCGAAGGGGTGGGTCCGGCGGCATCGAAGCCGCATGGATCGCCGGAAAGTATACGTAGAGGTGACCGATTCAGGACGGGAATTCGCACAGAACGCACCGTCGCTGCTGCAGGAGCATTTTTTTGCGGCGTTGCAAAACATCCCGGAGTTGGAACAGGCGGCGATAGCGCTGTCGCTCGAACGTGTGGTGGATTTGATGGGCGAGAATCGGCCGAATGGGGCGCCTGCAAAGCCCGGCAACAAGAAAGGAAACGCAAACGCATAGGGGATATGGATATGACTGTACCGGCAGCTCAGAAGCAGATTATTCGTGCAATTGACGATGAGGCCGCCATGGCACAGTGGCGCGACTGGAAATGGCAGATGCGGCATTGCGTTCATGATCTGGACACATTCGAGAATCTGCTCAATATAAAGATGACGGAAAGACAACGTGCGGCGTTCAACAAGACCGTAAGCAAGTTTCCTATGTCGGTCACGCCCTATTATCTCTCGTTGATCAACACCGAGGATATCGAGAGCGACCCGATCTACATCCAGTCGTTCCCGTCGGCCCTGGAGTTGCGCATCACGCGAACCGACATGGCGGACCCGCTGCATGAGGACAAAGACAGCCCGGTCCCGGGCATCACGCATCGATATCCGGATCGCGTGCTCTTTCTGGTCAGCAACATGTGCTCGATGTATTGCCGGCACTGCACGCGGAAACGCCGCGTGGGCGACCAGGATTGCATTCCGGACCGCGCAGAAATACAGAATGGCCTGGACTATATCCGCAAAACGCCAAGGGTGCGGGACGTGCTTCTCAGCGGCGGCGACCCGTTTCTGCTGTCCGATGAGTATCTCGACTGGATCCTCACCGAACTGCGCAGCATCGAGCACGTCGAGATAATCCGCATCGGGACCCGAACGCCGGTCGTGCTGCCCTATCGCATCACCAGTGATCTGGTCGAAATGCTTAAGAAGCATCAACCGGTATGGATCAACACGCACTTCAACCATCCGCGTGAGATAACCGCTTCGTCGCGCCGGGCGCTGGCGATGCTGGCGGATGCGGGAATCCCGCTGGGAAACCAATCGGTGCTCCTTGCGGGTGTCAACGACTGTCCGCGAATCATGCGGGCGCTGGTGCACAAACTGGTGGCGAATCGCGTGCGCCCGTACTATCTGTATCAATGCGATCTGTCCGAGGGTCTCTCGCACTTCCGAACGCCGGTCGGCAAGGGCATTCAGATTCTCGAGAGCCTCATCGGCCATACCAGCGGCTTCTGCGTGCCAACGTATGTAATCGATGCGCCGGGCGGCGGCGGCAAGATCCCCGTTATGCCGAACTATCTGATCTCGTGGTCCACCAACAAAGTCGTGTTGCGGAACTACGAGGGCGTGATAACCACCTACAAGGAGCCTGATTCCTACGAACCGATCTTCTGTGACCGACAGTGCGACATTTGCGACCTGCAATTAGGTCTCGACGATGCGTACGAGCGAAAGAGCGTCGGCATCGAGATGCTTCTGGCCGACCACGACAAGACCATTTCTCTGGTGCCCGCCAGGAACGAACGCCACGAGAGACGCCAATAGGTTCGAGCATTAAGGGGCGGCATGAGTGTTATCGACTACTGCATATTCGCCGTATACATGGCCGGTGTACTCAGCATCGGCATTTATCAGTTTCTGAGGAACAAGAGCGCGGAGGACTACTATGTGGGCAGCCGGTCGGTCAGCGCGCACCATGTGGGATTGTCCATTGTCGCCACGGACGTAGGCGGCGGCTTTTCCATCGGACTGGGCGGCGTCGGCTTCCTAATGGGCCTGGCCGGGAGCTGGCTCCTTTTCACAGGGCTGGTCGGCGCGTGGCTGTCGGCGGTCTTTATCATCCCGCGCATCAAGAAGATCGACGTCGAACACGGAATGATGACTTATCCGGACTTCCTCCGGCACCGCTACAGCAACCACGTCGCTCTGCTGGCGGCTCTGATTTCGGGTATCGGATATCTCGGCTTCACCGGGGCGCAGATGCTGGCGGGAGCGAAACTGGCCTCGGCCACAATCTTTCAGACCAATCCCTTCGACATGGACCCGCTGTTGTTCGCGCTGCTGATGATCGCGGTGATCACGGTGCTCTATACCGTGATCGGCGGGCTCAAGGCCGTGATCTATACGGACACAATTCAGTGGATCATTCTCTTGAGCGGGCTGATCTTCGTCACGATCCCGGCCACGCTGTATGAAATCGGAGGCTTCTCAGCCCTCAAAGATGCGCTGCCCAACAATTACTTTTCGCTGACGAACATCGAACCGGTAACGTTCATCAACTGGATGGTGACGATTATTCCGATCTGGCTGATCGGCATGACGCTCTATCAACGTATGTACGCCTGCAAGAACGAGAAGGAAGCGAAAAAGGCATGGTATATTGCGGGGATTTTCGAGTATCCGGTGATGGCTTTTACGGGTGTCTTTCTGGGCATGTGCGCCCGTGTGCTGTTTCCCGATCTGCCGAACGATCAATCGGAAATGGCCATGCCCATGCTGATACGGGACGTGCTGCCGGTCGGAGTCACGGGCATCGTTATCGCCGCGTACTTCTCGGCGATCATGTCCACGGCCGATAGTTGTCTGGTGGCGTCGTCGAGCAACTTCGTCAACGATCTCGTCGAACGATACTGGCTCCGCAACATGTCCATGAAGCAGTCGATCCGGCTGTCCATGCTGGCGACGCTGGTGATCGGTGTGATCGCTGTGGTGCTTGCGGCGCAGTTCAAGACGGTGCTTGACGCGATCCTGTACGCGTATTCGTTTATGGTCTCGGGGCTGTTCGTGCCGACGCTCGGGGCGTATTTCTGGAAGAAGGGAAGCCCGGCCGGAGCGATAGCGGGCATGCTGGGCGGCGGCGGTGTGACACTGCTGCTGATGACTAAACTGGTCGTTCTGCCAGAAGCAATGGCGGCGTGGGAATTCGACTTCAGCATATATGGAATTATCGTTTCGGGAATACTCTATTTTGCGGTCTCGCTGCTCGTACCACAAAGACCATCGGCTTCGACCGTCGCGTCCAGTGGCCAGTCCGGCCGGGAGGGATCCCTCTAATGCCGGAGAATACCAAAGACACAGTCGAAAAACTTCTGGGCGCAACCATTCAGCATGGAGCCTTGAGCAACCGTATCTACCTGATGAAGATTGACGACGCGCCCGAGACCGAACTCATACCGGCCGTGTATGAACTGGCCGAGACCAACGGCTATACGAAGATCTTTGCAAAGGTCCCGGCGGGCAGGGCGCAGGCATTCTTGTCGGCCGGGTATCGGAAAGAAGCGCACGTTCCGGGCTTCTTTCAGGGCGAGGAAGATGCCATGTTCCTGGGGTATTACCCGGATCCGGCCCGCGCCGAAGAAGCAAATCGCGACGAACTCGAGCAGATCGTCGAACTGGCGGGGAAGAAACGCGGCAAGGGGACCGCGGGCAAACCGCCGCCGGTCGACGTGGTTCTGCGCCGGTGCGGCGAGGAAGAAGTACACGAGATGAGCAAGGTCTATCGGGACGTGTTTCCCTCATATCCATTTCCGATTCACGACCCGGCGTACCTGCGCAAGACGATGGGCACGCATATTGTGTACTTCGGGGCCGAGCGAAACAGTAAGTTGATCGCGCTGTCGTCGGCGGAAATGGACGAGAAGGCCAGGAACGTCGAAATGACGGATTTTGCGACTTTGCCCGACGCGAGAGGCGGTGGTCTGGCGGTTCACCTGCTCTCGAAAATGGAAGACGCCATGCGACAGCGCGGGATTCTCACAGCTTATACAATCGCCAGGGCGGTCTCGGCGGGCATGAATATCACGTTTGCGAAACTCGCCTACACATACGGCGGGCGACTGGTCAACAACACGAACATTTCGGGCAACATCGAAAGCATGAACGTCTGGTATAAGCCGCTGTAGCCGCAAATGGCCGAAGCGAACTCTGCTGCACAATCACCCCGAAGATACTCCGGCGCAGACGCCAATCACTGCAGACTCGGACCACTCACCGTTGTGAATGCTCCAGACCGATCTGCTCCAGCGGGATCATCCTGAAGCCGATTCTTCGAGCCGGGTCCGGGTTTTTGAAGTGGAAGTTCCCGCCTTCCACATCGACAAAGCCTGTCTCGTCGCTGTCGACAAGATTGTCTTCTATGGTAACCCATTCTTTCTTGACGCCCTGCAGGTCCATCCATCGGCCGCCCCGGCAGATATTCCGCCGCACCACGTTGCCCATCGGAACCGCAGGATCACCTGCGAGGATACGCGCCAGCGCGGGATACCGCGTGCTGTAGGGCGGTTTGTCGTATTGCATGTCCCGCAGTTTATCGTACATTCGCCAGCCACCACCTTTTGCGATATGGCCTTTGGCCCAACCCAGGCCGCGTGCGTCGATGTGCACGGCAGGGTGGCATTCGACGAAGATATTATTCTCGACGATGTTGTCGCGGCCGCCGCCGATGAAGGCCGCTCGGCTGGCCTTATGAAAGACGTTGCCGTAGATCGTTGTGCCGCTGGCTGCATCATCGAGATAGACGGACATGGCCCCATGCGTGTATGGCCCGTGAATGTCGTGAAAGTAGTTGTAGCGGATGACGGTTCCGCGGGTCGTCCAGTTGCGGCCGGTATAGAAAGCGCCGACGTCGCCGGTTTCATGACAGACGTTATGGATTTCGTTGAACTCCAGCACGTGATTGTTGCCGCCGAAGAGCACGCCCGTGTGCGGGGCATCGTGAATCAGGCAATGCGCGATGTGGTTGCCTACACCGCTCAGTCGGACGGCCGGACGATATGTCCGCACCCAGCGGCTGTAGTGATGGATGTGGTTGTTCCGGGCGAAGTTGCCGGCCGGGGTGAGCGTCTTGCGGTCGCCGCCCGAGATAAAGACCCCGCCGTCGCCGGTGTTGTAAATCAGGCAACCCTGCACGCCGTTGCGAGTACCGCCGTCGATATCGACCGCAATGTTGCCGATGTTGCGAAACATGCAGTCGGCGATGACACAATCAGCCCCTCCATCGATCTCAAGAGCCCTGCCGCGGGTAGCCTCGAATACGAATCCTTCGATCCGCAAATGCTCGACATTCTCCAACGCAATCATCGGCTCTTCAAGGACCGAAACGTATGCCCTGGATTTCTCGACGGGCGACGGTGGCCAGAAATAGAGGATTCCCGTCTTGCGGTCGAGATACCATTCTCCCGGAGCATCGAGTTCCTCCAGGATATTGAGAGCGTAATAGCGTTTGCCTTTCGTATAGCCGTAGGCGCCGTGGGGCGGGTGCGTGATGATCAGCTTCTTCTCCGTATCGATTGAAGCGACGCTTTCGTACGTGTCGGCCCAGTCTTTGTTCCAGTATCCGTGGAGCCAGATATCGTCGGCGTCAGTCCAACTGGCGGGGCGATTCCCTTCATAAATGAATCGGTCCTCCGTGCCTTTCGGGACTGCGGCGATCTTTGCCCAGCCTTCGTTGGGCCAGCGGGCCAGTTGCATAGGCCGGCCGTCAAAGAACAACTCAAGCGCCGCAGGATACATCGGTCTGCCGAAGCCGCGAGGACGCAACCGGCCAAAGTCCGTCACGCCGGATTCTTTGAGATTGACCTGCACAACGTTGTCGCGAGCCGGTTCGCTTAACCGTGAGCGCACATCTGCATCATCAACAGGCCTGAAGCCGCGCACTTCTCTGCCGCCGATAAGACGGACCTGCTTGTCTCGATCTGCCATGTATCGAACAGGCGCGTCGGCCGAACCGCCATCAGTGGCTGTGAATCTGATTGTCTCGCCGATTGCATACGTGCCGGCGCGTAGAAAGACCTCAATGCCTCGGTCTGGCGCCTGCCCGGTTTCCTTAAGTCGGCGAATAGCATCGCGAGCACGGCCGATGGTCTTGAAGGGGCCGTCGGTTCCATTCGCATTGGGGGCAGCCAATTTGCCCGTCCATGAATCGTTGCCTTGCGGCGAGACATATAATCGGGCGCATGCCGTCGAGGCGCCGAAGGCCAGAGTGTAAAGAAAAAGGACAACAAACACGCGATTTCTATACTCGGATGTCATTGATTTGCTCCTGTCAAAAGCTGTGCCAGGTTGGTATTGCTTGGTCCCGTTGCGGATCCGCTCTGATTGAGGAGGTTGCGGAAATAGTGCCAGGTCGCGGTTTTCGTTCCGTCCGGCCGGATAAGCCAGAAGCCGCGGACCGCATCGTTATCCGTAACGGGAGGCCGTACATCGGCACCCTTGCTGAGTTCGTTGCAGTATAACTGCCAGTACACGATGTAGGGGCAGCCCCAATCGAGGCCCGTCTCTACCGCGTTGCGAACGGCAGTTTGGACCTGCTGCGGCGTGTGACTGTTGGCGGGCATGCCGAATTCGCCAAGATAAACGTTCTTATTGCCGAAGACGTCGCTGTTCGGCGCGTGGGCCGCGACGAAGTCCAGAGCGTCGCGAAGGATTTGCGGCTCATCATGGTGCGCCGTCGCGGCATCCCAGGCCGAATACGAAATCAGGTCCATGTGCGTGTGAGGCAGAACCCTGTTGACCATATTCGCCCGGCCGTGCCGCATCGAATCGACTACGCGGTTAACCTCTGCAGCACAGAAGATGCGGACTCTATCGGGCCTTGCCGTTCGCATTGCCTCGCTGACACCCGCCTGACGAGCGTTCAGCCAGTCGATCATCCCCGCGATAGCGACTTTCGTCGGCTCGGTCTTCGGGTCGTAATTGCCCCGAATCAGCCAGTCCCCCTCCCAGTGCTGGATCACGAAAGTCTTGCCGGTCCCCTCGTACGTGTCCAGAAGATAGCCGGCCAATTCATGGAACTGTCTCTGCTCGTCGGCTTTCTGTTGCTCGCTCATGCCGTTGCGGAAGTACGCAGCCCCCCTGCCGGTCGAGAAGCACATCAGGATATATGTGCTAAATGGCTTGTCGAACAGCTCTCGGAAATACCTGGTCTTCGCAAGATCGACGAGGCTGCGGATCTGGGGCCAGTCGCTGTTGTAAGGATACGAACCGGCCGGGTTGCTCTCAAACCAGACTTTGATCGCTCGCGAGCCCAGTTCGAGGATCCGGTCGGCGCCTTCGTTCAGGAAGTCGTCCTCCGTAAGATGATACTTGCCCGCCACGTGGGTCACACCGATGATGTCCTGCAAAGGCCCGTGTGGGCTTACGCCCGATAAATCATCAGCAGGCGTGCT
Source organism: uncultured Pirellulales bacterium (assembly GCA_964526785.1). Classification (GTDB taxonomy): domain Bacteria; phylum Planctomycetota; class Phycisphaerae; order Sedimentisphaerales; family Anaerobacaceae; genus CAZGMJ01. Next base: position 15,073 of record CAZGMJ010000009.1, read on the forward strand.
TGATGCCAGCGTCGCGAGTATCGTTGCAACACATATGGTATGTGTCCTTGCTATTCTCATGATCCAGCCCCCTGCCGTCGCTTCGCTCCAACTACGCATACGCAGCACGCCTGCCCGTCTGGTCAAACGCCTTTCAAAGCGAGCAGGCTCTCCTCAGCCGCTTTGACAGTCCTTTCGATATCCTGCTCGGTGTGTGCGAGCGAGACAAACATCGCTTCGTACGCACTCGGGGCAAGATAGACGCCCCGATTCAGCATACCCGAGAAGAAACGCTTGAATGCGGCAATGTCCGTCGCCTGAACATCCTCGAATTTCCTCACCGGCCCAGCGGTGAAAAAGCTACTCAGGATTGAGCCGACGCGATTGATCGTCAGCGCAATGCCGGCGTCCTTTGCAGCCTCGGCAAGGCCGGCGGCGAGCCCGGCGGAGGCCGATTCGAGCTTTTCGTATGTGCCCGGCTGCTCCAGAATATCCAGGGTGGCGATAGCTGCGGCCGTTGCCAACGGGTTGCCTGAGAGGGTTCCGGCCTGGTACACCGGCCCGGTCGGAGCCAGAAGATCCATGATCTCGGTTCTCGCTCCGAGCGCGGCCGCAGGCAGACCGCCTCCAATGATCTTGCCAAGCGTGGTAATATCGGGCCTTACACCGTAAAGCTCCTGTGCGCCGCCCAAAGCAAGCCGAAAACCGCTGATGACTTCGTCGAAGATCAGCAGGGAGCCCTCAGCGTCGCAAATCTCGCGCAGCCTCTCCAGATAGCCTTCAACAGGCGGTATGACGCCCATATTGGCCGCGCAGGGCTCGAGCATAACCGCTGCAATCCGGCCCCTGTGCTTCTCGAAAGCGGCCTCAACAGCACTGATATCGTTGTATGGCAGTACAACTGTCAACGCCGCCATCTGCTCGGGCACGCCGGCGCAGGAGGCAATCGCGTTCTCCGCCAGACCGGAGCCGGCGGAGGCCAGCAGGCAGTCGCTGTGCCCATGGTAACAGCCCGCCATCGTTACGATGATGTCGCGCCCGCTGAAGCCCCGGGCCAGGCGCACCGCGGTCATGACCGCCTCAGTGCCGCTGGAAACAAGGCGGACCTTGTCGATGGAGTCGAAATGGCCTGCAATTTTCTCAGCCAGTTTCGTTTCCGCCTCAGTGGGGGCTCCGAAACTGGTCCCCTTCCCGGCAGCCGAGCATACCGCCTCAACTACAGCCGGATGCGCATGGCCGAGTATCAGCGGCCCCCACGAACAGACGTAATCGATGTACTCGTTGCCGTCGATATCGCATATCTTCGAACCGTGGCCCGATTCGATGAAGATAGGATCGTCTTCGACCCCGCCAAAGGCCCGAACGGGCGAATCCACCCCGCCGGGCAGGCACCTGCACGCCTCGGCGAATGCAGCGACGGACCTCGACCGGTCCACCGTTCTCTTGTTGTTTTCTGTCATAAGTCAACCTGATTCAATGTTGGAAAAAAATGCGCCGGCGGGCGTTGAAACGGGTCCATCCGCAGCCGCCCCGGCGCCGTTTGTCCCCACTATACGACCGCGGGCCGAGCAGTTCAAAGGATTTGTGGCGTCTTGACTTACGCACAAAGCACGCAATCGCAGCTTTGTCGTATTTTTCTTGCAAAGCCGGTTTGGGACTATATACTCTCAAGTTTCGATATTCGATAGCCAAAGGAGATTTGGAGTAGCTTATGAGCTTCGTTAGATGGTTGCGCAAGAATAACACAAAACTGATGGCGGTAGTGGTCATCGTGATTATGTTCGGGTTCGTCGGCGGCTCGTATCTGTCGTATCTCGGACGACGCAGTTCGCCGTACTACCAGACCATCGCCCACTATCTGGATGATGTCGAGATCAACCAGAACGATCTGAGCAACGCGCAGAACGAACTGGAAGTACTGCAGTTGGTCGGTGCCGGCGAACTGTTGCGCGCTCAGGATATCGAGGGCATTTTCCTGGCCGAACTTCTTTTTGCCGCCAAACAGAAGAATCCGGATCTCGTGCGGTTTACCAGGCAGATCATCAGCCGAAATGGATACCGGATCAGCGGCGAACAGGTCGCGCAGATATATCAGCGTTCGATGCCCCCCAGCGTCTATTGGCTGTTGCTCAAGAACGAAGCGAAACGTGCGGGCATGGCCGTGACCAAACAGGAAGCGGCGGCCTTGCTCAATCAGGCGATACCGGTGCTCTTCGAAGGGGCCGATTACTCGGACATGCTGCGGGTCCTGATGAAGCGCGGTACGCCGGAAGATGCCGTCTTGGAGGCTTACAGCAACTTGCTCGCAGTGCTCCAGTACGGCCGATTTGTCTGTGGAAATGAAGACCTTACAACGGCCCAGATGGCAACCGTGGCCGCGCATAACCAGGAGGTCATGGATGTGAACCTGGTCCAGTTCGACACGGAGGCTTTCATTGCGGACGCGAACGAACCGGACCCCGAAGCAATGTCGCAGCAATTCGACAGGTACAAGAACCATCGACAGGGCTACGTCTCCGACGAGAATCCCTACGGCTTCGGATATGAACTGCCGCCACGGGTGCGGCTGGAGTATTTGGCGATCAAGCTGGAGGACGTCAAAGCGATCATTCCGCCGACGACACAGGAAGAGGTCGAATCCTATTACCAGACACGCAAGACGAGATTCGCCAAGCAGTCTCCCAGCGACGTGAACGATCCGAACGAAATCGAGTTCACGCCCTTTGCGGAAGTGGCGCAGATGATCAGCGACGAACTGACCGACAAGAAGATCTATGCGCAGGCCGACGCGCTGATGGAAGAGGCCAAGGTCCTCACCGAGATGAACATCTACGCCGAAGGATATGAGCCGGACGAACTGGCGGACGAGCAATTCAAGGAACTGGCGGGCGATTACAGTGAGGCCGCCGAGCAACTGAGTCAGGGCAACAACATCAAGGTCTACACCGGCAAGACCGGCCTGTTGACGCCGACCGGAATGGACGGTGACGAGTATCTGGGCTCGCTCGTAATCGAGGGTTACGGATTCTACCCCGTTCGCCTCGCCCAGGTTGTCTTTGCGGTAAACGGACTGGAGCTGTCGGAACTCGGGCCGTTCGACGCCCCCACGCCCGCCATGTATGAGAACATCGGCCCGGCCAGAGACCTCTTCGCCTCGCGTTTCAGCCAGATCGACGACACCTCCAGACAGGTCTTCGTGCTGGTGCGCGTCGTCGAGGCCGAACCCGCACAAGTGCCCGACGGCATGGACCATTCATTCGAAACGCACACGCTCGTCTTCGACCCGAACGACAAGACTGACGAGCACGTGTACTCGGTCGCAGAACGGGTCGCCGAAGACGTGCAGCGGCTTGCGAAAATGGAGGAGGCCGGGACACAGGCAGACGCGTTCCTTCAACTGGCCGGCGATAAGGGCTGGGACGAAGCCGTCGATGAATTCAACCGACGTTTTCCGAAACAGGACGACGAGGACCCCAACGCCGCCTGGTTCTCCATAGAGCCGCTTAAGGGCATGCGGCGCAGCACAGCGGCGAGGATCCGAACGACGGCCGTTCAAAACCAGGGGCAGGGCACACTGAGTCTGCTGCTGCAGGGAATCAAGCTGGACCAGATGTTCTCGGATCTCTTGTATGGTCTGATCCCGGAAGACGAGACGAAAGTGACGAATCTCGGCGATCCGGTGGAATTCAAACCGGCGATGAGCTATTTCTGCATCAGAGACCTCGCGATCAATCGGCTGTGGAAAGAGAACTTCGCTCGCCTGCGCCCCGTCACGGCCCACGAACTGGACAAGATCCAGGCCCAGAGTCTAAGCGCGGTGCACTACAATCCGGAGAACATCGTCAAACGAATGCGCTGGCGGTGGGTGCCGCAGGACGATGAGACGGCCGACGCCAACGCAGTGGACGTCAACATGATCGACGGCAATGCACTACCCGAAGACGAAATGCAAACGCCCGGGGAGCAATCGTGATGGAGCAGCGCCGCGGCCACAGCAATCCCGCTTTTCTGCTGATTGTCGGGCTCCTCGGATGGTTCGTGCCGGGCGCGGGGCACTGGGCTATCAACGAGAAGCGACGCGGCGCAATCATATTCGTGACGATAGCAGTCACTTTCACGATAGGCCTGTACATCGGCTCGATAGGTGTAATCAACCCGGTCAGCGCAAAATCGTGGTACGTCGCGCAGATCATGAATTCTCCGCTCGTCGCAGTCTTCGGCCACCTGACGAAAGTCCGCGGCTATCAGGTTTACGGCAAGCCCAACGAAATCGGCCAGATATACACGAGTATCGCAGGTTTGTTGAATCTTCTTGCGGTGGTCAACGCAGTGTACATGGCTCACTCGGGAAAGGTAATCTCCTCGGAAGACTGATATGGCCCCGATCGCTCACATTCTGGCGAACTTCACAACCCCCGAGCAAATCCCGGTGACGCCCGGGTCGATGCTCTGGCTGCTTCCGCTGGCGGCGGCCATCGTCGTTGTGTACAAGGCGACCAAGGTCCGCGAAGTCCGGGCGGGACACTTCATCAAGGATTCGGTGGTCCTGCTGGGCTCAATCCTGATCTTCATGCTCGGAGCCGCCTTGACCCTGCTCGCTCTCTCCTATTTCGTCACCCAATGACGCCGGCACCGCCGCGGACTTGCCCTTGCGCCGTCCGGCCCTTCTCGGCGTCATCGTCACACCCAGTTCGATCAGCGCATTATATGCGGCTTTCTGCTCCGCTTCCTTCTTGTTGTTGCCCCATGCGCTGGGGAAATGTCTGTCCTCAATCACCACCGCCAGCTCGAAAGCCTTGTCGTGATCCGGGCCCTTCTCGTCGAGCAATACGTACGTAGGCGAGTTGCCGAAGTGTTCCTGCACGTAGTGCTGCAGAACGGACTTGTAGTTGCCCTGCGTCTTCTGGGCATCCGCCTGCTGAATCATGGAGTCGTACAATTTCAGTATGAAGGCCCTGGCAGCCTCGAGTCCGCCGTCGATATACAGCGCGGCAATGAGCGCTTCGAGCAGGCCCGCAGCGAGCGACCGGGATAACGACCGACTGGTGAGCATTCCCTTGCCGACCTGCAGGTACTGATGCAAGTCCATGTCGTTCGTCAACTGGGCGCACGTTTCCCTTGAAACGAGCATGCTCTTGACCTTCGTCAGGTCGCCCTCGAGATAGTCCTCGAACGTATCGAACAGGCTCTCGCAAATAACGAGAGAAAGAACCGCATCACCCAGAAACTCCAGACGCTCGTTGCTTTCGAGGCGGCTGTCTACGGATGAAGCATGCGTCAGGGCGTGGCTGAGGATGCTCTTGTCGCGGAACTGATGCCCCAGCAACTGCTCGACCCGGTGCAGAGTCTTCTGATCCATCTGTGTTGTCCCAATTGCGGAACTCGCGAGCAGATTACGAATATCGCTCCATTGCAGCGATCTTCGTGGCCGGCTCCACGAGCGTTCCAGCCGTTCACACCAATTATGCTCACACAGGAGAACTCCGTGCGTTCTCCTCTTAACCTACCATCTGGAGACTCGCCAGTGCAACAAATTTGTCGTCGGCGAGTTCAAAAATGCCGTCAAGTCCGGTAACGGTGAATATACCTTTGGTCGCGGGCGCCACGCTGCAGAAAACGAGGCGGTGGCCGCAGTCGCCCAGGAGCTTGCGCAGCTTCAGCAGCTTCGAAATGCTCGACGAGGTTACGATATCGACTCCCGAGAAGTCGATGACCACTTCACAATCCCCCCGGTCCCGAACGGTCGATGTGACGGTTTCGAGTTCATCAGCCATCTCCGGCTCCGGCGGCAGGTCTACCAGGATAATGTCTTCAGACCAGTTCTGAATTGCCATTCGGAATCTCCTTTGTACGAACTTCTACAGTATAACTTCGGCAATTGATAGATGTTTTATCGGCACGCCTTCGAGGCAAGTTAAACAAAAAGCCCACATCCTGTTGGAGCGAATGGGACGTCTGATAACAACGGCGACCGTCGCCCCTCTAACTTGCTTGCTGAACGATACAATCTTCCCTTGCACGGACTACAGCTTGCGATCCAACTGTCGGTAACTGACGGCCTCGGCGATGTGTTCGGGCCGGATATTCTCGACACCCGCCAGATCGGCGATGGTTCGGGCGACTTTGCAGATCTTGTCATGTGCGCGAGCCGACAAACCGAATTCCGTCATCGCCTGCTTCAGCATCAACTCCCCCGCTGAATCGAGGGGACAGAAACGCTCGACCTGCTTGTGCGCCATCCTCGAATTGGTCGTCACCGACCCGTCGCCGAAGCGGCGGGCCTGGATGGCCCTGGCTTTCAGCACATCGGTCTTGATCGTATTCGAATCGAGTTGGCTGGCCTTCGATCGCAACTTGGCGAAACTCGTGGCGGGCACTTCGATGTGGATGTCTATGCGGTCCAGAAGCGGCCCCGAAACCTTCGAAATGTAGCGGGCAATCTGGCCGGGCGTACAGCGGCACCGGCGCGACTCGCTGCCGAAATAGCCGCATGGACATGGGTTCATCGCCGCGACCAGCATGAACCGCGCCGGGAATTTGATGGTCTTGCGGGCGCGCGAGACGATAACGAAGCCGTCTTCCAGTGGTTGGCGTATCATCTCCAGGACGTGCCGCGGGAATTCGACGAATTCATCGAGAAAGAGGATGCCGAAATGCGCCAGCGATAACTCGCCCGGCCTCGGCACGCTGCCCCCTCCTACCAGGGCCGGCCCGCTGGCGGTATGGTGCGGCATTCGCACCGGCCGCGTCGCGAGCAGCGCCCGATGCTTGTCCAGCATGCCTACGCACGAATAGATGCGCGTGGTCTCGAGCGATTCGGTCAGGGTCAGCGGCGGCAGAATTGTGGTCATCCTCTGAGCCAGCATCGTCTTGCCGGCCCCGGGAGGGCCGATCATCATGATGTTGTGCCCACCCGCAGCCGCAACCGTTAACGCGCGCTTGACGCTGTGCTGGCCTTTGACATCCGCAAAGTCGATATTGTAGTCCGACGCAACGTCAAACAACTCATCGACATCCACCGTTGTGCTCTCCATCGGAAGTTGACTGGTGAGGAATCCGACGGCCTGGGCAAGCGAACCGACGCCAAAAACCTCGATCTCGGAGACCACCGCCGCTTCTCTGGCGTTGTCCAGCGGCACGATCATGCGTTTGAACCCGCTTGCGGCGGCAGTCATCGCCATACTCAAGACGCCGTTAACCGGCCGGACCCTGCCATCCAGCGCCAACTCGCCGACGATCACGAGGTCCCCGAATCCCTGAGCGATGATGGCGCCCTGACCAATGAGCATGCCCAGCGCAATCGGCAGATCGAATGCAGGCCCCGCCTTCTTCACATCGGCCGGCGCGAGATTCACCAGCGACTGCGTCTTCGGATACTTGTAGCCGCTGTTGACGATAGCGCTGCGAACGCGTTCGACGCTCTCCTTGACCGCCGCATCAGGCAAACCGACAACGATGGACTTCTCCAGACCACCGCGGGCTACATCAACTTCCACCTCGCAGACGATTCCCTCGATACCTTCCAGTGTCACACTATTGAGTCGGGCCAGCATCTTTTTCCCCTTATCAAATTTGGTCGCATTGTATGGCGAACCGCTGTGTCCCGCAAGCAGTTTTCCAGCGAAGCGTCTCATAGATTTCCCCTCCATAGTTATCGGAACCAGGGCGTCCGGCTGGCCTTCGAATGACTCGACGCGACCCCGATGCGCTACAGACAACGGGGACAGGACCGACAGACCAGCATCAGTTAAGGTCAGTGCTTATGCGGATTTGCGCGTATCGCAAATTGAGGCTGTCGCCGGCGATTCCAAAGAGATGTGCGGTCATGGAAGGGCTGGAACCGGCCCGGGGCGTTGCCGTGAAGAAATTCCTGAACGGGTGTTGTAATCGCACACGGACTGGTCTGACGCATCGGGCCGTACCGACAGGCAATACGAAATTACCAAATGACTTCCGGCCCTTTTCCGTCTCGGTACCCGCCGCAAAGATCAGCAGCGAACCATCGGGCATAATGTGAAATCGGGCGAACGAGGGTTCTATGCCGGCACCATCCTGCGGTGTTTCGAGGACGGTCCTGCGAGAGACGACACCACCGTCCTTGACGGTCACATATTCCAGACTGGCCGTCATCGGGCGGCCCGGAAAACAGGCGTCTCGAATGAAAGCGTATTGAAAAGGCCGCTTGAGATAGAGCAAGTGGCTGGTTCCCGTCTCGTCCACATGAAGGTCGAGATTTTGGATATGCCCGCATGTATCCTCAACGCTGTCGATCTCAATCGGTGCACGAAATGTCGTCCTGGTGAGATCGGGCGTGTAGCTGTAGAACAACCTGCGAAAGACATAATCCCATTTGCGCCCGAGCTTGTCGAATTTCAGCTTCCGCCATTCTTCGACCGGTTCGACGATATCGCCAATCGCCAACACATGTGCCGCCGAATCGCGCAATGCAACCTGCGGATAACAGGCCCGAATCGGAAACGTCAGTGTGCCTCCGCTGCGCCAGTCGCCGTCGGCGTCGCAATGCGAAACGAAATATGCGCCTGTCTGCGCATTGATGTTGAGCAACAACAATTCGCCGGCCGATCCATCCGCTGCGAAGCCGCGGTAAGAATGATCCGTGAAGCAACTGCCGGGCGTCCATTCGGGCCAATGGGTCTCGAATGGGGCCGCCGGATTGCGGCCATCGAATTCCAGCACTTTGGGACGACACGGCCCGTATTTCGTACCGGGCGGTTCGGTCGAAGGATTTACCGAAAGAAACACTCTGCCGTCCGCGGCGACGGCAATAGGACACGGTTCGCGCTGGCGGTAGTTGGGCTCATACTGAGCGAGTCTCCAGTCGCCCGCCGACCGATGCCAGAGCTGCCATCTTGTGTTGCAGAGCAGAGGCACGTCTTTGCCGGTCTCAATTATCGAAAGAAAGAGATCGTCGCCCCACGCCGCGATGACGGTCGAGCCGTAACACCAGAGAGGACCGGCCCCATTGCCGGCGGGTACATAATCCGTCACAACCTCCTCTATCGTCACGGTACAACGCACCGAATGCTGCGTGAGCTCAGCATCTTGAACTGCGCCGTACAACGCGGCGAAGTTGGGGAAACTGCAAGTCAGAAGCGCAGCGACAAGCGATATTCGGCGGGCGTACATCTCAACATCTGCTCCAATACAGAGAAATCCTTGCCTTCAGTTACCACGCACATCATCATAATGATGTCTTATCCAGTGTCCAGAATGATTCCGAGGCGATTCGTTCGCCGCTCGTAGTTCTTTCTCTGTGGATATATGGTGGTACTGCTATGAGAAAAAACATAGGCGCAATCACATGGTGCGTACTGGGATTGGTGGTCCTCGGCAGGGCCGCGGACGGGAACTGGTACGAGCGGAGCTTCTATCTGCTCCATGAAGACCATCATACGAGAGGCGAATGGGAGGTGGGCCGCGATGCCGACCCTGCCCAAACGGCCCGCCTGATCAACCTCTCGACGCCGGATGTAATTCAGATCCATGCCAAGGGCAACCCAGGCTGGACCACCTATCCGAGCAAAGTCGGCCACACTCCGCCGAAGCTCCGGCGGGACGTCCTGGCCGTATGGCGAGATATTGCCGATCGCCACGGCTACCCATTCAGCATCTATTTCAACCTGGGACGAGACGGTCAGATCATGGAACACCGTCCCGAATGGAACCGCTCAGCATTCGACGGCAGGGAAATCGACCGCGCCTTGTGCTATCACTCGGGAGTAGCCGAAGGATACCTCTGGCCGATGATCCGGGAAGTTATGGGCAAATATCAGCCACAGGGCTGGTGGCTGGACGGCTCATGCTTCACGGTTCGGCTGTGCTACTGCGATAAGTGCAGGGCGAGATTTGCGAAAGAGACCGGTATGAAGCCGCCGGCCGGACCGACAGACATGGGCTGGGAGCAATACCACGAGATGCAGCGGCAGATATACCGTGAACACGTGCACCAAACCGCGCAACTCGTTCACGAAATAAACCCTGATTGCCTCGTGGCGGTGAATTGGGCGTACTCCCTGCGTATGCCGGAGAAGCCGGATCCCGGTCTTGCCTACCTTACGGGAGACATCGGCAATCGAGTGGAGGGTCTGTCCGCCGAAGCCCACTGGTACGATGGAACCGGTATGCCGTTCGACCTGATGACGCAGCTCAACACGATGCACAGCACCGGCGAGAATAAGAAACCATCCTTCGGCCCGAAGCCGCCTGTGCAGCTTCAACAGGAGATGGCGATAATCGTCGCAAACGGCGGACGGTTCTGGATATGGGACAATCCGACGCCGGAAAGCGGGCTGGTCCCGGACCGCCACGAGTTCCTCGCCGAGCACGTCGCTCCCTGGCTGCGAGCGCGACAGACGTGGTGCCTGGGGACCCGCCGCCTGGCCGATGTATCGCTGCTGAATTCAGCCACCGATCACTACGCGATAACCGATGCGGCCGGCACCGCCTGCTTTAACCGTAGAAACAACCGCATCGAGGGTGCGGCGGCCCTGCTCCCAAAGCTTCACCTCAATTATGAGATGATCGGCGACTGGCGGCTATGGGAGCAGGATGTAGAAAGTTCTGTATTGATCGTGGAGCATTCGAAACGACTGTCCCAGCGTGACGTCGAAAGCATTGTCACCTTCACGAAGAACGGCGGAACAGTGTTGCTCACCGGGATGGCGGTAGTCCATGGCCGGGCTCGGCCGCTTGCTCATCTTTGCGGCATCACCGATGTTAAAGGCCCCGACGGCAGCGAACGACTGAGAGCCCGGACCGGCAGCAGACAGTTGGCTTTCGATCACTGGCTTTTCCGCTTCGAAAGAACCTCTGCCGCCACGCTCATAACCGCCGGGGACTCCCGCGGGCTCAAACGGCCGCTTCTGGTGCGCAACCGATTCGGCAGGGGCACGGCATACTATTTCGCCACCCCGCTGCTGACCAGCCATGGCAGCAACGCTGTCCCGATCGAGCTGATTCGCAGTGTCCTCGACGAGGTCCTGCCCGAAAAGCAGCGCGACGTCACCACCGATGCCCCGGATACCGTCGAGATTGTCCTGAGAGAAAAAGCCGGAGCAAAGATCGTGCATCTGGTGAACATGGCCGCCGGTAAGCGGGAGATAGTCAGCGCCGGCCGCCGTTATGTCAAGATAACATCGCTGCCGCCGGTGCCCGCATGCCGATTGTCCGTCCGCTTCGCCAACCGACCCGCCCGAGTAACGCTCCAGCCGCAGGGCAAACCGCTCGATGACTGGCGGTATGTCAACAGCCGCATCGAGTTTGGCGTCCCCTCCTTTGCCGTTCATCAAATGATCGTAATAGAGCAATGAGCCAATGCGCTTCCGTAGCCGGATGTGGCACTGAGTACGCAGACTGATGTCGCAGCGTTAGGGATGAACCTGGTATCTCCGGCAACACAATTGAGGCAACCTCAGCCGGTCTTTTTGGCATTCTTCCTGCCTGAACTTCTCGTGGACTTGCCCGCTGTCGATCGTTTGGCGGTCCGCGATTTCGCCCTGGTGCCGGTCCGGGACTGCTTCGAACTCCTGGCCCGGGACTTCTTACCAGACTTCTGCGATACAGTAGCGCCGGAGATTTCCTGAAGCTCCGCCTCAAGCTCCGTTCGCTTTGCTGCCTCCCGTTCGGCCTTCTTCTCCGCGCGCGTCGCGGCGGCTTTGCGCTTCTTGAGTTCCTTCTTCAACTCCTCTACTTCAGCCTCGATATCGCGGCGGGCAGCTTCCACAGACTCGCGCTTTTCCTGCTCTTCATCAAATTCCGCCTGCAAGCGTTCGATCGTCTCGCTGTGTCGATCCGTAAGTACTCTGATTTCATCCTGCAACTTCTTGACGGCTTGCTGGGCCGCAGCCTCGGATTCAACGACGCCTTCCAATTCCGCCGCCCTCTGCGCATGAGCTTCTGATTCTTTGCGGGTCTGCTCATGTGAGCGAACCTCAGTATCGAGCTTTCGCTGAATTTCGTTCAGACTTTCGGAATACTGGGCCGCCTGGTCATCGATTTGTCCGCGAAGCTGCTCGATAGTGCGGGTCTTCTCATCGATTTCGGTAGCAGCGGACTTCTCCGCCTGCATCCTCGATCGAAACTCCGACTTGGCGAGCGATTCGGCCTGAGTCCTCTTCTGGACCTCCTCGACCGCTTTCTCCTCAGCCACTCGGCGGGCGGCAACCTCGGCGTTAAGCTGCTCCTGCAGAGCATCCTTTTCACTGACGGCAAACTTCAGCCGCTCCCTGGCCTGTTCAGCCATTTCGCTGTACTTGCGCCGCCTTTCTCGACTCTTGGCGCGGAGCTTCGACAGCCTGCCGAGACGGGCATCGATGCGGCCCTTGAGTCTGGCCTCCATCTTTCGCCGTTCCTCCGCCTGCGCCATCGCTTCTGCCTCCGCCTTGCGCCTGGCCTCGGCAGCTTCCTTGAGTTGCCTCTCAACGTCGGCAAACAGATCGGCCCTGGCTTTCAACTCGGCCGTAGCCTGCTGTTCGGCCTGCACGCGCAACGAGGATTCCGTGCGAGCGATTTCCTCCGCCTCCACCCGTGCCTCGATCTCCGCCCTGACCCGCTGTTCGGCTTCTTCACGCAGTCGGGTCTCCGTCTGCGCGGTCTCCTTCGCGAGATTCACGGCTTCCTCGAAAACCCCAAGCTGCTCGGCGACTTCGCCTTTGATTCTGCTCTCGGCATCCGCCGCATCCTGAGCCCGGGCGGCGGCCCGGGCCTCGGCACTTTGCCTGGCTTCGCCCTCGAGCTCCAGCTTCCTTTCGAGCTGCCGCTTTTCTTCGAGCAACGTCTTAATCTGTCCGCGAGCCTTCACCAGGGCATTGCGATATGCTTCGGACTGTGCCTTGAGCTTGGCCCCGGCCTGGTCGTGGGCCTGCGCTGCCTGCCCGGCCTGCGGCCCTGCGGTTGATTCAGAAGCAGCTCGTTTCTCTGCTTCGAGGACAACCCGACGCTTTGCCTCGAGACGACTTTCCGCTTCCGCCTGAGAGACGTACTGCTCGCCCGGCCTGAAGAACAACGGCTCGGCGAACTGCAGGGCAATGCAGCGTATGTTCGGGTTCGCTTCGTCCACCCGGCGCACCCGCCCGACCCGGTTGAAATAAACGGTGTCGAACGAATCCTGCTCGTCGAAGTGCGGCACGCCGAAGCTCGTCCGGACCGCCTGGCCCGGCTCCGGGCAATTCTCATCGGCGTGGCAGAAAAAGGCGATACCGTTGCTCGATACGTCAACGATCTGACCGGCCGCGGGCTTGCTGCCCCTCTCGGAGGCGAACCGAACCGGCCAGCGATAGCGAAGTCTCTGTTCTGTTCTTCGCTCGGTTGCGTCCTGCATCGTTGGTTCCACTGAGTCCTTCATGTGTATCGCAGAATGATGCCCATACAAATACTTGTGCACCGGCCGGCCGTCAAGTAATTTATTGACTGGATAGTCTGGTAGGACACCTCGCTCGTGGGGCATGGATGCAAATCGGGGAAAAGTCGCAGTCGAACACCATGTTTTCGCCTCCGACGACCCGGCAAACACAAATACAGACAACGAAAGGGACTCTATGTCATCTGCAACAGGAATCGCCGACACAATCGCCGCACGGCGTACAACAGCCATTTGCGCGCTCTGCCTGGCCTTGCTGCCGATCTCGCTTGCGTCGGCCGGACAATGGCCCCGCTTTCGAGGTCCGAACGGCCAGGGCATCAGCGACGCCTCGGGCCTGCCCGTCGAATGGACCGAGCAAGATTACGCCTGGAAGCGCGAACTGGCGGGAATCGGGCACTCCTCGCCCGTCGTCTGGGACAATACGGTTTTCGTAACCGGCGCCGACCAAGAAGCCCCCGCCGGAATAGTCCAGGCCCTGAGTCTCTCGGACGGCGAGCAACTCTGGCGGCGGCGATACCCCCTGTCTTCATATCGTATGAACCGCGACAACAGCTACGCCGTCTCTACGCCCGCCCTCGATGCCGAGCACGTGTATCTGCTTTGGCCGACCGCGTCGGAGACACTGCTGATTGCCCTGACGCATGAGGGCGATCCGGTCTGGAAACGCACGTTCCCGGGCACCGAAAGCCAGCATGGACCGGGCACATCGCCGATAGTCTACGAAGATGTGGTCGTCTTCACGCTGGAAAACGAAAAGAGATCGCAATCCCCCCCGAGCATGTGGATCGCCGTGGACTGCGAAACCGGCGCCGACCGCTGGCGAGTACCCAGAGACACAAGCGATAAGACCTCCTATTCGACGCCGTGCGTGTACGCCGCCGACGGCAGCCGACCTCATTTGGTCTTCACCAGCTTCGCCCACGGCGTCACAGGCGTGAATCCCGACACAGGCAAAGTCGCCTGGGAATTCCAGCCGGCATTTACCGCTCGCGTAGTCAGCTCGCCCGTCCTTGTGGAGGACCTCGTCGTAGGCACCTGCGGCAACGGCGGCAGCGGCAAGTACGTCATCGCCGTCGACCCTCATCAGGACCGCAGCAGCACCGCCCCGACTGAAGCCTGGCGCATCGCCAATCGGACCGCCCCCTACGTGCCGACCCCGCTGGCGCATGACGGGCTGCTCTTTCTCTTTCATGACCGTGGCGACATTACGTGTGTACGCAGCGACACCGGCAAGCAGCTCTGGAGCGAAAAACCGGCCGGCAGATTCTACGGCTCCCCTGTGCTGGCCGACGGCAAGATCTACTGCATCACGCGCGACGGCGACGTCGTCGTTCTAAAAGCCGGACCGAAATACGAACTGCTCGCCGTCAACGCGCTCGGCGAGGACAGCAGCGCAACGCCCGCCATCGCCCACGGCCGCATGCTCCTGCGAACCAACTCGCACCTGATGTGCATCGAGTTCGCGGACGCCGCTTCGCAGATTGATTTCCAGCTCGTGGACTATCATGTGCACCTCAAAGGCGGCCTCACGCTCGAACAGGCGATCGCGCACGCAAATGCCCGCGGCCTCAAATACGGCATCGCGCAGAACTGCGGCCTGGGATTTCCAGTGACGAACGACGCGGGCCTGCAGCGGTTTCTCGACTCGCTCGAGGGCAAACCCGTGTACGCCGCCATGCAGGCCGAGGGACGTGAGTGGGTGAACATGTTCTCGCCGGAGATGATTGCGAAGGCCGACTACGTGTTCACCGACGCGATGACCTTCACCGACGACAAGGGCCGGCGCATGCGGCTGTGGATGCCGAACGAGGTGCACGTGGACGACGAGCAGGACTTCATGGACATGCTGGTCCGCAGGATCGAGGGCGTCATGGCGGAACCCATCGACATCTATGTGAACCCCACCTTTCTGCCCGCTCGCATTGCAGACAAATACGAGCAACTCTGGACCGACCGGCGCATGGACCGGGTGATTGCCGCCGCGGTCCAACACGGCGTCGCGATAGAAATCAACGCCCGATACAAGCTGCCCAGCAAAGAATTCATCCTCAAGGCCAAAAAGGCGGGCGTCAAATTCGCCTGCGGCACGAACAACACCGGCCCCAACGATCTGGGCAACCTCGAATACTGTCGGCGGATGATTCGCGAGTGCGGCTTGACGAAAGACGATTTCTTCGTTCCCAAACCGCACGATCAGAAACGCATCCATCGCCGGAGGTAGTGACGCCCGGCCCGCGCGTCGAGGCTCCTACAGGCCGAGAAATACGATCGCCAACCCGCAAAGCAGGATCATGGCGCCGGCCAGGACGTGCGCGTAACGCTGCAGGTGCTCCATCGGCAGGAAATTCACGCCGCGCCGCGCCAGCAGCACCGCAGCGAGCATTGTCCCAATCGTCACGGCGCTGAATACCAGTGCGATCAGCGCGACGCTCGCATACCCGCCTTTGGCGGCCGGGTACATCAGAATCGGTATCAACGGCTCGCATGGACCGAAAACGAAGATGATGAACAGCGTCCACGGAGCGATGCTCGCCTTCTCTCCCGTGTGCACGTGCGAGTGCTCGCCCAGGTGCGTGTGCGGATGCGCATGGCCGCCGTCCCTGAGATGCGTATGACTGTGCACGTGAGACTTGCCTCGATACAGCCGCCTGATCCCCCACATCAAATAGGCCAGCCCGAAGCCGATCAACAGCCACGCCGCCAGATCGCCCCGCCTCGATTCGATCAGTTCCAGCTTATCCAGCGCCGCCCCTATCGCCACACCAACCATGCCCAGCACGACCGAGCCGGCTACGTGACCCAGTCCGCACAGGAACGTGATCAGCGCCGTCTTCGCCCCGGACCATTTCCGCGCCCACGACATCATCACAAAGGGCAGATAATGATCCGGCCCCAGTATGGTGTGCACGAAGCCCAGCCAGGCGGCGGTCCCGGCCAGCGCAAGAGTTGTCGTATCTGATGCCATTTGGCAAAACTCCCAAACGAAGAAAAATCTGTCAAGGTCGGGCCACACCTTAGCGACCCCACCCTCCCCGGTCAAGAATATCATTGACACAAGCCCGCACCGCCCTTCTAATGCCGCCTGAAATGCCAATTATGAACTCTTTGGAGCGCTGTCAATATGTCGAATAAGGCGTTTACCACGGATTTGAACGACAAGCCCGAATATCAGCAACTGCTGGACGCTGAATCGCAGACGCACGGAATGCGGTCCGGCCGGGTCTTCGTCGAGCCGGGCAAGAGCTGCGGCCAACACAGCACGAAGGACCACGAAGAACTGCTCGTATTCCTCACCGGTCAGGCACAAGTCGCCATCGGCGACGATCAGATCCTCCAGGCCGGCCAGGGCAAAATCGCCTATATCCCGCCGAGAACGCAGCACGATGTGAAGAATACCGGCGATGGCCCGCTTACCTATATTTACTGCGTTGCGCCCGTTAATCTGGAAGAATAGAGGCGCTGATTCGGCTATACCAGGCCCCGCACGGATAAAAAAACCAGTCTCAGCATGGTTTTTTGCAGTTTTTTGAAAAAAATGAGAAGATTTTTCTTGCCAATCGCCGATTCCAGCGTACAATAAGTATTGTCATTATTGCTCTTTTCTTCTCATATATCTTGGTTTTGGTGAGGCAGTGGATAGTTCATATCGCTGTTAGTATATAAGTAAATTACGAACTGTCTCACAAAAGGCTGGATCGCGATTCCAGCCTTTTTTCATGCGCTCCCCACAGCCCGTTTCCCGCCTTTGTCCATGCATCCCCAGGCCGCATCCAATCCATCGGTAGACCGCCCTTCGCATCCGACACGCGCATCCCTTACGGGCCCCCAGCTCAACGTCTCCGCAACCCCCTCAGATGCATTTGACTGCATCGAACGCGTGAATTTGTCGCAAGTCAATGTAATTGCCGCTCGAACAGCCCTTTGCCCTCAGAAAACTTGTCCTTGCTCGGTCGGCTTTGTCGAAATTATTATTGCCCGCGAACGGCTTTTGCGTTAAAATAGGTATTCGGTGGTACCGGCCCAAAATGCAGGCAATTTCGCAGATTTTGCGAAACAGCCGCGGCGTTCTGCGCATCTTACAGATGGATTAAACGGACTGGTTTTGAAAGGGTGTGTGTATGTGGATTGACACTACAAGAACAGATAACCCGTCGCGCGGCTTCACCCTGATTGAATTGCTCGTCGTTATCGCAATCATCGCCGTGCTGATGGCCATTCTGATGCCTGCCCTCAACGCGGTAAAGGAACAGGCCCGTGGCGTAGCCTGTCTGGCTAACCAGAGAACGATGGCGCAGGCCTACATGATGTACGCCGACGACAACAACAGCAAGATTTGCGGCGGATGGGCGGTTTATGATGTTGTAAACGGTGTACCGCCGTGGGTCATGCCGCCTTTGTCAGGACTGACCAGCGGCATCGTCCGCAAACCCAACGGTGATGTTACGCGGGAGGAGCGGTACAATGGGCTCAAAGGCGGTGTTCTCTGGCCGTACATAAAGACCGTCGACGCATACCATTGCCCGGGGGACAATCGGCCTACCCAGGGAACCAGTCGGGGCAATACTCCTCAGTATCAGATGTGGCGCAGCTATTCCATGCCGGACTTCCTGCGTGCCACTCAGGCAAATGACCCGAAGAGTCTTATGGAATTTGACAGTCCGGCCCAGAAGATGCTCTTTGTCGAAGAAATCTATGACGGCGGCGCGGGCAACTTCAATCATGATGGCTGGTCATATCAACCTGGACAGAATGTGCTCTGGGATCCGCTGGGAATATTCCACAACGATGCTTCAACGTTCAGCTTTCTCGACGGCCATGCGGAGACCAGAAAGTGGCAGGATAAGCGCACCGTCGTGTACTTCATTGACAGAGCTGAAGCTGCGGCCAACGGCTATGGCAAGAATACGCCGTTCAATCCGCCCAATGAAGACCTCGAGTGGCTCGACCGCCATTATCCCGGCAAGACGCGCGTAGGCGGTCAATAAGACAGACGAGATAGATGCTCAATAGGGAAACGAAGAAAATGAAGAGAAGTGCAAAAGGCTTCACACTTATTGAACTGCTGGTTGTCATCGCCATCATTGCGATATTGATGGCGATCCTCATGCCCGCGCTGCAGCGGGTCAAGAAGCAGGCACAGACCGCCGCCTGCCTGAGCTATCTCAAGCAGTGGGGCCTGATGTTCGCCATGTACTGCGACGACAACAACGGCAATTTCTTCACCGGCGAGGTCAACGGAACGCGAAGCGGCGTGGGCTCCGGCCGCTTCTGGCGGATGACCATGGCGCCATACTCCAAAGACGAAAAGATGTGGACCTGTCCGACGGCGACCAAACCGGCGCCCTCGGGCGGCATCCCCCAGGGCCAGTGGTCCTACGTGGCGTGGGAACTGGGCGACGATGTGGGCAGCTACGGACTCAACGGCTGGATACTCAATATCCAGGCGTCCGTCCAGGCCGGCAATCGCAACAACGGCTGGGGACGCACGCCCGCCGATTCGCACTGGGGAACGCCCCACGTGCAGCAGGCCAATAACGTGCCCATCTTTACAGGAAGCTGGTGGGTCGATTCGTGGCCCCGCGAGGACGACCAGCCGCCGCAAACCGAGGCCGGCCCGGGCGATACGCCCAATCAAAACGAAATGAACCGTGTGTGCGTGGACAGGCACAACGGCTTCGTCAATTCACTGTTCTGCGACTGGTCCGTCCGCAAGGTCGGCCTCAAGGAACTATGGACACTCAAATGGCACAGGACGTATAACACCGCGGGCCCCTGGACGCAGGCGGGCGGAGCAACCGCCGAGCAGTGGCCCGACTGGATGCGCCATTACAAAGACTATTGATCCGAACAATCTGTGGGGCGGTCGCGCGACCTGTGGGGGCCGCCGGAATTTCTCGAACGCGACAGCAAGAAGGAGTACGAACGATGGTACAGAAAAGGGGCTTTACACTTATTGAGCTCTTGGTCGTTATCGCAATCATTGCGGTATTGATGGCAATTCTCATGCCCGCGCTCAAACGGGCCAAAGAACAGGGCCAGCGGGCGGTCTGCGTCGGCAACCTCAAGCAACTCGCACTGGGGTGGAACCTCTATTGCGACGACAACGATGAGAAGATCGTCAACGGCGCGCCTCTCGGGACGCCGGGCAGAGCGGAAGCAGGCCCCGGCGGACACCCCGATGAGATTCCGTGGGTGGGCCGTTGCTTCGCCGCCGACTACGGCTCAGGTGGTCAGTTGGACGAGTTCCTCCAGAAACAGGCTATCATGGAAGGCGCCATGTGGCCCTACGTCAAAACGTTGGACCTCTACTCGTGCCCGACGGGCATTCGAGGCGAACTGCTGACGTATGCGGCAATGGACGGAGTGAACGGACTCAAGCGTGCCGATACTGACAAACCCGGTCGCTTCCTTAAGAAGCGCACCGATATCCGAGGTTCACACGCCCTTCGAATCGTATATATCGACGAAGGTTGGGTAACGCCGGACAGTTTTGCCGTGCACTGCAACAAGGCTCAGTGGTGGGATGATCCGCCCGTACGCCACGGGGACGGCACGACGCTCGCCTTTGCCGATGGACACGCCGAATACAAGAAGTGGAAGGGAATCGATACCATCCAGGAAGGACGAAGCAGAGTGCGAGGCCATCCTGGTAACCATTATGACCCCACGACCGATGAGGGTACGGACGACCTCGTGTATATTCAGAAGGGCTGCTGGGGCGACTTGGCATACGTGCCGTCAATCTACTGAAT
Source organism: uncultured Pirellulales bacterium (assembly GCA_964526785.1). Classification (GTDB taxonomy): domain Bacteria; phylum Planctomycetota; class Phycisphaerae; order Sedimentisphaerales; family Anaerobacaceae; genus CAZGMJ01. Next base: position 35,185 of record CAZGMJ010000009.1, read on the forward strand.
CCAACCCGCCTCTCGGCGCACAAACAGTCAAAAAAACAAAGGCGGACATTGCGTCCGCCTTTTTTCATGCGCTCTTGCGGCCTATAAAGCCAGGGTTAGCGAACTTCTTTCGGCTCCCCTGCGTAGTACTAATAGACGGCCAGATTGACTGAAAATACTGGCAGCCTGCACGATTATATACATAAAAATTGGTATTATGGGGGATTCGGCCGATCCTGACGGTGCTTGGCGAGGCCGAAACCGGGACGCGCGTTGCGACCCGCATTCAACAGGTCTGCCTGCTCGTCATGCGGCGGCCAGACATCGAGATTTGAGACAACTCACGTAAGGGGTACGACTATGTGCAAACGGAAAGGATTTACACTTATTGAGCTTCTGGTCGTCATCGCGATCATCGCGATCTTGATGGCGATTCTGATGCCTGCGCTGCAGCGCGCCAAGGAACAGGGCCAACGAGCGGTCTGCATGGGTAACTTGAAACAACTTGCGCTCGGCTGGACAATGTATTGCGACGACAACGACGATAAGATCGTTAACGGGGCTCCGCTGGGAACACCGGGTCGGGCCGAACCGGGACATCCGTCGCCGCTCCATGACAATGAGATTCCATGGGTGGGTCGTTGTTATGCCAGTGATTACGGCCAGGGTGGCCAGTTGGACGAGCACTTGCAGCGCCAGGCGATACAAGAAGGCGCAATGTGGCCTTACGTCAAGCAACTCGATCTCTACGCATGCCCTACCGGCATACGAGGCGAATTGCTCACGTACGCCGCCATGGACGCGGCAAATGGTCTTAAACGCGCCGGCACCGACCAATACGGTGTCTTTCTCAAAAAACGCAATGAAATCCAGGGTTCGCACGCCACGCGCATTATCTACATCGACGAAGGCTGGGTAACGCCGGACAGCTTTGCGGTGCATTACGACAAGGCTCAATGGTGGGATGATCCGCCTGTACGCCACGGCGACGGCACCAACCTTGCATTTGCCGACGGTCACGCGGAATATCGAAAGTGGCGGGGCACAGATACCATCCAGGAAGGACGTAACAGAGTTCGCGGTCATCCGGGTAATCATTACTCGCCGACGAGCGATCAGGGCCACGAAGACCTGATCTATATTCAAAAGGGTTGCTGGGGCAGCCTTGGGTATCAGCCGAGTATCTGGTAATCAGTATCCTTCCAGGAAACGGTGAAGATCGAAAAAGGGCGGACTTCCGGTCCGCCTTTTTTTATTGCCTCGCGATATGTCAGGCCGGATGCGTTTACTGACGGGGCCCGCCGCTTATCAGGGCGGCCAGCAGGATGTGACGCAGTCGGTCGGCGCTGAGCTTGTTGAGATACTCTTCGGTGAAATCCAGTCGAAAGCGACCCTTGAAATTCCTGATGCGGCTCTTGAGCTGCGCCTTGTTGAGTGCCGCAATGGACGTCGCCGTCTGTTCGAAACGCTCTCTCGGTATCATTGTTCTGCCCCTGAAACACCACTGACTGCATACGGCCTGCGACGATAGTATCGTCTGCAACGACACGCCGCTTTCGCGTCCAGTGCTCGCCGACGGCAAAAACGCAAAAAGGCGCTTATTATGGGCACAAATTTTTTTTGGTATTGCAGCCGTGGTCTGATAACTTCTGGCCATGAAGACTGACAGCCTGAACTATGAATTGCCTCCGGAGTTGATCGCCCAGCAACCCCCCGCGTCGCGCAGCGATTCGCGACTGCTTGTCCTGCAGCGACCCAACGGCCGCCTCGCCGACAGGAACTTCTCCGACCTGCCATCGCTCCTCAAGCCCGGCGACTGCCTCGTGCTGAACAATACGCGAGTTCTGCCCGCCCGATTCTTCGCCCGACGTGCCACCGGCGGCAGGCTCGAGGGGCTGTTTCTAAGTCCCTGCCCGGACGGCACATGGCTCGTGATGCTCAAAGGCGCCCGCAAACTCAAACCCGCAGAACGTTTTATCCTCAAAGATACCCGCGGAGACGATTTCTCTCAGGCCACGCTTGTCGAGAAACAAAGCGAAGGACGGTGTCGCATCGCCGTCGCGCACCCCGCCGATCCCGAGACCATCCTCGATCGAATAGGATTTCCCCCGCTTCCGCCCTATATCAGGCGAGACGCCGACCACAATATCGCCGAGCAGGACAGACTCCGTTACCAGACCGTTTACGCCGAAAGAAGCGGCGCCGTGGCAGCTCCTACCGCCGGCCTGCATTTCACCGACACACTGCTTGAGCGCCTGCGGGACATGGCGGTCGTCACCGCGCATGTCACCCTCCACGTCGGAGCCGGCACATTCAAGCCCGTAACGGCCGAGCGACTCGAAGACCACGATATTCACGAGGAATGGTTCTGCATCGACGCCCGAAATGCAGAGACAATCAACCGGGTGAAACACGACGGCGGCCGGATCGTCGCAGTCGGGACAACCTCGGTACGCACGCTCGAAAGCGCCGCCGCTAACGGCCGCGTTGAGCCCTTTTCAGGCAACACAAAGCTGTTCATCACGCCCGGCTATCAGTTCGGGATCGTCGACGCGATCATTACGAATTTCCACCTCCCCCGCTCGACGCTCCTGGCCCTGGTCGCCGCGTTCGCAGGCCTCGAAAACGTCATGGCCGCCTATCGCCACGCCATCGAACAACGATACCGCTTCTACTCCTACGGCGACGCCATGCTGATCGCCTGACACGGCTATCGAACGCCGCACAGAACGTACCTCGTGCACTCGCCCCTCATCGCCCGAGCGCTCTGTCACTGTAATGCGGCCGTCGGCACCGGCTCTCGTCAGATGTATTCGTTCAGCAGATTTTCGAACAGCTCCTGCCTGCCGCTCCGCAGCTCGGGCTCGCCGTGTTCGAGAATGTAAGCTTCGAGTTCTTCGAACCCGACCTGCCGCTTGTCGATCTTCGATCCCAACGCGCCGTCCCACTTCTGGTACCGCTCGGCGACCATACTCTCGAACGTTCCGTCCTCGATCATCTTCGCCGCGCCCTTGAGACCCCGCGCGAAAGTGTCCATGCCGCCGATGTGGGCGTAGAACAGATCCACCGGATCGATCGACTGCCGCCGGACGTGCGCGTCGAAATTCAGACCGCCTGTCGTAAAACCGCCCGCCTTGAGAATAATATACATCGCCAGCGTCGTGTCGTAGAGATTGGTCGGGAACTGATCCGTGTCCCAGCCGAGAAGCATGTCCCCCCGGTTGGCGTCCACCGAACCGAGAATGCCGTTGGCTGCGCAGAACGCCAGTTCGTGACAGAATTCATGGCTGGCCAGCGTGGCATGATTCGCCTCGATATTCAGCTTGAAGTCGTTGACCAGGTCGTACTTCTGCAAAAACGCAAAGCAACTGCCCGCGTCGAAATCGTACTGATGCTTGGTCGGCTCCTTGGGCTTGGGCTCGATGTAGAACTGGCCGTTGAAGCCGATCTTCTTCTTGTAATCCACGGCCAGTTGCAGCAGCAAAGCCATATGATCCAGCTCCCGCTTCATGTCCGTGTTCAGCAGCGTTTCGTACCCCTCGCGTCCGCCCCAGAAGACATAGCCCTGGCCGCCCAGCTCCTTCGTCACCTCGATGGCCTTCTTGATCTGACTGGCCGCGTATGCGAAAACTTCGGGTGACGGATTCGTGCCCGCCCCGGCCATGAATCGACGATGCGAAAAGGCGTTGGTCGTTCCCCAGAGCAGTTGCAGGCCCGTATCCGCCTGGAGTTTCTTCGCCCTGGCCACGATCTTGTCGAGCCGCTTGTTCGTTTCCGCCAAGTTGTCCGCTTCGGGAGCGATATCCCGGTCGTGGAAGCACCAGAAGCCCACGCCCAGTTTCGTGAAGAACTCAAAAGCAGCCTCAAGCGTCATCTCGGCCACTTCCATCGGATCGGACGAATCGTTGTACTTGCGAATGATCGTATCGCCGCCGAACTGATCGGTCCCCAGATTCTTGAACGTGTGCCAATAACAGACCGAAAACCGCAAATGCTCGGCCATCGTCTTGCCGAGAACAACCTCGTCGGGATTGTAATGCTTGAAGGCAAGCGGGTTCTTTGAATCGGGTCCCTCGTATTTGATCTTGTCTACTTCCGGAAAATATGCGGCCATATCACTTCTCCTTTCGCACTGTGTCGTTCGGATTCAGTTCGTATATTGCGCAAGCCCCGAGCCTTAGAGCCGGCTTGTGAGCACGCCTTCCCATCTCGCGTACGCCGTCTTGTACGCATCCCTTAATTCGTCGTTCGGTTCGATTGTCTTGACGGGTTCGAGACCGGAGAACGCGTCTTCGGGACCGCTGTAGATTCCCGCTCCGATCCCCGCTCCGCGGGCTGCGCCCTGCGAGCCGTCGGTATTATACAGTTCCACCGCCGCTCCCGTGACTGTGGCGAAGGCCTCTGCGAAGAGAGGGCTCAGGAACATATTCGCATTACCCGCCTTGACGGTTTTCAATTCAATACCCATATCCCGCATGATCCCGAGGCCGTAATTGAGTGCGAAAACTATACCTTCCTGAGCTGCCCGAAGCAAGTGCGGCTTTTTGTGGATGTTGAAGTTCCAGCCGTGAATCGACGCGCCGATGTCTTTGTTGCCAAGCGTTCGCTCGGCCCCGTTGCCGTATGGCAGAATAACCAGTCCCTCCGAGCCCACGGGCACCGACGCGGCCAGTTCGTTCATCTGAGGATAATCGATCCCCGCGCCGTCGACGACGTTATGCTTGAGCCAGCTATTGAGAATCCCCGTGCCGTTTAGGCACAGCAGCACGCCGTACCGCGGGTCGCCGGCCGTGTGGTTGACGTGCACAAAGACGTTGACGCGCGAAAGCTCGTCGTAGCTCTTCTGATCGCTCACCCCGTAGACAACGCCGGACGTCCCGGCCGTAACCGCAATTTCGCCCGGCTTGAGCACGCTGAGTGACAGTGCGTTGTTGGGCTGGTCGCCCCCCCGATAGCTGATCGGCGTACCCGCTGCAAGACCAAGTTCTTCAGCCGCGGCGGACGTCAGTTCGCCCTGAACCGAGAAAGTCGCAGCGGTCTCGGCGACAAGATCCTTCGAAATGCCGTAGTTGTCGAGCACGAAATCGGCCGGCCCGTCCGCCTCGAAGTCCCACATGATGCCTTCGGAAAGCCCCGAAGGCGTGGTCCTGATCTGATCGGTCATCTTCATCGCAATATAATCGCCGGGCAGCATCATCTTGTGAATCTTCGAGTAGACATCGGGCTCGTTGTCCTTGACCCATTTGAGCTTGGAGGCCGTGAAATTGCCGGGCAGGTTAAAGAGCCTGCTCAGACACTTCTCGGCGCCGATCTCTCTGGCAGCCTCTTGCCCGATCCCAACTGCCCTGCTGTCGCACCAGATGATCGACGGACGAAGCACCTGCTTGTCCTTGTCCACGATCACCAGCCCGTGCATCTGATAGGAAATGCCAATGGCCTTCACGTCGGCCGGATCGAATTTCGCCTTTCCACGGATCTGCTGCGTCGCCTTCCGAACATGCTCCCACCATGTATCCGGATGTTGTTCGGCCCAGCCCGCCTGTTTGGCGATTATCTCGAGTTCTTTCTCGGGAGAGGTCGCGCTGGCAAGCGCCTTGCCCGTTTCCGCATCCAGCAGCGTGGCCTTGATCGATGAGCTTCCAACATCATATCCCAATAGAAGCGCCATATATACATCCCTTCCTTTAAGGCCGGAAATTGATTGTGCACAGCGAAAAACGACCCGCGCTGCGAAGGCGGGCCCGTCGTAACACGCCGCATCATACCGGCCGCCCGCTCTCCGGTCAAGTTTGGCCGTAGCAGCTTACTCGTAGCGCCACTTGAGAATCCACGGATCATCCGTTCGCTTCTGGAACGCCCGCAGCTCGTCTTTCAACTGCGCCAACAGCTTGCCGTGCTTCGGATCGTCCGCCAGGTTCTCCACTTCGTGCGGATCGCTCTGCAGATCGTACAACTCGAACTCGGGGCGATGGATGTATGCGTCCACCTTGCGTTTGCCGTAGCGCTTGAGCCCGCGATGAATCGTGCCCTGCCACGCGGCCGATTCCCAAAGATCGCTGGCGAATGGATACTCAAGACCGTGTGCGATATTCCAGATCAGCTTGTACCGTCGCCGCCTCACTACACGCATCGGATAGTACATCGTAATTTCATGGAAAGTATGCGATGCGTACGTCACGTCCCAGTCCTTCGGATGCTCGACGCCAAGCGCATCTTTGAACGAACGACCGTGAAACTTCGTCTCGTTCGGCATCGCTCCCGCAAAGTCCAGAATGGTCGGCGCCAGGTCTGTATAGTTGACCAGCGCATCGCACGCTATGCCCGTATTCTCCAGCCCCGGCGCGCGAACGATCATCGGCAGCCGCATGCCGGGTTCGTATAAAGTGGTCTTGGCTCCGGGAAAGGCCACGCCGTTGTCCGAGATATAGATAAAGACGGTGTTGTCGTACGTGCCCGCGTCCTTGAGTGCGGCAACGAGCGTCCCGACGCCCTGGTCGACACGCGATACCGCCTGGTAGTACTGAGCCAGTTCCGCCCGGCACTCCGGAATATCGGGCAGGAAATCAGGAACGACAACATCTGCCGGATCGTACTCGACATCCTCAGTCCCCGCATGTCCCTGCGGCCGATTGCCGAATCGGTCGGGCTTGTGAGGCAGTTCATCCAGTTTGCCCCCGCCCCGATGCGGATCGCTCGTACAGAAGTACAGAAAGAACGGCCTGTCATCGGCCGCGTTGATAAAGTCCTTGCACTGCTCGGTCATCTGCACGGGATTTCGACTGTTGCCGCGGAGCACCGTCTCGAACTTGTAGACTTCTTCCGGGGCCACGTGGTACTTGCCGATTCGCCCCGTCCGATAGCCGGCCTCGGTCAGCAGCACGGGCAGCGACTTGATATCGGGAAAGGATATGAAGTGGTGGTAGCTGTGCTGGTGGCCGTACTGGCCGTTGGCGTGGTTGTAAAGGCCGGTCAGAATGACCGAGCGGCTGGCACTGCAACTGGCCGTCGTGCAAAAAGCATTCGTAAAGCGCACACCTTCCCCGGCCAGTGTGTCGAGGTTGGGTGTCTTGATAACCGGATTTCCATAGCAGCCCAGCGCATCAAGGCCGTGGTCGTCACTGACCATAAGAACGATATTCGGCCGCTTGCCTTGCTGTGAGTTCGCAGCCGCGGCCAGAAACGGCGAGGCCATCATCGCGGATGCTCCCGCCGCACAGCTTCTCATGAAGTCCCGTCGATTCAGATTCGTGTGATCCATCTGTCTATCCTCCAGTTGTTCGGGCGTCCGCCCGGATTCTTCGGCCGACCTCGCGCAGCGTCTCAACATCCACCGGATGGATGGAGCCGTCAGGCAGAGGCCCGGTGTTCATCAGCAGATTACAGTCTCTTTCATTCGCAGCTTCCAACCGCTTGAGCACTTCGTCGGCGTCGAGGTGTTTCCCGTCGTCCGCTTTCTTATAACCCCAGACGCGCGGCTGAAGCGTGTCGCATATTTCGTTGTGCTTGTCCTTATTCTGGTCCCAGGCATGCTCGGCCACTCTGCGATGCTCGGGATCTTTCAGCCTGTCGGCAAGCGAATGTCCCGAACGCTCCGGGGCCGCAAAATCCTCCGTGCCCGTCGCCCCCTGCTTGAACGAAATCAGAACCTGCGGTTGCAGTGAACGCACAAGTGCATATGTCTCCTCCATCGGAAACAGATCGGGCCTGCTGTAGAATCCCATGATCGGATCGAACCATATGCCGGCAATCGGCCCGTAATTGGTCAGCAGTTCGCGGAGTTGCGTGTGTACGTAATCCACATAGATGCGAAAGTCTTCATCTTTGCGCCATTTATAGCGCGCCGGCGGCGTCTTATATGCGGGCCGGGCGTTCTTCCAACCGGCGTCGCGCGAGTAGAAATACGGATGCCACCAGTCTGCCGCATACGAGTAATAGAGAAACAGCCCGAGCCCCTTCCGCTCGCATGCCTGCGCCAGATCACCGATCAGATCGCGCTTCGCCGGCGAGGCCATACTGTGGTAATCGTGCGCTTTGGTCTCGAAGAGGCAGAAGCCGTCGTGATGACGTGACGTAATGTTGACGTACTTCATGCCGGCCGCCAGGGCCATATCCGTGATGAAATCGGGATCGAAGTTCTCCGCCGTGAAAGTCGTCTTGAGCTTCATGTATTCATCGACCGGGATCCTCTCGCGCAGCATGACCCACTCGCCCCGGCCAAGCTGGCTGTACAATCCGTAGTGCATAAAGAGCCCGAAATCCGCATCGGCGAACCAGGCCCTGGCCGCCCGCCGAGGATCCTCTTTGTAGAGGTTCGCATAATCCTGCAGATAGACAGGCACCCGGGTCTTGCCGGAGGACCTGGTCATCTCGATACACCCCGCCCCGGCCGCCGACACCATCGCTCCCGCAGTCAGTTTGAGTACGTCTCTTCGATTGAATTGATCGTTCATGCTACTTGCTCCCGAATGCTATGCGTCGGACAGTCCGACGTCTTGTTTCCATGCCGCCAGCGCCGACTGCAACCGGCCGACAATCTCCGGCCTTTCCTCGGACAAATCCTGCGTCTCGCCGAGGTCATGCTCCAGGTTGTACAAACTGGCCTTCGTATTGCGAACGAGCAACTTCCACGGCCCTTCGCGCACCGCACGACTCCTGCGATACGCCCAGAAGAGCGTGCGCTCCGGCAGTTGTTCCTCGCGCGTCAGAAGTCCCGTCAAATCCACTCCATCCAACTCCAGACCTTTCGGCAAGGACGCCTGCGCAATCGATGCCATAGTCGGGAAAAGATCCATCCCCAGCACCGTCTGATCCGTCACCGAACCTGCCGCAATCCGCCCGGGCAGGCAGGCAATGGCGGGCACCCGATGGCCGCCTTCCCACAGACTGCCCTTGAAGCCGTTGAGGGGGCCGTTGCTGCCGCGCTTATTGGCTCCGTTATCCGAGCAGAAGAAGATGAACGTCTTGCGATACAGGTCCAGAGACTTGAGTGTATCGATCACCCGGCCGATGTTGTGGTCCATTACCTCGACCATCTCCTTGTAGGCGCGAGGGATGTCGTGGTTTGGCGTCTTCCTGCCCTTCTTGCCGCCCGGAAGCCGCTCGGGCGGGTCGTTTCTGCCCTGGTATGGATAGTGCGGCGCTTCGTGGGGCATATATAGGCAGAACGGTTTGTTCTTGTTGCGTTTGATGAAGCCTACTGCGTAATTGCCGATCAGATCGGTGACATAGCCCTCTTCGGGAACCTTCTTGTCGTCCTCCCACCAGTCGTCGATGTTCGCCTGGTCGATGTGGGAATGATAGTCAACGTTGCCGCTGACGTAGCCGCGGAACTCATCGAAGCCCTGCCGGGTCGGGTTGAATATGACTCTGTAGCCGACGTGCCACTTGCCGAAGAGCCCGGTTGCGTAGCCGGCCTTCCTGAGGACTTCGGCGAAAGTAATCTCGCTGGGGGCCATACCTGTCTCCCGGGCCGGGCCCTTGGCGGTGACAACTGCGTCGATTCCGCATCGCTGTTGATATCGGCCTGTCAGTAGAGCAGCTCTGGTCGGACTGCACACGGCTCCGTTGGAATGGTAGTCGGTGAACTTCATGCCGGCGGCCGCGAGGGCGTCTATGTTCGGCGTCCGTATACGCTCGTTGCCGTAACAGCCGATGTCACCGTAGCCGAGGTCGTCGGCCATAATCAGAACGATGTTGGGTCTGACGTCATCCGAATCGCTGCCGCCGATCAACCGCGAACAACCGCCGCTCGCCAGCAGTCCCGCGGTCGCCGCAAGTCCCTTTTGCAGAAAACTGCGTCGATCCATAACGTATCCTTCCAGATGGCGTCCCGGCTGCATACCGGACGTTAGTCCTTCTGCCTGATTCGCACGCTGTTGGCGTGGGCATCGAGACCCTCGATCTCAGCCAGACGAATGATATCCTCGGCCCCGCTCGCCAGTTGTTCCTTCGTGTACTCCACGACGCTGATCGACTTGACAAAATCGTTGCTCGTCAGGGCGCTTGAAAACTTCGCACGGCTGCCCGTCGGAAGCGTATGGCTGGGACCCGCCAAGTAGTCCCCCACCGCCACGGGCGTATAGGGGCCGATGAATATCGCCCCGGCGTTGGTGATCTGCGCCGCAATCTCTCTGCTTCGATCACCGCACTGGATCTCCAGATGCTCCGTCGCAAACTCGTCCGCCAGTTCGATGGCCTGCTCCATGCTCTCCACGACAACGATCCTGCTGAACTCCAACAGAGATTTCAGCGTCTCCTCGCCTCGACCAAGCTGTCTCTGCTGTGTATCGAGCGATGCAAGAATCGCTTCGGCCGTTTGCTCTGAATCGGTAACCACAATCGCGCTGCTGTCGATACCGTGCTCGGCCTGGCTGAGCATGTCGGCCGCAATCCACGCCGGGTTCGCCTGCTCGTTGGCGACGATCAGCACTTCGCTGGGCCCCGCAACCGAATCGATCGCAACGTAATCGCCCGCAACGTGCTTCTTGGCCGCCTGTACCCACATATTGCCCGGCCCCACAATCATATCCACCTTGCCGATTGTCTCAGTACCAAACGCCAGGGCGGCCACCGCCTGCGCCCCGCCCACCCGATAAACCTCCGTCAGCCCGAGCTCGCAACACACGGCGAGAATAACCGGATGAATGCCGCCCTCGAACCGTGGCGGCGAAACCACCACGATCTCCTTGACGCCCGCCACCTGCGCCGGAACCGCCGTCATGATCACCGTCGAAGGAAGCGGCGCCGCAGCACCCGGTATGCACACGCCGACGCGCCTGATAGGCGTGTACCGTATGCCGGTCGAACCCGCCCTCCAATCCTCGCCGGAGAATATCCGCTGCTGATACTCCCGAACATTCGCAATCGCTTTGCGAATCGACTCCAGAAGCGTCGAGTCGATACTCGCATGGGCCGCCTCGATCTCGCGTGCATTCACAAGGAACTCGCTCGCAGAAAGACGCACGCGGTCGAACTTCTCAGTAAACTCCGCCAGCTTGGCATCGCCGTGCTCGGCAATGTCGCGCAGGATCCCGACCACCTTCTTGTTCTGTTCGCTGTCGGGCCCGGCCAGACGCGCCGTCGCCAGCATCTTCGCCCTGAATGCACCCAACGCATCCGCAAAACCGTGCTGTGAACAACTCAGCAGTATGCCCTCAAGCGTTTGTGACACAATATCCTCCGATGGCCAATGCTCCCCCGGCAATCTCCGTTACTCCGGCGTGAACGCCTGAAAGTTCCCATGGCTGAACACACGCGCCGCCCTCTGCAACAGCAGATAATCCTTTCCCTGATACCGCGTCCGTATACCCGCGATCTTGAAGCGAAGCTGCACCGGCGAGGCCTTGCTCCTTGCTTCGGCTATCTCCAGAGCCTGACACGGCAACAATTCCAGCCGCACCCGCTTGGCGCTGAGCCCGTACGCATCCAGCACAAACGCCCAGTCCCCATCGTCCTGCCTGTCCAGAAACGCCAGCCTGTTGGCCAGTATGGTATCCAGATTCCGCTGCTCGGCTCTCGTTCGCTCGGGCTGGCCGACGGATTTCGCCGGCACCGCATCGTCAGCGTCCGTCTGCGTCTCTTCCTTCGGCTCAGGCTTATCCACCTGCTCGGGCTCGACCTTCGGAACCACCGGCCTGGGCCGCACGCGATTGCGAATCACCTTCCTGCTGTTGATCCTGTCCAGCACCTCCTGCGGTATTCCCACCAGACTGTTGGCATCCCCGGGCTCGCCGTCCGGCTCATCTTCAGCAACCTGCTCGTCCGCCTCCGCCGGCTCCACCGGCTCGTTCGGCTCAACCGTATCGTCATCAGGCTCGACCGGCGTCTCTGGCTCCTCGACCGCTGCCGCCGGCTCCTCCTCGACAATAGTCACGGAACGAAAATACGAGGGAAAAATGAAATTCCGCCCTTTATATTGTGTCACCGTCCCGTTCAGTAGATACGTATTGCCCTGCCGCGTCGCGAGATCCTCCCTTAGCTTCTCCAGCCACGTCGAAGGCAGCAACTGCAGCGATGTGCCCGCCCGGACCACAGAATTGAGATCGTTGACGTCCTCGGCAAACTCGAAGAGCCAGATTCCCTTCTCGGAATCGACCATCACTGTCCCCTGCACCGAGGTAAAGGCATAGCCGTCCCGCAGCAAGCCGGGCGACAACTCACCTGCCGCGCAGCAAACCGCCCCGCCGAACACAAACACCAGCAAGCATATCAGGATTCTTCTCTTATTCATAGCAGGCTCCTCGTATCGAGTTCCCTGATTCTCACAATGCATCGACCACAATTCGTACGGCCTCTTCCGCATCGACCGCAAAGCTCACATATCGGCTGCAGCCCGGATCGTCCCGCTCGAGCAGATCGACCAAAGGCCGCCAGAAACCGCCCACCAATATAATCGGTTTGGCGCGGTCAAGAAAGCCCTTGTTCTTCAACTCCCAGACTTCCGCCAGCTCCAACAGCGTACCGGTCCCGCCGTTAAGCACGATGTACCCGCTGCCAAGCTCGATCAGCCTGCTCAGCCGCTCGGTCAGCGACTGTGTAACAATCTCATCGGTTACGTATTCATTCGCCCTGCTCTTGAACGCCGAACACGTCACGCCGATCACCCTGCCGCCGGCTTCGGCGGCCCCTTTCGCCCCCGCCCGCATGGTCCCGCCGTAGCCGCCGTTGGCGATGGCAAAACCCGCCCCGCCCAGGGCCTTGCCGATACGATACGCCAATTCATACTGCGCATCGGCCTCGACCGCCCTGCCCGTTCCGAAAACGCTGATGACCCTATTGCCGTTCACAATCGTCCCGCCGAAACTAACGCCGTACGCCTTTGGTGTAGTTCAACAGCCCGCCGGTCAGGAGTATGTCGCGATCGCGCCGAGACAGATTGAGCGTCGCGGCAAACTCGGCCGAACCGTCCGACTTGGCGACCGTAACCGTCTCGGCCTGCTTCAGCGCACCGAGCAAATCCTTGATCACCAGTTCATCCTCAGCTTCGATCTTATCGTAGTCATCGGGATCGGCGAACTCCATCGGAAGAATGCAGAAATTGATCAGATTCGCCTTGTGAATCCGCTCGATACTCTTGGCGAGCACGGCCCGTATCCCCAAATACATCGGACACAGCGCCGCGTGCTCCCGTGACGACCCCTGCCCGTAACTCTCGCCCGCAACCACAATGCCCGCGACGCCCTGCTCTTTGAGCTCCAGTGCCCGATCGGAAAATGTGGGTTCGCCCTTTTCGTTGAAGCAGTTGAAGACAACCTTTGCGTACAACGGCACATTGCTACGCAGTTTCAGGAAAGCCCCCGCAGGCATGATGTGGTCGGTCGTGATCTTGTCGCCGCACTTCAGCAGCACCCGTCCCTCCAGCGATTCGGGCAGGAGACCGGGCGATTCAGGCACAACAATCGTTGGCCCGCGCATGATCTCAACCTGCTCGGCCTGCTCCTCGTCAACCGGCGGCTCGACCATGCTGTCGTCAATCTCGAACGCGTCAGGCATCTCGATTCGCGGATACTCCAGATCAAACAGCTTCTTCGCTTCCCGCGGATCGGTGATCTTGCCCGTCAGAGCCGAGACCACCGCGGTTTCGGAACTGATCAGAAACACCTTGTCGTTCTTCGTTCCCGTCCGCCCCGCAAAATTGCGATTGAACGTCCGCAGACTCACGAAATCGTTGGCGGGCGAAAAGCCCTGGCCGATGCACGGCCCGCAACCTGCTTCCAGAATCCTCGCACCGGCCGCGATCATATCCGCCAGCGCTCCGTTCTGCGCAAGCATATTCAGCACCTGTCGACTGCCCGGCGCAATGGCAACCTCCACCATCGAATCGACCTGCCGGCCGCGTAATACCCGCGCCACCATCATCAGATCGGCAAAGCTCGAATTGGTGCAGCTTCCTATCGCCACCTGCCCGATCTTTCTGCCCGCGATCTTACTGACGCACTCGACATTGTCCGGCGAAGACGGACACGCCGCCATCGGCTCCAGCGCCGACAGATCTATCTCGATCACACGATCGTATTTCGCATCGCCGTCAGCCGCACAAGGCGCGTAGACCTCCTCCCGCTGCTGGGCCGCCAGGAATCGCCTGGTCTGCTCGTCGCTCGGAAAGATGCTCGTGGTCACACCGAGTTCGGCCCCCATATTCGTGATGGTCGCCCGCTGAGGCACCGTCAGTTCCGCCACCCCGGGCCCGAAATACTCGGCCACCCAGCCGACGTTGCCCTTGGTGGAAAGGATGCTCAGCAGCTTGAGAATGACATCCTTGGCCGCAACCCAGTCGCTGAGCCTGCCCGTCAGCTTGATACCCGCGACTTTCGGGCATGTCAGATAGAATGGTCCGCCCGCCATAGCCGCCGCCACATCCAGCCCCCCCGCTCCCATCGCCAGCATCCCGATACCGCCCCCGGTCGGCGTGTGCGAATCGCTTCCCAACAGCGTGGCAGTCGGAACGCCGAACCGCTCCAGATGAACCTGGTGGCAGATGCCGTTGCCCGCCCGCGAGTGATACACGCCCGCTTTGGCCGCGACCGTCTGCAGATACAGATGGTCGTTGTGGTTCTCGGGACCGAAGCCGGCCATGTTGTGGTCTATGTAGCTGACCGAAAGATCCGTCTTGACCCGTTCAAGTCCCATGGATTCATACAGCAGATACGCCGTCGTGCCCGTGGCGTCCTGCGTCAGCGTCTGGTCGATCCGAATGCCTATCGCGCTGCCCGGCCCCAGTTCGCCCTCCAGCAGGTGCGCGCCGAGTATCTTATACGCTAGTGTTTGTCCCAATTGTGTGCTCCTTTATCACGAACCCGAAAGGAGCAATTTATCACAATTCGCGTTGCAAGACAAACGCAATGCACCGTCGAGAACCGCCGAAACAGTATGGGCCGCATATTTGCCTGCCCGCGTGGGTCGATCCTGAGGCGTTCGGCTCTACCGGCGCATAATGTAGGGCCGTGAGCCCTGCTGTGGGGCGGGGCTCACGACCCGAGCGGGATTTTGGTGTGTGGTAGCTTTATAGTGATCTGCGGCGTCGCAGATACCCGACAAGGCTTGTGCCCAGACCAACCAGCATAACCGCGCCCGGTGCGGGCACCCGAACCAGCAGGTCCTGAGCATGCTGTGTCATATCGGCATCCTTATACAGATTCATCACGCGGATGTTGCCGATGGTATTGTTGGCGTACCAGTCGCTCGCATTGGCAAGGTCCACGAAGCTCTGAGCAAGCCCCGCAAACCCCGATACGCTCGTAACCTCATTCTCCAGATACCACAGGGCTTTCTGCAAAGCACCGGCCGAACTCTTCCGGGCCGCCGTCGTGCTGTAGTCATACCCTGTAAGCGTATGGTTCAAAAACTCGTTGTACAGCCATGCGCTGCGGGAATCGAGCGGATCCGGAGAACCGCCGCCGACACCGCCGAGCATCGCTTTGTCATTAACGTTGACATAGTAGCTCTTGCCGAAATTGATGTACTCGTTCTTCTCCAGGCAGAAGCTCTGAAAGACCGAACCGACCGGCTGACCGGCAATACCCGCATTCGTCACAGTGATCTGAAACTCGCCGCCGCTGCCCGATTGATAGCTCCCCTTGTCGACGCGAATCGTCGGCGCAGCCATCACGGAAGAACTGAGAGCGAGAAACACAACGAGTCTGACAATCATGGAAATTGTGATAGTTCTCTTCATCATTTCACCCCCAAAATAAACCCCACTTCACATGCTGACACGAGGAGAAGCGTTGGTATTCGGGGAGCCTTGATACCGGTATGGAAAACCGCAGCCCCCAATTTGCCACCTTCTCCATTTTCCCCATATTACCAAAACAGTGCCTTCGCGTCAAGTATTTGGCCCATGCGCAACGAGATTTCGCCGTCTGAGCAAAGACGTAGCCGCTTCCCGGCCAGACCACCCACATATTCTCGGACGCCGGAGAAAAGAAAGTGCAGATGCTCTCATCTTTTTTTTGCCATCGCGCCGACATGTCACCACAGTTTTCGAAACGTGGATATGCGCGCCTGCGAGCAGAAACACAAGCGGCCCCGTGCTCTCCCCCGCACAGGGCCGCTCAACACTTCCTGCAGAAGAACGGTGGTGAAACACGCTGCATCAGCGCGGCAACACAAAGCGTTGTGTACGCGCGCCTCCGGGCGTTTCTCATGGCCGATTAGTAATCGCGGGCGATTACCTTGTCCGAACCGACAGCGTACTGATCTGCATTCTTGATCTTCAAATTGTAGACCTTCCCTTTATAGGGCTGCGTTCGCTTCGAGACGTTCCGAATAGTAACGGTCCCGTCGAGAGTCTGGAGCCTGGAGCCGGCCGTGAGTTTGCGAACGGAAATCCACTTGCCCGAATCGAGCAGGAAATAGTGGTTGTTCGCCACAGCCAGCTCGTTGCCGCTTTCGAACTGCACGTCGTAACAATCGAACGTTCCCGGATGTTCCTGAACCGTCTCGACCACAGAATCGGATACGGCCATGCCGCTCGCCTTCTCGCATGAGACCGACTGGCCGGCAACGACCTGCGATATCCGGCTGCTAACCCCGTCGATCCACACGATGGTCTCAGCGGGAAAACAGGTCCTGCCCTTGGGAGGATCGTCCGGCGTACTCGTCGGATCGCCCTCACCGTCGGTCACCAGATAAGAGTCTTGTCGGCGCGACATCTGGGCTGATGAAGCCGGTATCTGCCCGATGCCTGAGATACGCCGGTCGTTGCGGACCGTACCCCAATACGTCCAGATATCGTCTTCCTGGATCCCGCACAACGGGGTGTTCTCAAAACTCACATGAGTGTCGAGAAACAGCACGTTCTGCCCTTCGTTCTGATGCTGGTAGGCATTGCCGTACTGATTGACGTGCTCGCGGGTCTTGTTGCCCGGATTGAACGCATCCCATTGCTTCTTGGCGTTGAACGGGGACGGGAAGTACGGATTGCGGTCGGCGCAAACGGCCATGCCCGGATCGCTCGACGTCGTCAAAGCGAACTTGTCGAACGGCAGATGCATCGAATAGCTGCAGTGCTCGCTTCCGTTGGGCCCGAAATCCCACAACTCGATCAGTTCCTTGGCGCCGGCTCCATCTTCGGCAGGCGAAAACTCGGTCACACCCGAGTCTCCCTTGCACAGAAACGACTTGGGCGTTACCTCAGCGTACTTCACCAGCAGGTAGAAGCACGAGGTGATGCTCGCCTGGCCCCCCGAACCGTCACTGTTCACTCCATAGGCCTGATAGCGATTGGCCGCCTGCCAGCCCTGGTTCGGCAGGGTCGGGGCCCAGACACTCTGCCTGCCGCCGGCACGAGGCAATTCGTCCTCGTAATCGTTGGCATAGATGAGCATCGCCTTGCCGATACCGGAGAGATTCGTACCGCACACCATCCGGAATGCGATCTGACGAACTCTCGCCAGCGCGGGCATCAAAATGCCCATCAGCAGAGCGATGATCGCGATCACGACCAGCAACTCCACTAATGTAAAAGCTCTGCGTTTCATGGTATTTCTCCTTTCACATCGCGAAGACTCGCTTATCCGACCGTTCCCGAACACTGGTTATGTTCGTTTACGATAAGTACGGCTGTCGGTCGCCGGTCCCGTTTCAATGCAAGGGGAGATTGCATCCAAGCGGACCGCCGGCACGGAACCTCGTTCTTCCGCGAGTCTTCAGTCTATCCACTGTCCCGCTCGAGAACGGTCGGTTGACGCCTGCTGTAGAAGGGAGACATCGAAGGAAACGACACAGCTTCCGCGCAATCCTGGCACCAAATGAATGTGCCGATGCGAAGGGAACCCCGAACCAACGTCGCCGGCATGGAAGGAGATATGAAATGACAGTCAAATATGACAGGTGCATCGCGGGAAATGACTATCCATGCCTGCCGAACCGTTCAGGTGGATCACAACGCACAAAATGCTGCCTCCTTCGCCTGAACTCCCGAACCAATCTGGCAAAGAACCTTGTCCGTCTGGCAGGTTCATGGATATGAAATGACAAGCACGTATGATAACAGACTCAACTATAATATATGAACGAACCTGCTCACTATAGTATACGTGTGCACATCAAACCGGTTCGCGCTGAAACTGGAATTTCTCGTCCTTTTTTCCAGCCGGCGTTGTGACGTTATGGCACAGGACCGATCGCATCAGGCGCACGAAAAAGACCCCGGGGCACTGACGCCCCGGGGCCAATCAAATCAAGTAGCGTAGCTGACGCACGGCTTAGCGGACGGTGCCACCACCGGTTCCGCCACCACCGGTTCCACCGCCACCGGTCCCGCCACCACCGCTGGTCGAAGAACCTTCGCCATCGGTCACGAGGTAGGAGTCCTGACGACGCGACATGCCGGTCGTGGACGGAGGTATCTGGCCGACGCCACCAAGCTGACGGTCATTGCGGACCGAACCCCAGTACGTCCAGACATCATCTTCCTGGATTCCACACAACGGGGTCTTCTCGAAGCTCACGTGGCTGTCCAGAAACAGTACGTTCTGCCCTTCGTTCTGATGCTGGTAGGCATTGCCGTACTGATTGATGTGGTCGCGCGTCTTGTTGGTCGGATTAAACGAACTCCACGTCTTGGCCGTGTTGAACGGCGACGGGAAGTACGGATTCCGATCTGCGCAGACCGCCATGCCCGGGTCGCTCGACGTTGTCAAAGCGAACTTGCCGAACGGCAGGTGCATCGAGTAGCTGCAGTGTTCCGTCGGAGTATCTCCAAAGTCCCACAGTTCGATCAGCTCCATATTGCCGGCGCCTGACTGAGCGGGCTGGAACTCGGTAGCTCCCGAATCGCCCTTGCAGATAAACGACTTGGGCGTTACCTCAGCGTACTTCACCAGCAGGTAGAAGCAGGAGGTGATGCTGGCCTGGCCACCCGAGCCATCGGTGTTCACGCCATAAGCCTGGTAACGGTTCGGAGCCATCCAGTTCGCAATGGTTGGCGCCCACACGCTCTGTCTGCCGCCGGCCCGAGGCAACTCATCCTCGTAATCATTGGCGTAGATGAGCATCGCCTTGCCGATACCGGAGAGGTTCGTACCGCAAACCATCCGGAATGCGATCTGACGAACTCTCGCCAGCGCGGGCATCAAAATGCCCATCAGCAGAGCGATGATCGCGATCACGACCAGCAGCTCTACAAGTGTAAAACCTTTCTTCTTCATTGCCATTCTCCTTCTGTAATTACAGGTTCACAAGTCAGACCGTCCACAGGGTACACATCTTCGGACGTTATAAATGCATCGCCCCACACGTTCGAGTCATGTAACGCACCAAACACCCTTTTTCTCTTGCGAACCATCGATTAGTTGATCTTTGCCCGCAGACGGTCGGTTCGGATTCCAGTTGTCAGATTTCAGTTCGTCCGAATTACGCCGCGCAATTACATAAAAGTCACGCGGTTTTCTTCGATACGCTGCCAAACCGTAAAGGCTTTTTGGTGCAGGTGGGTTTGTGATATGAAGTACTACGCAAATATGATGACGGTTTAATATATGATATTGATCTTAAACCTACCTGCATCATTTATGATATTAGCAGACAGTTGGCGGACTGTCAATGTCAATTCGGCGATTTATCAGAAATTTCTTAAAATATTGTCAGAATCCGATTGGGGGCAGTTGGCGGGTGATACGAAACCTGCATAAACCGCGAAAAACGCGGGAAGTTGCCCATTCTTGTTTTTGCCGACGGCTGAGAATCTGTTATATTGCCTGCAACCGGGCACTTTTGAGAATCTGATATGCCGCCCGGGGCCGGACCGCGGCCCCGGACACTCGTAATGGGAGCAACACGGATGGACAACGATCATAAACTCAAGCAGGTACAGGACTTGCTCGAATCGCACCACCAACAGCACCTGCTGGCGTTCTGGGAGGAACTGGACCAGGCGGCCAGGCAGTCGCTGCTCCAGCAGATCCGGGCACTGGATCTCGATCAGATTGACAAATGGATCGAGGAGGTTGTTACCAACGACAGTGCAACAGGTATCTTGGGAGACCTCGAACCGGCCGGGTATTACCCGGCTGAGCCGTCCGCCGATATCGAGCGTAAGTACAGTGAAGCCAGGAATTTGGGGGAGGATTACCTCCGGGCAGGCAAGGTGGCTGGTTTCGTGGTCGCCGGTGGCCAGGGCACCCGGCTGGGATTCGACGGCCCGAAGGGCGACTTCCCGATCAGTCCCATTAAGAACAAGACGCTTTTCCGGATATTCGCCGAGCAGATAGCCGCGGCGAGTCAGAAATACGGCGTTACCATTGCCTGGTACGTCATGACCAGCCCGCTGAACCATGAAGCCACAATCGCGATATTCGAGAAGAACGGGTTCTTCGGCCTGGATCGCGACAATGTGATCATCTTTCAGCAGGGGACGCTGCCGAATTTCGATTTCGAGGGCCGCATCCTGCTGGCTGACAAGGACAGTATCGCGTGCTCGCCCGACGGCCACGGCGGCAGTCTCAAGGCGCTCAAGACCAGCGGCGCACTCGATGATATGCGCAAACGCGGCGTTGAGATAATCAGCTATTGGCAGGTGGATAATCCTCTGGTCAATACGTTCGATCCGCTGTTTATCGGACTTCATGCACTCGATGGGTCTCAGATGTCGTCGAAGGCGCTGAAGAAGAGCGAGCCGTTTGAGAAGGTGGGCAATTTCTGCCTGTTGGACGGCCGGGTCAGCGTGATCGAGTACAGCGATTTGCCCGACGAACTGGCGACCAAACGCCGGGAGGATGGTTCGCTTGCGTTCGAGTTAGGCAGCATTGCGATCCACATCATCGACGTGGACTTCGTCGAGCAACTCAACGAGCACGGCTTTGGCCTGCCGCTGCATCGGGCGGTCAAGAAGATTCCGCACATCGACGCCGAGGGCAATCGCGTGGAGCCCGAGGAGCCGAACGGCGTCAAGATCGAGACGTTCATTTTCGACGCCCTGCCGCTGGCATCGAAGTCCATTATTCTGGAGGCCGTTCGCAGCGAGGAGTTCGCCCCGGTCAAGAACGCCGAGGGGACGGACAGTCCCGAGGTAACGCACCGGATGATGATCGAGCGGGACGCGAACTGGCTCGAATCAGCGGGCGTCGCGGTGCCGCGAAAGGGTGACGGTACGCCCGACTGCACAGTCGAGATAGCGCCGGGCTTTGCGCTGCATCGCGAGGACGTGCCCGCCAGGGCCGATCAGGTTCCTGCGATCGAGCCGGGCGCGGAGTTGTACCTGGGGTAATGCCCGGGTCCCTGTCCGGGGCATTCGTTTCGGTATTTAGTTTATCGAGAGCAAGCGGCCGAAAGGTAACCGCACGCCGGACGTCCCTGGTCGGGGCGTTCGTATTCGGTATTCTATTTGTCGAGAGCAACGGCGTAGAGCTTGTGCATGGAGGTCACGTAGACGACGCCGTTTGCGGCAGTGGGGGTAGCGGCGCTGGCGGAATCGAGTTCGATCTCGGCCAGCACCTTCTTTTCCGGGGCAGCCGCGAGGATGTAGAAGTCCTTTCGGCGGGTGCCCACATACACCTTGCCGTCGGCGACGAGCGTCGAGGCCCAGATTTCACCGTCGGCGTCATGCGTCCAGTGTGTGCGGCCCGTCTCGGCGTCGAAGCAGTGGATGAAGCCGCCGCAATCGGCGACGAAGACCATGCCGTTGTAGACGGCGGGCGTTGAGACGCAGTGCTTATTCAGTTCGCGAGACCAGAGCGGGCCGGCCTCGGTGGTATCGCCGGTTTTCGCAGCGTCGATGCACTGGAGCCAGGCCTTGTTCTTGCCCCACCAGATGTCGCCGCCGAGGGTGAGATAGATGCGGTCGCTGTGGAATACGGGCATGCTCTTGATGTTGCTCGGGCTGACTTCGCGATTGCGTTTGTACTCGTGGATATTCTTTTTGGGGGCGTTCGGGTCACCGTCGAATCGCCAGAGGCGTTCGAGCGTGGCCACCTCGCCCTCGGGCGGAGCCTGCTCCAGGGCTTCGAAGCCGTACAGCACGCCATCGCCGCCGCCGAAGAAGATCCGCTTCTGGCCGTTGACCACGCCCAGAGCAGGCGAGGACCAGGTGCTGTGGAAGACCATATCCCCGATCTTCTCGTCGTCGCGAGCGAGGTATCGGCCCGTGTGCTTGTCGATGACGATGAGGCTGGGGCCTTCGGGCTTTCTGTTTGCCCGGTGGGTGTTGTCAACGCCGTTACTGGTATTGACGTAGATGAAGTCGCCGTCGATAAGCGGCGAGGCGTGGGCGGCGTCGTGGGGGTATGTGCCGGCCTGGTTCGGAATGTCGAACAGCCAGATGATGTCTGCGTCGATGGCGGTTACTTCCATCGGGGCCTTGCCGTCGAGGGCCATATGGCGGCCTTCGTCTTCGTACGGACCGTCGTTGCCATTGGATTGGCCGTGCATGTCGAGGCAGACCAGTTCGCCGCGGTTGGTCATGACGTAGATGCGGTCGCCTTCGATGGTTGGCGGCGATACGATTCCGCCGCGGGGCCAGTCGAGATAGGGATCCGGGCCGAGTTTGGGGACGACCAGTTGCCAGAGGAAGCTGCCGTCCTTTTCGTCGAGACAGATCAGGATGCCACGGTCGCCTTTGTGACGGGGGTCTCGCGGCGGGCTGTTGTTGGTGCCGAGCAGGACACGGCCGGAAGCAATGATGGGGGTGCCCCAGGTTTCGCTGCCGAGATCGGCGGTCCACTTGATGTTGGCGCCTGTTTGGGGATCGAAGGTCGCGGGCAGATTGGTTTCGGTCGAGATCATGTTGCGCGTGAACTTCTGACCCCAATGGGGCTGGTCGGCGGCGACGGCCGGGGCGACCAGAACGGCTGCGATGGTCAATAAAACGATCGGGTTGGAGCATCTGAGATTGCGTATCATCATGTGTTGGGTCCCCATTTTCGGCGTCGATTGACGATTCTGCCTGCTTTGCGGGCAGGATTACAGCAGGTACGAAGCACGCAACTGCTTTGTTTGAGGGCATTGTAGCGTTTTGCGGGCTGCTCTGCTACGGATAATCCGCTGCCAACGGAGGCTGATTTTGCAGAATCGGTAGTAGCGCGCACAGGTGCAATTGGCTTTGCTTTCGGGCGGCATTGGCCGGGCTGCGGCTTCTTTCCGGGCGTAACTCCATAGACTAAAGGCACTTGGGCACGTTTGCCTATATTACTATTGGCTTTGTTTTGTCGAACGACAAGCATGAGGGTATCGAGCGAGGGAAACCGCGAGGGTAGCAGGTTGCGTATCTTTGTCCTGCGAACGACGGACACTTTCTCCATATTGACATTGGCTTTGTTTTGTCGAAATACAGGCATCAGGGGATCAACGAGGCAGTGAGGAAAGACAAGCGACCGGCAGGGACGCGGATGTGTAGATAGGCAACTGCATGCGACCACGGTATTTTCTCCATTTTGCTTTTGGGTTCGTTTTCCATAAACGACAGGGCGAGGGCACCGAGGCAGTGAGGAAAAGCAGACGTTAGTCCGGGGCAGCGAGCCATTGGCCATCTTGCCTATCTTACTTTTGGCTTTGTTTTTCCGAAAGACCGGCATCAGGGCATCGCGGGAACAAGGCATCAAGGGCCACAGACTTTGCCCCAGCATCCTGTGAGTGACGGACATTTCCTCTATCTTACCATTGGCTTTGTTTTTCCGAAAGACCGGCATCAGGGCAGCAAGGGATAGATGGCGTGTTGCGCCATTGGGGGAGGACTGTCTGTTACCAACTTTCGCATTGTCTTTCCTGATGCATCGGGATCTTCGATGTTTTGCATTTTCTTGACTCCAACTGATTTTAAAAGGTCGCAGGGTCCGTCTGGATGCGGGCGTGCGGCAAGCCGGGCGGTTTGGGGCGGTCCGCAGGGGCGATGTTGTATACAGTTCAGGCGGCATTGCGTTATCTCACAGATAATACTTCAATTCTATGTTAGGTGTGTATTATACAAAACAGGCCATCATAAGTCAAGGGAATTGATCGCGGATTCCTGAGATTTCCGCAGGGGGGCGTTGCACGACGAATGGCGGAGGGCTTTTGGGGAAGGCGAAACGGGAAAAGAATAGGGCCGCGAGTGGATGCTCACGGCCCTTAGATATACTGAATCAACAGGTGCGATTTCAGAGCGTTCTGCGTCTTCGCAGCCAGGCAACGAGGCTCACGCCGATGCCGCCGAGGAGGATTGCGCCGGGAACGGGTATGTGCAGGGGTCTGGTTTCGGGTTGAGAGCAGTTATGACGCGGTCTACTGGAGGGCTTTTCGGGCGTAGTGGTCGACCATCCATTCGAAGTCCGCCCATTCATCTTCGTCGACGGGGTCGCGGTAGAATGAGAAGCCTTCCTGGTGGAGCGCTCTCTGGTTCCATTTCATGAATTCGATCGACTTGAAGTTGTGCATATCGACGTGTCCGTCGGCGTAGCCGAGTGTATTGCTGTTGCCGCGGTGCCAGACGCCGAGAGGGTCCACCCACTGCTGCCGGCTGCCGGGGTATAGGACCCACGAACCCATGTTGTAGCCTCGGGGATCGCATTCGGCGAGGAAGACGTATTTCATTGCGGGCTGGGTGATATCGCCGTATCTGACGCAGGGGATGATTTCCCAGCCGCCGTCCTGGCCGACGCCGTTCATGCCGCCGGCGATGGAGTAGGTTCTCCAGGCGTTGTTATGGCCGGGAACGTTCTTTCTTCTGTCGGAGGGGCAGCGGTATGTGTCGTGGTTCTTGATGTACGGCCAGAGCAGGCCATCTTCGATCATCTGCTTGTGCTCGGCCAGCGTGCCGGGGCCCTGGCGGACCCACGCGTCGTCGCCGGGGTGGCCCTTGACGAGTTTGTCGTCGTTGGCGTCTTTGTACATCAGCCAGGCATAGAGCAGTTGGCGAATGTTGCCGCGGCAGACAACCGAACGGCCCTGCTCCTTTGCGATTCTCAGGGCGGGCATCAGGATGGCCATAAGTACGGCGATGACAGCGATGACTACCAGCAGTTCAATGAGTGTGAACGCTCGTGTCTTCATTGCACGTCTCCTCGGGATGGACGACACAAGGCGTGTTCCCCACAGCAGGTCCACGTTCAACAGTTGTACGCTACATTATATCAGAAATGAATTCTTGCGGCAAATACAAAAAAGAAAGCAACCGTGTGGTCTGTCGGCATGTTTGCTCAGCCCAGTCCGCGGGATGCTCGGGGAGTTTCGGCGCGGGTTCGAGCGAACGGCCGCTTCGGTTTCCAGCCGGGGGCGGCCGGGGCCTGTATCTACCGGCGATTTAGAGGAACTGGAGCCATTGCTCTTCGCTGATGATGGTGATGGGAGCGCCCTTTTGTTTGTGGTTTCTGGCCTGTTCGATTTTTTCGCCGTGTGTTGTGTCGGCCCAGTCGTGTCCGGCGAGGGTGCCGATAACGAGATAGTCGACGTCGGGACCGACGGCCGGGACGAACGCGCCGCCGCGTTCTCGCACGGCTCGTTCGCATGCCAGGTGCGTGCCGTAGAGGAAGCCGCCGGCGAAGCAGAAGGCGCGGTCGGCAATAGATATGCTGTCCACATCGTCGATGGGCAGTTCTTCGGGTTCGCCGGAGGCGGCGGGTTCGTCCTCGAGCGTTCCGGCGATGAGATCCTTGAGGGTCTGTCTGAGGTGTTCTCTTTCGTCTTCGGTGATGACGCCGTCGGCGAGGACGTCGCGAATGCGGGCATAGACGACCCTGCCCGGCCAGGTTGCGGCGATATCCTCGTTGTCTTCGAGCCAGACGTTGAGGAATTTGATTTCGTCGTCGTTGAGGTCGCCGTCGGCGAGCAGGCCCTCGCTGATGCCGAGCAATGCTTCGCAGGAACGTCTCAATAGCTGTGTGTCAGTTGGTGCGAATCGTGCGTGTGAATCGTCCATACGTTTGTCCCTTCTTGCGCCCGTGCTGTGCGTTGCGCAGGTCATTTGCTGAACAATCGTGCCGGACAACATATCGGTATCGATCGCGCATCAGCTCCGGCCCTGCAGATGCGGCGCACTCATTCTACAGTGCGAGCCACGCAATTCAACCGCAAAAGCGCCCCGATGAAATGAACGATCTACGGTGGCGGGGGCGGCGTCGGCGCCGGGAGCGTTATGTCTCGTTTTTACGGCGGGTGACGGCGAAGTAGACGACGTACAGCCAGGAAAAGACGCCGTGTATGACGGCCAAGAGAATGGAGCGGTTTCGATGCCACGAGATGGTGACGGCAATCGCCGAGCCGAGGCCGATGCCGGACTGGGCTGCTGTGTGGGTCACTTGTGCGAGAATCATATCGGCTCCAGGATTTCAAGGTCTGGTATGTAACTGCATTTGAGAGTCTACGCGGCGGGCCGGAACCATTCAAAAGGAAAAGGCAAGGGGTATGAAGGCCAGAGCAGCAAAGAACGAGCGTCGTTTTGGTTCGGCATACTGAGAAAGGGCCGCGAAGTCGTATTCTCCGCGGCCCTGTGTTCGTCTATCGATGACGCAATTGCGTTTAGAGCGATTTGCGTCTTCGCAGGTAGCCGACGAGACCGGCGCCGATGCTTGCAAGCAGGATTGCGCCGGGAGCGGGAATGACAGGCGCACTGCCGGCTTCCGTGCTCAGGTACGCATAATCCAAGGCCACGTACGGCTCGTTGCTTGCGTTGATATTGATGACAACCTCTCCGTCGGTCATATCCGTCCACGGGACCGTGGCGAACGCCAACTGGACCAATCCATCTTCGTCACTGTCCTGGGTGGTCATGTCATGTGACGTTCCATCCACGTTGATCGTCAACGGCGTCACATCATAATCACCGAACAGGACGTTGATGAAGTGATCGGCGCCGAAATCAGGATCGCCGCTTACGGGAGCGGTGAAGCTAAACGTGAACTGCGCATCATCTGCAGGCGAATCACCAAATGCTCCATCGCCGGGATAGTCGTAGAAATCTTCGAGCGAGATATCCGTCCACTGGGCTCCGGTTGTTGCCGCCTTCTCAGATGCGGAGCGATTGTCGAATTCATCGTTGCCGCCGACGTGCACTGCACCGTCGTTATCGATATCCGGGAGAAACTCGCCGGCCTCGAGGATTCCGTCGCCGTCGGTGTCCGGGTCAGTGTTCTGTGCCGATTCCCAGGAATCGTTGGGATTGACAAAGCCGAAGCCGTCGACATCTCCGATCAACGAGGTGATTGAGAATGCAGTGCTCGGCAGCAGCGCCATTGCAAATACGGTTAGAAAGCAAAGTGTTCTTTTGTTCATGGAAAGCCTCCTTTTCAATCATTAGCCGCCCTTGGGTTACGATGCGTGCATCGAATCGGTCCGATGCACCGTGCTGATACTGGTTGTTGCGCAATTGCGTGATCCAGATTCGAAGGGCGCAACAGAATCTGAGATCTCTGCATTACGTAGATGCCGCTATATAGTGAAGACAGCGTGTTTCGCCACCCTCCAGACTATCCGGTGCCGCCGTTTGCAACGCCTGCTCTTTGTCATTTTGGCCGTAACATGACAGTGGCGACCGTTTGTTTTCGATTGTCCATTACATACAAGCCGATACTTGCCATATTACGCTATTTGCAGGCGGGCGGTCATAGGGAGAATACGCAAAAGGACTGAGGGAAAAGCCTGCATTCGGTGTCGGGCGCCGTGCGGTTGAACGCCGCAGATGGAATTCGCCGGTCATTTCGTCGGCGTTCTTGTACAAGGGGCCTTTACGGAATTCTTATGGTATGCGAACGATGCGTGAACAGAGTTGCGGATAATACATGCGCCGGTTGAGGGTCGTTTTGGGGACTGTCCGGATATGAGCCGGGGCTAGAGAACATTTATTTATGTGGCGAATCATCGATCATACGGATGGGAGTATTCGCGGCGCTCTGGAGACGGAGTGGGGGCCGGAGTCGGCCGGTGATGCGCTCGAGCGGGGGCATCTGTTCGGGGCGGCGATGGATATCGTGCATGAGTTGGAGCACCTGGGCTTTGCACTGCATCGGGACTTCGATTTGCGACCGGCCAGAGATCGTGGGATCGAGGGCCTGGTGAAGAGCGGCCAGGCACGGACTTGACGCCTGCTGATACCCTCTACCGCTCCTGTCTGTCGGCGATGGTTTCATTCAGTTCTGCGATGCGGAGTTCGAGGCGTCTTATTTCCCGGCGGAGGTTGGGTCTTTGGATCATTATCCAGCCGAAGACGGTGATGAAGCCGATCGAGATACTGCAGAAGAGGGAGATTCCGGCACAGATAATCTGCGATCTGCCTTCATCAGCATGCGCATCATAAGCTCGAATACTGTCCGTACAACGACATGGTATCTGAAAAGGTCGATGGATTGCAAATGTCCTGCGTGCCTGCTCGGAGACGGCCGGGCGTGTACATCGCGAGACAGGCTGCAAGAACGCGAGGAGGCACAGCCCCTTTGAGGTGGAACGGGGAGCTATGGCGGGGCTGTGTCCTGCTCGGTAGCGGGTCATGGTGCGGCATTCGTGTTTGGAGAGTGTGAAGAAACTGGTTGTTTCCCGTCAGGGATAGAAACGGCCCCCGCGGCGCGAAGGGAAAAGGGAAAGCGAGGTGACCGCTGGGGGCCGGCGGGGCCGTAGCTTACGAAGATGCGAGTATCCTGCGCGAGAGATGTTGAGGGAATATGAAGAGACTCTGTGTTTTCTGTTAGCGTGATGGGGGCGATCCGGCAGAGGGCCTGTTCGCGGGTTCTTCAAGCGGGCAAACGACACGGACATATCGAGGCAGGCCCGCCCTTGTTCGCGGCTTTGCTCCATCGGCGGCACAGATGACGACGGATGGATTTTTTAGTCATTAGTGGTGTTGTAGTAGGGATTATGTTAGTATGTTGGAGGTGTGGCGTCGATACTTCCGGCATCGGCAGGCTTGCGGTGCCGGGAAACTTTGCAGACGTAGAAAAAACGCGAACAACCTGGCTGCGGCGCGCATTGAATAGGTATACGGCATTGTACTTTTCAGGGGTGCAACGATGGTATGCAGAGAAAAGGGCTTCACCCTGATCGAGCTTCTGGTTGTGATTGCGATTATTGCGGTTTTGATGGCGATCATGATGCCGGCCCTGCAGCGGGTAAAGCGGCAGGCGCAGGAGATGAAGTGTCGAGCGAATTTGCGGCAGTACGGCCTGGCGCAAACGATGTATGTGGACGATCATGACGGACGTTATCCGCGGGCGTGGACATCGTTGGTGAAGACCGAGCAACCGGTGCCCGGTTATCAGCGGTTCTGCCGGTGGCACGACCCGCGTTATCCGGCGGACGGTCCTTTCTGGCCGTATCTGCCTGAGGACAAGATTCATCTGTGTCCGTCGTTTTCGGTGCTGGCCAAGATCGAGGGGCAGAACCATCCGGGGCACAATTCGGCGAACCCCATAGTTCCTTATTACAGCTACAGTATGAACGCATATCTGGGCTCGAAGAGCGGTGCGAACGGCGGCGGCGTTCTGAAGATCTCGGAGATTACGCGGAGCCGCGCGGAGGTGTTCTTCTTTGCGGAGGAGAACATGTGGCAACGGCCGGGATGCAACTGGGTCCTGAACGACAATGCTCTGTGTCCGGACGGTCGAGACTGGTTCGGAACGTTTCACAGCGCACCGGCGAAGAATCCGAACGGCGGGACGGTGAACGCGGTGTTTGTTGACGCGCACGTGCAGGAGGTTCGCTCGGCGCTGAAGGACGATCCATCGGACACGTCGGACATGGAGTACGGGAGGTTCGAGAAATACGGATGGCCATTCAGCAGGTCGCCGAACTAAGCGGAGCGGCTGTAGTCGGCGGTGCGAGGAGAAAGGTGCAATTCTTCACGCGGGCTTTCCATTGTCGGCGAGTTCGCATCATGTCCCACATTATAAGCGGAAAATGATGGTAATCGGTGCGTCGATATGGGAGACTGACCGTCATGCAGCGGAAGATGGATCGAAATGTCAAGCCGGGGAACCGGCGCAAGGCGAATCATGTGGAAGCAATCGTAAAAGAAGCAAACGGTAACAGCAAACAGCAGGAGTATCGTGGGACGAGTCCGGGGGCGGCGCGCACGTGCGGTCCGGGGCGGTATAAGGCGAGGTGCGGGACGATGAGGCTGTCGGTCGCGGCCAATTACGATTCAGACATTATCGAGCAACTGGCGCATCAGGCGGTTGATGAGGTTTACGGCAAGTTTTCGCATGACCTTGCCGGTGGGGGTCGGCCGACTTACATGGGTGCAGCTCTATCCGAGCGGCAACTGGGGGAGTACGTCAGGCGCCTGGCGGAACACGGTATTGCATTTAACTACCTGCTCAACAGTTCGTGTCTGTCCAATCGGGAGTGGGGCAGGCGATGGCAGCGCGGACTGGAGAGGTTGTTGAACAAGCTGTGGGATATTGGTATCCGGCGGCTGACGGTATCGACACCTTATCTTCTGGAGCGAATCAAGAGAATAATTCCCAATTTCTCGATTCGGGTGGGGGTATACGCACAGGTCGATACGGCCCGGCGGGCGAGGTTCTGGGAGGACCTGGGGGCGGACAATATTGCGGTCGAGAGCTTTTCGATCAATCGGGACTTTGGGCGTCTTGCGGCGATTCGCGATGCGGTCGACTGCGATCTGACGCTGATTGCGAATCATCCGTGTCTGCCCAACTGTGCCATGCAGCCCTATCATCAGGGCGGTTTCGCGCACAGTTCGAACGGATCGCGCGAACTGTTCATCGATTACTGTTTTTTGAAGTGCACATATTCAAGGCTGCGCGATCCATCCAATCTGATCAAGTCATGCTGGATACGGCCCGAGGATACTGGTTTTTATGAGAGGATGGGCTATGCGCACTTCAAGATTCTCGAACGGGATATTCCATCTGCGGAATTGTTGAAACGTGTGGCGTGTTACGCGGAGCGTCGGTCGCCGGCGAATCTCGCCGATCTGATACTGCCTTACGGTTTCAACGAGCCGAGGGGCGGAAGACGGTCAACTGTGCTCCGCCATTTTTTCAAGCCGCGGCAGATCCATCCTCTGAAGCTGAAGCGGCTGTATGATTTTGCGCGACGCCAGGGTATGCTGTTTGCGGGAGGGCAGCAGGTCTTCGAGATAGATTCTTCCCGCATTCCCGATGATTTCGTCGAGTCATTTCGCAATCATAATTGCGCAGAAACGGACTGTAGGGACTGCGGCTATTGTGAAGAGATTGCAGCGCGATGTATTCGCCTCAACGAGGATATCCGACGAGACCATCTGGCTCGGCTCGAAGCGATTCACGATGAACTGGTTTCGGGAGCGATGTGGCATGCTTGAGGTGCGGTCGAGGAAAGCTGAATTGCTCGATGGGCCGGATTGCGATCCACAAACGGCGTTGCGTTCGTACGAACTGATGCGGCTTGTGAACCGTTTTGCGGGCGGGACGCGGGCTGTGACTGATTTTCTGTCGAGAGAGGCTGCTCGCAACGGCAAGGGGCACCCAATGCGCATTGTCGATCTCGGGTGCGGTGTGTGCGATATTCCCCTGGCGGTCGCAAGGTGGGCGAAGGGGAGAGGCCTGGATGTTTCGTTTACGTGTATCGACACGAACGAGACAGCACTGGCGGTCGCGGGCGAGCGTATTGAAGCGAGCGACATCGATTCGATCCGGCTTGAATGCGCAGACATTAATGATTTCGAACCGGCGGAGGAATATGACTATGCGATTGGTTCGATGTTCTTCCATCATTTCGCGGACGAGCGTATCGTCGCTCTTGTCGGGCAACTGCGCCGGTATGTGCGAGGTGCAGTGATTATCAACGATCTGAGGCGCAGCGCTCTTAGCTACGCGTGTTGCCGGGTCATGTTTTCCGTGCTGCCACGAGGGGTTCGTCATGACGCGCTGCTGAGTATCCGCAAGGGTTTTCGACGTAAGGAGTTGGCGGAGTTGTTCAAACATATCGAAGGCGTTGATGTTCATGTACACATTTTGAGTTTTTCACGGCTGGTAGGGATCGTCCGGTTTCGGAACGGAGGCTGCGTTTGAAGACTTTCATACGATCACTGGCCACGGCGACTCCGGCAAAGAAGGTAACTCAGCAACACGTGTACGATGTGCTCGAATCCAACTATGTGTTCAGCGAGGAAGTGCGGCAGTTGTATGCGAAGATTCTGCTCGACGGGCCTGTAAAGACGCGATGCTTCGGTCTGGATACCGACGAGGAAATTCTGGATCAGGAACAAGACCACCTGATCGAACGATTTGTCAAACACGGCAGGCTGATTGGAGCACAGGCAGCGAGAAGCGCTTTGTGTGAGGCGGACCTTGAGCCCAAAGACGTCGATTGCGTGGTGGCCAACACATGCACGGGGTATCTGTGCCCGGGGTTGTCTTCGTATCTGGCCGAGGATTTGGGACTGGATCGAACGACGAGGGTATTCGATATTGCAGGCATGGGTTGCGGAGCGGCAATTCCAAACCTGCAATGCGCTTCGCGCATGGTCGGGGGGGACGGCCATGTGGTTCTAAGCGTTGCCGTCGAGATATGCTCTGCGACGATTTTTATGGGGCCCGATCCAGATCTTGTGGTGAGCAACTGCATTTTCGGGGACGGCGCATCTGCGGCGGTGATCGGGAGCGACTGCTCCAACGGAGCGGGGCGGAGTATCCGCCTGCTGGATTTCGAGACTCTGGTGACGCCGGAGGAAAGGGAGAGTCTGCGATACCGCAGTGTAAACGGAAAGCTGCGGAACGTACTGGCCAAGCGGGTTCCGGTTGTGGCGGGTCGGGCCGTACGAGAGGTGGCGGAGAGGATTCTGGATCGTAACGGACTGGTACAGGACGACATTGCGTTCTGGGCCGTGCATCCGGGCGGCAGTCTCGTACTGGAGCGCATACAGCGGACATTGGATTTGCCTGAGACGACCCTGCGGTTCTCGCGGGAGGTTTTGCGCGAGTACGGGAATATGTCATCGGCGTCTGTGATGTTCGTACTGGAGCGGATACTGAAACATGGGCGGCCTCAACCCAAGGATACGTGCCTGCTGCTGTCTTTCGGTGCGGGGTTTACGGCGTTCGCGGCGTTGGTGGAATTTTGATGCGGCCGCTTCGTGTGCAGGACCGAAAGTGAAACGCGGGACTTTTCCTGCCGGGACAACGCCGTGCGGCGTTTTGCGATGCCGAGTGCCGCCGGCCGCACCTATTCGGCTACCTGCGCGGCGGTGACTTCGAAGGTCCAGGCATGTTCGCAGGGCGGGGATTGTCGGACGCTCTGCGGGATGGTCAGTTCGAGGCCGGCGCCGGTGATGCGTTTGTGCACGGGTTCGTCGGTTCCAAGCAGACGAACGGAGTCGCAGGCGGTGACGGCGGGAACCGCGATCCTTTCGGGCAAGGTGTCTTGTCCTTCGGCGGCGAGGCAGACGGCGTAGACGGTATCAGCCTTCTGGGTCAAGCAGATGTTGCCGATTCGGTACGGAGCGATGGGGCGCGTGTGGTAGACAGCGTCGGAGTTGATGCGCATCCAGTCGCCGATCCGGCGCATGCGCTCGAGGGCGGGTGCGGGAAGACGGCCATCGGAATCGGGGCCAACGTTGAGCAGGAAGTTGCCGCCTTTGGCGACGATGTTGACGAGCAGATGTATCAACTCGCGCGTGGATTTGTATTCGTCGTCGGGTTTATACGACCACTGGTCACCCATTGTCATGCAGGTTTCCCAGACGTAGGGCAGCGGTTTGTCGGGTACTTTCTGTTCGGGGGTAAGGTAGTTTTCGTACCTGCCGCCGACGGTGCGGTCGACGACGATCAGGCCGGGCTGATGGTTGCGGGCCATTGCGGCGAGTTCGGGCATATTGATGTCCTGCTTCGGCGGGCGGACCTGGCCGCCGTCGAGCCAGAGGATGTCAACGGGGCCATAGTCGGCCATCAGTTCCTCGACGAGGTTATGCGTGAAATCCACGAAGGCGGCCCATTTTTCGGGGTGTTCGGTGATGTCGTAGTTGACGTTTCTGTCTTTGTGCGGCCATTCGGGGGCCCAATAGCCCGGGTGGTGCCAGTCGGATTTGGAGTAGTAGGCGCCGATGCCGAAGCCCGCTTTTCGGAAGGTGTCAAAGACGGCTTCCATGACATCGGCGTTCGGGTCGGTGTGGAAGGGACATGAGTGGTGGGTGGTACGGTAGTCGGTATGCTCGGTATCGAAGAGGCAGAAGCCGTCATGGTGCTTGGTGGTAAAGACGAGGTATTGCATGCCAGCATCTTCGGCGGCGTCGAGCCAGCGAGCCGGATCGAAATGCTGAGGGTCGAAGGTCTTGTTTAGAGCGACATAGTCGCGGAAGAACCTGTCGAAATCCTTGTCCCGCATTGTCCATGCCTCAAGGTCGTCGGGGCGGGCCCATTTGTCGGCCTCGACCAACGGCCACGATTCGATGCAACCCCACTGGCTGTAGATGCCCCAGTGCATCATGAAGCCGAACTTCCAGTCCTGGAAGCGTTCGAGCTTTTCGAGGACGAGCGGATCGGTTTCGCTGTTGTCCGGATGGACATTGGGAACGAGCGAGAGATACTGATAGAGGATTCGGCCAAGAATCTGTTCGCCGTACTCGTTGGCATGCACGACATCGCGTTTGTACCAGTCGAGGTCTCTGGGGGAGCAGCGGACGTACTTTGCCCAGGCGTGTTCCATATCGAGAAAAGCACAGTCTTTGTCGCGCGCGAGCTTCTCGAGGTTTCGGCGGTAGTCGCTATGGTGATCGGGGTCGGAGATTCGCCGCCAGTGATCGTCTTTGGCCGGTTCGACGCTGCCGAATGCGCCGGTCATGAGCAGGATGTCGGGGTCCGCGGTCGATCTGATCTGACTTATGACCTCGGCGATCGAATCGGTGTCGCCTCTGTGGCTGATACCGCCGATGATGACCAGATCGGGGTCGAAGTCGAGGACGTATTGCCGGACGCGCGGCGGCTCTTTGTACCACCAGCAGCCGGTGGAGCCGCGGACGCAGGTAGTCTTGTTGATTCGGCAGGCGGGGTAGCGGCGATGCAGGACGAGGTCCCAGGCGGAACGGCTGATGTCGTTGATGATGCTGTCGCCCAGCATCACGACGTTGAGCTCGCCACCTCCGGAGAGCAATGAGGCGGTTCGGCGGAGATTGCGCCAGCGTTCGGGCGGAGGGGTGAAGCGCACGGCCTGGATCTGCGCGTATGCTTTGTCGGCCTGTTCCAACGTACGGCGGTTTTTGCGGATTATGTAGGCCTCACTGGCGAGGCATTGTGGGATCAGCAGAGATGCAAGGAGTAACACAGTTGTTCTTTTCGGCATGGATACGCCCCTGTTTTTCGGCCCAATTGTTTTGCTGCGACGGCAGAAATCCACGGAACAACAGCGGCCGGGCAGCAGTATAGAGTGCAGTTCATGGGAAAACATCCGGGGTCAACTGTCAAGGTTTCTGTCTTTTTCGCCGTCTGATGTGAAAAACGGGCGAATCCGGTGCGCCTAATGCCGACAAAACACAAAGGAGGTATAGGTGCGTATATTGCATTTGGCTTGACATTCGGCATGCTGGGCCAAATAATGCGTTGAGTTGCCCTTTTCGGGCATTTTTCTTTTTTGAAGGAAAGGAATTCACTATGAGACATCATTACATCAGACCAGTTGTTCTGGTTTGCGTTCTATTATCGCTGGGGCTGATTGCAATCGGCTGTAGTTCAAAGACCGAGCAGCCCGATCCGAATCGATCCCAATCGGCGGCCAAGCAGGACGGTTCGGCTACATCCGACGGTCAGACAACGCAGGGCAGCCAGGATCAGGACGGCGGCGACAAAGCGTCCGAGGCAGCGGTAACCGTCAATGGGACGGTGATTACCGAGGCGCAGGTCAGCGACCGGGTGGAGCCAATCATCGAGCAGATGATGGCTCGCGGGCAGCAACTGCCGCCCCAGTTTTTGCACCAGTACCGCCAGCAGATTCGGCAGCGGGTCCTCGACAACCTGATTATCGATATTCTTCTGGCCAAGGAGCTTGAGGGCTCCGACATCAGCGTTACGGACGCTCAGTTGAGCGAGCGTATAGACGAGATAGCGGCCAGCCAGCAGCCGGGGATGACGGCGGAGCAGTTTCAGGCGCGGCTGGAACAGGCCGGACGGGACTTTTCGGAGATTAAAGGAGAGATTCGCAAGGGCATGCTGTACAGTCAGTTGGCGGAGAGGCAGTGGAAAGGCAAAGTGGACGTCAACGAAGCGGAAGCCAAGGCATTCTTCGAAGAGAACAAGCAGCAATACGGCCAGGAAGAGAAAGTGCGGGCGAGCCACATTTTGATCAAACCCGAGGATTTCGAGGATGCGAACGATCCCAATGCTGCAGCGCTTGCAAAGGCGGAGGATCTGCTCAAAGAAATCAAAGACGGGGCGGATTTTGCGGAACTGGCCAAGACGCACTCGGGATGTCCGTCGAGCCAGCGAGGCGGCGATCTGGATTTCTTCGCCAAAGGGCAGATGGTCGGGCCGTTCGAAGATGCAGCCTGGGGTATGGAAGTCGGCGAAGTCAGTGACATTGTGAAGACGCAATTCGGCTATCACATCATCAAGAAGACCGATCACCAGAAGGCAGAGGACCCGACGTTTGCGGCGGTGAAGGACAAGGTGATGGAGCAGTTGAAGCAGCAGAAGCAGGGCCGCATTGCCCAGGAATTCGTGGAGTCGCTCAAGGCGAAAGCGACGATCGTGTATCCGCCGGGCAAGGAGCCCGTGCAGCCCCAGCCGGGGATGCCCGGGATGGGCGGAACTCCGCGATAGGCGGACGCGGGCACAGTTTCTTTGGCCCGTATGCCGCGCATAGTTCATAGCGAATGATTAGTTCTTGACAGTATATGGCCTATGGAGACCAATGAGGCCAGTTTCGGCCACTCAATCGGCAGGTTTTTCGCGAATCCGCCGATTGAGTGCTAGTTCTGAGCTTGTGAAGAGGGGATGACCGAGAATGTGACGAGAATCTGTGCCGCTCCAGTGTAGATCGGCGTATGCGATGCGTTTGCAAGAAGCAAAATGCTGTAGCTTGGGCGGGCCGGCACGTTTTGGGGGCATTCCGGGAGACGCGTCGGTCATTTTGGTGAATCGAGCATGTTGCGGACAGGAGTAGCAGTTTATCGCTTCCACGGGCAAATCCTGGAGAGAGGTTCTTCTCAGAAGCTGTTGGCTTGTTGAGGTGGTATTTGTGCGGTTCTGTGACGCTAAATCGTGCTGGGTGCGGTCTTTGTTGGCGGCGTTTGTGTTGCTGGCGGCCACTGCGCCGGCCTCAGCGCAGGGACGGATCGAGTTCGATGAACTGCCTCAGCACGTGCAAGCGGTCGTCCGTGATCGCTTTGCGGATGCGGAGATTCTCGAGGCCACCCACTTCAACGAAGACGGCGTCGTCGGCTTCGAGGTCATAATCGAGCACGACGACCGCGTGCTCGGCGTGATCCTCGCCCAGGACGGCAAGATCGAAGGGGTCTGGCGTCCGGACGACGGGGCGGAGGAGGAGGATGAGCGGGCCGAATACGAAGGCGATGAGGAGGCGTTCGAGGAAGACGAATGGGAGGAGGTGCGCCGTTGGGAGGGAAGACCGGTCGCCTTTACACCGACGTACGTGCGCCGCGCTTCGGATGATTTGGGGCTCGGGGTCGAGCGGATCGTTTTCGTCAAACGTCATACGTACGTGTCCAGTCACTTCTATACCGACTTCATTGACGGTTGCGACAGATACGGCGGCAACCTCTGCGTCCTATCGCTCGGTACGGGGCGGGTGCGAGAACTGGTCCCCGAGCTGGCGGACGGCATCTTCGGCCGCTACGACCTGTCTTTCGATGCCAGGCGAATTGTCTTCGACTGGAAACGCTGCGACGAGGAGGGCTTTCGCATCTATGAGGTCGGTGTCGACGGGCGGGGGCTGCGGCAACTGACGTTCCCACCGAAGGACGAGGCCGAGCGGATCGCCAAGTACGACAACTCCTTTCTCGGCGAAACCGCCCAGCGGTACAACCACCACACCGACGATATGCACCCATGCTATCTGCCGGACGGCGGGATTTGCTTCACCTCGACCCGCTGCGAGTACGGCACGCTTTGCGATGCGCCCGATATACTGACCACTACCGTGCTGTACCGCATGGACGCTGACGGTCGTAATATGGTGAAGCTTACCAACAGCGCCGTCAGCGAGTTCTCGCCCAGCATTATGGACGACGGGCGCATTCTCTACACGCGCTGGGAATACGTCGACAAGGGGCAGCTTGGCGTCAAGTGTCTCTGGGCGATGTGCCCCGACGGCACAAAGTCGGTCGAGATCTACGGCAACGACATCCCTTTCCCGCCAACAATGCTGCACGGGCGGCAGATCCCCGGGCGAGCGAACCTGTTTGTCATGCTCGGCACGCCGCACTTTCCCCAGAGCGGCATCGGTACGGTCATTCGCGTCGACACGTCGAGGGATATCCGCACCGCCGCGCCGATGACCTACGTCACGCCATACGTGGACGTCCAGCAGGAGGCGGGCTGGAATCAGTATGCCGACGGCCGGTGGCGCATGCGCTCGCGCGGGCCCCTGTACATGGACCCATATCCGCTCAGCGCGACGCAATTCCTCGTCGCCCACAACCACGACCGCGACTGGGACGAAGCCGACGCCTACGATTTGTATCTGCTCGACGACAAAGGCAATCACACGCTGATCTACGACGATGCGGAGATTTCATGCTGGCAGCCGATGCCGCTGAGGCCGCGGACCAAGCCGCCGGTCCTGCCTTCGCAGAGGAACCCCAAGCTTGCACGAAGGAACCAGGCCGCGTGCGTCGTGCAGGACGTTCACCGCGGCCTGGCCGGCGTCGAACGGGGGACAGTCAAGTATCTGCGCATCATGGAGCAACTTCCCCGTCCGTGGGATGCGCGGCACTTCTGGGACCAGCATTGCGAATACACCGGTCATTCCCTGCTTAGCCTCGGCAGCGTGCTGGGCGTCAAAGTCATGCACGGGATCGTGCCGGTTTATGAGGATGGTTCGGCGCATTTCCTCGTGCCGGCCGACCGCAACATCTACTTTCAGGCCCTGGACGAGGATTATCTGGAAGTGCAGCGAGAGCGCACATATGTGAACTATCGTCCGGGCGAGACACGATCCTGCGTGGGCTGTCACGAGCGGCCCGGCGACGTTCCGGCTGATGACGGACGTATGCCAATCGCGTTGACCAAACCGGCGTCGCTGCCCGGTCCACAGCCCGGTGACGCAACGGCCGCCCGCGCCATTCACTATCCCACCGACGTACAGCCCGTGCTGGACCGGCACTGCGTTCGGTGTCACGGCGCTGACGAACCGGCCGACGACCTCGATCTATCAAGCGAGATGACGGAGCACTTTTGCCTGTCTTACGAGCGCCTTATCGA
This sequence comes from uncultured Pirellulales bacterium, assembly GCA_964526785.1. Lineage (GTDB taxonomy): Bacteria > Planctomycetota > Phycisphaerae > Sedimentisphaerales > Anaerobacaceae > CAZGMJ01. Next base: position 74,436 of record CAZGMJ010000009.1, read on the forward strand.
GCGCGATCTGATCGAGACGCGCAATGAAGGATCGGGCTGGGACGGCACAGAGTACCTGCCGCCCTACTCGCTTGGCTCCGGGGTGAGCCGGCTGGTTGAGGTTTTGCGCGAGGGTCACGAGGGCGTTGAACTGTCTCGCGAGGAAATGCTCAAGATCACCACGTGGATCGACGCCAACGGCCAGTATTACGGCAGCTACTACGGCCGGAAGCACATTCGATTCAGGAGCCACCCGTACTTCCGCCCCGCGCCGACCTTCGAGCAGGCCGTCAGCACCACAGCCCCTTTACCTGTCGACCAACGATAGCCGGATTCACACATCCAGTTTACGTCGGGGGGCGCCCCATGGAATGCCCGGCGGCCAGGTCCGCGGGTCCGCGCGAATCAGACAGGCTCTACCGCTGATGTTCGAGGACGACGACTGAAGCGACGGGGTCCGGTGCGGCAGGCGGAAGGTGGATAAGCAGGCTATCTTCGTCACGCTCGATTCGGAGGCTCTCTTGCTCTTTATCCGCCAGCATATAGGCCCGTTGGGGCCTGATGTTCTCGGCGGGGATTCGAAGCGTCCGCGTCTGCGGCCAGTCGAAGATGTGGGCATAGATGCGGCCGCTCTTGCGGGTGTAGCGACCCCACGAGGGCTTTTCGAAGGGGCTGGCCTGCGTGGCATAGATAGATTCGCTGTTGACGCGCATCCAATCACCGATGGCGTGCATACTCACGATGCTCTGTTGGGGTATGGCACCATCGCCCTTCGGGCCGATGTTCAGCAGGTAGTTGCCGCCTTTGGAGACGATATCGATCAGATTGCGAATGAGCTGCTCGGAGGATTTCCAGGCGTGGTCGTGTTCGCTGTAGCCCCAGGTTGTGTTCATCGTCATGCAGACTTCCCAGTCGATGCCCGCAATGCCCGTATCGGGGATGTGCTGCTCGGGGGTGGTGAAGTCGCCCTGTTCGGGTCTGAGGGCTTTTAGTCGATCGGCGTGTGCGGAGTCCTTCGGCGAGGTGATATGGTAGAGGCGGTTGTTGCTGACAATATCGGGTTGATGCCTGCGGACCATAGCCATCAGTTCGTCGGCCCTCCAGAACGGGCCTTCACTGCCCTTCTTGGAATAGTCCCACCAGATGATGTCCAGCGGGCCATAGCGGGTCATCAGTTCGCGGACCTGGTGGTGGAGATAGTTCACATAGATGTCGTGGGTGCGCGGTCCGTTGGGGGACGGCCGGCCTTTCAGCGGATGGGGCAGTGCACCGGCGGCGACATAGTCGTACTGCGGATGATGCCAGTCGATCACGGAGTGATAGAGGCCCACTTTGAGGTCCTGGGCCCTGCAGGCGTCGACGATTTCCTTACAGAGGTCGCGTCCGATCAGATCATGGGCATCGTAAGTAGTGACATCGGAATCATGCAGGCAGAAGCCGTCGTGGTGTTTCGAGGTAAAGACGACGTAGCGACAGCCTGCCCGGCGGGCCAGCCGGGCCCAATCGTCGGCAAAGCCCTTGCTGGGTCGAAAACGGGGTACGGCCTGGTGTGCGTATTCCCAGGTATCGGCTTTTACGCGCTGCTGGATCCACTCCATGCCGCCGCGTTCGGCGACTTTCCGGCCTTTCCACGTACCGGCCAGTCCCGAGTAGAGTCCCCAGTGCACGAACATGCCGAAACGGGCCCGGCGCCACCACTGCATGCGCCGTTCCTGCCGGCGCTGTGCTTCAGTTGCGGCGTCTGCGGCATCGACACCGGCAGCGCACAACATCGATAGCAGGATCATTGCGATCAGAGAACGTCGTATACTCATCGTGTTATCCTCCACGGTCGGGGGTGATTGTCACCGTCGCAGCGCGAAGTCCGGGTCAGCTCAGCAGGCCGGCGGGGTCGAGATTCGCCGACTCGATATCCCTGAAGTAATTTGCGGTGCCGACCTTGAGTTCGACGGTTGCTTCGTCGTCGCAGACGATTATGCCTCTGGGATGCGTCTGGAGGGCGGTGATCGTCCACATATGATTGACACTTCCTTCGATGGCCTGCTGGAGTGCGCGGGCCTTGTTGTGGCCGTTGACGATGATCAGGACTTCGCGGGCGTCCATCACGGTTCCGACGCCGACGGTCAGGGCGGTTTTCGGGACCTGATTGATGTCACCGTCAAAGAAGCGGGAATTGGCGACGATGGTGTCGTAGGTAAGGGTCTTGACGCGCGTTCGGGAGGCCAGCGAGGAACCGGGTTCGTTGAAGGCGATATGCCCGTCGGGGCCGATACCGCCGACGAACAGGCGGATACCGCCGACCTTCTCGATCTTCGCTTCGTAGGCTTCGCATTCGGCCTGGAGGTCGGGAGCGTTGCCGTTGAGAATGTTGACGTTTTCCTGGGGGATATCGATGTGGCTGAAGAAGTTGTTCCACATGAAGGAGTGATAGCTTTCCGGATGGTCTTTGGGGATGCCGACGTATTCGTCCATGTTAAACGTTACGACGTTTTTGAATGAGACGACGCCCTTCTTGTTCAGCTCGATACATTTGCGGTACATGCCAAGGGGGGACGAACCGGTCGGCAGGCCGAGGACGAACGGTTTGGAGTCGGCGGGTTTGAAATCCCTTATGCTTTTTGCGACGTAGTTGGCAGCCCACCGGGACGCCAATTCATAGTCCGACTGGATGATCACTCTCATTATCTGTCCCCTTTTGCTTCACTCTGTACGGCAATGCGCTTGACTGCGGCGATTACATCATCGCCGAGTCTGGTCTTGCGTTCTATATGCTCCATGATTTCGGATACGAAGCTATTATCCACGAGGGTCCCGCGGACGGCGGCAAAGTCGTCAACTTTCGTCTCTTCGTCGCCATCGGTACCGTACCCAATCTGGGCGGTCGCGGCAAACTCTTTTTTGGCGTCCGCGTAGAGCATGTTGTCGAGTTCGACCACGGCATGTTTCCAGTCGCTTATGAGTTTTACGATTTCTTCGACCGTCATTTGGGAGACGGGTTTGCCCATCTTCTCTTCGAGGACTCGGGCGGCCCAGGCCCATTCGTACATGGGGTAGTCGGCATGCACAGCGGCGAACGCATCGCTGAGTTCGTCGAGGGTTGCGATGTCACCGTTTTCGATGCGCTCGAGCAAATCTTCCACGCACTCTTGCGGTGCGAGCAGGCCTACAAGGTCGAGCCATTTGCCGGTGCCCACAGTCGTCTGCGGTTCGAGGACATGGCGAAGGGCGTCGAGGTCGGGCAGGTCTTTGGCTTCGAGGCGGGCGATAAGGCAGTTGCCCAGAAACTTCGTTGTGCCGATATCGTAGAGGCGGATGCCTCTGTGGAGGGAGTTGTTCTTGATTCTGACGTTGTTATAGGTGTAGTACTCGGTGTGCTCGCCTGCGGCCTGCAGCAATCCCCTGAGCAGGCGGGTGCCGTTGAGCATTTTCCGGACCGTGAAGGGGCTGAGCAGTTTGAAATTGATGAGGTCGAGTTTGTGCGGGTCTTTGCGTTTGTCTCTCCTGGGCCATTTGCGGGCATCCCGGACGGTGCCTGCGCTGCGGAGGTTGACTCCCGGGGCGAGGATGCTTTCGTCCTCGTGTTCGATCAGATAGGAGAAGGGCAGATCGGATGTGTCGGAGTTTCTGTAGTGCCTGCCCATGACGACGGTAAAGGCGCCGACTTTTGCGGGCCAGAGCATGTAGGAATCGCTTGCGGTTTTGGAGCCACGTTCGACGACGCCCTGATGGACGGGCCCGAGTTTGTACATGTGGTTACTCTGGTTGGTTCCGCTGCCCGCGTTGAGGAAAGAGAACAGTCCTGCGATGAGAAGGGTGGATTTGTGGTGTGTGACGGTGTAGGGGCCGGCGAATATGGCGCAGGCTTCGCCGTGAAAGCCGCCACAGTTGGCGAAGAAGACGGAGTTCTCCGCGGAGTATTGTTTGGCCAGTTCGGTTCCCTGGCCGACGAAGCATTTTGAGACGAGGGTGCCGTCGGTGATGCGTGAACCGCTGGCGGCGATGAAGTCCTCGGCGATCACGCCGGGACCGATGTAGACAGGGTCCTCGGGACAACTGTTGATCGATCCATTCTCGAGCCGGTTGACGCCTTCGACGACGGCGGCCGGGCCGATTCGCACGTTCTTGATGATGCGGCAGTTCACCAGACGGGTCCGGCAGCCCACGGCACCGACCGAGCCGGTGACTGATTCGGTGTAGGCACGGGCCATATTGGTGAGTGCGTCCACGACCTTCGGGCGGTGGCGATAGAACGCCATCAAGTATGCGGTCTGGGAGGTGAGTTTGTCGAAGATGGGGATTTCACGGCCGCCGCCTTCGTTGACGACTTCCGCTTCGACGCCGTTGCCGAAGGAGCTTTCACCATCGACCGCGAGCAGGTCCACGTTTTCGATCACGACATCATCTTCTATGACATAGTTGGCGATGCAGTTGCGGACCTGATCGATATAGACGTTGTCGCCGATGGTGCAATTATGAAGCCGGGCGTTGCTGATTCCGGTAGGCTTTTCGACGCCTCCGAAAAAGGAAACCGTACCTTGCGAGATGCCGAGTTTTATCTGGCCGGAGAAGCAGGTCCGATGCACACGATCTACGGAGAAGCCTTCTGCCACGCGGACCTGCGACCAATTGGCACAGGTGCATTGCTGGTGTACGAGCTTGTCGATTTCGTCTGACGATAGCTGTCTGTATTCACGTGCCATGGGACCACCTTCTCATTGAGTAGATACAGTGAAAAGCCGATAATCGTGGTTGTTTTTTCGGCAAGAACGGGTCTCGTGCTTAAGGCTATATTACCTAACTACATGCCCTCGCAGTACAGTCCGATAAGAAAGGCAACTTCTAACAGGATAGCTGTTAGTTGTTGATTCGGACCATGTTAAAATAGGCAACTTTCATTCCTTCAAACGTCCCAGAATCTCCCTGATATTGACACCGTGACGCGGTCTTTGCGCGGGTCGAATATTAATCTCGAAATTTCATTCAAAATCTGAAGGAATGTATTGCGAGGGGCCGATGATTTATTCTATAGTCCTTTGCAGTTCCGCAAGGCATTTTGTCGTTTTCTTCAAGAGTTTTGGAATGTCCAATCAACCGCGGGTAGTTAAAGTATTGGCGTCACTGCTTGCCTCCATGACCATCGGTGCAATCGTTCTTATGGCGCTTGGTCACAATCCTCCGGCGGCCGGGCCGTGGTCGCTTTCGCGGAGTCTGCGGGCGGATTCCATTCAGTTGACGATCGATTCGGAGGTAGTGCAATCCCCCGGTCGATGGGATCGCATCGAGGTATGCTACAGCGGAACGCAGTCCGGCAATATCGAGCAACTGGCGCAACTAAGCGGTTTGACGAGCGCCAAGGCGCTGAACTGTCACTTTGTCGTATGTAACGGCGTCGGCGGAAATGACGGACAGGTGTTGCCGACGGAGAAGTGGTTGCGGCAATGGTCGATCACGCCGGGAGCAGGCTGGCGGGGTACGAACACGACGATTCGCATTTGTGTTGTGGGCGACGGCCTGACGAAGCATTGCACGAATGCTCAATTGCGGAAGGTCGATGCTCTTGCGAAAGAGCTTGGACGGAGGTTCGGGATCAACCGACCGGCGGTCTATCCCCGGAACTGGTAACCTGCAGCGGCATCGCCACCATTGATTCATTTCTCATCGTCCTTTCGTTGATTTCATGCGACGGACGTTCCTGCGCGTTGGCACAACAGTGTTTGGCCGCTATTGCTTCCTACCAGAGTGTATTGACGAACGGGCGAGATGACTTTCGTCGTGCAGGAGAGGAAATGGCAAGGCCGACCAACAGAGACATAACTCCTTTGGACGCAATGGCTTAAGCTCTTCGCCCTTCGATTTACGGCATGATTTCCCGCGTTTTTTTGTTGACACCGAGTGCGGGGGGTCCCATAATCTTAACTTAGGAGCTTTGGGGCACATGGAAAAAGCTTCTGCGAGTTTCGTTGCTCACCGCGGCCTTACCATTTGCGGCGGGTCCATGCGGTGGTTTCGATGTCGGCGAGCGGTCCCAAGGCGTGATGATTACCTTTATACAGGAGGGTCTTATGTCTGGGCGAGTTTATTTCCTGGGGGCAGCAGTGCTGTTGGTTTGCGCGAGCAGTGCGTGGAGCGTGAAGTGCAGGTGGACGGATCGTGGTGCGGATCATCTGTGGGATGACCCGGGCAACTGGGAGGACGGGATTGTTCCCGGCAGCGGGGATTACTGGCTTTCGACGCCTTATTATGCGCGCAGGACGGACTGGTCACTGTACAAGATGGTGATCCAGGACGGCATCGACGCGGTCTGCGGACAGGCGAAGAACATGAACCAGTTGCTGCTGACGATCACGGGCGGAAGTCTGACGGTGGAGAACGAGTGGAAGCTGGGGCAGGACAACGGAGTCGGCGTGGAGATCGAGATGAGCGGCGGCGAGGTGGACGTCGGCGGGTATATGGACCTGGGCGGCTGGTCGGGCGCGCACAGTGTTGGAACGCTGAACATCAGCGACGGCTTCTTTTCGGTGGCCGGGCCGTTGAAGATGGGGACATGGGACACGACGGAGAGCCATCTGAACATATCGGGCGGAGTGGTCAGTGCGGGCAGTCTTGCGATCGGACCCGGGCCTTCTTCCATCAACATTTCGGGCGGCAGGCTGACGCTGGCCAACAACGTGACGTCACAGATCGCATGGCACGCCGGGCGGGGAACGATTACGGCGTTTGGAGGCGACGGCGAGATTGTGTACGACTACGATGTCACGACACCGGGCAGGACGACGGTCATGGCGGTGCCGGAACCATCGGGGGTGCTGTACCTGATCGCCGGCTGGTTCGTCGCGCGCCGACGGAGACAGCATCGAAGAGCAATCGACGGCCGATAGCGCGCCAAAGCGATCAGTCGGCCCCCTTGCGTTTTCCGCCTTCGGTTGCGAAGTAGATGAAGCCGCCGATCAGGAGTGCGGCGATGAGGATAACGAAGCACTGAGGCACGCCGTACCACATCGGGAAGTCGGCATACGGATCGTATGCGTATTTGATCGAACTGTAGATCAGATAGGCGCACACAGCGCAGAATATCAGCGTCGTCACAGGGTAGCCGAGGACGCGGTACGGTCGTTCGACATCGGGGCGTCGGAATCGCAGCACGATCAGGCCGATGCTGGTAGCCAGATAGAAGGAATAGACGGCAACGGCCGTGTATATCAGCGCTTTGAGGAAGGAACCCAACAAGAGGATCACGGCCAGTGCGATAGCCCCCTGGAGCAGTAATGCTGCGGTGGGCGTCTGGCCTCTGTGGCCCCAGCGGCCCAGCGGGCGAAAGGCGGGGTGCTCGGCGCCCATGGCGTAGGTGATGCGGGCGCCCGTGAATATCAGGCCGTTGACGGCGCCGAGGGCCGATATGCACACCAGCGCGGCGATGAGTCTGCCGGCATGGGCATGGAAGACGCTTGCGACGGTACTGGTGGCGACAGCTTCGGATGTTGCGACTCCTTCGTAGCCAAGTACGTAGAGGAACGCGACGTTGACCAGCAGGTAGAGGAAGGTCACGGCGACGGTTCCGAGCAGCAAGGCTCTAACGATATTTCGGCGGGGATTTCTGACTTCGGCGGCGACGTAGGCCATCTCGTTCCACCCGCCGAAGGTGAACAGGACAAGTATGAGTGCGACGCTGGCGGGCAGGCCACCGGCGAATTCGACCCGGGGATGGTTTTGTCCGGCGATGAGGGCCACAGCGGCGATGGCCACCAAGCCGAGCGCTTTGACGACGGTCAGAACGTTCTGCGTCCACTTGCCCTGCCGGACGCCAATGACATTGATCAGCGTAAGCACGACGACAGCGACGCCGGCGTAGGCCCTGTAGGCAACGGCGAGTTGGCGATCGCTGTGGCCGAACGGATTCCACATAGCCGCGGCATATGTGGCGAATACGAAGGCCATGGCGCCGATGTCACCCGGACGGACGATGGTCAGTTGCGTCCAGCCGAACAGATAGCCCGCCCAGCGTCCGTAGGCTTTGGTCAGGTAGACATAGTCGCCGCCGTGGCGCGGGAATGCGCTGGCCAGTTCGGCATAGCCCAGCGCTCCGAACAGCGACAGCAGGCCGCCCATCGCCCATATACCCAAAACGCAGAGCCAGCGATACGCCTCCAGCGACAGGCCACCGAGATTGGCGTGCAGCCATGCGGCAATTGCGGCGACGCCGCCGGTGACACCGGGAACGGTTTCGTAAATACCGGCGCCGATGATGATGCCGACGATGATGCATGTCGAGTCGAAGAGCGACAGTTGTCTTTTCGGGCCGGTTTTCATGGTCAGCGTCCTGAAAGAGGGAGACATCCGCCAATATGGGAGCTACTCGAAACCGAACTCCAATTCATTGGGCCAGTGCGGGACCCAGTTGGGATGGAAGCTCGGGCTGAGTCCTTCAGCGACAGAACGGCCGCGGGGCAGCTCCATTTCCGGACCGCGGTTCTGATGGTTGACGCGGAAGCTGAATTTGACGCATTTGCCTGCATCGCGGAGTTGCCTGACGTGGGGGATCTCGCTCCAGGGCAGCGCACATTCGACGATCCGCGTGCCCTCGACGTAACGGACTTCGAGCTTTCCTCCGGCGGGGCCTTCGTTCGGCGATTTGGGCTGCCTGGGATAAAAATGTTTGAAGGTCATGCCGGGCAGCCATTGGCGCCATATTTCGGTGCCGCCTCCATGTTCTTCGGCTACCTTGTTGAGGGCGAATTCATAGTCGGTTGTCTTGTACCAGACGAATTTGGGCATTCGGCCCGGCAGGTGGCTTTCCCAGCCGTCCTGTCCGAGCGGGATGGCATTGAAGGCGATCAGCACATTGTCGCGGGCGATCTGCGGCATGCTGCTGGGGATGTCCGGCCAGCGTCGATAGCTGAAATGTCGCACGCCTTCGGGCCAGCGGTGCTCGCGTAGTTTTTCGTGGTCGCCGAACTCGACCTGGCGGCCCCGCTCATCCACCGGTTCATAGGACACGTCGGGGTAGAAATCGGCGTCCGGGTCGCGGGTGGCGAATCGCCTGGCGCCATTGTGGGGCGTATCGTCGGCGATTTTGGCGGCGAAGTAGAAATAGTCGTCGTCGTGCGCGACGTAGCCGACGGCGAGCCCCTGCGATTGGGCGGATTCGAACTTCACGAAGGGAAAGAGCATTTCTTCGGTGAAGCCCGGTCCGGCCGCATCGCTTACTTCGATGGGTTGGGGCAGGGCGTTCTTCCAATCGTCGAGTTTGCCGTCGACGTGGATGGTCCGGCGGGCGATGAAATTCACCCGCATGGATTCGGAGTGCAGCGCGATGCCGTCGGCGCCTGCATCGAACTCAAACTGGAGGGGATAGGTATTGGCGGGGACTGCTTTGCCGCCGGCCACTTCGAGCTCTATCCACTTGCGTTGGCGGGGCTCGAAAGAAAGCTGTTTCGGATAGTCGATCTTCAGATCGCCCAAGGTGATCTTCAGTCTGCCTTTGATGGGGCGATTGCGTTGATTGGTCAGCCGCATTTTGACGATGGGTTTGGATTCGATGGGTTTTGTCATATCGCAGGCAATTGTATCGAGCGGTTCGAGGCCTTCGATGCGGGCTTGCCTCAGCGCGTCGAGCAAGGCTTTGAAACTACCCTTTTTGTTCGGATTGCCACGGAGGAAGACTCCCCGCTCGTCGAGGGGCAGGGCAGCTTTATTATTCGGCGTGTCGATGGCGTTGCCGTAGTAATCGTAGACAGCGCAGCCCTGCGGCAGATGGAGCGTCATGGTGACATCCGAGAACGGCATCGGGGAGGCAAGTTGTTCGGCGATCTTCGCGCGGCGGTCCGCTGCATCGGCGGGCAGGCGGGCCAGTTCCTTCCTGAGCCTGCGTTTTGTCTTGAGTTCATCGAGGCTGCGAACGTTTTCGAACAGCACGCCCGTGGTCTTCTTTCCACCGAACAAAGGCGCGATGTCACCGACGACAACGACCGTTCCGTCGTCCGGGTTATTGTCGAGTCCGTCGAAGACGAAGACCCAGGGCAGGCCGTTTCGGAAGAGTATCTCGCGAAAGTCCCGTTCGCCGATGAAGTGTTGTACCGCACCATAGGAGGCGGCGAGGGGGCGAGAATCGATCCATCGCGGGATTTCCCGCTCGCCATTATCGGTGTGGATTTTTTCTTTGCCGACGCGATGATGGCTGAGGGTGGAGACGGCGATGCGGCTGAGGCTGCCCAGCGAGCGGTCGTAGCCGGCGGCGCGATTGGAGGCCACAACGCCGAGGAAGCGGTCATCGGTGTTGGCAGTCCAGGATTCGGTGTCCCAGATTTTCACGCGGCCTTTGTAATGCGTGCGGTTGTTCCATTTCGGATAGAGGACCGGTGCGTGCAGGCCCTGATAGTGGATGGAGCAGAAATCGAGGTACGGCAGGAACTCGTCGCTGTCGTCGGGAAAGAGCTTGTCGAGCGTGTTGGTGGATGAGTCGCATCCACCGACCAGGACGTCCACGCCTGCGTCGCGACGGGCGCGGAAGACGGCGTCGCCCATTCGTTTGTAGAGTTCGCGATAGCGGGGGATGTCGGCGGCCCAGCCCGATATGCTCAGGCCCTCCCAGGGTTCGTTCCAGAGCATGAAGCCGGTGATCGGGCCTTTGGGCCAGCCATATTTGCAGGCGAGGTCGTATACGAACTGCTGGTACTTATCGTCGAGTTCCGGCAGCCAGCACAGGTCCATTTTGCCGCGTCGCATCACGCCGTTTTCGTCCAGATGCGGCCGGCCTCTGCCCAGCGGTTGATGTCTGGTGCCGGCGCCGATTTCGGCGATACAGGTGACCTTATGCCTGTGCATCTCATTTAGATCGTGCTCGAGGCGCTCGATGAGCTGCTCGTAGCGACCGCCTTCGTCCTCGGTGATGAAACTGACGCCGTAGCGAACGGCCTGGATTCCCAGGCGTTCGAGAATGGGGCCGGGCATGTGTTCGAGGCATTGTTTGGGGTACTGGATCCGACGCGAGGGAGGTTCGAAGGTGCGAACGGCGCTGGTGAGGAACTGGCGGCCGAACCTGCCAAGATCCACAACGAATCCATAACCACCTTTGGTCTCGGACATCGGCGGTCGCGCGGTGAAGTTGGACCAGGCGCCGGGTTCGAGGCTGACGGTCAAGGGGGTCGAGCCGACCACTTCGAGGCGGCGCAGTTCGGGATACCACTGATCGCCCGAGATTGCGCTTTGGCTGTAGCGTATGACTTCGATTCTGCCTTTCGCAGAGATTGCTTTGTCAGTGAGGTTCTCCATTTGGAACGTGAGGCGGGGTTCTTCGTCCTGGTGGTACACATTGCCGGGGGCGTTTGACTCGATCATGACGACCTTGAAGTTGCCCTGGAGCTTCCACCTGGGGGAGGTTCCGCTGTTTGGGTAATTGCTTTGAGACGGATCGAGGCCGAAGCACTGGTGGTAATTGTGCATATCCGACAGGACGCCCCACGCCGCTTCGGCGCGATTCGTTCCGATGCCTGCCATGGCGATTACAAGTAACGTAGCGAGAACAAGTTCGAGCAGTGGGCGTCGGTTGGATCCTGTTTGCCGCATCAGATGATTCTCCTTGTGATTCATTTCTTTCGAACGGACGGAAATTACGCTGTTTCTGTCCCAGTCGCATCCTACGTATCATATTCGGATGCTTTTCGCAATCGGTCGGCCCAGTTGTCACACTGTAGAGACGCTTGCGACCTATTGGGCATTGCGTTGGTTTGGTTTCTTTGTATGTTCCTGGTCGAGCAGGCGACGAACGGCGGAAATATGCCCGGGCGTCGTGCCGCAGCAGCCGCCGACGAGGGTCGCTCCGGCGTCGATGCAGGCGGCGATTCCTGCGGCGAAGTCGGGCGGGGCCATGTTGAAGACGGTTCTATCGTCTATGAGTTGGGGCTTGCCGGCGTTGGGTTGGGCGAGCAGTGGAAGTGCGGCATTGGAGGCGAAGTACCCGATGATGGTCGCCATCTGAGAGGGATCGATCTGGCCGCAATTGGCGCCGATGACATCAGCGCCGGCGCTGTGCAGTTGCTTTGCGCAGTCGGCGGCGGAGTCGCCCATGACGGTGCGGCCGTCGTTGTGGTCGGTGGCGAAGGCCATCGAAACGATGACGGGCAGATCGGTCGTTTCTTTGCAGGCGCCGAGTGCGCAGAGGGCTTCGCGAAGGTCGATCATGGTTTCGATCAGCAGTGCATCGGCACCGGCATCGGCGAGGATGCGGGCCTGCTCGGCGAAGGCGCAGCGGAACTGCGCTTTGTCGCCATCGCCATAGGGCTCGAGCAGTTGGCCGGTTGAGCTGAGATTGCCCAGTACGGGGGCGCTATCGCCGGCTGCAGCGCGGGCGATTTCGATGCCTGCTTTGTTGACGGCTTCAACTGAGACGCCGAGGTTATGCGTTTCGATGTATATGCGGTTCATCGTGAGCGTATTGGCGGTCAGGGCGCGGGCTCCGCTGCGGATGTATTGGCGTTGTATATCGAGGACGGCGTCGGAAGCGTCGAGGTTGACTTGGCCGCGTCCCATGAGCCCCCGTTTGTCGAGTTCGGTGCCGATGGCGCCGTCGAGCAGGATGGTCGGCTCGCTCTTGATGAAATCCAGAAAGTTCATGATGTCCTTCGGCTGCTCAGTCCGGCTCGACGCCCAGTTCGATGAGGCGGCGTTTTGTTTCGGCGGCGCTGCGGAACAGGATGGTGCTCAGGCCCATCTGCCGGGCTCCTTCGATATACTCGGGCAGATCGTCGATGAAGACCGCCTGGGCGGGTTCAACGCCGAGTCTTTCGAGGGCTATTGCGTATACACGGGGCTCGGGCTTATGCGTCGCTTCGGCGCAGGAGAATACGAGCGCGTCGAACATGTCGTAGTCGAGCGTGTGAAAGAACTGCATCGCGGGCACTTCCGTGTTCGACAGAAAGCCCGTCCTGTAGCCTTTGGAACGGAGGGCAGCGGCGAGGTCGAACATTTCGGCGCGGGGTTTGTACGCCGCACGGAACGCATCGCCCCAGAGCGATGGAACGGCAGGCTCGGGTCTATCCAGTCGGCGGCTGATCTCTTCCCAGAACCGCTCTTCGGGCATCAGGCCTTTCTGGAAATCGTTCTGCAATTGTCGATGAGCGGAGATGTAGTCCTCGAACGGTACGCCGAAGGCATCGGCGCAGTATCGCATCAGCCCCGGGGCGGGGTCTTCAATCAGCACGCCTCCCCAATCGAATATGATGGCGGTTATTTCAGGCACGGTGCACCTCAAAACGAGTCGGCAACGACAGTGCCATGACAATATCGTTGCAGGCCAGAGAGGGCAAGGGCAATCCAGTGCGGGGGAAAAGCGTTCTTTGACGCTGAGGATAGGACGCCGTATAATACGGCTTCTTTTTGGAAGGGAAATGCTCTATGGAGATTATTCTGACAGTGGTGGCGGTCGTCCTGACGGTCGCGGTATTGGCGCTGCTCGTGTGGCTGATCAGCGCGACGTTCAATGCACGCAAGGACATCGCGGCGCAGGCGGCGGGGGTGGGGCTGCTTCAGCAGCAGCTCGAAGCGCTGAAGACCGCACAGGACAAAACGAGCGAGAACCTGCAGAATTCTCTGCAGACGGGACAGGCGACGCTGACGAAATCGCTGGAATCGAGCCAGAAGGTGCTGCACGCTTTGCACAGCCAGATCGGAGAGCTTCAGGGGACGAACAAGCAGATGCTTCAGGTCGGCACGGAGGTACGGCGGCTGCAGGATATTCTCAAGTCGCCGAAGATGCGCGGGCAGATGGGCGAATGGTCGCTGGAGAACATGCTGGCAACGGTGCTGCCGAAGGATTCGTATGAACTGCAGTACAGCTTTCAGGACGGCCGGACGGTCGATGCGCTGGTCCGGCTGGCGGATTATGCGGTGCCGGTCGATGCGAAATTCCCGCTGCCGAGCTTCGAGCGACTGGCGGCGGTTGAGAACGATCAGGAGCGGTCTGTGGTGCGCAGGCAGTTTATCAAGGATTGCATGAATCACGTGGACAAGATTGCCTCGGCGTATATTCGACCGGCGGAGGGGACGCTGGACTTTGCGTTGATGTACGTGCCGGCGGAGAATATCTATTACGAGACGATTGTGAAGTATCAGGGCGACAGCAAAGACCTGCTGGGTTATGCGCTCGATAAGAAGGTGGTGCCCGTTTCGCCCAATCTGCTGTATGCGTATCTGATGACGGTGGTGATGGGGCTGCACGGTTTGCAGATCGAGAAGCAGGCGGCGGAGATTCGTCAGAACCTCAAGAAGCTCAACGCCTCTTTCGCAGACTTTATTTCGAACTGGGACGTGCTGGGCAAACATCTGCGGAACGCGTACAGCCAATATGAAGACGGCCACAAGAAGTTGGATCGTTTCGGCCTCCAGCTTGGGCAGGTTCAGGGGGATAATGGCGAAGGACAGGAATAGGAGAGAGAGCGAATGGGCAACGCAGAGACACAAATCGATAATATCAGGGCACTGTATCACGAGGTTCAAGAGGACCGCAGGCAACTGTCACAAACGATTGTCAGAAGTACCGGGTACGTCATAGGGATCAACGTTGCGATCTGGGCGTTTTTCGCAAAGGAGTACATCGATACATTGGCATTTGAGGGTCCAGCGCGGAAGCTGGCATGGAGAGCGTGGTATTTATTCGCCGCTGTTCTGCTCTGTTCACTCCTTGTCATTTTCTGGCGATGGTATACGCACTTTCTCGACAATAGGCTGGTGAACCTCTACCCGGAACTGCTTGACTATGAGATCAGGCTCAATCCATCCGGCGGCGGTAGTCTGTGGACCCATTTGGAGAGATGCCTATTCAAGCGTTGCACGGAACAACAAAAGAAAGAAGTGAGGAATAGAGCAGCGATCCACAGCCTTGTGGACGCAAGGAGAGTCGGCTGGCGGGGCCACGGTACGGTGGACATAATAGCGGGCGTCTACCTCGTTCTGATGTGGTCGAACACCATGGTGCTGGGCTTTGACCCTTCTGGCCTTGTTACCGGCATCTCGCTCATATGCCTTGTTGTTTTCCTGATAGCTTTCATCTGGATTCTGGCCGCATGTGCGCAGGTGGACCCTTCAGAATCGGACATACAGGCGGTAAAAATGTATGATAGTGAAAGACAGGAAGGGGCAGAGAAAGGCGGCCCATCGCAGAATTCGGTGAAATTAGGGGTGAGAAGATGAGACTCCGGGCGCGGGCGAGAGGCAGATAAGGATTGGGGATGGCGGGAATCCTTGGGTACATGCTTACTTGGACTACGTATGGGGCGTGGCTCCAGGGTGACCGGCGGGGGTACGTCAAGGATGGTGAAGTGCTAGGTGGCAATGAGCGGCTGGAGAAATCGAACAGGGATCTGCAGGCGGGTGCTGTGGTCCGGCTATCGGATGCGGAGCAAGAGATCGTCAGTCAGGCTATTCAGCAGGAAGCTACCAAGCGTGAGCAGTGTATACTGGCTATGGCAGTGAATCCGGTGCATGTTCATGTTGTGGGGCGATGCAGCGAGGCGCCAATTGGGCGGGTGGTAGCGTGGTACAAGAGCGCCGGACGGCTTGCCTTGAAAAGACTTGGTCGCGTGGGCAGGGTTTGGACGCGGGGGTATGACAAGAGGTTCTGCTTTGATCATGACGCCCTTGAGACGCGGATACGGTATGTTGAGTCGCATAATGGCGGGAGTAAACATGGGATGGATAATTCGCAGGTGAACCCCGCGTGAAACGCGTGAATGAAAGCCTTGCAGGTGAACCCCGCGTGAAACGCGGGGCTAATTAGAGGCATGGAGGCACGTTTCGTACTCGGGTTTGGGGGAAAGGAGGTTGAACATGAGAACCCCGCGTGAAACGCGGGGCTAATTAGAGGGATGGAGGCACGTTTCGTACTCGGGTTTGGGGGAAAGGAGGTTGAACATGAGGACTCCGCGTGAAGATCGTGTATGAAAGCTTCGTGTGTGAACCGCACGTGAGAAGGGTGCATGAGAGGTTCGTGGGTGAACCCCGCGTGAAACGCGGGGGTAATTAGAGGGGTGGACGGCGGCTTTGGGCCTCATGTTTGGGGGGAAAGGGGATTGAACATATTTGACAGGGGCGGGTAATCATTCTACCATGAGGTCTTGTTCCTTTTCGGGGCAATGTAAACGACATTTTTATTTGCTGAAGGAGCGGACAATGAGCAACGCAATGGCAGTAACGGACGACACATTCCAGAGCGAGGTTCTGGATTCGGATATGCCCGTGGTGGTTGACTACTGGGCGGAATGGTGCGGGCCGTGCCGGATGGCGAGCCCGGTGCTGGATAAGATCGCGGACGAGTATGCGGGTAAGGTGAAGGTGTGCAAGGTGAACGTCGATGAGGCCCGTCAGACGGCGACGCAGAACGGGATTATGAGCATTCCGACGCTGCATATCTTCAAGAACGGTCAGGCGGTCGATCAGATGGTCGGCGTCTCGCCGAATTTCGAGGAAGACCTGAAGAAGAAGATCGATTCGCAACTTGATTAAGGCGGGCGGCTGTCGATATGAGCGACGAATTGTACGACATTATTATTGTCGGGGCCGGACCGGCGGGACTTGGTGCGGCGGTTTACACGGCGCGGGACCGGCTCAAGACGCTGATCCTGGAGCGGATGATGCCCGGCGGGCAGATCAGCACGACGGATCGGATCGAGAACTATCCGGGGATCGTTCAGATCGACGGACCCGGGTTGGTCGAACAGATGCAGAAGCAGGTCGAGGGTTTCGGAGCGACGATACAGACCGGGTGCAACGTGGACCGGCTGGAGCGGCTGGAGGACGGCAATATCGCGGTCTCCTGCGGCGACAAACAGTATACGGCCCGCGCGGTTATTCTCTCGCCCGGCAGCAACTATCGGCATCTCGGCGTGCCCGGTGAAGAGGAGTTTCGAGCCGGCGGGGTGAGTTATTGCGGGACGTGCGACGCACCGTTCTTTCGCGGCAAGCACGTTGTGGCTGTCGGCGGGGGCAATACCGCGCTGGAAGAGGCCATGCATCTGGCGAAGTATGCGGCGAAGGTGACGTTGATCCATCGCAGGGACGCCTTCCGCGCCGACAAGGTGCTCGTGGAGGAGTTGCTGGAGAAGGCGGACAAGCCGGATTCGAACATCACTATCCAGTACGATACGATCGCCACGGCCATACAGGGCGACAAGATGGTTCAGTCGGTGCGGCTCAAGAACGTCAAGACGGAACAGGAAGAGGATTACGCATGCGACGGCGTCTTTATCTTTGTGGGCATGGTTCCGAATACCGACTTCGTCAAGGGGTTCGTGGAACTGACGGACAAGGGCTTTATTAAGTGCGACTGCGCGTATCTGCGGACTAGCGTGCCGGGCGTGTTCGTGGCGGGCGACTGTCGAATCGGGGCGGCTATGCAACTGGCGACTTCGATCGGCGACGGCGTGAACGCGGCGCTTATGGTCGAGCAGTACTTCCGCGACCCGAAATGGTGGCATGAGCCGGTCAGCGACATGCTTCAGCCCAAGGGTTGGTAAGAGCAGGCGGGCGGCACTGAGGCGGCGCAGGTATCTGGCAGACGGGAGCAGCAGCTATGGGACAGGTTTTCTATCGACCAACCAGCAGACGCGATTTTCTCAAGACGTCGCTCGTTTCGGCGGCGACGCTGGTTACTATCGGCGGGTGCGGGAGCGGCAGTCGCAGTGCAGGGCGCCAGAGGGGCGAACCTGTTCGCTGGGCGTTTCTCGCGGACACGCATATCCCCGTCAATCGGCAAGAGAATTACAACCATTCGTATCCGTGCAGGAATCTGGAGCAAATTGTTCCTCAGTTGACGGCGGCGAGGCTCGATGGGGTATCGATAGCGGGCGATTTGGCCAGGCTCGAAGGAAAGGTCGGCGATTATAAGGCTCTCAAGGAGATTCTGACGCCGGCGGCGGAGCAGACGCCTGTTTTCATGGCGCTGGGCAACCACGACGATCGAGATAATTTCTACAGCGTCTTTACCGATTTGCCCGGAGAGCGGCCGAACGTGGGAAAGCACGTAACTGTCGTTGAGACGCCGACGGTTCGTATTCTCATGCTGGATTCGCTGATGTTTGTGAACCGCACGCCGGGGCTTCTGGGCATTGCGCAGCGGAACTGGCTTACGAAGTATCTGGCACAAAACAGCGAGAAGCCGACGATTCTGTGCTTCCATCACACGCTCGACGATCGGGACGGAGATTTGCTGGATGTGCCTCGCCTGTTCCAGATCATCGAGCCGGCGCGGAACGTCAAGGCCATCGTGTACGGTCATTCGCACGTCTATCGCTTCTCGACGTTCGAAGGCATCCATCTGATCAACATTCCGGCCAGCGGATACTGCTTTGGCGAAGGCGTGCCGGTCGGCTGGGTGGAGGCCTCTCTAACGGACAGAGGCGGGCGGTTCACGCTTCATGCGATTACGGCCGACACCAGCGAGGATGGAAGCGTAACGGAATTACGCTGGCGAACTTAGGCGGGGATTCAGACCAACCAATGCGGCGCATGGTGTTATTGCGTCCGGCAGAAACCGGCTGCGATCATATCCTCTCGCAACCTGCGCGGAAAACGGTGGCAAAGATGCATCCATTTGGTTAGACTGGCTGCTTACGCAGTTTACGGAAGCTCTCACGCGTTAAAGGAGTAAAGCCATGAGACATACAACACGTCTTCTCTGGGTCGCGGCAACCACCATCCTGTCAGTAGCGACGCTTTTCGGCTGTGGTTGCGCGCAGTTGTCGGTACGCGGGCCGGCGGGACCGGAGGAGGTACCGGACTGGGAGAATGAGGCGGTTCTGAGCAGAAACAAGGAGCCCGGACATTGCACGCTGATTCCGTATGAGGACACACAAAGCGCGCTGAAGTCGGTACGTGAAGCTTCGGTATATTACCAGTCGCTTAACGGCACCTGGAAATTCAACTGGGTTCGGAAACCGGCGGATCGTCCGCGCGATTTCCATAAGGTCGATTACAGCGTGGCGGGTTGGGATGAGATACCGGTGCCCTCCAACTGGCAGATGCACGGCTACGGCCGGCCGATTTACCTGAACGTGCGTCATCCGTTCCCGGCCGATCCACCGCACATACCGCGCAATTATAATCCCGTGGGTTCTTATCGAAGGAATTTCACGATACCGGAGGGATGGAAGGACCGAGAGGTATTTCTCCATTTTGACGGTGTCAAGAGCGCCTTCTATGTCTGGGTCAACGGCATGAGGGTCGGGTACAGCCAGGGGAGCATGACACCCGCGGAATTCAATGTCACTGATTACCTGGTCCAGGGCCGGAGCAACGTTCTGGCGGTGGAGGTTTTTCGCTGGTCGGACGGCAGTTACCTCGAAGATCAGGATATGTGGCGTCTGAGCGGGATTTATCGCAACGTTTATCTTTTCTCGACACCCAGCGTGCATATTCGCGATTTCGCGGTGCGTGCGGAACTGGACGATCAGTACAGAGACGGCGTACTCAAGGTGCGGCCCAAGCTGGCGGTGTACGAAGGCGACGCCAAGGGCTGGACCGTCGAGGCGCAGCTTTACGATGCGGAGAATATGCCCGTGCTGGCAGAGCCTTTGGTGAAAGATGCGATGTCGATACTCAACGAGCAGTATCCGCAGCGGGATAATGTTGCGTTTGCGCTGATGGAGGCCCGCGTGGAGGAGCCCAAGCAGTGGTCGGCGGAGTTCCCGAATCTGTATACGGTCGTGCTGACACTTAAGAATGCCAAAGGAGAGACGATAGAGGCGGAAAGCTGTCGCGTGGGTTTTCGCAACGTGCAAATCAAGAACGGACAGTTGTATGTAAACGGGCGGTCGATCAAACTGTTTGGCGTCAACCGGCACGAGCATGATCCGGACCATGGACGGGCGATACCGGTCAGCCGGATGTTACAGGACATTCAACTGCTCAAACAGAACAACATCAACGCCGTTCGCACGTCGCACTATCCGGACGATCCGCACTGGTACGATCTGTGCGATCAGTACGGCATCTATTTGATCGACGAGGCGAATCTGGAGTCGCACCAGTTGAAAGGGTTTCTGGCCAATGTGCCGAGTTGGAATACGGCCTTTATGGAGCGGGCGATTCGGATGGTCGAACGGGACAAGAATCATCCATCGGTCATATTCTGGTCACTGGGCAACGAGACGGGATCGGGTCCGAACCATTCGTCGATGGCGGGATGGATAAAGGACTACGATCCGACGCGACCGATTCATTACGAAGGGGCGGCGAGCAAGCCCAAGGATTTCTGGTACGTCGACATGATCAGCAGGATGTATGCGCGGATACCGGAGATCATTCGGCTGGCGACCGATCCGGTGGATGACAGACCGATGGTGTTGTGCGAGTACGCACATGCGATGGGCAATTCGGTCGGCAATTTGAAGGATTACTGGGACGCAATTCGTTCACACGAGCGGCTGATCGGCGGGTTCATCTGGGACTGGGCGGACCAGGGGCTGCGAAAGGTATCCGCCAACGGAAGGCAGTACTGGGCGTACGGCGGGGATTTCGGAGATAATCCCAATGACGGAAACTTCTGCTGTAACGGGCTGGTATTGCCGGACCGCAAGCCGCATCCGCATCTAAATGAAGTGCGCAAGGTTTACCAGAGGATCTGGGTCGATCCGGTCGATCTTCTTGAAGGAACGGTGCTGATTCGGAACGAATACGATTTCCGGGGTTTGAGTTTTGTCGATATCCAGTGGGAACTCAGCGGCGACGGGGAGATCATTCAGGAAGGCACGATGGAGACGCCCGATATCGCGGCGGGCCGACAGCAGGAGGTGACGATCCCGATCAGGACACCTCAACTGAAACCCGGCGCGGAATACTGGCTGAAGGTATCGTTCGTGTTGTCGGAATACACGTCGTGGGCGGACCGCGGACACGTCGTGGCGTGGGATCAGTTCAAGGTACCGTTCGATGTGCCGGATGCGCACGTTCTTCGGCTGGCGGCGATGCCGGAGGTGCATTTGCAGGAGACGGACGGGGAATTTGTCGTCGAGGGCAAGGATTTCAGTGTGACGGTCGGCAAGTCCAGCGGAGCGATGGAGTCGTTTGTCTTCAGCGATATTCCGCTAATGGGGACGGACCGGGGATATTTGCACCCGAACTTCTGGCGGGCCCCGACCGACAACGATCAGGGCAACAAGATGCCCAGGCGGCTTGGCGTCTGGAAAGACGCGGGGCCGGATCGCGAGGTGCAGAGCGTTGCCGCCGAGGTGCTTAACGAAAAGGTCGTTCGGATCACTGCCGAGTGTACGCTGCCTGTAGGAGATGGGACGACGTATACAACTGTGTATACGGTCTACGGCAGCGCCGACGTGGTAGTCGAAAGCACGATCGAGCCGCACGGTGATGACCTGCCGAATCTGCCTCGCTTCGGCATGCAGATGCGGATGCCGAAGG
This sequence comes from uncultured Pirellulales bacterium, assembly GCA_964526785.1. GTDB lineage: Bacteria > Planctomycetota > Phycisphaerae > Sedimentisphaerales > Anaerobacaceae > CAZGMJ01. Next base: position 95,817 of record CAZGMJ010000009.1, read on the forward strand.
AATTCTTTAAGATGACATGGCTGGGGCGGGGTCCTCACGAGTCATACTGGGACCGGAAAACCGGCGCGGCGGTTGGTTTGTACTCGGGTCCGGTGGAGGAACAGATTCATCTGTACGTTCGGCCGCAGGAGACGGGCAATAAGGCGGATGTGCGATGGATGGCGCTGACGAATGAAGACGGTCTGGGCCTGATGGCAATCGGCCTGCCCAAACTGAACGTCAGCGCGTGGCCGTGCACGATGCAGGATCTGGATAGTGCGGACCACATTCACGAACTGACGCGACGCGATTTCATCACGGTGAATCTCGACTACAAGCAAATGGGCGTTGGCGGCGACGACAGTTGGGGCGCGCGGGTGCATCCGGAATATACGCTGCCGGCTCAGAGGTACAGTTACAAATTCCGCCTGCGGCCGCACAGCATGATAACGGGCGACATGAAACCTATCGCCCGCACAGTGCTTCCTCCAATTATCGAAGATGAGCAGGTTGAAGAGGAATGACGGTGGATCGCACAGCGGTGCAAAGAAACGGACTGACAACAGAAAAGGTTGAGTAAAGCAGGATTTGGATGCCGGTTACTTCAAGGATTGAATCAACCCACGGACGGAATCGAGGTGCAGCGGCGGCTTTGAGGCAGGAGGGCAGTCGGCACTCGCACCCGGCCAGGCAAAACTCCGGCGGGAAGGAATGGGTTATAGCGCAACGCGACGAGCGGGCAGCTACGCTGGCGAAAGCGCTTCGCGTCTCGCGGCTGACGGCCCAGATTCTTCTCAATCGAGCAATTACAGACGCTGATGATGGCATGGCCTTTATTCGGCCTAAACTGACGAGCCTGATCGGACCCGAGACGATGCCAGGCGCGGCGGCGGCGGTCGAGCGGATCGGAGATGCGATTGACAACGGCGAGAAGATCACGGTCTACGGCGATTACGATGTGGATGGGATTACGGGAGTCTCGATTCTCTGGCAGTTGTTGACCCTGCTGGAAGGCAACGTCGATTATTATATTCCGCATCGCATCGACGAGGGCTACGGGCTCAACACGGATGCGATCGAGTCCATCGGGCAGGCGGGCACAACGCTAATCATAACGGTGGACTGCGGCATCACGGCGGTGCAGGCGGCCGGGCGGGCGTCGGAACTCGGCATCGATTTAGTTATCACCGACCACCATCAGCCCGAGTCGCAGTTGCCCGAGGCGACGGCTATCGTGCATCCGGTGCTTGACGAGGAGTATGGCAATCAGGATTCAGCAGGAGCGATGGTGGCGTTCAAGCTGGCGTGGGCAATCGCCAATCGATTCAGCCCGGGACAACGACTCGAAGGGCCATTGCGGGAATTCATGCTCAACGCGACCAGTCTGGCGGCGATGGGTACGGTTGCCGACGTGATGGATCTGCGCGGTGAAAACCGGGTGCTGACGAGTTACGGGCTTCGCTCGCTGGCGCGGTGCAAGTTGTGCGGTATTCAGGCATTGATCGAATCGGCCGGTTTGACAGGCAAGGGGCTGGACAGCTACGACATCGGTTTCCGGCTGGCCCCGATGTTGAACGCAGCCGGGCGAATGGGACATGCGCGGCTGGCGGTGGAATTACTCACGAGCGAAAAGCCGTTGCGGGCACGACAGATCGCCGAGTATCTCAAGGAGCAGAATGCTCAGCGTCGCAAGTGCGAGCGGAAGATATTCCAGCAGGCCTGCAGTATGATTGTCGAGCAGGGAGCAAACCATCCGGATCGCAAGAGCATTGTGCTTGCCGGCGAGGACTGGCACACGGGAGTAATCGGGATTGTGGCGTCGCGTATCGTTGACAAGTTTTACAGGCCGACGATTATGATCAATGCTCCGGAGGGTGGCGTGGCATCGGGTTCGGCACGTTCGATACCGGGCTTCAGCCTGCTTGGCGCGATCAGGGCGTGCGGCGAGCATCTGGTAAGCTTCGGCGGCCACGATATGGCGGCGGGCATAACGATTGAGGCCGACAGAATCGAGGCCTTTGCAGCGGCTTTCGAGGCATATGCACGGGAGCATCTGGGCGAGAACGACGTTGTGGACAAGTTGCATATCGACGCCGAAGCCTCTTTGGGCGAATTCAACAGAGGCGTCGTAACGGAATTCGAGATGCTCGGCCCGTTCGGTCAGGGGAATCCCAAGCCATTGTTCGCGAGTCGGGGAGTTCGGCTGGCGTCGCCGCCCAGGCGGGTCGGCGCGACGAACGACCACCTACAGGTGACGATTACGGATGGGCTGACGACCATTCGGTGCATCGGATTTCGGTTCGGCCGGCTGGAGAAGAGACTGCTGGAAGTCGATTCTTTCAACGTGGCGTACCAGCCGATGATCAACAACTACAACGGCAACAGCACCGTCGAGTTTCAATTGACGGACATCCAATTCGAATAGCCGGCGCAGGCTGAGCGTCCGGCAAAGTATATGGCGACTTTGGCCGGCACGCGCCAAGCGTTTATCGTATGATGATTGCGCAGACAAGCAGGTCTGTGTCCGTGTGCCGGCGGATGCTGAGTATTTGCCGAGAGGTATGCCTAGACTGAGGAGAGACGACCATGAAATACCTGTCGTGTTTCTTGTGCATGTTTATCCTGTGGGTTTCAGCGAGCCGAACACTCGCCGACCCGCCTCAACTCCGCGGCATCTGGATGCACGCGACGCAGATCAAGACGCCCACTGAAGCAGATTCGATGGTCACCAGGATCGACCGGGCGAATCTCAATGCGGTCTTCCTCCTCGTATGGTACTGGGGCGGGCAGGCGTACTACCACAGCGACCTGTGCCCGATGGGCGAGGGCATACAGGACGGCTACGATCCGCTCGGCTACATGGTCCGGCAGTGCCACCGACGCGGGATTGAAGTCCACGCATGGTTTGTGAACGGCGCTTACGGGGCTTCACAGCCAAGGCATGTACTCGACGAACATCCTGACTGGGCGGTCGATAACGGCGGTGCGGGCCAGATATGGTACGATTTCGGCAAGCCCGAGGTCCGCGAATTCCAGAGCGACCTGATGATCGAATGTCTGGAGAAGTACGATATCGACGGTCTGCACTTCGATTACATCCGCTACGGTCCCCATGTGTGCTTCTGCGATCATTGTCAGAAGGAGTTTGCGCGGCGCTATGGTTTCGAGCCTGTCACGGAGGAACAGCGAGGCACTTTCCCGGTGTTTGCGGAGATTTCCGCCAACACACTGAAGCATCCAACGACGGCCACGGTACTTGCGGAGTTCGCAGAGGACAATATCCCCGCGATCGCTCTGAATGAACACGGGGAGGGCCAGGTGCTGATGTTGAACTGGCACGCTGAGAGCGATATGCCCGCCGCAGCGGCGGAATCGGTGAAGCGTTTCCTCAAGAGCTGGACTTCTGAAGGGCAGCGTGTGTTTATCACCAATACTCCGGCCAATCGTCGTCAATATGGCGAGCGGTTTGTCGCAAAGGCTTCGAGTATGCTCCGTCGGCTCGGCTATGCACCGGATAATATCCAGGCGGAAAGCGTCGAGAGGCTTGCGATCGGCAGCGTGGTTGTTCTGCCTGCTGTGTATATCATCCCGGAGTCCACGGCCGAGAAGCTCGAATCATTCGTTAGATCAGGCGGCAGGCTGTTGATCATTGACGGTCCGGTCAGATCCATGGGTATTCCGGCGATGCAGCGCATTACCGGTTTTGCGGGCTCGGGGCCTTATATTCATCGCGATGGTATCATCCGGTCCACCGGGCGTAGTTCTTTTGTTCCCAAGGGAAAACACAAGCTCAATCTCAAGCGCCATAAACTCCGGGCGGCGAAGTGGGCCGAGTTTCGCAAGGCGGGGGTAACCTCGCTGGTACGGGACGTCTATCGTCGATCCAAAGAGAGCAAGCCTCGCGCTCAGATCACCGCAGCGGTTTTCACGCCACTCGAATCCGCAGATGCGGTCTATCAGGATTGGCCGGGCTGGTTGCGAGAGGGCTGTATCGATTACGTCATCCCGATGGCGTACACCACCGACACTCAGGGGCTGCGCGAACAGATCGAAGAATGGCGGACCGTCGATTCCGAGCTCTCACGCATTATCCCCGGCCTGTCGATTTACGAAAGAGAAGACGGCACAGCGACGAGCCGCGATCCCGGTCTAATTCGGGACCAAGTAGAATTGATCCGCCGATATACCTCGCACGGGAACCTCTTTTTCTCTCTGCATTACCTTGATGAACGGCTGATCAAACTGTGCCGGAACGAGCTCTATCCCACCAGAGTCAGGCCCTATCGGCCGGCCCCCGAGCAACCACATCCAGGAAACCACAGTCAGTCGGCAAAGTAACGGAAATCGAGCGTAGACAGCGCGACGCGGTCAAATCCCGGTTTTAGCCACAGCCTGGATCGGGCGAGATTGGCGTGTTGACTGGGCTTGCGGGCTGTGTTAGCATATTCGGGCTGGCAGCCGGCCGATTGTTGGTGTACGGGGATGGTAGTAGACAGGAAGAGGAGCGAACTCGGCACGGCGATACGATAACGCGGCGGCCGCGAAGGTCGCAGCGGCCTTGTGTCAACGAGCAGCCGCTGTTAGTCGCCGGGACGTAAATGAATTCAAGGGACGGATGTACTATGCGCCTGATTTTGATCGACAGGGATGAAGATGCGAGAAAGAACTTCTTTCCACTGGCTCTGAACCGGCCGATATGGGAGCTTCGTTGCGGGATGCGGTCCCTGGGCGAAAGGCTGGTCGAAAAGGCCGGCGCGTCGGAAGCGGCCTGCTTTGTGCCAGACTACATGGCCGAAGCGTACGCTGAGCGAACGGATTGGGCCGTTAACGACGTAAAATCTCTGGCGGGCGACGATCTGCTGTTCGTCGACGGCCGCGTAAAGGCTGAAGGATTCGACATGCCGGGAGCGGGACCGAGCGAGATTCGGTTCGACGCAGAGGGCCGCGTGTTGTATGCACGAATCACGCAAGGTGACGCGGCGAAACTACCCGGCGGCAATGTGGACGATTTTCTGACCGCGGCCAAAGAGCAACTGACAGGCAAGCAGTGCGATGCGGCCACTTGGAATTACACGTGGGATCTGATTCTCGCCAATCCGGAGGCTATAGCCGGCGACTTCGCGGCTTGCGGCGCGAGCGGGATCGAAGGGACGTTGGAGCAGCCCAACGCCATTCGCGGCAACGAAAAAGATGTGTATATCGGCCCCGGGGCGGTCGTGCACCCGATGGTGGTGATCGATGCGGAGAACGGTCCGGTCTATATCGATGAGGGGGTGGAGGTACATCCGTTCAGCCGGATTGAGGGCCCCTGCTATATCGGCAGGGATTCGATTCTGTTGGGTGCCAAGTGCAGGGAGGGCAATTCGATCGGGCCGATGTGCAGGATCGGCGGCGAGGTCGAGGAATCCATTATCCAGGGCTATTCGAACAAGTATCACGACGGCTTTCTTGGGCATGCGTATGTCGGGCAGTGGGTGAATCTCGGGGCACTGACGACCAACAGCGACCTGAAGAACGATTATTCGCCGGTTTCGGTCATACTCGATGGTCGCAAGACCATCAATACGGGTTCGACCAAGGTCGGCTCGCTGATCGGCGATCACACCAAGACGTCCATCGGGACCCTTTTGAATACGGGTTCGTACGTTGGTGCGATGGCTATTATTATGGCCACGGGCAAGCCGCTGCCCAAATTCATTCCGTCGTTTGCGTGGTTTATCGAGGGCAACGTGACCAAGGGCTTTGGCAGGCGAAAGCTTTATCAGACGGCGCAGACGGCGATGAGTCGGCGGGGACACACGTGGTCGCATGCCGAGGAGGCGATGTGGGAGAGCGTATTCGAAATGACCGCCCCGCCGCGTAACAGAGCGATCAAGCGGGGTCGTAAGGCAATGATGAAATAGCAACTCAGTACGGAGGCATGTACATGGCAACAGTGGAAGATCGAGTCAAGGCGGTAACTGCTCGCGTGCTTCAGATCGAGGCCGACGAGATCAAGCCGGAAGATAATTTCACCGCGGACCTGGGCGCAGAGAGCGTGCAGTCCATTGAACTGGTGGCGATGTTCGAGGAGGAGTTCGGCATTGAGATGGATGAGGATGCTGCTTTGTCGGTCGAGACGGTCGGCGGTGCGGTCACATTCATTACCGACGTATGCAAAGAGCAGGGCGTAGAGATCGAAAGCTAAATGCAACGCAGGAATACAGGGGGTCCGACATGGGCAAAGCCAAGAAACATCATCGTTTGGTGGACGCGAAGAAGCCGAACCTGGTGGAAGATACGTTTCCGTACACGCTGCCACCTTTGATCCGATTCGACCAGCCGGTCGTGGAATACATCGACGGCGAACCGGTCGAATTCGACTTCGGTGCGGTGAAGGACCGTGATATCGTGATTTCCGACACGACGTTTCGCGACGGCCAGCAGTCGCGTCCGCCGTACACAATCGATCAGATGGTCCATATCTACGACCTGATGGCCAAACTGAGCGGCCCAAACGGCGTGCTGCGGCAGACGGAGTTCTTTTTGTACACGAAGAACGACCGCGAGACGCTGGACAGGTGCCGGGCACTGGGGCACAAATACCCGGAGTGTACGGGCTGGATCCGCGCTGTGAAGGGGGACTTTCGGCTGGTCAAGGAGGCCGGGCTCAAAGAGACGGGCATGCTGACCAGTTGCTCGGACTACCACATCTTCCACAAGCTGAAATTCCGCAGCCGGAAGGAGTGCATGGAAAGCTATTGCGAGGTGGTGGATGCAGCGTTCGAGGCGGGGGTTCGGCCGCGATGCCATCTGGAAGACCTGACGCGGGCGGATATTGAGGGCTTCGTCCTGCCGTTCGTAGATCGTCTTATGGAGATGAGCGAACAGGTACCGGAGGAGCTTTCGGCCAAGATTCGTTTGTGCGATACGATGGGATTTGGGATAAGTTATCCGGGCGCCGAATTGCCGCGGAGCATTCCGAAGCTGATATACAAGCTCAACAAGGAGTGCGGCGTGCCGAGCGACCGGCTTGAGTGGCACGGGCATAATGACTTTCATAAGGTACACGTCAACGGCGGGACGGCGTGGCTGTACGGCTGCGACGCCGTGAATACCACTGCATTCGGATTCGGTGAACGGACGGGCAATCCGCCGCTCGAAGGGGCCATTATCGAATACATCGCGCTGAAGGGCGATACGTGCGGTATTGATACGAGTGTGATTACGGAACTTGCCGACTACATGCGGTCAATCGGTCTGCCGATTCCGGAGAACTATCCGTTTGCGGGCAAGGCGTTCAACACGACACGAGCGGGTATTCATGCCGGCGGCCTGCGGCAGGATGAACGGATTTACAATATCTTCGACACCGAGACGCTGCTGAATCGGCCGCCGAGGGTGGCCATAACGGATAAGAGCGGGGCCGATGGAGTGGCGCACTGGCTCAATGAGTTCTTCGGTCTAAAGGGCGACGAGCGAATCAGCAAGATCAAAGTGCACAAGCTGGCCCGCTGGGTGATCGATCAGTACGACGTTGATGGACGGCTTACGGCGATCAGCGATCAGGAACTGGAAGAGAAGTCGAAGGAACTTTATCCGGATTACTGGGCCAAGTACAAGGAATAGCCGGCGGTGCGGGAAGAGCGCCGAATGCACTGCGGCGGTTGGGCGGACAAGGTCTCAATCAGGGTACAGAAGATAGTTGTTCCGGATCTTGCGGAAGGCCTTGCGCTCGGGGCGCCATTGGGCCCGGAGCTTATCGAGAGGTGCACCGGCTACAATCGCACGGCGGATGGTGTCGGTTCCGCAGAGCCGGTCGAAGTGTTCAGATCGCCACTCGAAGGCGGTCGGGTACATCCGATGGATCGTGCGGACAATCATGATGCCCGACCAGTAGGCTTCGACGGCCGATCTGTCTGAGATGTGGATTCGGATGCCCCGGCATTTGCGGCCTTCGTACTTCGAAGAGGAGGGGGTGAATGCAGCGGAGAGAAAAGTCAGGCCGGGCAGATTCAATCGCTTTAGCTCCGGCAGGAGACGCTGCGGTTCTATCCAGGGGGCGCCGAACTGTCTGAACGGCAGCGGGGTGCCTCGTCCTTCGGACACATTGGTTCCTTCCAGCAGGCACAGGCCGGGGTAGACGATTGCGGTGGCGAGGTTGGGAATATTGGGAGAGGGTTTGGTGAACGTCAGGCCGGTCTGGTCGTACCACATTTCCCGCCGCCAGCCTGTCATTGGAACCACATGCAATTCTACGCGATCTTTTCCGGCTGCCCAGCGCTGTTCGTTGAACATCTGCGCAAGCTCGGCGACGGTCATGGCATGCCTGACGGGGATCGGGTGCATGCCGACGAAACTCGCAAAATTCGGATCGAGCACATTACCCTCCACGGCAAGGCCGTTTATCGGATTGGGCCGGTCGAGCACGACGAACACCGTGCCCGTCCGGGCTGCGGCCTGCATGGCAAGGGACATGGTGTAGATATAGGTGTAGAAGCGTGCACCGACGTCCTGAATGTCGAAGACCAACACGTCCACATCGGCGAGCATTTGTTCGGTGGGTTTGCGAGTCCGGCCGTACAAGCTGTACACCGGCAGTTGCAGGTTCGGGTCCACGGCATCGGCAACCTTCCGGCCCGCTTCGAGCGTGCCTGTGAAGCCATGCTCGGGACTGAACAGTGCGGTGAGCCGGCCCGCGTGCGACTGGCGGAATATGTCCACGATGAATCGACCGGCACTGTCGCGAGCGGTATGGTTCGCGATGACACCGATGCGTCTGCCTTCGAACAGGTGTCTGTAACGCCCGATGTTATCGAGACCGGTCCTGACAACGCCTCGGGTCGAGGGAACGAGCGCCAGCGAGACGAGCAACACTATCGTCTTCGTTCGTTTCATTTGTGCCTGCCTGTTCGAAAGAGGTCAAAGGGTCATTCTGCGTGTCGCCATCGATCGGCGTTACCTGCAGCAGGTGTTGATTGTAGGCGAAAATGACAATCAATGGCAAGTGGAAGGGCAATGACATCGGCACCGCCAACGATTATAATCTTTCAGAGAGATGTATTCACGAGATGACATACTGAGGATAGTGCGATTGCGACAGATATTCATCGGTCTGTTGCTTGGTTGCTGTGTGCTGGTGATGTCCTGTCGATCCGGGGCCGGCGGACGCTGTATGGACGCACTGGACGGTATCGATGCGATTGTCATGCAGGAAATTTCCGAGGGGCACATCCCGGGAGCGGTCGTTCTGGCGGGACGGCCCGGCGACGTTTTGTATCACAAAGCCTTCGGCATGGCAGTGCAGGAACCGTATCAACAACAGATGTTGCGAGACGCCGTATTCGATCTGGCCTCTTTGACCAAACCTGTGGCAACAGCAACATCGATCATGATTCTGGTGGATCGCGGCCGGATGCGCCTGGATGACAACGTCGGTAAGTATCTGCCGGCTTTTGGGTGCGCCGGCAAAGAGGAGGCGGAAATCCGGCATCTGCTGACGCATACATCGGGCCTGCCTGCGTACACAAGTGCGGCCGAATTACAGCAAGAGTGTGGGGAGAACTGTACTGAGGCGGTGATCGAGAAGATATGCAGTCTCGAAGCTCTGGACCCACCTGGTGTGAAGTTCCGGTATAGCTGCCTGGGGTATATCACGCTGGCGAAGATTGTTGAGGTCGTCAGCGGAGTGCGGCTGGATTCGTTTAGCCGAAGCAACGTCTTTCTGCCGCTTGGCATGTACCAGACTCGGTTCAATCCACCAGCATCCTGGCGGGGCCGCGTCGCGGCTACGGAGATTGTCGAGGGGAACGTACTGCGCGGGACGGTGCACGATCCTCTGGCCCGGCTGGGCGGAGGCGTTTCGGGCAACGCTGGAGTTTTCTCCACAGCGGACGATCTGGCGGTCTATTGTTCGATGCTGCTTAACGACGGCGTGCACGAAGGCGATCGGATTCTGAGCAGCCGAGCGGTCGAGATGCTGACAAAGGCGCAATCACACGGCAGAGCATTCGGTTTCGATGTGGGTTCGGCTTATGCGTGGGTCAAGGGATCGTACGCTTCGACCCGGGCGTATTGCCACACGGGCTACACAGGAACCTCGGTAGTCTGCGACCCTGAGGCCCAAACGTATTTGATCATCCTGACGAACCGGGTACATCCGGACGACAATGGCAGCACGCGGTCGCTGCGCACACAAGTAGCGAATGTGGTTTTCAAGGCATGCCGGTGATGCGGCCGTTCGCGGGGTGGGGCGGACGATGTCAGCGCCTCCGCCGGGTACCACGGCGATCATTCATGTTGTCATACCTACCACGGCGGCGAGAATCCTGTGTTTCGACGGGTTGAACGGAAGCAGGGGCAAGGGCGTCCTTTTCCATTTCTTCGATCAACTTGTCAAGACGGATCTTCCTGGTGAGGAGTAAGCCATCGATGGCGGCGATCGTTTTTTCCGTTTTCTCCTGCTCGGCAGCTTTTCGAATCAGGATCAGCTCGGCGGCGATTTGATTGTTGACTATACCGGCCAGGTCCTTTCTGGAGGCGGTGTTTTCCCTGAGCCACTTCCAGGCCTCGTCCTCCGCCCTGAGGGTCAGCCGCAGCGATTCTTTCTCCAGGCCTTTGACGGGCAACTTCAATGGAATCTTGAAGATATTCGGATCGATGGCCTGGTCGTGGGGTGCCGGGGTGGACATGGGTTCCGCTGCGACATTGTCGTCTGCGTATCCATTGCTGCGATAGCGGCCACGGCTGCGCGTGGTTCTCGTGCGATATCGGCCGCGACCACCACTCATCTCGGGTCCCGCAGTTTGTTCCTGCTGTTCGTCAAGCGTTCGAATCAGTCGGATGTATCTGGCCGCACGATTCTTGAGGACTTCATCCAGCACTTTCGTTGCTTTGGCGGCCTTCTCTTTCTCCGCGATTTCCCGCAGGAAGGCGAATTCGCTCCGCACGGTTCTGTGGACCGCTTTGGCCAGGTCCGACCGCGTTCGCTGTTCTTCTTCCATCCAGTAGCGGATTTCGAAGCGGCTTCTTCGATCCAGCAATTCCAGTTCGGTTTCGAGTCCCTGGAACTGTCTGACTTTGGCCCTGACGACGTTGGGGTCAGCAATCGGACTAGGTTCCTGTTCTTCCAATGGCAAAGGTCCATCGCGAAGCATCATGATTTGTTGGGCTGAACCGGGAGCTGGTTCGGCGGAACCGCCGGACAAGAACGCCACGACATCCTGCTTACCCGAGGCTCTGGCCATGCCAACAGGCGTTCCGCCCATAAGATTCTGGACGGTCAGATCCGCTCCGGCATTTACGAGGACCCGGCAGGCATCGAGATGGCCTGCTCCGGCCGCGTAGTGCAAGGGCGTGCTTCCATACTGGTCTTTGGCGTTTACGTCAGCCCCTTTATTGACCAGCAGATTTGCGATTTCGTGATAGTTTCGCTGGGCGGCATAGAAAAGCGGGGTAAACCCGGCTTCATCCTTCTCATTAACAGGGGTTCCGGTCTCCAGAAGTGTCTGAACGCGGCCGAAATCCTGGTTCTGAACGGCCAGGTGCAGCGCGAATTTCCCTCCCGCGGCTGGGGCATTCAGCGCAAAGACAGACAGTGCGAGAAGCATCATCAAGGCTATTCTGGTCGAGACAAATTGGCGTCCCATCATTATGTCCTCCGAGAAACATGGCTTTTAATCAGAACCCGCAACAGCGTCGTTTCGTACGGGTACATCCGTATATGGGCGTATTATACAGGAAATCGCAGGATCATGATGAGAAAATTATTCGAGTCGAGTGTCTGTATTGCCGTGCGGGGGCTTCTGGCGGTCTGAGCCTTCTACTGCAACGTGCTTTTCCCATCGGAATATGCTATATTGGAGGCGGATTCTGTATCTACCTCGATCGGAGAACGACATGAGAAAGAATCGGTATGTGAAGCGTTTGTTGTGTACCGCCGGGCTTGCGTGGCTGCTGTTTGCAGGGGCGGCGATGTCCCGGGCGGCGAGTCTGACTTTTTTCGGATGGTCGGACCAGCACGTCCAGACAAACGGGGACGGTGCGCACCTGATCGGTGCTATCGAGGCTATGAATCAGTTGCCCGGCCGGGAATACCCGGATTCTGTCGGCGGTCACGTCGAGGAACCTGCTTTCGTCGTGGGTTTGGGCGATATCACCGAATGGCCCACACGAGCGGCCCGCGATACATACAACCAGTTGATCACCACGCGGCTCAAGTATCCGGCGTACGACGTGGCGGGCAATCACGACAGCGGGGGCAAAGAGCCCAGCGAGACTATGCACGACTGGCTCCGGCGGAGGCACGGCTCTCTGAGTTACACATTCGACAGCGGCGGCGTGCATTTCGTGATGCTGTACTCAAAATACGATGAATCGCTGAACAATCCGGCCCAGGCAATCACCGACGAAGCTCTGGCTTTTCTTCGAGACGACCTTGCGAAAGTCGGCACTGAAACGCCCGTGGTGGTGGCCACTCATTTGTGCTTCGACGCCCTGACCAACAAAGACGCACTGGTGGATGCTTTCGGCCAAGCCAACGTGATACTCGTGCTTGGCGGGCACTATCATAAGCCCGTTGTGAGCCGGTATCGCGGGTTTTATTTCGTGCAACTGCCTTCGCCGGCGCCGGGGTCACCCAATGCGGTTACGGCTGTGCGCATTTCGCCAGATCGGCTTGTGGCCGTGCCGTTTAATTACGGGACAGGTGAATGGATGACCGGCGGCCCGAGGATGCTCGATGTTTCTATTGAAGGGCCGATGGCGAGGGAGCGGGAAGTGGATCTCAGCAAGATCAAACAGACCGAGACGCTTGCAATCGGACAATCGGCTCCCGATTTCAGTCTGCCCGGGGTAGATGGACGAATCTGGAGTCTGCGGGACTTCTCGGAATCCGATGTTCTTGCGGTCATCTTCATGTGCAACCACTGTCCGACGTCGCAGGCCTATGAAGATCGCATCGAGCAACTGGCGACTGATTATGCGGACAAGGGCGTCGCGGTTTTGGGCATTTCGCCGAACGATCCTCTGGCCGTTCGGCTGGATGAACTCGGCTACACGGACGTGAGCGATTCGTTCGAGGACATGAAGATTCGGGCCGAAGACAAAGGGTTTTCGTTCCCCTTCCTTTACGACGGCGAGGACCAGATGGTCTCGCAGGCATATGGCCCCAGGACAACCCCGCATGCTTTTGTCTTCGACCGGCAGCGCAAATTGCGGTATGTCGGGCGCATCGACAACAACGAACGCATCGGTAAGGCCACGACACACGAACTTCGAGACGCGGTGGATGCGTTGCTGGCCGGACGTTCCGTCGAAGTGGAGAAGACGGGAACGTTCGGTTGCTCGATCAAATGGGCATCGAAGCGAGACGGCGCCGCACGGTCTCTGGAGCGATGGGCCGAAGAAGACGTGGAGCTGGAAACGATCGATCTTAACGGCATCAGAGAGGTGCTTGGGAATGATTCGGGGAAGTTGCGGCTTGTGAATTTCTGGCGGACCCGATGCGGGGGATGCGTGGCGGAGTTTCCCGATCTCGTCGAAATCTATCGCATGTATCGCAAGCGGGATTTCGAGATGGTGACTATCAGCGTGGATATTCCGGCGGAAAGAGACAAGGTTCTGGCATTTCTGAAGAGAGAGCATGCATCCTGCACCAATTACCTCGTCGATACCAACAATCCATACGACTTGATAGACAAGATCGACTGGAATGGCGTGCTGCCTTATACGCTGTTGATCGAGCCGGGCGGGAAGGTTCTGCAGCGATACGAGGGAGAGATCGATCCACTCGATACCAAGAGGGACATCGTAAACTATCTGGGACGATATTATGAGTAAACGGGATGGTATCTCCGCGGTCTACTTGAGAAAGAACGTTCTATGAAGCATAGTATCGCACTACTGTGGCTGGCTGTTTTATTTGCGGGCAGCGTTGAATCGCCCGCGGCAGAAGCGGAACCGCAGGCGCAGCCGCTGTACGTCTCGCCCAAAGGCAGCGATGAAAATGCCGGCACGCAGGATCGCCCTTTCGGCACGATCAGGCGCGCGGTCATGACGGCTCGGCAGCATCGCAAGCAAACCGGCGGTGCAGTTACTATCTGCCTGGCGGACGGGACATATTACCTGGACCAGACGCTCGTTTTGACGGCGGAGGATTCGGGGACCGAGGCCCACCCGTTGATTATTGAGGCGACGGACGGTGGGAAGCCTGTCGTGAGCGGCGGGCGGAAACTCGTGCTGAACTGGCAACACCACGCGAGCAATGTATGGAAGGCGGCGGTGCCTGCGGATGTCGCGTTCGATCAGTTGTTCGTCAACGGGGTTCGACAGCACATGGCGCGGTATCCCAATTACGACCCGAATGTGCGGCATTTTAACGGCTATGCGCCGGACGCTTTCAGCAAGGAACGTGCAGCCAACTGGAAGAACCCGGCAGGCGGCTACATGCACGCCATGCACCGGAACATGTGGGGCGATTTTCACTACGTGATTACGGGCAAAGACGACGATGGCAAGCTCACTTACGAGGGCGGCTGGCAGAACAACCGGCGTTACGGCATGCATGCCAAGTACCGCATGGTTGAGAATATCTTCGAAGAACTCGACGCGGCGGGCGAGTGGTACCTGGACAGCAAGGAGCACATGCTGTACTTCATGCCGCCGACCAATGTGAATCTTGAGGATGCGAAGATAGAGATCGTGCGACTGAGACATTTGATTGAGTTTCGAGGTTCGCAAGCGGCTCCGGTCCGCTGGATATGCCTGAAAGGCATAACGTTTCGTCACGCAGAGCGCACTTTCATGGACAACAACGAACCCCTGCTGCGCAGCGACTGGACCATTTACCGCGGCGGTGCCGTACTGTTCGAGGGGGCCGAGGACTGCGCGGTGATCGATTGTACATTCGATCAGTTGGGGGGCAATGCGGTCTTTGCGAGCAATTACAACCGGCGCATTTGCGTACGCGGCTGTCACATTCGCGAGACGGGGGCAAACGGGATTGCTTTTGTGGGCGATCCGAATGCTGTGCGCAGTGGGCTGTTCGAGTATAACGAGCGGCAGACATATGCAAAGATGGACAAAGAGCCCGGGCCGAAAAGCGATGCGTACCCGGCAGACTGCACGGTCGACGATTGCCTGATTTATCTGAGCGGGCGGGTGGAGAAGCAGACGGCGGGCGTGCAAATATCGATGTCACGTGGCATTACAGTACGGCACTGCAGCATCTACGACGTGCCCCGGGCGGGTATCAACATTTCCGAAAGGACGTGGGGCGGCCACTTAATCGAGTATTGCGACGTGTTCGATACGGTGAAAGAGACCGGCGATCACGGATCGTTCAATTCGTGGGGGCGCGACCGGTTCTGGAAACTCACAGACTTGAACCTCGATTCGAATGACGTCTGGGCGGACCACAACGAGCTGCCGTTGCTGGACGCGGTCGATCGAACGGTGTTGCGCAACAATCGGTGGCGCTGCGATCACGGCTGGGACATCGATCTGGACGACGGCTCTTCGAACTATCACATCTACAACAATCTCTGTTTGCGCGGAGGCATCAAGAATCGCGAGGGATTCTATCGCATCGTCGAGAACAATATCACCGTTAACAACGGGTTCCACCCACACGTGTGGTACAAATACAGTGAAGACATCGTGCGGCGCAATATCTTCTTTATCGAGCGGTATCGACCGGCGGGCGGAATGCCGGAAACGCCGTGGGGCAAACAGATGGACTACAATCTGGTTCATGAAGCGGGAGCGAAGCCACGCCCGGCGGTGAAGATGCAGCAGCAGTCGCAACGGGACACGCATTCGATTGTTGTCGATGCGCGTTTTGTGAATCCGGCTGCGGGAGACTATCGGGTGAAGGATGGTTCACCGGCGCTTGTTTTGGGTTTCGAGAATTTCCCGATGGATGAGTTTGGGGTAGTCAACCCAGCCCTGCGGGAATTGGCGCGGACTCCGAGATTACCCGACAATGTGGCAGCGTCACCGGCGGCAGTCGATCCGAACAATAAGGTGCAGAATTGGTTCGGAGCGGAGGTTCGCAATGTGGCGGGTTTGGGGGATCGCTCGGCTTATGGGCTGGAGGACGAATCGGGCGTGATCATACTCAAGGTACCCGCCGGCAGTCCGGCCGCCAAACTTGGCCTGCAAGAAGACGATGTGATTGTCGGATTCAACGGTAAGAAGCTCGAATCGATTGAGCAACTGACCGCATATCTTGCATCCGTAAAGGACAAAGAACCGGCGACGCTCGAATTCATGCGGGGCCAGGACCGCAGGAAGGCCACGATCCAAGGAGAACAATAAGCCGAGCGGATTTGAGACATTGGCGACCGCGAGGGGCTTGCTGTTACGGGATGGGGCTGGTTTCGAACAAGCTGTCGTTTTGCGCATATATTTCGAATCCTGCATTGCCTGGTGAGCCAAAGCATGCTATTGTCTCGCTCTTTGGCGCAGAGCGGGTGAATCTGGGGTACTTCCTGTGTTGACAATGTTCTGCCTTTCTCATCTTCTGCACGGCGTAAGAGCATGCATGAGGTGAAGCGAGGAATCGTGAAGTTGAGGTAGCAGATGGATGCAAAAAAAATACGCAATGTGGCGATTATCGCCCATGTGGATCACGGCAAGACAACGCTGGTGGACCAGCTTCTGTATCAGTCGGGGATGTTCCGCAACGAGGAACTGAACAAACTGGCCGGCGGCCAGCATAATCTAATCATGGACTCGAACCCGCTCGAACGCGAGCGGGGCATTACGATTCTAAGCAAGAATTGCTCGATCGGGTATACGGACGTTGACGGCGGGGAGTACAAGATCAATATCGTGGACACGCCGGGGCACGCGGATTTCGGCGGCGAGGTGGAGCGGGTATTGAAGATGACCGACGGCGTTCTGCTGATCGTCGATGCATTCGAAGGGCCAATGCCACAGACGCGGTTCGTGCTGAGCAAGGCTCTGCACCACGGGCTCAAGCCTATACTGGTGGTGAACAAGACGGACCGGCCCGACGCCCGGCCGGACGATGTGGTTAACGAGGTGTTCGATCTTTTCGTGGATCTGGACGCGCACGATGACGCGCTGGACTTTCCCGTGCTGTACGCATCGGCAAAGGAGGGTTGGGCAACGACGGACATGGACGGGCCTCGTGAGGGCCTTAAGCCGGTATACGACGCAATCATACGACATGTGCCCAGTCCTCAGGCCGATCTCGAACAGCCGCTGCAGATGCTGGTAACGACGCTGGAGTACTCCGATTACGTCGGACGGGTAGCGGTAGGCAAAGTCTTTGCGGGCAGGATCGAACAAGCTCAGCAGGTAACCGTGATCGACAAGGCGGGCCGTCACACGCTACAGAAGGTGGTGCAGTTATACGCATTCGAAGGGCTCGGCAAGAAGCGGGTTCTGGCGACCGAAGCGGGGGATATCTGTGCGGTGGCGGGGCTGGACCCGGTAGATATCGGCGACACGATTGCGTGTCCGGACGAGCCCAGCGCGCTGCCCGTGGTGGCTATCGACGAACCGACCATGAGCATGACGTTCCATGTAAACAACGGGCCGTTTGCGGGCAGGGACGGCAAGTACGTAACTTCGCTTCAGTTACGCAATCGCCTCGAGAAGGAGTTGCAGACGAACGTCGCGCTGCGCGTCGAATCAGGCGAAACGGCCGATGAGTTCATCGTTTCCGGGCGGGGTTTGATGCATCTTGGGATTCTGCTGGAGAACATGCGGCGTGAGGGCTATGAGGTGTGCGTGGGCAAGCCTCAGGTAATCATCAGAGAGATCGACGGCCTGCAGCAGGAGCCGGTCGAACGACTGGCAATTGACTGTCCGGCGACATGCCAGAATGCGGTGATGAGTCTGGTAGGCAATCGGCGGAGCGAACTGCTGAAGATGGACACGAAGAGCGGAACCAACGACTACGTTCACATGGAGTTTATGATTCCGTCCCGCGGTCTGTTCGGCCTCAACGCCAGGATACTGACGGCGACGCAAGGCCGGGCCGTGATGCATCATACGTTCGAACGATACGAGCCGATGCGGGGTTCCATTCCGGAGCGGCAGGCGGGCGTTATGATCGCTACCGACACGGGAGCCGTTACCGCTTACGCACTCGATGCGCTGTACGATCGGGGTATGTTCTTCGTCAAGCCGGGCGACGAGGTATATGAAGGACAGGTCGTCGGCGAGCATTGCAAGGACAACGATATTCCGGTAAATGTAACGAAGGCCAAGCAACTGACGAACATCCGCGCCGCGGGGAGGGACGATGCGGCCAAGGTTCGGCCGGCACGAGTGATGAGTCTTGAGGCCCATCTTGAGTATATCCAGGCGGACGAACTGGTTGAAATCTGTCCGAACTCGGTACGGATCCGAAAACGTCTTCTCAAAGAAGCGGATCGGAGGCGGGCGGCCAGGAGGAAGCCGTAAAGCGAAGAACTGTAACAGCCCCACCTGCGGCCGGTCAGTATACACGCAGAGATACAAGCTCGAACGGATGCAATTCGAATTCGAGCAAACCCGGCGCCGGGCCGAGTTTTGTCCCGGTTGGCGCATGGACTACGACACCTTTGTCTTCTATACGGACGGACACTCTCTCGGCTGTGTAATTGAGGTTCACGAGAGCGTACCATGTGCCGTGGTTCTGTGTTGGGATTCTACGGACAACAACATCGGATTTGTCGGCGGCGTCCGCCACGACAGCACCGCGCAGCGCGGGCAGCGAGAGAAAGTTGGCGAAGAAGCGTCTGGCGTATTGCGGAAATCCGTGGTTCCAGTTGTTCGATGCGAGATAACCGAGGTAATTCGGGTTTCCCAGTGCGACGGCCCGGGCTTCGACGATCATGCTGTAGGGACCGGTGCGTTCGACGTCGGCCACGAAATAGCCGAGGGGGTTTTCTTTGGGATTACGATGATCGGGGGCGTTTTCATTGAGGCAATAGTGGCGGATTACGGCCAGATCCTCTTCGGTACGGAATGCGGCCAGGGACTCGGCCGTTATAGAGAAGACTTTGTGAATTGGGTGCGTGAGGATCACGTCTGATTCCTGCTGATAGTTGTGCGGGTCGGCTTCGGGGGAGGAATTGCTCCATTCAGCGCTGCCATAATCGCCGCGGGGCGTCTGCATGGCATGGAGATAGTCGTTTCGGGCCAGGCATTGCTTCAAATCTGTGGATGCCCACCATATGCCCTGCTCCTGCAATGTCTTACGGATCTGTGCCCAGGTCTCGGAATCGTCGTTGACGATATATTTCTTCGGGCCGGGCAGTCTCCAGCCAGGCTCGGTGGGATCCCACGTAAAGAGTATGTCCGTTTTCCGGTCGAGTTCTCGATCAAGATATTCGGCCAGGCCGTTTAGAAACGCCCTGCGTTTGCCAAACCACCACCGGCGGTACTCCTTAAAGAGAATCTCGTCAGCTTTCAGCTTCTCGCGACTCACAGAGGTTGAATCGCGCTGCGTATCGTTCTCAAAGCGTCGTATGGCGGCATCGGCGAAACTAACCGGCAGAGCGCTCGGTCTTGCGCGAAACCAGGCGGCAACGAACTCGACCTTGTCTTTGTAGCGAACCATCGTCTCCCGCAATAGCCGCCTGGCATCGACGAGCGTATCCGGATCGGTCACATCGGCGTTAAACTTCTCGACCCAACTGATGTTCGTGTAGGTTTGCTCTCCCTTGAGGCTGATACATCGCTGCTGCCGGCCCAGGCCTTTCGGTCCGGTGCTGCCATAGTACTCGTAATACGGGATCACATCGAAGTCGTATTCGGCGCAGAGGTCGATTATCTCAGCCCAGCGGTCTTTGAGATGATCTCTGGCGGGAATGAACCACTGCGTGTCGCGAACGTCCCATCCCTGACAGTGGCCGAATTCGAGCAGGTCCTTCGAGAAGGTCTTCGTGCCGAGAAACCGCATCAACTCCATCTTATAGCGGTACCAGAGCTTATCATCCGGAACACCCCACTGAGCGGGCGAATCGGCGTAATTGACGACGTTGTCGGACATTTCCTCCCGCCAGAAGACGTGACGCTTTGGCAGATCTTCGGGGAGTTCGCGGTATTTCAGTGCGACGGGTTCGGTAACCTTGTAGAGTCTGATCTTCCGACAGGCGGCCCCTGCAGAGACCGGCGCCTGCCTGCGATCCAAATGGACAATGATCACACGAAACCCGTCGGCGGGTGTCTGCGTGCGAAAGCCATCGTCTCGCGGCTGGTAAAGATCGGGATATCGATGATGCAGGTGAAAGTACTGTGTCCACTGTTCGTATTCACCCGTAAGCGGAATGCGCAGGGATTCGGGATTGGGGTTCACATAGCCACCAAGCTGATCTCCAAGCGCCCGGCCGGTATAGAAGCCTCGCTGTGTTTCGCAGCCCCGGTTCAAGACGAACATGCTGCGGGATATGTCTTCGGGGTATTCCACAGTCAGCATATAGGCTGCGCCCGCCTGGAGCGGCCCACTCTTGAGGTCCTTTCCCAGAGTAAACGTCATATAGCTCCATGTATCCCCCGCAGGCAACGCGCGGGCGGGCCGGCCCAGGATGGGCTTTACCTCGGAGACACCTTTGGGAAAGTCGGCGAAATCAGCGGAGGCCGGCGGAGATGCGCAGTCGATTTCCTGCAGGAGCGTGAGAGAGCGATCGAAGGCACAGAATTTCGGCAGAGCGACGGGCCTGCGCCGCGGTGATGGAGACAAGCGTTCGCTCGCCTCGACGCCTGAGATCCGATCCATCGGCAACGACCAGCAAAGGGTCAACAGCACTACGGCATATCCAGCGAGAGGTCCGATCTTCACATTCTTCCTTTCACTTGTCACCTTTCTATCGACAGCGGGGCCGCAACTGCGGAAACCCTGCTTCGGGGCCAACTGCGGCACGTAAGGTGTGCCCATGTATCCGGCCACGTTCTCCAGAGTACTTGTGACGAAGGCCCCAATCAAGGGGCAGTACTCGAATCTCCGTATCCTGACAAAAAATCCGGCAACCGGCAATTACTTGAAATCGAGTTGCTGCACTGTTATAAGCGAACGTGCAATAAACGGCACGCTGCTTCGGCCGATGTCGGCCGGGACGCAGTTGCAACAAGTGAACGACGCCACATATCAAGGGTACACACTTTTGGCACGCGGCAAAGACCGAATAGACTGGGAACCACTGGCGGACAAGGCGATCATGGATATTCGGATCCGCGACCTGTCTCTTCACATCGAAGGTTCACCTCTGGAGGCAAGAGTCGGGCGGCTATACGACGAGTTGGATGCGCGAGGGCTCGCATTCCGGCCGCCCTGTTACCTTGCTGACGAATGGCTATGCCCGGAAAAGGAACCGATCATCGGCATACCTTTCTACCTTGCCCATCCCCGTCTCGAACGTATCGAGCAGAAGATGATGCTGGATGTCGAGGGAGGAACCGACAAATCGTGCATGCAGTTGTTACGACACGAATGCGGCCATGCCATCAACTATGCATACGAACTTTACAAGAAGAGTCGATGGAGGGAGCTCTTCGGCCCTTTTTCCGCGCGGTACTCCGATTCCTACGAGTATCAGCCCTACTCGAAGCGATTCGTGATTCATCTCGAAGATCATTATGCACAAGCCCATCCGGACGAGGATTTTGCGGAGACATTTGCGGTTTGGCTAACGCCGGACAATGACTGGCGGAGGCGCTATCAGTCGTGGCCCGTGATCAAGAAGCTGGAATACGTCGACGGATTGATGCGCCGTATTGCAGACAAACAGCCGGTCGTGACTGCGCGCGGGACGCCTCCGTGGTCGGCCTCGCGGATGACCAGGACGCTCAGCGCCTACTACGAACGCAAGCGGAGGGCCATGGGCAGGGAGTTTCAGGGTTATTACGATCACAGTCTGCGGGAGTTATTCGCAGCGGGCGGCGGCCTTCGCGCATCGGCGTTGCTGCGCAGGCACCGCCGCGCGATTGTGGACAGCGTTGCGAAATGGACGGGGCATCGCAAGTACGATATTCACCAACTGGTGAACAAACTGATCAAGCGGTGCGATGCCCTGGATCTGCATACGGAGCAAGCGGGCACACAGGGTATTGTCGGGGCGACCGCCCTGCTGACAGCGATAGCAAGCAACACATACCTCGGCGACAGAAGAGCGTGACTAAGGGGACAGAAGAATGAACGTTACCGTGCTCGTGGATGAGTGGACTATCCCATCGGGTGATCCGGAATTCACCAGGCAACCGCCCAAACCCATGACGGAATTTCATGTTATCGACGCGCTGCGGTCTCTGGGGCACAGCGTTCGGACGGTGGGCGTTTCCAGCGATATCGCTGCTCTCGTGCATCATTTGACTAGTCAACCGGTCGATCTGGTGTTTAACCTCACCGAGCAGATCGACGGCGACCGGCTTATGGACAAGAATATTGCAGCTTTGCTGGAAATGATGGGAATCGCCTTTACGGGGGCCGGCCCGATGGGCCTGATGCTTTCACGAGACAAGCGTTTGTGCAAGGAGTTGCTCAGTCTGCATAAGATACGCGTACCCAGATTCGTATCTCTGCCCATTGGACGGAAGGTGCGCATTCCAAAGACCGTGAAGTATCCGTTGGTTGTGAAGCCTGCTCTCGAAGACGGTTCGGAAGGCATTTCGAACGCTTCGCTGGTGATGAATGAAAAGGCTCTGCTCGAACGGGTGGAGTTTGTTCACACATCGTGGCAGCAACCGGTGATTGCGGAAGAGTACATCGACGGCCGGGAGTATTACGTTGGAGTACTGGGTAATGCGAGGCTTACGGTGTTGCCCCTTCGGGAATGCAAACTCAACGCCGGCGCACAGGACGGGCCCCAGCTCGCCACCTACATGGTGAAATGGAACGCGAAGTATCGAGAGAAATGGAATATCGTTTTTGACTTTGCAGAACTTGACGACGAGACGATCAGACGCATCGAGAGGACATGCAAGAAGGTCTATCGCATATTGCACATGCGCGACTATGCGCGGATTGACCTTCGCGTAACGCCCGAGGGGCGTCTGGTTATTCTCGAGGCAAATCCCAATCCGGACCTCGCGTACGGAGAGGAGGTTGCGGAGGCGGCGGAAAAGCGGGGAATCAGCTACGAAGCGCTCATCGACAGGATCATCCGTTCGGCACTTCGGAGATATCGGTGATGCAGGTCCGCGGGCTTGACGGCGCGAGGATACATTTCCCGGTCCGTCCAATTCTGTGTCAACGCAAAGCCCGATACAGGCAACAGCTCCGGTATTTGAAAGAAGCGGCCTTTATCGAAAGGTACAGACAGACAATATCCGGGTAATTCGCAGCGAGAGCATGCATATGGCAGGATATTGGCAGGGCTGACTCATCCCCAGTTTTGGCGTAGGAGTTCTTTTCGCAGAGCCGGCATTATGGTTCGTAGTCGTCCCGGTATCTTTTCGAACATGATTCGGCCAATGG
>CAZGMJ010000010.1:0-118400 GCA_964526785.1 uncultured Pirellulales bacterium
TCGATGTTCAAAGGTGTTGACACAAACCCACTACGACTTGTTCAGCAAACCCTATTTATCTGCGTTGAGATCTACTTCGAAACACGGAGACTCGCCCGTCTCGGCCAAGTGCATCCAGCAGGCGGCCAGGTGCGCATAATCTCCACTATCGACCTGCCGACTCCCGTCGAAGTCGCGGGAAGGCACATTGTTGAACACGATTTCATGAATGAGCGACTCTGGTAAGTTCGGAACGTAGCGGTAGAATCGGACTACACACGGGCCCGGCTGCGTAGCCGTATAGTCAATGACAAACCACTTGCCCGGCAGAGCATCGTTCACGCCAGTGACCCAGTGATTATAGAACGAAAAGCCGAGCAAGCCGACGTTCTCTTCTTTGAAGACGCGGGCCCGCTCGCCTGCTTCCGCCAGACGTGACCCTTCGTAGTCGTAGGTTACATCATTATAGTCCCGTCCCGTCAAGACACCATATTCGAGGTATGGCTCTTCGATGAAGAGTTCGCCGCTCCAGCGGATCGCTTCGTTGGAATCGACGACGATGGCGAGTTTCGTTCCCACCATGATATCGCCGTACACGATGCTCGCATCTGTAACCTCGATGGGTTCGAGTATAAGGTTGGGTTCGGAAAGATAGACGGTGGTGCCGACTTGCGCCTCAGCGCCGGTCGCTGCCAGCAATACGAGGGCCAGGGCGTGCATTCTTCTCATTTTCTGTTCCTCCCACAGGTTACTATGCCGAATCGCCTCATGGCAGAGTACCACGATGCGACCCGTCAATTGCACGATCTCTGTATCGTGACCGGGTCATAATCGACCACATACTGCCTTCTCATTGTACGGAAAGACATGTCAAATCGCAAGCAGAATCGGCGAAACAGGCCCGCTTCTCCGATAAGTCGCCTTCAAACCGGGCCCGTGCTGTTGTGTCGCCGGGCCCAGGCATGCGATGCGTCCATTCTGCTCGCTCGCTCCAGGCGGTGATCCCGGGGCATTTGCCGTGATAATCCGGTTGGTAATGCGATTGAAGCACTTGAATTACAGCCGCCAACTGGTATGATACGTGTTCCCGTGGCATGGTGCATGGCAGGAGTTCTCGGATGGCTACGATAATAGTGGTTTCACGCAACAGCGAAGGCGACTTCTATCCGCTGGGACGGCGCACGAATGTGATAGGCAGGGCGGAATCGCTGCCTGTTCAGATACTCGATGATCTGGTGTCGCGTCGGCATATGCAGGTGCGCTTCGATGCGGGTACGCAGAAGTACTACGCATTCGATATGAAAAGTACGCATGGCGTTTTCATTAACGGGCGTCGCATCCATGAAGAGACGGTGCTGGCCGACGGCGATGAGATTATCATCGGCCAGACGAGACTGCTGTTCACCAATAAGGACTTCGACGACCGCGACAGTGCGCTGCAGCACTACAAGAAGGTGGGCGAGCGGATGCGCCCCACGCGATACGAGCCAAACGGCTGAGTCGCGTGTATCCAGGATAAGGAGCCAGACCATGAGACGCATTCCGGCCGACCGTGTCCTCTGGGGGCATTCGTGCATTCGTGCGTTGATGCTGGTTGTGCTGGCGGGGGCGTGTGCGACCGGCGCGGCGGAGCGGGGCGAAAGCAGAGCAAATGGTCGGAAGATCACCATCTTCGATCAAAAGCCAAAGACAATCATCGTCAATGGTTATTCGACCTCCTTTCAATGGCCTCGCCTGCTCCAGCGCAAGCTGGATCGCCATTTCAACGGCAAACGCGTGTTAAGCGTTGTGCGTGCGACAAAAGGCGGCACGCCGATCGCGAAATGGATGGATGTTGAGACGGGCGAGCCGAAGCAGTCCTGGCTGGACGTATTGCGGCCTAGACTTCGGCAGGCGGCCGACAAGCCGGTTATCGTGCTGGCGCAGCAATCGCTTCAGTGGGTTTTCGGCCGGCGGACCGAGGGGATTCGCAGTGCCGATGATGCCGAGCGCATCAAAAAGGGGGCGGACGCCCTGGAGAAGTATGCACGGCTGCTCACTAAGGACGGCGCGGACCTGATATTTGTCGCGATGCACATTTACAAGCATCCAATGGAGCCCGCAATAGGCAACGAGCGGTATGCGCTCGATGGGCTTATGCGAAGGGACTTGGCTGGGGTCGAGCGAGGACCCGACGTCTGGACGCCCACCAAATCGCAGTATCCACGAGCGTTTGCCGCAGACGGAGTCCATCCAAATGCCTTGGGCGCAGATATCATGGCCCAAAAGTGGTTCGAAGCGTTGCTCAGATACGATGGGCTCGAGCCACCGGCGGGGTCGCAAGATCGACGTGCCGAGCAGACAATAGAGCGGGGCAATTTCCGGCTGCTGCGGGATATTTCCTATGTGCCTAACGGGCACGAGCGCCAGAAGCTGGATTTGTATCTGCCTGAGGCGGGCGGGAGCAGTAATGAAAAATCAAAGCCATTGCCTTTGCTTATCTGGGTGCACGGCGGTGCCTGGCGAGCCGGCAGCAAGGAGCACTGCCCTGCAAGGCGTTTTCTGAGCAAGGGTTACGCGGTGGCGAGCGTAAACTACCGACTGAGTCAGCACGCGATATTTCCGGCTCAGATTCAGGACTGCAAGACGGCGGTGCGGTGGCTGCGCAGGCATGCGGGCGATTACGGGATCGATCCCGACAGGTTCGGGGTCTGGGGTGCTTCGGCGGGAGGCCATCTGGTGGCGTTGTTAGGTACCACCGGCGATGTCGAGCACTTCGACGTGGGAGAGCATCTGGACGTATCCAGCCGGGTGCAGGCAGTGTGCGATTTCTTCGGCCCCACCGATTTTACGAAGATGAGCAGCTTCTGGACAACGATGGACCACGACGCGGCCGATTCACCCGAATCCAGACTGATCGGCGGCCCGGTCCAGCAAAACAAAGCCAAATGCCGGGCGGCGAATCCCATCACGTACGCGAGCAAGGGGGATCCGCCGTTTCTGGTCTGCCACGGCGACAAGGATCCGCTTGTGCCCCACAATCAGAGCGAGATACTCGCAGCGGCACTCGACGCGGCCGGGGTCGATGTGAGATTCCATACCGTCGAAGGCGGTGGGCACGGGTTCAGGGATGCTCACGTGGACCAGTTGGTGGAGCAGTTCTTCCAAGAGCATTTGAAACGCGGTCCGACAAGCAGGAAATAGCGTGCCGTGCAGTCTGTCGGGTTCCGCGCACGCCGCGGATATTGTTACACACCTGCCTGCCGCTGCCTTATACTATGTGGAAGCCGACGGCATGGCTGTTGCGTCGGCGTATTGACTGTATCAGGGGAGACACAAGATGCGAACGATACTGCTGTGTGCGGTAACAGGACTGATCAGCGTTGCGGCAGGCGGGTGCCTCGTGATCGTGGATGAAGAAGAGGGCGAGCCGCCGGAACCGCCCGTCTACGTGCTCGACGATCCCGCGATCGAGGAAATAGACGCTGTAGCGAAGCTCTCTTCTGACTCCCACCGTCTGGATGCGTACGAGCGCATCGCCCAGCGCCCGGGGTTATCCGCTCCGGCTCAAGTGCATCTGGTTGGCGAGGCAATGGACCATCTGAGCTTCGAGAATATGAAAGAGAGCGTTCTGATGACGCTGATCCGCAACAGGAGCTTCGGGCTGGAAGGCAAACGGGCCGTTCTGGAGGCCATCGACGAACTGGACTTTGACAGCACGCGCAGCCGAGTGCTGGAAGCAGTCAACAGCCGGGACGATCTTCGCTATTGAGCCTGAGCGACACGTGTTGCCGCCCGATGGGCAACCTGCGGCTGTGTATGTTACTGGTTCAGTATCCGCAGCGCTTCGCGGATTCGCTGCTTATCTCCACGCTGCAAGACCGCCGACTGGCCCGTCTGGCGGCTTATGCGTCGAAGCACATCGGTCAATTCATTCGGCAGCCCGTGCTGGTCCTGACCGAGTGTCTTCAGCATCCACCTGCCGCATTCGGAAACCTTCTCCGGCGGCAGGATGATTGCCCCGTCCATGTCGTGCCGGTGGCTCATTTCGATCTTTACGCCGCGATTGGCCAAATCCGTCGCCTCGATCGTGTAGCCGTCCTCATACTGGAAACCGGGGATAGATGAGTACTTTTCGAGCAGAATTCGATGATATTCGCTTTCGTCCTGCGCGCTGAATGCTGACATAGAAACTACTCCTTGCTGGCCCCCCAACGTCAATTCACAAAGAACATAATGTACCTGCTCCCCGTTCTGAGGCCATCAACGCGGCCGAGAAGGTGCGTTTACGGCCTTGTCTATGATTAAGACGTTTCAGGCCCCCGCAAGAATATAGCGGGTGGCAAATTTTATCTCGATAGGGCAAAAAAATCGGCTGCGGGGTCGCCAGAGTCCTTTTCCCGGGATATCTCTATTGGAGTTGTACAGTCGTAAGGTGCTATGCATAAACGGTTTAAGGAAATGTGGGTTGCAGATTTGGCTTTGGGACCAGTTGTTTCTTAGACTTAGAGTAGTGGAAGCGCCGCACCGGCACGGCCTCGGCGCCAGGATTGCAACGTTTTTTTGTAAGGGTGCAACCATGAAGACGATAAAGATCTCCGATGAGGTGTATGATCGGTTGAAGGAGTTTGTCGTGGATCCGTTCGATGACACGCCTCAGAGCGTGATCGGCAGGTTGGTGGAAATCGCGGATAAGGCCAAACAGCGCTGGTCCGCCTTTGAGCCTGAGCCAAGCGATGGGCAACAGCCCCATCAGCCGTCCATGGCCGACCGCGTGCGCATCACCAATCAAAGTGCAGAGGACGGGGAAGTCATACTGTAGATCGGGCTCGGACCGGTGCTTCTTGATACAGGGGCGGTCGCCATGGAAGCGGCCGCCGATTTCCGAGCAGCCGTCCGGCCAGTCATTTCCCTATAAGACGGCTCGACCACTTGCGCAGCGCAATCCGGGCGCAGTTCCACTCGTTGACATGCCTTCACAATCCAGAGCAGGCGAGGGCCGCGCGGGCACTTCGTCATATCTATCCCGGCCAATTTCGTTCTGTCGAACTTGATTGTGCGGCCAGGTTGCGGGCGGCCGCCAGTTCAGTCGCCATGCGCTTGCCGGCGGGATCCTCCGTTGTGCGCAGGTGATCCAGCAATCGGTCCTGCAGATCTCTTAGGGTGGCTCGGTGTTCGGAACTTTCGATCAGGTTTTCCTTCTCGCGAGGATCTTCCTGAAGATCATATAACTCGTCCAGCCCGGCGGGATTCCAGCAGTACTTGTATCGATGCGTGCGGATTGCACGAATGCCGTACCAATCGCCGTTGTACCATTCATAACAATAATACGCTTCGTCGGCACGATCCCAACCCGTATCGCCCCGGCGAATCAGCGGGAACAGCGACCGGCTGTCCACGTTGGAAACATCGGGATGCAGGCCCATCCAATCGACCAGAGTCTGGTTCACGTCCAGAAGCGAGACGTGCCGTTTGATTCTTCGACCCGGCGTTTGCGGGACGCGAATGAGCAGCGGTACACGCATCAACTCGTCATAGCAGTACGGCCCTTTGTCATAGAGCGTGTGTTCGCCCAGCATGTTACCCTGATCGCCCGCCAATACGACAAGTGTGTTGTCCTGGAGGCTGAGACTTTTCAACGCCATGAGTATTTCTCCCACGGCGCGATCGACAAGCGTGACGAATCCGTAGTAGTGGGCCTGGAGCTTGCGCCAGTCTTCTTTCGACATGTGTCCGATGTCGTGCCAGGGCCACAGGACGTCTCGCTGATATCCGGGTTTGTCGGCGGTTGATTCGTTCAGGGTCACCGGCAAGTCCATTTCCCGATGATCGTACATCGTGTTATACGGTTCCGGCACGATATAGGGCGGATGCGGCGCGTTGAAACTGACGGTCAGGAAGAACGGAGTGCTGCGTTCGGCGGCTTCCTTCAGGAAATCAGCTCCATCGCGGACCTTCCTGTAGGTTGGCGTCTGCTCGTAGGTTCCCCGGCGAGTGCCGTAGTACTCGGGCTTGTCCGTGAAGGTCTCGTCTTTTTCATAGTATCGGTCGATTCGGTCGAAATTCGGCATTCTCGTCGGCCGATGCCCCCAACGTTCGAAGCCTGTGTTGGAGTAGCGGTGGGCACCTCGCCGGATCGGACCGTCGGGTCCGAGGTGCCATTTGCCGAAATACCCGACGAAATATCCGGCCTTTCGCGCCCATTCGATGAGTGTCGTGTTCTCTGCGTCAAGCGCGGTCAGACGCGAATGCCAGACGTGGCAGTTGTCATCCAGGCCGGTGCGATGTCCCCAGCGGCCGGTAAACAGACAGGCCCGCGACGGCGAGCACAGTCCGGTCGTCGTGCAGGCAGAACTGAAGCAGATCGATTCATCTGCAAGTGCATCAATATGCGGGGTCCGGGCGGGGCCGTTGCGAAAGGAGAATGTGTCGTATCGTAGATCATCGAAGAGCAGGAGCAGGACGTTTCGTCGGTGTTCGGCTGTTTGGGGGACATCGGCGGCAGTGCACGCTGCAGCGATACAGGCGCCGGCCGCTCGGCCGCTGTATGTGAGGAATTGGCGTCGATTCATACGCCTGCTCCGGGCAAAAAGGAAGACACCTGCCGAAAACAGCTATACCTTCGGGTATGTCCAGGGTGCACGGTATTCGCGGCTGAGTAGCTTGTTTGCCTCTGGGTCCCCGATGATGCGCTCGTTTTCGCCGTCCCAGCGGACGCTGCGTCCCAGTTTGTATGAGAGCATGCCCAACAGGCTCAGGTTCGTCGAGTAGTGGATTTCCTCGATATCGCAGACGGGCCTGGAGCCGGTTTCGATCGCCTTGAGGAAATCGGCCCAGAGTTCCCTGATGTTCTGCTTGTCGGGATCGTGAAGCGTGGGCTCTTCGTGAATGACCTTGCCGCTTCGCCATGTCGGGTAGAACGTCCAGCCCTGCTTCCAGCCCATGTGGAAGGTGCCTTTGGTGCCATAGAAATAGCAGCCGACGTTTTCGCCTTTCTCGGCGGCGTTGCCGGCGAACTGGCGGTGTTCCCAGGAGACCGTGAAATTCTCGAACTCGTAGCTGGCCAACTGGCTGTCCGGCGCGTCGCTGGTCTGGTACTCCTGCGTCAGAACCGGCGGACCTTTGATCGGCCGGCCGCCCGTTGAAAAGACGTTCTTCGGCCATTTTTCTTCCAGTATCCAAACGATCTGGTCCATCCAGTGCACGCCCCAGTCGCCGAGCGTTCCGTTGGCGTAGTCCAGAAAACCTCTAAAGCCCTTGGGGTGCATTTTGGTATTGAACGGCCTCATGGGGCCGGGCCCGCACCACATGTCCCAATCGAGTTCGGCCGGTGGTTCTTCGTTTCGCCTCGGCTCCTCCGGACCGCCGCCGTACAGGATGAAAGCGCGAACCATACCGATCTTGCCGGCCCGCCCCTCTTTGAGAAACTTCATGCCGGAGACATTATGCGGCGAAATCCGCCTGTGCGTACCCACCTGCACTACGCGGTCGGCTGCGCGGGCGGCGTCGACCATTGCCCGGCCCTCTTTGATCGTGTGACCGATCGGCTTTTCCACGTATACGTGGGCTCCGGCCTTGACCGCGTCGATGGTTGCCAGCGGGTGCCAGTGGTCGGGGGTGGCGACGATTGCGATATCGGGCTTGTCCTTCGCGAGCATCTCGCGGTAATCGGTATAGTGCTTTGGCTCGTCGTTGGTCCACCTGGCGAGTTCGTTCGCACATTTTTCGAGTTGTCTGCGATCGACATCCACCAATGCGACGACTTTGCACCGGCCCGATGCAACCGCTTCGCGCAGGATGTTCGTGCCCCACCAGCCCGAGCCGATCAGTGCCGTGCGGTATGTCTTGTTCCGGGCCGCCTTCAGGACGCTCGGAAATCCAACTGCCAATCCCGAGGCGAGGGAACTTTTCAGAAAGACGCGACGATCTATGGACATGGCCCAACTCCCTTCTCATCGTTATGGTTATAGTTTTCTTGCTGCCGAGCGGGGACTGACCCCAGTATTGGCGTATATGCATCACTGTAGTCTTCAACGGCGTCCAGTCAAGCTGAAAACAGGCCTATGCAGGCCTTGTAGCGCAGTGCAGAAACAGTATACTCATTGGAACAATGAAAGGACCGAATATGCAGAAAGTACCGGCTTTATCGTTGCTAGTTGTAGCCTGTGCGGCATCGGCCGTCTTCGGCATCGAGCCTGCCAATCCGAACCTCAGTGCGAGCGGCCGCGAGGTGCTCGACTACCTGGAATCGGTGTATCAGAAGAAGATGCTGGCCGGGTACAACGTGTACGTGCATACGCCCGACGATTACGAGCAGACGGCAAAGCGCGCGGCGATTTGGGGGCGGGACATACGCTGGCTGGGCGATGCTTCGGAGGTGATTGCACATGCGAAGAAGCACCGTTACATACTGACGCTGCACTGGCATTGGTTCTTCAACGAGGATTCGGCGTGGCGGGGCAGACGCGAGCATCCGGCTGATGTGGGCAGGATAGTCACGCCCGGCACGGAAGAGCACAAGCAGGTAATGAAAGAACTGGCGGCGGCGGCCGATACACTGGAGAAACTCGCGGATGCGGACATCCCGGTTCTCTGGCGGCCTTTGCACGAGATCGACGGGGGCTGGTTCTGGTGGACGGACAGGGAGACCCCTGAGAATACCGCAAGGCTCTGGCGGCTGATGTTCGATTACTTCACGAAGGAGCGGAAACTCGACAATCTCATCTGGGTCTACAGCGCCGGTGTCGGCAAGAAGAAGACCTTCGAATATCGCAAGCGTTTCTACCCCGGTGCTGATTACGTAGACATTTCGGGCATCGACATATACGGCGTCGATTTTGAGAAGGATATCGATGCATATTGGGATTACTACGACGTGATGGCCAGAGTATCCCCCGGCAAGATGCTCGTGTGCGGCGAGGGCGATGCGATTCCCGATCCGGACAAGACGCAGGCGGGCACCCTGCCCCGATGGCTCTATACCCTTCCCTGGTGGGGCACTCCGAGCAGCCGCAGGCCTGCGGACTGGGCCACGTTCACGATGCGACACGAACATATCATCACGCTCGACGAAATGCCGCCGCTGGGCAAAGGCAGTATCGCGCCGCATGTCGGTATTCTCAAACCGCTCGATAACGGGGCGGCGTTTTTTCCCGATGGCGCACCGGTGTTCGAGGCGTACGCTGTCGATCGCGGCGGGTCGGTGGAGCGCGTCGATTTCTATGCCGGCGAGAAGAAAATCGGGTCCGATGATTCGGCCCCCTACATCTGCATCTGGACGAATGCGCCGGCGGGCAGTTATGACGTAACCGCGGCGGCCGTGGATAACGAAGGAGCAGAGACGATTTCGAACACGATTCGCACAACGGTGGGCCTTGTCGATATCGCGCGAAACAAGGAGGTGGTCGCTTCGTCGGGCGATGCGGGTGAAAAGGCTGTAGACGGCGATTACTACTCGGCCTGGGCCAGCGAAAAAAGCGGCGATCAGTGGATATACGTCGATCTGGGCAGGGAGCATCAGATAGAGCGAGTGAATTTGATGTGGGGCTGGAAGATTCACGCGCAGGACTTTTCCATCGATGTAGCGATTGAAGATCCGAGCGATCCGGGGAGTTGGACAACCGTCCACAGGACAACGGATCGGGAGTATATTCCCTGGGAAGCGACCGATCGAATCAGTTTTCAGCGTACGCCCGCCCGGTATGTTCGCCTTCACGCCACGAAGCGCGCGGGTAATCAAACCTGGTCGGGTTACAAGCTAACGGCGCTCGAGGTTCTCATCGAGCCGTAGGATGTCGCCTGGTGTCTTGTGGGTAGATCAGGTTGCCGCCCCACCGACGATAGTATAGAATGATCCTCGGCTATGGTGTTACGGCTGCTGCTGCCATGCTCGCATAAAGGCTGCGAAATCGGAGAAATCGATAATGCCGTCCCCCTTTGGCGGAGCGAGGTCGAGATTTGCTGTGTCGCCCAGCCAGGCGTCCAGCAGAATCGCCAGATCGTCGGCGTCCACGGCACCGTTACCGTCGAAATCCGCGCGCGACGAGCACTGTGCGGGCCGCCCGCTCAATATGAGCGCGTACCACTGCCAATTCTGCAGCGCCCTTTTATACGTAACCTCGACCTGGTATACGCCTCCGCAGGGCGGCAATGGGATTTCGATTTGTTCGACGTTGTCGCGCGTATTGTCTGCTGCGTACGCCTCTGCGGACGGTTCTTCGGGGTCCAGGACAAAGGGATAATGCACGACGCCACAGGGATCGATGATGCGCAGGTCAAGGTCGTTCACCAACCGCGACGACGTATTGTCCAGTCCGCCGACGGCCCGAGCAGGCGGATCGGTCCACGCCAGTGTAGCGCGGATTGGCGTCCGTCCGTCCGACACAAGTTGGTACGTTTCCAAAGGTATCCGGTCGCGGAGCATGCTTTCAACGATCCCGTTTGCAGCGGACTCAGCATGGTGCCGGCAGATATGCTCAATTGCCGCCTTGACGTTCATCAGCCCCCACCCGAATGTATAGTCGGGGCCCGCCGTTCCCAGATCGTCGGCGGTGTGGATAAGCAGTGCTTTGATTGTGCTGCTTCGCATCATCCGGCCCGGCCGGAGGCGGTCCCAGTATTCCGTCAACAGCAGGGTGGCTCCTGAAGCGCACGCGGTGGCCATGCTGCTGCCACTGTACGATGCGTACGAAGAGCCGCTGTCGGCCGTTGGCGAGAACAGAGCGGTTCCGTTGGCGACCAGGTCCGGTTTGATTCGCCCATCGTCCACCGGCCCCCAGCCACTAAACGAAGTCATCCTTGCCCTGCTCGGATCGCGTATACCCCGGTATACGGCGTCGCCGACCGCCCCGACGGTCATTACGTTCTTGGCGCTGCTGGTGGGGAGGATCGTGTCATATCCGCCATCATCCCAGCCGTCTTTGTACGGGTCCGTCGCCGGGTCGAAGGTCTTCTCGACCCATCCGCTGCGGGATTGGTAATACTCGAACTTTTCTCCGGGTGCGGGTGTTCGTTCATTGCGATCGTTGCCCGTGGGCCAGAAGGGCAGATAGAACGGTGCGTCGAAACAGATGCCGTCTACTTCGCGGGCCTCTGGGTTGTATTGGCCGAAGACATCGGATTCTCTGCTGCCCCATTGCCCATACCATCTTGGCATCTCGCTGTTGTAGTCCCAGCCGGAGATGGTTCCATAGGAATGATTGGATATTTGCAGCTTATCGCGTTCGTCCGGGTGGCTCATCGCTACGCCGGCCATTTCCGCGAAATCGTCGTCGTATTTGTAGCTGTCGGCCAGTACGCGAGGGGCCATCCCCGTCGCGGCTGCATTGACGCCGTGAGCGGCGATCGTACCGACCACATGTGTCGCATGATTGATCGTATCGATCTGATCCTTCAGTACGACGCGCCCGCCGAACTCCTGGTGCGAGGCCAGAGCCGTACCTCCGTCCCAAACGCCGATGCGTCTTGTGGAGCCATATAATTCGTAAGGCTCGACCCGCAGAATTTCGCCGGCACCGACGGATACGGCCGCATTGACGTTCAGCGTCTTGAACGCGAGCACAAAATCGTCCCTGACGGCCATGACGTGCCAGACGGTATGATTTCTGCGTCCCTGGGGAGCCCAGTTCTGCCTGCGAGCGATTGAACGAGCCAGCAGTCTGTCTGTTCGGCTGCGCTGGGCGAGATGTCCGACCACGCGCATGCGGATTTCGGGGTCTCGCAGTTCCGTACGACTCGTGGCGGCATCTGCGGCCGAAACAGGCGGCCAAGACAAGAGGCTCAACAAGAGCAACAAACTATGCGCTCGGCTTGGGGCGGTCATGTTCTGACTATTCTCCTGATGTCCGGCGGCGAGGGCCGATTGCGGATACAGCGCATGATTTCGAGGCGTTTGGCGATCCTCCCCGGTCGACCAAGCCAGGCGAACCAGACGCCTGCCAGGACGATCGTGCGCCTGCGCTCCAGTATAACAGATAATCCAGTGCGATATGGCCGGGAAACAGGTCGCCGCCAATTATTCTGTGCACGAGACCCTGCACTGCGGGCTTTTAGCACACAATAGACATACGGGTAGCTTTGAACTGAACGGAGGATGTGCGAATTACAGAAATGAAAGAGCTGCCTCAGCCGCTTCCTTTCTTTCGAATGGGAGAGGCTGCAGACAGCTCGTACGGATTTGTTTAGTCGAGCACACCCATCAGAACCAGGGTGGCTTCCTGCTCGACATTGAGACTCTGCTTGAGTTCGGCCTGGGCTTTTGCCAGTTGCTGTTTGACGCTTTCCCGTGTGGTACGAAAAGCTGCCAGTTTCGCCTTTACCTGCTCGGCAGTAGCCGCATCGTCTTGTAAGGTTGTTTGGAGGTCTTGCCGGGATTTTTCGAGCGGTGTCATTTCATCCCGGTCGGGCATAGCTTGTCTGCCGGGGCCCCGGCGGCCTTGCAACTCCCGATCATCGGGACTGGTTTGCATATTGCCGGGTCGACCGCGCATGCCGCCACGACCGCCGGCCATACCGCCACGAGCACCTCCGAACATGCCGCCGCGAGCACCAGCGGTCATGCCGCGATTGCCGTCGAGCTGACGATTCAATTCCATAACCTCCGTCAGTTTCGGCTCCATTTCCTTCCACTGAGCATCTGAGACTCCCAGGCTATTCCGGAGTCGCATGCTCATTATCTGCTGCATTCGCTGCTGCATCTGGTCGGCGTCCATTTGATCGGGCAGGCCTCGCCCGAAGCCCGCCGGACCACCCGCCCGGCCGCGACCCATTGGCTGCTGTGTGCCGCCGCTGCGACGTTGTGCGAAAGCGAGGGAACCCATCACAGCCATAGTCAGGCATACCAAAAAAGCGGCTTTGATTGCTCTTGTTCGCATCTTTGTGCTCCTTTCAAATTGGCGATATCGTTCTTGCATCTTTTGAGACCATGCTCTGTATATGTAGTGCCGTGGGATTGATCCGGGGTTACAGAAAAACCAGATCGATGCAACAACTTTCGCAACATCATAGGATTTCCGGCTCATAAAGCCGACAGGATTTCGATGGAAAGCAGGCAGACATCCGGACTTCGGCTGTGCGGGCAGGGCAACAAAAAAAGGCAGCACTACGACAATGCAGCACTGCCCGAGTTGTTCCTGTATATGTTGCGATTAGAATGGAAGCACGCGATTCGGTGGCTCCGTCCATGAATGATCGAAATACCGATCCTCCTCGTTGACCCGGATGTAGCTCTCTACACGCTCGGCTCCGCCTTCAAAGGCGTTTTCGACAGCCGACAGCAGTTCGGGCCACGTCTCAACCGATCCTGCGATCGTGGCTTTGCCCTTGTCGACGCGGACGGTCAGGTCGCCGCCATCGACCCACGGACTCCAGGCCCATTGGTCGTGGATGTCCTCCTTGATCTGGCTGTCGGATTTCCACGGCCAGCCTTCCTGGACCTGAATATTGTTCAGGACCGCGGCGACCCCCTTCACACGGGCGGCGACGTCTTCGGCCTGTTCCTTCTGATACTCATGGTCCACTACGCCCGTCAGGTAGGCCATACGATTGCGAACCGTCACGATCAAATCAAACCGGTCGACAATCGGGTCCCATGCCAGGGCCTCGCGCAGGTCCTGAGCGATGGTGCTGTCCTCGATGTCGGTTTCGGGCCGAACTTTCAGGTTGTTCTCGACCTGCAAAACGCCGGTCGTGTTGCGCGCATCGCGTTCGGCGGATCGAAGGGCCTGCAGGTTGTTGACCGTACCTGAGAGTGTTACCGTTCCGTCGTTGACCTGCACGTCGATATTGAACGAGGCAACGCGAGGATCATACAGAAAGGCATCTCGGACGGATTTCTTGATCTGGCCGTCGGTGGTCGAAGCGACCTTCCAGTCACGCTGCATCTCATCTGCCGCCCACGGCTTGACTTCTAAATCGGTTGCCTTAACCCGTTTTACGCCTGCGACGTGGGCATCCGTTCGTGCGTATATCTTCTCCGCCAGACTACCGACTGTACCTGAAAGCGTAACGACGCCGTCATTGACTTCGATGTCAATGAGGTAGTCATCGATGTACGAGTCGGCTTTGAGACGGCCCTCGATGTCCGCCTTGATATCCCGGTCGCTGCGACCTTCGGTGTATTCATAATCGATGCGATTGCGGACGCCGAGAACTCCGCGGACGCCCTTTACCACTCTCGCGGCAAGTTGTTTTTCCGCCCAGGAATCTACGGTTCCCTGTAAGGTCACGATTCCTTCGTTAACTGAAACGTCGATCTCGTAAGCTTCGGTTGCAGGATCGATGCGCAGCGAGTCGGTAACATCAGTCTCCAGAGCGTCTTCGGACCTTGCCGCGGTACGCACGCCGAGTCTGTCAACAATGCTCCGCACACCTTTGATGCTTCGGGCGACGTTCAGGGCCTTTTCCTTTTCGAGCAGATTTGCCACCGAGCCCGACAGCGTGGCCACCCCGTCGATGGTCTTAACATCGATCAAATGGGGCGAAACTCCTTCTTCGATTAGCAGATTTGTCTCAATGGCGTTCGTGATTTCCGCGTCACTCATCTTATCGTTGTTTGCCGCATGCAGGCCACTGGCGAGAGCCCAACAGGCGGCCACGATTGCTGCGTGTAGAATCCATCTCCTGGGCTGCAATTGCGTGTTGCCAATTTGCATAAAAGACCTCCTTTCGAAGATAATGATTCCGTGTCCCTTCTTGTAAAGAACTGTTAGTACTAACTTTATGATTGTCGCGTTACGCTGCCAATGAGGGCTTTCCTCAATTCGGCGTCCACCAACTGCTTACCCGGGCGACAGATACGGCCGGGATGGTCTCTCACACTTGCGGTAGTATGCTGTGAACAGCGTTTTTGGGAGGTTTCGGCGCTTGACGGATCAGGATGTCTTGGTGTACACTATGTGTTTAGTTGGGTTTCAACAGCCGACAGTGTACGTAAGGGCCTGCGGTGAAAGGTTTTACGTTTTTGTTGTGGCGTGTTTGAATCCAACTTTTGTTTTCGGTCTGGACAATCTGGATTTTGGGCTTTTTGGTGCCCCCTTCGTCTAGTGGCCTAGGATATCAGGTTCTCATCCTGGAGACAGGGGTTCGACTCCCCTAGGGGGTATTGTTTCTTTGGCCAGGAACGCGGTTTTTGATGTGTCCTGGCCGTTTTTGTGTCTCAGGTTGTCCATGCAATCTCTTGTCTTCTGCGGTCGGCGTCCAGACAGATGGACGGAGCAGCGTAACGAAAGCGATTTCCTGGCTTGCCTTCCCGCAGGGCAGATTGCACCTTCGGGCAATACAGCCACCGGAGGGCAATCGCCTGTGCTATTTTCGATGGACCTTTGGGGCAGAGGACCTTTGGTCGCGTCCGGGAGGTTCGTGCCGGTCATTATGTCAATTCCGATGCCGCCTTTGGTGGTGATATAGACGATTACTTTGGCACCGAATACGCCGAGGCTGTCGGGGGTGGTCTGAATCGCCGGTTCACTTGGAGCGTTCGGGCTCGTATAATGCGTAAAAGTCGACAGTCTGAACGAATGCGAATAGAAAACAGAGGCAGGGCCACACGTCATGAATCATCAGCGTAGAACGCGAAGAACCGAAGCAAGAGCGATGCAAAGAGGCATGTATGTCGTGCTGTCATGTGCGGTGGCGGCGGTTCTGGCTTGCCAGGTCTGTGCGGCGAGTAATGTGCACGGAGCAGGTAGTAAGCGAGGGCCGGGAGGCGACACTGGTTTGCGAGTGGCGGAGGATGCGTTTGTCCAGGCAGACCAGGGATTCCAGCGAATCGAGGATTTGGGGATTGAGAGGGTGGTGTTCGCCACGCGTCTGAGTTATGACGATCCACACTGGTACGCGAATATCGGCTACTATTGTGACGATCGGGATAAGAAGGCTTATGCGGGCAATGGCAAACCCGACCAGAGCAAGCTGTATTTGCTGGACGTTCGCAGCCGCGAGGTACGGGTGTTGTTCGATGCCGAGGGCGGAGGCGTGCGGGATCCGGCTGTGCATTATGACGGGCGGACGGTGTTGTTTGCGTATCGCAGCGCCGGTTGCGACTGGTACAATCTCTATGAGATACAGGCCGATGGTTCGGGTTTGCGGCAGGTTACGCGGGGGCCGTGGGATGATTATGAGGCGGCGTATCTGCCCGACGGGGATATCGTCTTTGTCTCGACGCGGTCGCAGCGTTGGGTGGGGTGCTGGAAGACGCAGGTCGGCACGCTCTTTCGCTGCAATCGGCGGGGCGGGGACATTAGACCGATCTCGTATAATCTCGAACACGATAACACGCCGGCAGTGCTGCCCGATGGACGCATTGTTTTCACGCGATGGGAGTATGTGGACCGGTCGCAGGTGGGCTACCATCAGCTCTGGACGATGAGTCCCGACGGGGCGAACGTAGCGACGTACTTCGGCAACCAGCAACACTATCCGCTTTTTATCGACGCCAAGCCGATTCCGGGTACTGAGGAACTCCTGCTGATCGATTCGCCGGGGCACGGTCGTTCGGATCATCGCGGTTTCGTCTGCACGATCGCGGCCAAGTATGGGCCGGACGATGAGCGCGGCTATCATCGCATTACACCGAGGCCGACTTTCAATGATCCGGCGCCCATCGACAGTGACAATTTCGTAGTCGCATCCGGCAAGCGGATACTGATCGGGAATCGCTCGGGCGATCTTGCGCCAGTCGTGACGTATAAGGGCGAGGCGAATGTCCACGAGCCTGTTCTGCTGCGCGAGCGGCCACGAGAACGAATCCTTGCCGAGCAGACCGATGACACCCAGCCGACCGGCCGGATGGTGCTGACCGATATTTACGAGGGGCGGAATATGGAGGGGATCGAGCGGGGGCAGATCAAGAAGCTGCTGGTTCTCGAGGCGCTGCCAAAACCCGTGAATTTCAGCGGCGGGATGGACCTGACTTCGTGGCTTGGCACGTTCATGCTGGAGCGCGTGCTTGGCACGGTGCCGGTGGAAGCGGACGGTTCGGCCTATTTCGAAGTGCCGGCGGGACGGACGGTGTTCTTTGTTGCGCTGGATGCCAACGACATGTCCGTCAAGCGGATGCAGAGCTTCACAAACGTGGTGCCGGGCGAGACGCTCGGGTGTGTCGGCTGCCACGAACACCGTGTGCGGACGCCCGATACGAAAATCGCCCGCAATCTGGCAGCAACGCAGCGGCCTGCAAGCAATATCAAGCCGTTTGCGGGTATGCCGGACGTACTGGATTTTCGGAGGGATGTGCAGCCGGTGCTCGATGAGCACTGTGTGCGATGTCACAGTTATGAACGGCCTGAGGGAGGTCTCGTGCTGACCGATGACCTTGGACCTCGCTGGTCCATCAGCTACTTCACATTGCTGGCGAGCGAACAGGTGGCCGACGGGCGCAACGGGCTCGGCAATCAGAAGCCGCGAACGATCGGCTCGTGCGCCAGCGGGCTGATGGAGAAGATCAGCGGGTCGCATTACGATGTAACGGTTTCGGGCGATCAATGGCGGACGGTATGGATGTGGATCGAAAGCGGCGCGCCGTACGCGGGAACGTATGCGGCCCTGCGCAATCAGCAGGATCAGCAGGGCGAGGGGCCGCTGCACGCAGGTTTGTGGTCTCCCGTGCTCAACCAGCGATGTCGCAAGTGCCACGCCGCGGGCAAAGAGGCGCCGGCACTGCCATCTCATCTGTCTGAAGAACAGCGACGTCGGATGCGGAAGACGATGCACATCGCGCCGCACGAACGGATTGTACAGGATACGGACTCGCGTTTTTCGGCTCATGTGCTGCTGAACATGTCCAGGCCTGAATTGACGCCGCTATTGCTGGCTCCTCTGGCCGAGGAAGCGGGTGGTTGGGGAACCTGTCTGGACCGCTTTGAAAGCAAGGATGATCCGGATTACAAGCGTCTGTTTGAAGATCTGCACAAAGGAGCCGGGCGTTTGCGCGAGAATCCGATATACGGTACGGCCGGGTTCAAGCCCAATCATCAATATGTGCGTGAGATGAAGCGTTTCGGTGTTCTGGAGGCGGACTTCGACGCGCGCAGCGATGCGATTGACTGGTTCAGGACGGACCAGGAATACTGGGAGCAGTTCTGGTACGAGCCCCAGCGCGAAGAGCCCTGGCCGTATTTGCGATAATGCACGCAAATCAAGACATGATGACAGAGTGAAAGGATCCTGGAGACCATGGTCAAGTACGTCACAGTATGTCTGCTTTTGGCACTGCCCGTCGGGTTTGCCAAAGCGGCCGATGGGTCGGGGGCGGGCAGTTATGACATCCGCGATTTCGGTGCCGTGTCCGGCGGCAAGAGTCTTTGCACAGAGGCCATTCAGGACGCCGTGGATCGATGTGCCGCGGGCGGCGGCGGAACTGTTCGCTGTTCGGCGGGCACGTGGCTTACCGGCACAATCTACCTGGCCGACAACGTGACAATTCATCTGGATTCAGGCTGTACGATTCTCGGCAGCAGGGAAAAGAAACACTACGGGGCCGCTCGCGAATTGCCCGCCGGCGGCAGGTTCAGCTCCTGGGCGATCTTCGCCGGCAGGGATCTGAGCAATATCGCCATTTGCGGGCGGGGCGTTGTCGACGGCCAAGGGAGCAATTTCAAATACAAGAACGGCGCACGGCCCAAGAATATCTACTTCGAAGGCTGCTCGGACGTTCTGATCGAAGGCGTTCGTCTGCGAAACGCCGGCAGTTGGATGCAGCATTATCGCGATTGCGACCGACTTGTGATACGTGATATCGCGGTGTTCAGTCACGTCAGCTACAACAACGACGGGCTGAATATCGACAGTTGTCGGGACGTTGTGGTCAGCGGTTGTGTAATTGACTCGGACGACGACGCGATCGTGCTCAAGAGCCTGTCGCAAAAGCCCTGTCGGAACGTGACGATATCCGATTGTATCGTGAGCAGTCACTGTAATGCGATCAAGATGGGCACCGAATCGGGCGGCGGCTTCCAGGACATCACGGTCGGCAACTGTACGATCTGCTCGCCGCGGTATTCCGAAGTCATCTACGGCCGGCAGCGAGGTCTGGCGGGTCTTGCTCTGGAAATCGTAGACGGCGGGACGCTCGAGCGCGTCACCGTTTCCAATATCACGATCAAGGGAGTGACCGTACCCATATTCATGCGTCTGGGCGACCGCGGGCGGATTTATGGCGGAGGCGGCGACAAGCCGGATACAGGCACATTGCGCAACGTGAGTATCAGCAACATCATTGCGACCGACTGCTCGGCGATCGGCTGTTCGATAACCGGTCTGCCGGGCCACAACATTGAAAACGTGACTCTCAGCAACATCAACCTCGGCTTCGACGGCGGGGGGACGCGCGGGGACGCCGATCGGGCAATTCCCGAGAAGGCTGGGAGTTATCCCGAGAGCACAATGTTCGGCACCTTATCCGCTTATGGTTTCTTCTGCCGCCACGTACGCGGTCTTGAGCTGAATAACGTGCGTCTGCGCACGTCCGAGCCGGATCATCGTCCTGCCCTTGTTTTTGACGACGTGCACGAGGCCGGGATCGATTCGATCAGAGCATCGTGCAGCGCGCAGGCAGCGGCTATGATCAGCCTGCACAATTCGACGGATGTGGCGATTCGCAACTGTCGCCCGCCTCGGACAGCGGATTTGTTTGTCAGTGTTTCGGGCAGGCAGGCCAGGGACATATGCCTGTACAACAATCGGTTCTTGCCTTCGACAAAGGGTTACGAAGCGACTGAGGACGTGGCATCATCGGCCGTGCGCACATGGGCGAACCACACGGGGAGATAAGGAGGAATGTCAAGAGCCGGGGACCAGCATCGGGGGCGAACGCGGGACGGGCGGTTCATGACCACGCGATGGAGCGTCGTGCGGGCGGCGGGAGACAGTGCGGCGCCGGAGCATCAAAAAGCTCTCAGTGCGCTGTGCGAAACATACTGGTTTCCGCTGTATGCATATCTGCGCCGGCGGGGGCATGACGCCAACGAAGCGGCGGATTTTACGCAGGCTTTTTTCGCGCAGATGCTGGACAAGCACTACCTCAGGCAGGTCAGGCCCGCGCCGGGCAAGTTCCGCTCGTTTCTTCTAACGGCGTTGAAGCATTTTGTGGCCAATGAATACAAGCGGGCCCGTGCGAAGAAGCGGGGCGGCGGGCGG
The DNA here is from genome assembly GCA_964526785.1 of uncultured Pirellulales bacterium. GTDB lineage: Bacteria > Planctomycetota > Phycisphaerae > Sedimentisphaerales > Anaerobacaceae > CAZGMJ01. The sequence goes on from CAZGMJ010000010.1 coordinate 20,092, forward strand.
AGTATTCTCTCTCTGGACCATGACGAGGCGGAGAGTCGATACGCGCTCGAGCCGGCGACGGATATATCACCCGAGAGGCTGTTCGAGAAGTCGTGGGCGCTGACGGTGCTGCGGCAGACGATGGATAGATTGCAGGCGGAACTTGCGGCCAAGAAGAGAGAGAAGCTCTTCGAGCAGCTGCGGGCGTATCTGGTTGCGGATCAGGCAGCAATTCCCTATGCGGATCTGGCCGATCAACTCGATATGAGCGAGGGGGCTGTGCGGGTGGCTGCGCACCGTCTGAGGAAGCGGTGCAAAGAGATTCTGCGGGAGGAGGTGGCCCAGACGGTTGCTACGCGGGATGAAGTGGACGAGGAGATTCGGGGGCTTTTTGCGGCCTTGAGCGATTGAGAATTCAGGAGTGTGCGGTAGAGTGTTTACAGCAGAAAGAGGGTATGATGCGCCTCAGGCGGGGAAACGGCATTCGGCTGGCCGGCCAGGAACGCCATTTGCATTTTTTCTGTAACATTCGGGCGTTTTTGCTTAGGTAAACAGTGCAACAGAATGCTGACAACAGGAGGCTCTAATGGCCGGTAAAGACACATGTCCGAAATGTGGTTCGCCGTTGGGGCGTAACGCCCCGGCGGGTGTCTGCCCACAATGTTTGATGGAGCTCGGATTGCCGAGCGATGCAGGCGGCAAGACGGGCCGGGACGGCGCTGCCACAAGCACGACCCCGCCCGGCGGATTCATACCGCCGGAGCCGGAGGAGTTGTCCGAGCAATTTCCGCAGCTTGAGATTATCGCACTGCTCGGCCAGGGCGGGATGGGGGCCGTCTACAAGGCCCGCCAGAAGCAATTGGACCGTCTGGTAGCGTTGAAGATACTGCCGCCAGCGGTTGGTCCGGACCCGGCTTTTGCCGAGCGTTTTACGCGTGAGGCCCGGTCTCTGGCCAAGCTGAATCATCCGAATATCGTCACGGTCTACGATTTCGGACATACCGATCGGGGCTTGTATTTCTTCATCATGGAATTCGTCGAAGGGACGGATCTGCGGCACGTGATCCACGCGAAGGAGCTTACGCCGGAACAGGCGCTGGCGGTGGTGCCGCAAATATGCGATGCGCTGCAATACGCGCACGAGGAGGGCATCGTCCACCGGGATATCAAGCCGGAGAACATTCTGTTAGATAAGAAGGGCCGGGTGAAGATAGCTGACTTCGGTCTGGCGCGTTTGCTGGATCGGGCCGCGACGGCATTGACGCTTACGCAGCTTGGCCAGCGGATGGGTACGCCGCACTACATGGCTCCCGAGCAGGTTGAGCACCCGCACGACGTCGACCACCGCGCCGATATCTACTCGCTCGGCGTGGTCTTTTACGAGATGCTAACGGGCGAACTTCCTCTCGGCAGGTTCGATCCGCCTTCGCGAAAGGTGCACGTGGACGTGCGGCTCGACGAGGTCGTGCTGCACACGCTCGAAAAGGAACCGGCCCGCCGGTATCAGCATGCAAGCGAAGTCAAGACAGACGTCGAGGATATTTCCGTGCACAGGAAGCCCGCGGACGATACGCGGCCCCGCGAGGCGCTGTCGCCACGATTCTCTCGCAAGGCGCTGGCGGGCATTGCCTGTCTTCCGTTCCTGATATTCTTTGTTGGAATGCTCAGCACGCAGCAGGGATACAGTCGTTTCGAGGGGCTGCTCACGCCGACGGGTGAGGACTGGCGAACATGGTTGTTCACTCTTGTCGTGGCGGTTCTTGGAATTGCGGCGCCGTTTGCCATGATCATCCTTGGTGCGATGGCGCTGCACGACATCAGGCACTCCAGAGGCAGACTGGTCGGCCTGCCCCTTGCGCTGGCCGACATAATCCTTCTGCCGTTGCTGGTTTCGAATTTCGCGATTTTCGTTTTCTTCACCGCCAATCAATCGCCTTTCGAGGACAGCCAGCGATTTTGGACAGTTCCCGCCGCTATTGTGATATGTCTGGTTCTCGATTTTCTGTTCTCGCGCTGGTGCTGGCGAAAGAGCAAAGTCGGGATCGAGATACGCTCAAGTCCGGCCACAGATTACCAATCCGCTTCAGCCAAACAATCCGACAGGCGGAACGCATTTGAACGCTCCGGAATCGGCCGGGACGAAGAATTAGCCGTTCCGGCGCCTCAGCAGAGCGGTCGAGAACGCGGAATCTCCGATGAAGAGGAGGAGGAATTAGCGGTCGCCAGAGGGCAACTGCGCATACCTGCAATTGGAGTTCGCATTACCGGCATGCTGGACATTGTCTTCGTGGCAGTGATGTTGATGATAGCGGGTCACGGGGGTTTGCCCGGATTGGTCGAGATGCTTATTGTCGTGGGCCTGATGCTTACTGGCGGCATCGCGATTCTACTGGGCGGTATTGCGATGCCCAAGTGCAAGTCGCATGGCCTTGCCGTTGCGGCGGCAATCGTGGCGGTGATTCCGATTCACCCGGCATTCTGGATCGGCCTGCCCTTCGGGATTTGGGCACTGGTAATCCTGAATCGCTCCGATGTCCGCGGAGCGTTCGCCGAAAGGAGCGAAAAGATGCACGACGCAGCACCGACACCGCAAAGCCCCCCCGACACAGCCCCAGCCGCTGACGTCACCACAGCGCAGCCACGCGACAGCAGAAAAGCCCTCGGCATCATCAGCCTCTGCACCGCTATCTTCGGCATTCTGGCCACAGCCCTGCAGTATGGAGTGTGCACACTTCTGTCCACACTGGGTATTGCCTGGGCTTGGGAGCTGCCGTACACAATACTTCTGATTGTGTTCGCCGGGTCCGAACTCGCCGCTCTGGTAATGGGCATCGTTGGGTGGCGCAGTCGGCGGGGCAAAACCGGCGTCACCATCTCTGCGATCCTGCTTCTTCTGGTGTTTGTGATCGGACCGCTGATAGATACAGACCAAACCACAACCGTAGTTCACAATGCCGCCTACGAAAAGGCCCCGGGGACCACCACCCGCAAAATCCAGGTAGGCCCCACCGAATTCTCCGTCAATGCCGTCGTTCGATGGGGGCCGACCGGCCGCGCGCTGTTGGAAAACGGCAAGGGGCAGGTGCTTGGCCGGCTTGATTTCAAGACACCCGACTATTCGGCTCAGTCGCAATGGATGGACATCGCCAACATCTATATCGGCCCCGATTCGAGCCAATACGACGTTCTCGAATTGCGGGTCTTCGACCACGAGACAAGGAAACTGTTGCAGCTTGAATACCGCGACGCGATTGGCTACGACATCAACAATGGCATCGTGCAGTTGCGCAGCGTCGGCGGGTTGCTTCCCGACAGCGTTGATCTCTGGATGCGCGTCCTTCACAATCCTCCGACAAGCCCCATGTGGCGGCTCCAAGCCGATCCAGGCTCGACGGTAAACCTCACCAAAGATACGCTTTTCTTCAGGGAGGTCCGCAACGGCAACTGGGCTTACTCGATCAGGAGCGAGCTCGAGCCCTTGGAAAGCGTGCCTTCGGTTGGCGAGGTCGAGTGGAGCCAATCGAGCGAAAGCGGCGCTGCGGTCTGTACGGCTGTTTTCGATTTCATCACCGTTCAGGCCGGCAGGCCCGGCGAGCGGGCCCCTTACCAGATTGCAGCTATTGCAAAAGACGGCTCGCGCCGCCTTAATGACACCCCGCATTTCATAGACGCCTCGAAGGCAAGGACTTTCGCTGTTACGTTCGCCCTTGCTGCCGATGAACTGAGCCATTTCGAGATCAGACCCTTCCTCGGCCGCGACAGATTCTACTTCGACGGCGTCCAACTGCCTCACGTTGAAGATCGGCTGCTGGCCGCCCCGCCCACGGTCCCGATAAGGCTGAACGGCAAAGAAGGCGGCATGACAATAGATGCATTCGCACCTGCCAGGGTCAACGTCACAGTCCTCAAAGGCATGAGGGCCTCGGGCGTCGAGAGTTCATCATATCACGGATGGGTCAAAATGACCGAAGAGCCGCACACAAACATCGACTCGATGGCGACGGTGATATATGACATAGACGGCCTGCGGGTCAAAGAATGCAGCTTCAGTTTTCTTGACGCAGAAGGCCGCGAACTTGCCGCTCGTTCAGTGACAAGCTCCTCCACGGGCCATCCGTACGGCTTCACCGTTGGATACGAGGTCGCAAGGGTTGCCCTCGAAAAGGTCGACCACCTTTTCTTCTCGATCAAATGATGTGGGAGTCTCGGCGATTGCGTGTGCTGCCAAGCGCCCTGAGAGCACCGGTTGGAACAACATCATGCCGAACACCGTCGCGAGCCACCATTGCTCTTCTCAAACCCCGCCGGCTCCACCATAGGCTACTGTGAAACAGATATCCCCAGAGAAGGAATCGTTCACATCGAGATGTCGTTAGCAGAAAAACAGCCCGTTGCCGGCCACAAATCCACTCGATGCCCAACTGTCCCTAGTGAACGCTCGGCTCGAACAGACGACGTACCTCCGAGGGATGGACGCCGGCGCTGTCGGCAATCGTCCGCATGGTCATGTCGGGCCCGGCCTGGTATCCCGCGTCCCTGAGTTTGTCAATCGCTTCGGAAAGATCCATCCCGCTTTGCTCGCAGTATTGCCGCAGCGTCAAGCGGCCGAAGCCGCCTCCGGATCCGCCCGAACCGCGACCTCCTCCGCCGGTTCCCTGGCCCGCTCCACCTTGTCCGCCTCCTCCCTGGCCTCGGCCGGGCCCCACCTGGCCGACGGCAATATTGTATAGCTGGACCGGGGTCATATTCTGTGCCTCGGCCAGTTCACCGACCACGGCCTGCGGCGATTCGACGTCAATGCCTGCTGCCTGGAGATTGCCCAGCATTGTTTCAAAGTCGATGCCTTCGACGTGACCGGCGAGTTCGGAGAGCGTGAGCAGTTCGGCGTGTATTGGTGCTCCGCGCGTCGGCGTATCGTAGCCTTGCTTGATCGATTCGTTCCACACCAGCAGGGAGGAGAAGGGTTTCAGCTCGGCGAGGGTACCCCAAACGACCACTGCGCAGACGATGAGCGCGAGTATCCATTCAGCTCGGAAGGCAAAACTTTTGCTGACCTTGCTCTTGAAGTAGCCGATCAGGACTTTCCAGTTGAAGCAGGTATGCAGAACCGCCCCGATGATAAATATGATGCTGGACCAGTCGTGCAGAGCGATCCACTGGTGCTTGGTCAGGCCCAGGATAGTCCAGCCCGTCCAGTTCGCGATGCGGCCGGGCGGGACGATGAACAGAATCGCCCCGGTAAACGCCATCCCAATGAAGGAGAGGCCCGTCAGGACTGACGCAAACGCGCGCCAATTGAAGCTCGTGTTCCGGTTTGCGGCCATCAGCGTATCCTTTCAACCGTGATGTTGTTATGCTGAGCAAGAGCAGACGTCAAGATACGGGAATTTTATCAAGGAAGCTACGGCGAACACAAGGCTCGGTGGGGAATTTCGCAAAAGATACGTGGTATTGGTGCTATTTGTATACGGGGTAGGACAACAAGGATTCACGCCCGCGGCGACATCTTGCCGAGTTTTATGGGAATAGAGCGCATTCGGCCGCAGTGGTCGGATGTTGCAGTCGCAATGAAAAGACGAGGAGATCATTATGCGTTATGTTGTGTTGGTGGTGATGGCTGTTGCAGTGTGTTCGACGGGGCGGGCAGACTCGGTTCTGTTTGTCAACGGCGATCAGCTTACGGGGAAGATTCAGCGACTTGTCGGCGGGAAGTTGGTGTTTGAGTCGGATCTGGCGGGTACAGTGACCGTGGATATGGCGAATGTCAAAGCGCTGGCGAGCGACGAACCGGTGGAGTTGCATTTGGAGGATGGCAGTATTCTCAAGCAGCAGATTATCGGCGGTGACCGGGGAAAGCTGGCTCTGGCCGCCGGTGGAGCGACTCCGAAGATGGAACTGGCCGTTGATAATCTGGCGGCGATCAATCCGCCGCCGAAACCCGTTCCCAAATGGCAGGGCAATCTTTCGGCCGGAATTACATCGACGCACGGCAATACGACTACGGAGAGCATTAACGGGAGCGTTGCGCTGTCGAAAAGGACGGAAAAGGATCGGACGACGATCAGCGGTGATTACGGCAGGGCGACGCAGGAGGACCCCGATACGGGTAAGGACAAGACGACGGAAGACTGGTGGAAGACGCGGGGAAAATATGACTACTTCTTCAGCGAGAAGTTCTACAGCTATCTGGACGGGCGCTACGAAACGGACAAGATTGCGGAGCTGGATCGGCGCGTGATTGTCGGTGGCGGTGGCGGTTATCAGTGGATTGAGTCCGAGGAGATGAACTTTTCGACGGAAGCCGGTATGGCCTCGCTCTATGAAAAGTTCGAGAATCAGACGGACAGCAATACCGAGCTTTCGGTGCAGATGGGATACCACTTCGATCGCAAGCTGTCGGACTCGCTGAAGTTTGTGCACGATTTGACGTACTATCCGAGTACGGAGAAGTTTTCCGACTACTTCCTGACTTCAAGCGCGGAGGTGCGAGCGAGTTTCGAGAACGACATGTTCACGAACTTCAAGGTGTTGTTCGATTACGATGCGACGCCCGCACGGGGCCAGTCGAGCACGGATACGAAATACATCTGGGGGATAGGCTGGGAGTTCTGATTCGGCTCCGGCGGCCCAGGCCTTACGGCCGGACAAGCGAGCGGTGGGCATCCGAAGAACAACCCTTGAAGATTGTGGCTTGCAGTGCGGTCGGGCGCGTCCGAGACGCCTGGGAGCTTACTGGTCCTTGCTGACGACGGTTACCTGATCTTCCGTGCGGGTGGAGTAGGGGCCGGTCAGGTGGAGGCTGTAGTTCTTGAGCATCCAGAGTTCGGGTATGATCTCGCCGACGACTTCTCCGTCGTCGAACACCCGGACGATGGCGCTTTCCGAGACGACGACGGCGACCGCGTCGGTCTGTTTGGTGATGGAGGCGGCGGCCATGTGGCGGCTGCCCAGGCCGAGTGGTTGGGCGATGCCTTCGGCTGAGGCATTGAGATAGCGGCAGGCGGAGAGAAATATGCCCGAATTATCCACGACGAATGCGCCGTCGAGTTGTGCCAGTTCCTTGACGGTCTCGCGGACGTCGGAATTTTCGATATGCTTCATTTCGAGCGGGTGATGCCAGAGGGGATCGAGGATCAGGCATCGCGAGTTGCGCAGGACGTTCTCGGAGTCGCCGACGACGAAAATGGTGCCGATCTTCTTGCCCTCGCGGCCTTCGCGTGCAATCTCGATAGCCAGCACGATCACATGTTCGAGCGTTTGGAGGTTGACATGCCTCTGGGCGGTGCAGATGCCTTCCAGGCTGTGAATCGGTGTTCTGCCCATATTCCTGTTCCGGTGTAGTATTCTTCTTTCAGAGTGTTGGCACATTATACGAGTGAAGGGACAATGTGCAAAGGCTCATTTATGAGAAAAGCAAGTGGATTATGACGAGATTGTAGTGGGAGAAAGGTGCGGGCATTGATCGTGCGCGTGCCGCCGGGGAGGCGGGTATCACCGCGGCCATTCGGCCGGTATGTGTTGGAGCGTGCACGTCTTATGTGTCGGCGGATTTGTCACCGGCGGGCTTGTTTGCAGCGTTGCCGGCCATCACCAATAGGACGATTCCGCCGACTCCGAAGAGGATCGCGAAGAAGCCCGCGTACTTGGTGGCGGCGGGTATTGCAGCTTTCATCTCTCCCTGCATCCCGGGCATTCCCGGCATCACACCGCCAAATGGGCTGGATTGGCGCATCTGGTTTATTGCCTCGACTTTCTCCGCGTTATTGTGGTATCGCTCGATGGCGATGAATATGCAGACGACGCAGAGGACGAGTGCTACGATTCCGAGGACTTTGAATTGCTGGCTATCCATTCCATGTCTCCCTACAACTATCAATACTACGCAGTTTGCGGCGTCTCAGTGACACTCTCGGCCGCCGACGGATACCACACAATGAAACAGGCGTTGGTCGATCCAAACTATGCCGCCAAATGGATTCTGCAATCGTGAAATCTTAGACGCAGGTCGGGCAGGCAGTCAAGATAAATAGTTTTTTGCCGAGCGGGCGGAATATGGATTCTAAAGCGGCAAATCGCGTCGTTGCCAGATGACGGCGCCGGATACGGCGGCGGCGACCAGTATTACGGCGAGAACACACATATCACTTACGGGCCAGGCGTGCTCGACGAAGATCTTGTAGCCGTTGGCGTAGTGGAACAATGTTATGGGTTTCAGGCTCCTGAGGAAGGACCACCATTGCGAGGTCACGGCGATGAAGTAATTCGCCACCAGATAGGCGACCGCCACGCCGACCGCTGTGCCGCGGCGAGGAAAGGATGCGGCACACAGAAGTGCAATCGCACCGGCGGTACTTGCCAGCAGTCCCCCGTTGATAGCCGTCTGAAAGAATCGATAGAGCGGTACAGGTTCACCGAAATCGTTGATCGTCGTTCCGGCCACCGTCCCGAGGAACATGACGATCACCAGGGCGAACATGCCCACAAGCACCAGAAGTCCCGCACAGCCATACACCTGCAGCTTCGTTATGTGCCGGCTCAGCACCAACTCCATCGTTCCTCGCTGCACTTCACCTGCAAGCAGGCTGGCAGGAACCGCAACGGCGAAGAGCATATACAGCGTCAATACGAGCGGGTGGTTATATCCGATGGCGATCAAACCTGCGATATTGTCCACCTGAAGCCCTTCACCTCCCAGCGCGGACTTTATGAAACCCGGCATCAGATCGAGGAACTTCAGCAGCGTTCTCACATTCTCATCGTCATGTACTATCCCGCAAACCGCAATCTGCATCAGGAAGATTACCACCGCAATGCCCACCCACATCGGCAGGATGCGCACGAGCGATAATCGGAGCAGCGGATATGGAAATGCAGGACGTGAGCGGTCGCTCATCTTTCGCCTCCCTCCGGGCCGGAAGTTGAGGGCCTTCTGTAATACTGAATGAATGCATCTTCGAGCGACGTCTCCGGCGTGGTGATACGCTCAACGTGGAACTGCGCGAGCCACTTTAAGAGAGCATCACACTGGCCCTGATATGCGACGTGCAGCATGCCAGGCTTCTGCTCGACCACGCGAACCGCCCTGAGCCGATCGAGCGGAACCTGCGGGAGGGCCGCCGGGTCGGTGAACCAGACTTTCAGCCTGCGCTGGCCCTGCTGGACGATCTTCGAGATCGGCGCCAGTTCAACCAGCCTGCCCTGACGAAGTATCGCCGCCCGGGCGCAAACCGCCGCTACTTCACTCAAATCGTGTGACGAAAGCAGAACCGTCGCGCCGTCCTCGGCTGCTTCACGAATCAAATCCAGCACGGTCTGCCGAATCAATGGATCAAGCCCGATGGTCGGCTCGTCCAAGATCAGCACTTCCGGCTCATGTTGAAGCGCATACACTACGCCCACCTTCTGGCGATTGCCTTTCGACAGCTCGCGGACCCGGCGATCGAGATCCAGATCGAGCCTTTCGGCCAGTATCTCCCGCCGCTTTTTCGTTCCGTCGCCGTTACCCAGGGCGGCCAGAATACTCAGCGATCGCCTCGCCTTCAGCCAGGGCCATATTCGAAATTCACCCGGCAGATAGCCAATGCGCGTATGGCAGGTTGCCCGACCGGCACGAACCTCCCTGTCAAACACTTGCACTCGACCACTCGTCGGCTTGAGTAGTCCCATGGCGCAGCGGATCGTCGTTGTCTTGCCCGAGCCGTTGGGGCCAAGGTAGCCGAATATCTCGCCGCGTTCGACCGCAAATGTGACATCGTCGATGCCGACAACCGAGCCGTAGTGTTTTGTCAGTGATTGTACTTCGAGTACATGCATAAGCATTCCGTTACATATAGTCGCTGATTCTGCACGAGAGGTTCACTTTCTGTCCAGCAATAATAAACCAGGCAGTGATTACCGGCGAGTTGGATTGCCTTAGGACTGCTCCCGCTGCGATGACCGCGGCGCGTGTGTTCTTGTGGCCTCGAAACAGGCGACAGAGCGACTCCCGCCCTGTCTGTCAATTGCGAATCCCTCGAACTGAGCGGCGAGATTGCCCACTTTGAAGAAGGGTCGGCTGAAATAGCCCCGTCGTACGCCAAAGTGTTCGACGAAGAAGTCCGAGCGCCTGCTGTCGCCTTTGACATAGCCGCAGGCAATGAGCTTTCCATCCGTGCACAGTACCCTCCTGATTTGGGCAATTGCCCGCTGCAGACCAATCTTCACTCCTACGATCATTCAGAGAACCACAGCGCAATCGGAAACGAGGCGATCCACGACAGATGGTGATTCCAGAGCCATCCTTCTGTCGTTTCGGAGATATGGCCGGACCATGCCATCTATTCCTTCTATTCGCAAGGCGACGGCCTACTGATCCGCGGCCACGTGGGATAAAACCGGTATCTCACGATTTCAGGATCTTCAGTGCCAAATTCAACTTTCGAAATAGACGCCATCGCGTTCGAGGCGGGCCCGCAGATCGGCATACTTGAGTTCGCGGGTGCCGCAGTTCTTCTTTGCGCACATCGCGGCGGCGGTTCCGGCGGCCTGGCCCTGCCCGAAGCAGCAGACGGTGTTTCGCGTGGACATGTGCGCTCGGTGATCCGAGGTAATCATCATGCCTGCGGCCAGGAGGTTTTCGATGCCGGCAACACACAGGGCCCGGTAGGGCAAGCCGTACGTGCCGCCGTTCTTGATCTGCAGACGCGGGGCGGAGTCATGAAAGCCGTAGACCATCACTTCGTCGTCGAAATGTCGTGCTTCGATGACGTCTTCGTGTTTGATGTCGTAGTCGCATTTGATCAGCCGGCCGCGACGGATGCACAGCTTGGGGCTGGTCCGGGCGATCAGTGCCTTCTCGCAGCCCGGGACATACTTGCGGAACAACTCCATCGCCCTGAACTGGCGCTGTCTGAGTTCCAGTTCGGCTTTGGCCACGGCGTCGCGGTCGGTCGGGCTGACGGGCATCTTGAAGTTCAGCTTGATGAACATGAAGTAGTTGTCGTGCACGGTGGTCGTTACCATGGACATGCCGATTTTTCGCGCTTCTTCGTGAAAATCGCCGGGGACGCGGGCCAGCGAGCCCTGGATACGGATGATCTGGTCGTCTTTGTCGCTGCGCCGGCCATGCGCGAGTTGCGTCACGGCGTTGTGTTTGTTGAGATAATCATAGAGCTTGTCCACGCTAACGTTTGCCAGGCCCACGCTGTTGACGACGGGGTAGTCGTTGGGCTCGGTGAATACCGCGCCGGCGTAGGCGCAAAGGTCGCCATAAGCGGTGCAGTCGATGAACGATTTGGCGTAGAACGCTTCGCGTCCCGATCGGCTTTCGACAATAGCGCCCTGCAAGCGGGATCCCTTGCGAATGGCCCCGGCCACAAGCGTATTGACGAAGACGTGCACGCCTGATTCGACGAGCATCTCGAACGTCGCCAGTTTGTACAGTTCGGTGTCGACGCACGTGCAGACCGAGTCGTAGCCGTAGCCTTTGGACATCTCGCCGTGGCCGCCGGTACCGCCGATCTTCCAGAGGCGGTCGATGATTTCCTGGGCGATGCCTTTGACGACCTGGCGCCTGGGGACGTTGAATTCCTTCCAGAGATTGAAGAAACTGTGCAGCGCCGTTCCGCCTTCGGTGACGGTTCCGCCCGGATAGCCTTTGACTTCGATCAGGGCGGTTTTCGCGCCGGTTCGTGCGGCAGCGAGAGCCGCCACAACGCCCGCCGTCCCGGCGCCGGCGACGATGACGTCAAACTTGCGGATCGGGAGCTTTTTGGCCTGCTCCAGATAGTATTCGCCGCTAACCTCCGCTGCACCTGCGGAGCTATCCGTTACCAACCCTGCCTGACTGCCAAGGCCAATCGCCAGCATGCTCTTGTTGAAATCTCTTCGTTTCATCTCATCTCCTTGTGGTATAGATCAATGATAATCCTCGCCGTTGAGGCTTCGGACCACGGACTGCTGCCAGCGGGCGAGCTGTGCCTTCATGGACTCGGCCCGGTCGGTGTGCTGCTTCAATACATCCGTTTGCTCTTTGGGATCCTCGGCCAGATTGTACAGTTCGAAGTTGACTTTGTCCTTCTTCTCAATTCGGTGGAGCTTCCAGGGCCAGTCGAGCCAGGCGGCATGGCCGGGGAAGGTGTCGAGCGGGTACTTTTTTGTGATGGTTCCTGCATCGAGACGCAGGCGGAAGACGTTGTCCACGTCTTTACCCTGCTGCTGGGCTTTGAGCAGCGATTCCATCCACTGCTTGCTGGGCGTGCGAATACCGCCGATGGGATAGTCCCAGAAGCCCATGGGTTCGGGGCGGGATTTCATTCGGCCGTCGAGCAGCGGAACCAGGCTGACGCCGTCGAGCGGCGGCTGATATTGCATTTGGATTCCTGCAATGTCGAGCAGGGTCGGGTATATGTCGCATGTATTGCAAGGGACATCGGTTTGGGCCGGCGCGGACAGCTTTGCGGGCCACTCCAGAATTGCGGGCACGCGAAGTCCGCCTTCGTATACACTGCCTTTGTTGGCGCGCCCGCCTGTCGATCCGACGCCGGGCAGGCCGCCGTTGTCACTGCAGTACCAGAGGATTGTGTTGTCCTTAATGCCGAGGTCGTGCAGTGCGTTGCGCAGTTTTCCGAAGGCGCGGTCCATGCCGGTGATCTCGCCGTAGAAATGTTGGAGTCTCTTGTTCTGCTCTTCATAAAGCATCCGGTCCCGCTCGACAGCCTGGTGCGGTCCGTGCGGGGAGCCGAACCAGACGACGGCCAGGAAGGGTTGATCCGATTTGCTGTGTTTGCGGATGAATTCGATCGCGGCGTCGGCCGTGACCATCGAGCTTTCGCCTTCTGTTTTCACAGCTTTGCCTTCCCGGCTAAGGATAGGATCGTTGTCGAAGAAATTCGGCGCTGAGAGCCATTCGTCGAAACCGCTGGCACCCGGATTTACCGGGCTGCCTTTGCAGACCGAGCCGAGGTGCCATTTGCCGAAATGGCCGGTGACGTAACCCGCCTTTTTCATCGCCTCGGCTACGGTGATTTCCTGCGGGCGGAGCGTGTGGCCCCACTTGAAGCAGCCGAAGCGATTGGGGTGACGGCCGGTAATAACGCTGCCGCGCGTCGGCGAGCAGACCGGTGCCGCGGCGTAGAAACGGTCGAATCGCAGGGCCTCGCGCGCCATGGCGTCGAAATTGGGGGTCTTGAGAACCGAGTGGCCGTTGTAGGCCATATCACCCCAGCCCTGATCGTCGGCCATACAGAGGACGATGTTGGGTTTGCCGTGCGAAGCTGCCGCACAGAACGTGCCAAGGCCCTTTGCTGCTGCAAGGCAAAAGCCTGCTCCTGCGGCTTTGAGAAATGTGCGACGCGTAGTCTTCATAACTGCCTCCTTCCAGGCCGGCCGGCCCGCGTTGTTTCGGATATACTCAGGATTGACAGTATAAAGTCTGCCGAGCGTCCGCACAAGAGGCGGCAGAAGCTATGCAGAGACGAAGATATGAGTGATTACCGACACCGCTTGCGGGCGCCGCTTCTGGCGGAACGGTCCGATGCAGAAGGCTGTCGTGGTATGCGAGCGCGAATATCTGCCGCCAGCGAAATCGCAGAGCGTACAGCCTGCATGATACACTGCCGCTATTGTTCGGGCGTGAAGCAGCAATAGCCGATCTTGTCGCACTCTTCCTTGAGTTTCTGCCACACTTTCGGATCGTCCACGACCTGCAGTGCGGTGGGATAGAGAATGTTGTTTTCCTTGAAAATGTGATCGCGGAGTGAGGGAACGATGAAGGCGGTTGTTTGGTTCAGCCTGGTCTTGAAATCTGCGAACTCCATCTGCGGGACGCCCTCGGCCAGTTCCTTCAATTGCTGCTTCTGCTTTCTAAGTTGCGTGTGTTCATCTCGCATGATGGCGGGCGGTCCGTGAACGCCTCGGGATTCCATTTCGGGAAACAGAATCTCTTCCTCGCGCTGGTGGTGAAGCTCGGCCTCGGCGAGGTGTGCGGCGATATGCTTGAGTTTGGCAAAGGACTCGGCGTTCGGATCGTACTCGGTCATATTCTGAACGGCATGATTCACGTCGTCGAGCATATCGAGAAACTGCAGGATCATGTCGTGTTCGCTGACCAGCGTAGAGACGACGTGCCCCGGAGGCAGTTCGGCTTTCATCTTCTCGGCCTGATCAGCGAGCAGTTCCATATGAACTTCGCACAACTTCTGCATATCCTCCGGCTGCAGACCCTCATCGATCAGGTTTTGTTCTGCAATAGCGATTTCTTTGGCGTCGATAGAGGAGAGAAACGCCCTGGCTTCGGCTCTGACCTTCTCGGGATCCTCGCCGGTATTAAGGCGCTTGAGCAGCGTTGTGAGTTGTTGGCTCTTATCCATAATCTTCACCCCCTTATCACAATGCGCATGCCGCGCAGCATCTTTCCGTGTCGGCCGTGATGCCTGAGGCGGTTATGGCGCCAGGCATCGTTACGCGAGGCCGACGTGGCTTTGGGAACATACCGGCTCCGATCTTTAGTGCCGACATGCCCAGTATCGCGGCACAGGAAATTATTACGTTACTTCGATATCCGCATCGCTTTCCCACGTGCCATGCAGGTTGCACCTCTCGAAGGCGCGGAGTTTGCCGTGGGCGTGGTCGAGCGAGACGCACGTCTTCATGACGGGGCAGGTTGTCTTGGCCGTGAAGTCCATGCGAGCCAGATACGTATCGCCCGAATAGAGTTCGATGAATTCAATGAAGTGGCCCGGCTCGTTGGGATGTTCCAACAGTTTGCCGACTTCGACGGTTACCTCGAAGCACTCGCCCTTCTCAACCCTCTCCGGGGCGGAAATGACGGGCAGATGCTTCTTTTCCAAGTCCTCTGCCTGGCTCTTGTCCTCGACCGTATTGACGCCGCAGAAGACATCGTCGGCACATTCAGGTGCTGTTTTGGCTGTCTTAACGGGCATTCCTTTAGCTCCTTTCCATTCGGCCTCGCTCCGCAACGTCCATTTGAAGCAAAACGCTCGGAAGCGGCCCATTTGAGTTTCACTGCCTGGTTGTTATCTACTACGGTGTTTGTATCCGCCAGTTTGCGGATCGGAAATAGGGAATACCCTTCATTGAGGACGGCAAAATCCTCAGCCCTGCAATTTGTGCTGCGTGGATGTCCGGTTAATCGCTGCAAGCGAGGCGGGGGATTGGTTTGCAAGGGATGGCGGGATGTGGTATAAGGCTGTTCTTGGATGGCCAATGATCGAACAGGAATTGATGTATGCATTGAGCAGGCGTATGGAAACAGCAGAATTAAAGACGGCGATAGACGAACTTGAGGCCCGGGTGGATCAAATCCGGGACTGGCTTTGACTTGCCGAGCAAGAAGTCTCGGTTGCAGAATCTCGAACAGGAAATGACGAAGGAGGGCTTCTGGGATACGCCGGAAGCGGCGCAGTCGGTGGTAACCGAACTTAGCGCGCTGAAGTCGATAGTGGACCCGGCCGAAGAGTTGCGGCAGGAGGTTGCCGACCTGCAGGAGTTGTTTCAGTTGGCGGTGGAGACCGACGAGGACGAAGTCCAGCAGTTGCAGCAGGATCTCGAGCAGCTCTCGGCGCGATGCGAACAGATCGAATTGCGGGGTCTGCTGTCCCGGCCGGAAGACATGCGGAGTTGCTTTATGAGCATTCACGCAGGAGCCGGCGGGACGGAAAGTTGCGACTGGGCCAGCATGCTGCTTCGAATGTACACGCGCTATTTCGATACCAACAAATACAAGTACGAAGAACTGGACCTGCAGCCCGGCGAAGAGGCGGGACTGCGATCGGTGACGCTTCGCGTCAGCGGCGCATTTGCTTTTGGCAAAATGTCGTGCGAGGTGGGTGTGCACCGGCTGGTGCGGATCAGTCCCTTCGATTCCAACAATCGACGACACACGAGTTTTGCGGCGGTTGATTGCATCCCGGAGTTCGATGACGCGAGCGTCGACATCAACGAGGACGATCTGCGGATCGATTTCTATCGGGCCAGCGGAGCGGGCGGCCAGCACGTCAACAAGACCAGTTCGGCCGTGCGCATCACGCATATCCCGACGGGCATCGTGGTGCAGTGCCAGAACGAGCGGAGCCAGCACAAGAATCGGGCTCAGGCGATGAAGGTGTTGACGTCGCGATTGTATATACTCGAAGAGCAGAAGCGCGATGCGGCGCTAGCCAAATTGTACGGCGATAAGGGAGAGATCGCGTGGGGCAGCCAGATTCGCAGCTACGTGCTGCAGCCTTATCAGATGGTCAAGGATCATCGCACGGACCATCAGGTGGGGAACGTGGACGCTGTGCTCGACGGCGATATCGAGGAGTTCATCGAGAGCTTCCTGCGCCAGCGGGCTAAGGAGCGCACGAAGAAGTAGGCCGCTGCGGCCGTCATGATTCGGCGGACGATGCCTATCCGTGCGGTTGCATGCATACGACAGGATAAACATAAAACGGAAGGTTGGCGACATGAGAGCGATTATTGACATTGAACTGAAAGCGCGCAAGGCGGACGCCGTCGCATACGAAACGGACCTGCTTGCCGTGGGTTTGTTCAGCGACGCCAAGGGGCTGGACAAGCTGGGTAAAGGTTTGGATGAACGGCTGGACGGAGCGATTACGCGCCTGCTCGAGTTGGGGGATTTCAAGGGCAAGGAAGGCAGCACATCGTTGCTGTACGGAGGCGGCGCACTCGGCGCCAGGCGGATCCTGCTGGTGGGTCTCGGCGAGAAAAAGAAGGCGACGCTGAATACGATTCGCAAGGCGGCCTCTGCCGCGGGGTACAAGGCGGTCGAATTGAAGGCCGAGCGACTGACTCTTGCGCTGCATTCGGCCCTCGGGGCGCGATACGATCTGGTCGCGGCCGGCAGGGCGATGGCCGAGGGGGCGTGTTTCGGGAGCTATCGCTACGATGAATATGTGACCAAGAGCGAGGACGGCAGGGCCGAGCATCTGGCAGTGGATGTTATCGACGGCGAGGCGACACGGGTGAAGAAACTCGGCAAAGGCGTCAAGACCGGGACTGTCATCGGACAGGCCCAGAGCTATGCGCGGACAATTGCGAATCGCCCGGCCAATGTTATCAATCCGCCCAGCCTGGCTGAAGAGGCCAAAAAGATGGCGACCGGCAAGAAGAAGCTCACATGCACGGTCTTCGATCAGAAGCAGCTCGAAGCCAAGAAGATGGGTGGCATCCTTGCAGTCGGGAGCGGCTCGAAGAGCGAGCCTCGTTTGATCATTTTCAAATACGAAGGAGCGGGCAAGTCGAGCAAGAAACCGACCATCGCACTGGTCGGCAAGGCGGTGACGTTCGACTCGGGGGGGATCAGTATCAAACCGGCGGCAAACATGGACCAGATGAAGCTGGACAAGACCGGCGGCATTACCGTACTCGGCACGATGCGTGCGGTGGCGGAATTGGGCATTGGTCTGAACGTTTACGGGCTGATTCCTTCGGCGGAGAATATGCCCGGCGGGTCGAGTTATCGTCCGGGGGATATCGTTACGACCTACAGCGGCAAGACGGTCGAGGTGCAGAATACCGACGCCGAGGGCAGAATGATTCTCTCCGACGCGCTGGCATACGCAGTCGAGCAGCAATGCGATGTGATTATCGACGTGGCGACATTAACGGGCGCCTGCATGGTTGCGCTGGGCAAGTATAAGGCTGCTTTGATGGGCAACGACGACAAGCTTGTCAAACTTCTGCAAAAGGCTTCCGAGAGTAGCGGCGAGGCGGTCTGGCACATGCCCAGTGGAGATGAATACGCCGACGAGATGAAGAGCAAGATCGCGGATTTGAAGAACATCGGCAGCCGGTGGGGCGGTGCGTGCACTGCGGCGGCTTTTCTCAGACAGTTCATCGGGGAGGCCCGCTGGGCACATCTGGACATCGCGGGGATGGACATGTTCGAGAAGGCGACGAGCTATTCGGCCGTTGGGTCGAGCGGCTTTGGTGTTCGTCTGTTGACGACGTATCTGTTGAATCTGGCGGGCAAGGCGTAGCATCCGCGGCATGGAGCACAACGAATGGCGAAGAAGCTGGCAAAGATCGACACCGAGCGAATCGAGAATGCGGTTCGCGAGATACTAATTGCGGTTGGCGAGGATGTGGAACGCGAAGGTCTGCAAGACACCCCTGCTCGCGTGGCCCGTATGTACACGGAACTGTTGCGGGGTATGCGCGAGGATCCCAAAGCGCACATCCGGCGCGTATTTCACGAACAATACGATGAGATCGTACTGCTGCGCGACATACCGTTTCACAGTCTTTGCGAGCACCACATGCTGCCGTTCATCGGCTCTGCGCATGTGGCGTATCTTCCCGTCGACAAGGTGCTCGGCGTGAGCAAACTGGCGCGGATCGTCGATTGCTTTGCGACGCGCCTGCAGACGCAGGAGCGGCTGGCTTTTCAGATCGCTGACTTTATCATGACCAACCTCAAGCCTATGGGCGTGGCGGTCGTTCTTGAGGCCTCGCACAGTTGCATGACCATTCGCGGCGTGAAGAAGCCGAGTTCGGTAATGGTGACCAGCGCGCTTCGCGGGAGTTTTCGAAAAGATCCGAGGAGCCGAAATGAAGTACTCAGCCTGATACGTGACGGCAGGCAATAGGCAACGGCGGATGCATGAGCTTGGCAGAAGTGTTCGTTTTTCCGTCAATCCTTTTCTGGAAGAGGGTGGCTGCGGGTACAACTCTTACGCCTCGAATCCGGCCGGACAGGGGCTGGCATTATTCTTCGAACTCCGGGTCGAATTGCGGGGCGTGGCCGAGCAGGACACAGGCTTTGTCGTTAACGTGACGCAAATCGACGCTGAAGTCCGTCGCAGCGTGGTGCCGCTCTTCGAGCAGAAGATCAGAGAAGCGTTCGGCGCCGGCAGGCACGTGGGCTTTGGCGGTCTGGTTGAGTTGCTCCGATCGTCGTGGGGGGCACTGGCCGGACGATTCGGTGCGGCCCAGATAAACCGGCTAACGTTGAAACTCAACCCATACAGGGAACTGGAGATCAAATCGGTGGATTCGAACAAGGCCCTTTTCAGCGAGCGATTCGAGTTTGCGGCGACGCACAAGCTCTGGAACGACCGCTTCAGCGAACAGAAGAATTTCGAAGTGTTCGGCAAGTGCGCCAATCCCGCGGGACACGGGCACAATTACGTATTGGAGGTCAGCATCGAAATCGAGACGGGCGGTGAATTTGACATCGTTGGATTCGAGAGAATCGTAAACGATGCGTTCATCGAAGGAGTCGATCACAGGAATCTTAATACAGAAGTGCCGGATTTTGGCCGACTCATACCGACAGTCGAGAACATCGCTGCTGTGGCGTGGAACCGGCTGGCCGGCAGATTCGAAGTCGGTTCGCTTGAGAAGGTCACCGTCTGGGAGACGGACAAGACCTACTGCTCGTATTACGGGTGAGAGAGCGGCATATTGGTGGTCCGATAGCTTTGTGGATAGAAGGACGTCGATGAGTGACGCCGTCAAAACCTCCGTATCGTTCGTCGTTCCCTGCCTGAACGAAGCGCAGACGCTGCCTGATGTGCTCGGACGCATCAATCAGGTCTGTGCCGACGAACTGGGCGATCGCGAGACCGAGGTGATTGTCTCCGATAACGGCAGCACAGACGATTCACGTTCAATCGCCGAGAGCCTCGGCGCACGGGTGGTGGAGTGTGCCACGAGGGGGTACGGGGCCGCACTGCTGGCGGGTATTGAGAGTGCGAAGTGCGAAGCCGTGGTCTTCGCGGACGCCGATAATACGTATGATTTCCTCGAAGCGCCCCGTCTGGTGACCGAACTGGACAAGGGTTATGATTTTGTAGTGGGTTCACGTCTGGAGGGTGATATCCATCCTGGTGCCATGCCCTTTATGCATCGTTATGTGGGCACGCCAGTTTTGAATTTCTTTCTGAATCTGCTCTACGCCCGCGGGGGAAGCAGGATAACTGATTGCAACTCTGGCTTTCGCTGCTTTCGGCGCGAGAGCTTCCTGGATTGGGATGTCCGCAGTACGGGAATGGAGTTTGCTTCAGAGATGCTGGTTAAGGCGCTCAAATCAGAGGCGAGAATATCGCATGTTCCGATCTCGCTGTATCCGGACAAGGGAGACCGGGCGCCGCATCTGCAGAGGTGGCGCGACGGCATGCGGCATTTGCTCCAGATATTCTTCGATTCGCCGGAGTTCTTTTTCACCTCGGGGACGGTCGCCTTTTCCGCGAGTTGGCTGGTACTTCTACTGGGACTGTGCGTCGGACCCGTAGGAATCGGGGGCATCTGGGTTTTTGGATTGCACAGCATGATGTTCGGGCTTCTGGGCAGCCTGTTCGGCATTGCGATCTGGTCCGTTGGTTTGTTCTTGTCGGCCCGGGTGCCGTCGCGCGTGCGCACCTATCGGTATCTGATCGCTCTGCCCGAGGACAAGCTGTTCTGGTACAGTGTTGTGCTGTTGTTGTTCAGTTTCGTGATGTTCGGCGCGGTCGTCGTGTACTGGGGCGTCAAGGGTTTTCGCCTTATCGAAATCGAACGCCAGACGCTGGCGATAATTGCATTCGGCGCCAACAGTCTTATATTCGTCTCGAACGTGGTAACCGCACATCTGCTGAAGCGATCATAGGGTATGTCTGCCAAGCACGAACACCTACTGGAGGGCTACGGCCCGTTGGATGTCTTTCTTGCGAAACAGCGGTACAAGATTGCCCATCGCGAGTTGCGGAGCCTGGACAAGCAAGGGCGCATTCTGGATATCGGTTGCGGGGCGGTGCCGTTGTTTCTCTCGACGGTTGAAATGCGCCGGCGATACGGCCTGGACAAGAATGTCGGGCAGGAGGCTGTTGCGAAGGCTGCAGAGCGGGGAATAACGCTCACGAGTTTCTTGATTGAACAGCAGGAGAGATTTCCTTTCGACGATGATTTCTTCGATGCTGTGACTATGCTGGCGGTCTTCGAGCATATCGAGCCGGGAGAACTGGTGCGGATTCACAAAGAGATTCGGCGGATTCTCAAGCCGGGCGGGCGGTATATTATGACTACGCCTGCCTTCTGGACGGATCCGCTGCTTCGCTTGCTGGCCGGACTGCGTCTGATCAGTGACGTATCGATCAGGGAGCATAAGGACAACTACAGACACGGTCAGATCGCGTCCGTCCTGGAGCAGGCCGGCTTCAAGGAGAGCAAGATGCGGTTCGGCTATTTCGAGCTTTTCATGAATTCATGGGGTACGGCGGAGAAATAGTTGGTGGACGGCCGGCGATTCCACATCGTAGAACATCGACGGCGATAGAAGCGGGTAGGACTGAAGAAACATATGACGAAACAGCGACAGCACACTGAGGCAGGGTCCATCCGGCCGGGTCTGCGTCTATTTATCGCCTTTTTCTTGCTGTACGCGCTGGTGAGCCCGGGCAACCTGGCCGGCGACACGGAAGTTCGGTGGTCGCTTGCTCGACAAATCGTACGGGGCAACGGCGTTCATCTGGAGGACGATCTCGATACGAACAACTATGTAGTGGGCCTTGGCGGAAAGCGGTATTCGTACTACAATTTGGGCCAGTCGATCTGCCTGCTGCCTTTTGCGGCGCTGAGCCTGGCCGTTGAGGCGTGGGAACTGGCAAGTCCCGCAACGGCCGATCTGGGGGGGCAGTTTCTGGCAAGCCTCATATTCTTTCCAGCCGTCGGTGCCGGGCTTGTATGGCTGTTCTACCGGCTGATCCTTTTGCTTGGATGCGGGCGGAAGGGGGCGGTGATTACCAGCATTGTGCTCGGTGCGGCAACTATGATTTGGCACCATTCGGTCAACGGCCAGGAACAGACACAGATTGCGGCGCTGATCCTTTTGGCCTTAATTCTGGTCAGGAGATATCTCGATGATCCGCGTTTTCTGTCGGCGTGGCTGTTCTGCATGGCACTGGGGGCGTGTCTGGTGTTTCGGTCCGCCTCGGCGGTTACTATCTTTCCCTTGTTTCTGGTTGTTGTCGCGGCTGATGCGATGCAAAGTGGCGGGAAAGTGCGAGCCGTCGGCAGGTGGATAGTAACTGGCCTTCTGGGTGTCGGTCCGGCCATATTATTCTGCGGCTGGTACAACTACATGCGATTCGGCAGCGTACTGGAGAGCGGCTATTCGCTTGTGGCGGATACCGCTATGGGTGGACATACGATGTTCGAATCCTCGCCTGTGCCCACGCTGGCCGCAATGCTGTTTAGCCCCGGCAAGAGCATCTTTCTATACAATCCCGTTCTTCTTGCGGTGCCCTTCTGTCTGTGGGCGTTCTACCGGCGATGCCGAGTCATCGCGGTGGCAGCGGGAACCGCAGTCGTTGCCAATTTTGTTTTCTACAGCTTCTGTACCACGTGGGCCGGCGACTATGCCTGGGGAATTCGGTATCAAGTGCCGGTATTGCCCCTCCTGGTGCTGCCGGTGATGGTTGCTTTTTGCGGTCGGTATCGCCGGATTCCTGGGCGAGGCGTGCTGATCCTGGCAAGTGTCGGGGTGGGGATCCAATTGGCCTCGGTCGTCTATAATTTCAACCTGGAGTTCGTCCAGAATCCGAATCACTCTCTAATACCGGACCATTATGTGTGGGACTGGTCGCAATCGCACCTTCGCAAACGATTTGTAAACATCTCCGAACATCTGGCGGACGAGCGCCGGTTTCATTCGGTACCCGTTCCCGACGAGAAGCCCAAACTCCTCAAGGTCAATCGCAGTGAGCAGGACGTTCGAACGGCCTGGCGCGTGAATTTCTTTCCATTCAAAGCGGCCGGCCAGGTGGGTTCTCCGGCGTTCTTCCGCGTCCTGCTGGGCTTCTGGCTGATGCTGCTGATTGTGACGAGCATTGCGATGGCCAGGCTGTTTGGCGCAGTGCGCCAGATACGAGACATCGCATTTCGAGACCCGAAGGTCTTATAAACTCCTGTTAGATGATTCTGAAATGAGTTGAACACTAGCGACGTCATCGACCAAAAGTGGTATACTAACGGTGGCACATGGAGGTGCCGGCCGGGGGCTGGCAGAGCGGGCTTTTGTAAAGCTATGTTCTTGGCATGCCGATGCTTATGGTACAAGACAGGGCCGGCCAGATACAGGTATTCGGACGCAAACCAATCTTCATCAGGGACGGTGGCTTTGCGGCGGGACTGACGTCGCTCGGATTATGCGCTACCGACGGGGACGGAGTCTGCCCGGACATGGCCGGTGGCGGAAGGGGAACGATCGCTCATGCGGCAGAACACTTGATGAGATGGAGGAGACCATAGCACTGGTGATTTTCCAGGAAGGTGGCAGAATATGGCGGTATTGGTGACCGGCGGAGCCGGTTTCATCGGTTCGCACCTGGTCGAGCGGTTGCTGGAGCGGGGCAGAGCCGTTGTCGCGGTTGACAATCTCAGCACGGGCAGTCTGCGGAACGTCAAGGCGCTTCAGTCGCGAGATGATTTCGAGTTTATTGAAGGTGACATCCGCGATGAGAGCCTGATGAACGATCTGGCTCGGCGCTGTGAATGGATCATGCATCTGGCGGCTGCGGTCGGCGTTCAACTGATTGCCGACAAGCCCGTCCATACGATTGAAACCAACATCGGTGGCACGCAGGTGGTTCTGGAAGCCGCGAACCAGTTTGGTAGGCGCGTGTTTCTGGCATCGAGCAGCGAAGTGTACGGCAAGAGCGAAGCGGTTCCATTTCGTGAAGAAGACGATCTGGTGCTCGGCAGTACGAGCTTGTCGCGATGGGCATATGCCTGTAGTAAGGCGGTGGATGAATTCCTGGGCCAGGCATTCTGTCGGCAATACGGTTTGCCCGTGGTCATCGGTCGTTTCTTTAACACAATCGGTCCGCGACAGACGGGCCGGTATGGCATGGTCGTGCCGCGTTTTGTTGAACGGGCGCTGAAGGGCGAACCGATTGAAGTATACGGCAGCGGGCGACAAACACGTTGCTTTTGCTACGTCGGCGATCTCGTTGGAGCTGTAATCGGCCTGATGGAGAGTGAAGAGACCAGCGGCAGAGTGTTCAACATCGGTTCGAGTGAGGAGGTGACGATCGACGCCTTGGCGGACAGAGTCATTGCCGCCACTGGCAGCAAGAGCGAGAAGAAGCTGGTGCCCTATGAAGTGGCGTACGGCAGGCCGATCGAGGACATGATGCGGAGGCAGCCCGACACACGGCGAATTCGACAGGCCATCGGCTGGAGGGCGAAGACGAATTTGGATCAAACGCTGGCAATAATTATAGGGGCGTTGAGAGCGTCGGCGTGAGTATGCAGACATTTGCGCCGGCCAGATACCGTTTCAGTAAGAGTAGACAGTTTGATTGAGCGTTACTTAGAAAAACCGGAGCGAGAACGGTCGGCGCCGCATGGACCAGTGCGGTACGGACTAAGGGAGGATGCATGTCAGCCAGGCTGAATCGGTGGGATTATCTGATTGTCACGGCGTCGAATACGGCTCAGGCGGCGGCGTATGAAGCACGGCTGGATTTGCGATTGCGGCTGGGTTTGCTCGGTGACGTTGGATCGGTGATAGTAGTGCCCGACCCGGAAGGCCGACGAATCGGCAGCGGGGGCAGCACGCTGCTGTGTCTGATGGAAGTGCTGTCTCGCGAGCTTGGGGGTGATTTTGCCGGGTCCGACGGTGAAACGTGGCTGTCTGGACTTAAGGATTTGCGTATCCTCATTCTGCACGCCGGCGGCGATTCCCGGCGGCTGCCTGCATACGGCCCGTGCGGCAAG
This sequence comes from uncultured Pirellulales bacterium, assembly GCA_964526785.1. GTDB lineage: Bacteria > Planctomycetota > Phycisphaerae > Sedimentisphaerales > Anaerobacaceae > CAZGMJ01. The sequence continues at coordinate 44,770 of CAZGMJ010000010.1, forward strand.
ATATTTGTACCGGTTCCGGGCGAGTGCGACAGGGTTTTGCCCCTGACGCTGTTTGACCGCCAGTTGGAGACGTATTTGTCGCTTCCGGACTCGCCGGATGGGGCCGGACGGGTTGTTATTACTTCGGGCGACGTCCTTCTGCGTTTCGATCCGGCCGACGTCCGCTTTGCGGCTAATGGCGTTACCGGGCTTGCATGCTACAGTCCGCCCGAACAGGCCGCCAGGCACGGGGTATTCTGCCGGGGACATGACGATGCAGTGCGACTATATCTTCAGAAGCCGTCAATCCAGGAACAAAATGACAAGGGCGCTCTGGATGCCTACGACCAGGCCTGTCTGGATATCGGCGTGATGAGTTTCGATGTCGCCACGGCGGTGCGAATGCTGACGACATTCGGAGCGTGTGCAGAGACGGATGGCGGATGCGCCCTCAAAGGGCCGATGGGAGAAGGCGTGATGGAATGGGGACTTGATTTCTATCGCGAGATATGCTGTGCGATGGGAGTCGAGTCCAGTCCGGAGCATCATTGCCGGTCGGCCCAGGAAAGCGGCTCGAAATGGGATGCCCAGTCGCTTGGCGGGCTCTACGAGGCATTCGAGTCTGTTCCGTTCCATGTGAGACTGCTTAAGCACTGCGACTTCATGGACTTCGGAACCAGCGGGGCACTTATCGCCAACGGTACCCGACTCCTACAGGAGGACCGGGGTGCTATGTTGCTTCAACGGTTCGTGGATATTAACAACGAAGTGGCGGCCGATGGTGTGGTTGCCGGCGCGGCATCCTGGATCGAAGGCTGCCGAATCGGCGCTGCAGTGACACTGGGCGGGCAGAATGTTGTCGTCGGCATCGATGTAGACGAGCCGCTCGCAGTTGAACCGAGGGGCTGTTTGGACGTGATCGAGGGGGGGGACAAAGAGGGTGCAAAGGTATGGTTTGTACGATGTTACGGCGTGGACGATACGTTCAAGGCGCCGATCGACGAAGGGGCGATCTTCTGCAATATGGAACTTTCGACCTGGCTCAAAGCCGTTGGGGCGAAGGCGGTGGATATCTGGGATGAGGAAACACCGCCGGGCGAACGGACGCTGTGGAACGCCAGGCTCTTTCCTGCTGTGAAGGAGCATCAGGAGTATCGCCAGTGGTTGTGGATGCACACGCCGGGCAAGGCGAAGAAGAAGGACTGTCAGGCCTGGCGCAAAGCGGAGCGGTACAGCCTCGAAGAGATTCTGGCGGCCGCCGATCAGGAGGCTTTTCACCGACGTCGCAGGCAAATCCGCACCGCTCTGGTACGCGGTTCGTTGCGCAGCATATTCCGACCGGACAGCGAATTCTCGAGTTCGGAACTGGCGTATATGTTGAGCGAGGCGGCTGAACCCGTCCAATGCGTGGCTGACGTACTTCGCGAAGCGCTCTGGCACGCGCAGAGTACTGCCGATCAGACCTACTGTTTTGTGTTCCCCCGCATCATGCATACGCTGGGTTCTGCTGTCGAGCAGTTGTTCGAAGGTTCGCACGCCAAGCTTTCGAAGGCCTTGCCCGGTCTGAAAGAAGTGCTTGCTGAACAGGATGTGCATGCCCTTAAATCGCTTGGCGTAATCGGTGATGAAGATGTTCCGGTTGTGCAGTGGGTCCGCTCTTTGCAGCGGTGCGCTTTTGAGCAACTGGAGCGGACAATTATTGGCAGCGGCTCGCACGACAAGGCGCAGGCGGCTCAAAGTGCATTGCGTAGTGATGAAATCGTCTGGGCGCGAATCCCGGCCCGTCTGGATCTTGGTGGCGGCTGGACCGATACGCCGCCATATTCTCTCGAACGCGGGGGGTGTGTCGTCAACGCCGGGGTGAATCTCAACGGCCAACCGCCGATTCAGGCGTACCTGCGGGTAATTGACGAGCCGGTAATCAGGCTCGCCTCCATTGATCTCGGCGTTCGAATCGAAATAACCGATTTCGATGAATTGCTGAACTATCGTAATGCAACAGGTAGCTTCGCGCTGGCCGAGGCCGCTTTGGTCCTCTCCGGCATAGCTCCGAGTTCGCCCGGGGACAGTCTGCAGGCGACACTGCGGCAGTTTGGCGGAGGGATCGAACTGACCACGCTGGCTGCCATACCCAAGGGCAGCGGTCTCGGTACTTCCAGCATTATGGGGGCCGTTATCGTCGCTGCAGTTCAACGGGCGATGGGACGCCAAATTTTCCACCGCGACCTGTTTCACAGCGTTCTTCGTCTCGAACAGGCCCTGACGACGGGCGGGGGATGGCAGGATCAGATCGGTGGGGTTGTCGATGATGTGAAGATGATTGCAACTGAGCCCGGTATGGTCCCGGATGCACGGATCCATTACGTGCCCGCCGACGTGCTTGATCCCTGCGCCAACGGGGGTCTCAGCCTGTTGTATTACACGGGCGTTACCAGGCTGGCCAAGGATATCCTCCAGCAGGTTGTAGGCCGGTATCTCGATCGGGACCGCGGGAACTTGTGGACGCTGGCGAAGATAAGATCGTCGGTCGATCAGGTTGCCGAGGCGCTGACATGCAAGGACCTCGTGCGATTCGGGCGATTGATAGATCGCGCCTGGCAACTCAACAAGCAGTTGGACCCGAATTCCACCAACGCGCAGATCGACGCTTTGCTTGAGTGCGTCGCGCCGCACATACACGGCGCCAAATTGCTCGGTGCCGGGGGCGGCGGGTTCATGCTTATGATCTGTCGGTCCGCGCAGGACGCCGCGGCTGTTCGGGAGATGCTGGAAAGCGATCCGCCCAACGACCGCGCACGGTTCTTCGATTTTGACATCAGTAAGAAGGGACTGGTGGTAACGGTCTGCTGAGGGACGAAGGCCGGGCACATGATGAATCTGTCGGCAGCAGTGCATTGTTTCTGATTACTGATTCCAAGCACTCTATATCTTTTCGCATTGATAGATAACAGCATCTGGAGTTGCCAAATGAGGGGCATGATTGCCGTAGACGCGGCGCTTCCGGATGTGAGACTGAAAGTCTTCTCTGATAATTCTGATTGGTAGGATACCCCTTGTCAAATGACGATGCGCCATTAGCCGAGCCGATAACCACCTCAAAGCGGCTAATCCACAATACGACCTTCAACGTAGTCACGTTATTTGTCAATGCGGTTGTTGGTTTTCTTCTCATTGGCTTTTTCCTGGACAAGTTGGGCGAAGCTGCTTACGGAGTATGGGTATTACTTGGTGGGTCTATCTTTCGTTATGGCGGGATGCTCAATATGGGCCTCAATAGTGCCATCAACAGGTATGTTCCCATATACCTGGTTCAGAATGATCTCGATGGTATACGCCGAGTAGTAAGCAGTTCTCTCCTATTCTTCTTATTCGCATCCACAGTGCTATTTTTTTCTTGTATCGTCGTCTATTTGAACTTGGAATCCTGGTTTCAGATCCGACCGGACTTGATTCCGGGTGCCAAAGCAGTTGTGCTCAGTGTCGGTCTCACTTTTGCGATTTCTCTGCCTTTGCAGATATATACAGCCGTGCTCAGTGGTGTGCAGCGTTATGATGTAATGAATCTCGCTCTCATGTTCGCGTTGGTGGTGCGAACGTCACTGCTAGTTATTCTGTTGATCCAAGGCCACGGGCTGCTCACGATGGGTGTTGTCTTTGGATGTAGCGAAATTGCCGCTCGCGGAGTGCAACTTCTTGCGGTACGTCGATTTCTTCCTGCGGCTAAGTTCTCGGCATCAGCAGTGAACTTGTCCCTGCTTCGGGATATGCTGGCCTATGGCATCAACACGTTTATGTATGGGATGGGAGCCATGCTGATTTGCTCTGCAAGCAATATTGTGATCGGGGTCTTCATCGGTGAAGCAGAGGTCAGCCGTTTTGCTGTTGCCGCCGCCGCGGTGTTACTGCTTTCGCAATTACTGACGGCATTCACTCGGGCCATAAAACCAGCCGTAAGCGATCTGGACGCCAGAAACGACAGAGACCGCATAAAGGAATTGGCATTTTTGAGTCAGAAGTACAGTCTGCTGGTTATCATACCCTCGGTTTGTTTCTTTGTAATGATGGGCGACGAGTTCCTGTCCGTGTGGGTCGGAGCGAGGTTTGCTGAGGAAAATGCGATCGAGCAGATGGCCAGAATCATGGCCATTCTCGCCCTGGGACACTTCTTTAGATTAGCCCAGCACAGCAACTTTCTCGTACTGGTCGGTCGTGGAGAGCACCGGATTTTCGGAATACTCACGGCTGCGACGGCCGCTGTGTGCGTGATAGCCTCCGTCGTTTCCGTGTATGTCTTCGACGGTGGTTTGATCGCGATTGCCTGGGCCAATTTCGTACCGATGGCTGTAATTTCGGGCGGTTCTTTGTCTGCGTACTTCAACTGGAAACTGGCAATACCTTGGCGCGATTGCATTGTCCGCGCTTGGCTTCCGGCCATTTTTGGATGCCTGCCCGGTCTGGCCTTAATGAGCGTTTGGAATTTCTTCGCGCCGCCACAATCTTGGTGGGATATTCTTCAGGTGATATTTGTGGTGGGTGGATTGACCGTTTGCGGTGCTTGGTTTTTCAGTCTACAGGATATTGAGAAACGTCGATTCCTTCATGTTCTTAAACCGATCACCGGACGTCGGCAATAACTGATTCCGCATGTCAACGAAGCTTGACGCTTACTCTACCGGCACCCTACATATCTTTGTTGGCAAGGCCATAGATGACACGAGAACCTTTGCATATTCTGATAGCTGATTACGTGCCACTTGCGAACAAAGGCGAAGAGGCGATCGTCAGAGGCATAGCCGACATGCTCGGCGGTGACAGGCCTGTGCGGATAGGTGTGTTTGACAATGTGCAGCAAGTCAAGGACGTAGATGGCATAACCATCTTTCCTATCAAGTGGATCTTCCGTCAGGCAGGCAAGGCAGCATCTGGGCCGAAGCATTCACTTCATTCAGCATTGATCTGCGTGCAAATGCGCCTCGGGCAATACTCGACGCTGCGCAATCTTCTGTCTGCACGTACTCCTGAGCAGAAACCTCTCCAGGACTTCTGGGACAAGACCGAGTATGTGTTGGTTGGCCACGACGGCGCTTTCTGTGTAGAGTCCTGCGGAGTGATTCACTTGGCCAGGAAGGCCGGCAAGAGTAGCGGCATTCTGGGGATGAGCGGAGGAATCGGTGGAGTGGGGCGTATCTACAAGGGGTGGTTGTACAGACGCGCCTTGAATGAAAGCGACTTCTGCGTATTCCGCGAGGAAACTTCGCAACGATCGATGCAGCAGGTAGCGGACGCTCCGGACAAGCTGATACTCGCCCCTGATCCTGCATTTGCAATGCGCCCCGCAGCAGCGGACATGGCTCGGGAGATCCTCGAATCATATGAGTCCTACAGCAAAGCGAAGTCTTCAGGGACGCCTGTAGTGGCGGCGACAGTCCTCGAAAAAGGGAGGGTATTCAACGACTTCATGCCGGGCTCTCAGCCTGATGCGAAACGTGTTGCCCACGCAGAATATCTTGCGCATATCTTCGACACGCTGATACGGCAACACGGTGTGTTTTTGGTCTTTCTCCCCCATTCCATTGAGGGAGACGGTAGCGATGTGATCGCAGCTAATCACGTTGTCGATAGAATGCGGAGTTCCGCCCAAAACTACGTCATCATAGATAAAGACCTCTCACCTAGAGTGCTCAAGAGCATCATCGGGGAATGTGATTTTCTTGTGGCACAGCGCACGCATTCCGTGATTGGGGCAATTTCTGTGGGAACGCCCTTTGCGGCGCTTACAAATCGCAAGGATACGCGCACACACGGTATTGTCGGTAAGATGTGCGACTGTTCACGTAGCATAGTGAATATGGAAGACAATGACGCTATCGAGGCGAGTCGCCGAGTAATGTCGTGTTTTGCCGACAGAGAGCGGAAGAGAGAACACCTGAATACCGTGTCTGGCAGTTTGTCTGCACAACTTAAGGTGGTAACCGAGACAATTACATCCATAACGGGCCAGGAAGGATAAATGCGACGGCTGACTTCTATCTGGGATGTTGTTCAACGCAAGCTCTGCATTTCTTGTGGTGCGTGTGTCAGCGCAGCGCGCCTTGGCGCGATGGCTATGGTCCTCGATGAGAAACAGGGAATCTTCCTTCCAAGGATTCTGGATGCAAACTGCGTTATCGGTTCGGGTTCTGAGTTCCATGTGTGTCCAGGTAAGGGGCTGCCGATCAAAGAACTGGCGGCAAGGTTGTACCCTCGGGCAAAACATGACAGCATTGAACTTGGACGTTATGCTTATACTGTGGCTGCTTTCGCGTCCGATGGTAGGATCAGACGCTGTGCTGCTTCGGGTGGTGTCATGACAGCCATTGCCAATTACTTGATTGAACAGGGGTATGTAAGAGGAGTAACTGCTTCGCGGTTCATTTATACTCCGGCGGGGCCCAGAACAGAGGCATTTGTTGCTACTTCAATCGACGATCTGATTGAGGCGCAGGGCTCCAAGTATTGCCCGACGACCACGAACACCCTGATACGAGAATGCGCTCAAGCCGGTGGCGCGTATCTCTTCAGTGGAACACCATGTCAAGTCGCGGCATTACGTTTGGCGGCAAGCGAAGATCCTCAATTGAATGAGGTTTTTCCGTACACGATGGCCAATTTTTGCGGTGGTTACCGAGACTTTCATCACGTGGATGATCTGATTCGCTTCGACCGTGTGGATCCCGGGCAAGTCGTGTATTTCAGATTTCGAGGCGGCGGGCAGCCGGGCTCCATGCTGTTCCGATCTGTCGAAGGGCAGGAAACCTCGATCCCTTACCCAGGTTACTTATCCCGATCAACAGTGCCCAAGCAGAAGCGATGCGTCTACTGTATCGACGCCACTGGCGAGTTGGCGGATTTTGCATGCGGCGACGCATGGATTGAAAGATTCCAGTCTCAGACAATGCCTTGGTCAATTGTCTTGGCACGGTCCGAAGAGGCTAAAGCTGTCATAGGGAAGATGTCTGATCAGAACCTAATTCGGACCGAGAAGGTCACGAGCCAGGAGATCATATCGTCGCAATTCAAGAACATTGAATCCAAAAAGTACCGCCAGGGAAAACGGAGAAGACTGTCGGCAGTATTGAATATTGCAATACCTGCGTGGGATGTGGAGTTCAACCGGAACTACAGCAGTTACCGTCACGAATTGAGGATCTTGGTTGGCAAGACTCGCCTAGGTAGAGTTCTCCTTGCCGTCAAGTGCTGGCTTCGCTCATTACTATGTCGCAACTAAGCATGCCAGTTGCACGGAAATGCGCCGGAAGGGGGCGGGTTGGACAAAAAAAACGTTTAACTCTCACATCGAATGGATTGAGTGGGTAGCCAAAGTTGTCGATTAGTAACGAGAATGCAGCCATTTGGGACTATGGCCCAGAGAATCAATGGCCTTGGAAGTCGCTTCTAGTGCCAGGTGGAGTCCCGATGCTTTGATCTCGTTGGAGGCATACAGCGTATCATGTATACAGCATATGCAAACCAAATTAACGAAGAAGCCCTTTATTCCGGACGATCCAATCGAACGTCCGATATTCGGTTTTCGCCGATTGTCGGAGGATTGCTGGTAACAATCTGGATGGCTATCTGTATGGCCGGTTTTGGGATTATGTTTCTTGCCCGGCAACCGGTGGTAGGTGCCGCAATCATCGCGGTTCCAACATTCATCGGAATGCTCATGAAACCTACATTTGCTCTATGCGTGATGATGCTTGTCCTACCGACTGGTGCGGGTCTTGGGTACGCGGGAGTATTCAGTCTTGATCGCGGCATTGGTATTGCGCTGGCGGTCAGCTTTCTCATTAACGCGCTCATAACACGGCCGGGAATTCATATGCGAAACAGGGCATTATGGATAGTCGGGCTCTATACGCTTTGGATTGTGTTGGCTTCACTTGCTGGGCAGCATCTTTCTTTTGAACTGCGGCGCGCATTTACGCAGTTCCAGCTTCTGATACTCTTTTTCATTACATATTGGATACTGGAAACAAACGGCCCGAAGACATTGATTTGGACTCTGCGATCCTATGTGTTTGGCACGCTGGGTACCATAATTCTTGCGATTGCCACCGGTGCCGCAATAAGGGCTGTGCAAGAGACTGGTGAGGTTCGCTACGCTGCCACGCTTGGCCGTGCAATTGATGCGAACATGCTCGGGGCATTAGTGGCTTTGGCTTTCTTGGCGGCTGTATACTTGTTTGCACGCGATAAAAGCGCGATGTGGCGGATTGTCTATCTGGGAGCAATTCTGTTCTTGCCCTTGATGATGCTTAGAATTGGATCACGGGGAGCCATAGTTGGACTGGCGCTTACTATGTTGTCTCCTTTGGTGTTCGTTCGGCAGGTCCTTCGCAGACCTGCGCTCGCGGCGCTACTTATCGTCGCAATCGTTGTTGCGTCTTTGTCGGCAGGCCTTTTGGTCAAGAAGACTGGCCTGGAAGACCCGGTCGCACAGCGTCTTACTGATGTGGGATATGCGAAAGAAAGTTTTGACTCAAGAATGCGGCCTATTAGCAAGGCTGTTGAAACTGCGATCACGAGACCTATGGGAACGAGTTTCTATGGATGGTTCGAAGAGTCTGGACTCACAATCTATCCACACAGCGATTTCTTCTTAGTGCTTGGCGTCTATGGAATACCCGGTGCCATACTTTTTGCATTGCTCCTCGTCTTTACGGTGCTGATTGTGAGAAGGACCGCATTGGGACTGGAGAAGATCTACTCCAGGTCTACCTTCATATTCCTTTTGGCTATGGGGCTAACGATTGGACAAGTATATAAGAAGTACTTCTGGGTATTCCTGGCCGTGGTAATTGCGATTGAGCGGATAAGCTGGCTCTATGCCGAAATGGCTGACGAAAGGACTCATGAAGAAACTGCGGATATTGATTATCTCCCATATGTTTCCCAGTAAGATGCTCAAGCGCCATGGCATCTTCATGTGCCGTGAGGCGCACTTTCTTGCTCAATTCGGAATCCAATGCGATTTTCTTGTCGCGCGACCTTGGGCGCCATGGCCTTTGTACAATCTTCCGCGATGGAGCAGCTACAGTCCGCTCAATCCGTTGTGTGTGCCGCAAGACCTGCAAGTGCGCGAAGTTCGATACATCCGCCTTCCTGGCGGTTGGTTTCGACGGTTCGAGGGATGGGCAATAGGTGCGGCTGTGCGGCAATTGGCCAGAAGATGGCATCGACAGCATCCTTTTGATATTGTGCTAAGTTTTCCTTTGATTCCGGATGCAGAGGCATCCGTTGGGGTTGCCGAAGATCTGAACCTTCCGCTGGCTGTCCTGGCTATTGGCAGCGACGTCATGGTCTATCCGGCGGACATGCCTGTGTTGCACAAAAGGATACGTCGAATTCTCGATACGGCGAAACTTTCCATAGGCGTAAGCAAATCCATCTGCAAGCAACTGTCTCATATTGGCGGATACAGGTGTGAGCCTCTTTGTGTTTACCTCGGACGGGAAGAAGCAGTATTCTTGCCAGCGGGCGACAAGAGATCATTGCGCGAGGCACTGAATTGGAATGAGGATGACATTGTAGGCGTATACGTCGGGCTCATTAGTGAGAGCAAAGGGATGGCAGAGTTAGCTGTCGCCTCTGAACGCCTGCTCGCCAAGTATCCGAGGTTTAGGTTAGTCTGTGTTGGCGATGGCCCCGCCATGCATCGTCTGATAGCGCTTCAGGACCAGACTGTACGAGAAGACGCCGTGGAGCTAGTTGGGCAGGTCGCACCTGAGGAAGTGCCTGCTTATCTTCAAGCGTCTGACTTCATGGTCTTTCCATCTCACAGTGAAGGCATGCCTCAGGCGGTTATCGAAGCAATGAATTGCGGACTGCCCGTGGTGGCCACTAAAGTCGGCGGAACGCCTGAGGCCGTGTTGGACGGAGAGACGGGATTACTGGTTGAAGCAAAGGATGTGACCCAACTACACAAAGCCATGGGGAGGATGATCTGCGATGGGAATTTTAGATTTCGGGCAGGCCGGAGGGGGTACGAATTCGCACGAAACAAGTTTGGGGCTGAAGGCAATGCACAGAAACTGGCTGAGGCTTTGTGGGACTTGAAGTAGAAGACCGAGTGCATCGCTCTTGCGTTAAATGATATATAGGACGCTTCTGTTTGCCTATGTCAACCAAGAAACGTATTTGCCATATATCCACGGTGCACCCTCTCTCGGACGTGCGTATCTTCTACCGAGAGTGTGTATCCTTGGCTTGCACGGGATATGAGGTTCATCTGGTCATCCCAGCCGGGAAATCGGAGGTAAGGGACGGAGTTCATGTGCACCCTCTTCCGCGGGTCAAGAGCCGGCTTTTGCGTATGCTGATTATGCCATGGGTGGCATTGAGCAGTGCGTTACGGACGCGATCGGTTCTTTACCATTATCATGACCCCGAATTAATCTTCATGGGGTTCATTCTGAGGTGGGTGTTCTTCAAGAAGGTGGTTTTCGACATCCACGAATCTGTAGTACGCCAGATAGTGAGCAAGCCCTACCTGCCGAAGTCTGCGAAGGCTCTCGCCCCGTTCATGTACAGTTCTCTGGAACGCATTTTCACGATAGGGCAAGCCTTGGTGGTGGCCAACAAGAACAGTGTTCCCGATTACTCAACCCGAAAGATTCAACTCGTACAGAATTACCCCCTCGTGAGTGTGGATGTCGACATTGTGACTAAGGAATGGTCTTCAAAAGCGAGCACTCCGCTATTGGTGTACGTTGGAGGAGTCTCTAAGATAAGGGGCGGGGAATCATATGTGGAACTGGCTCAGTTACTGAACGAGAGAGGGTACGAGTATCGCATGCAAATCATAGGTCCCTATGATCGGCAGTTTGGAACGCAAATCCATAGGCGCATCGCGGAACTTGGATTGCAGGACAGAGTGGTATTGTTGGGTCGCATGCCCTGGCCTGAGGCGATGAAGGTTGTTGCGCAAGCACATATCGGCATGTGCCTTCTGATGCCGGTTCCCAACTACACGACTTGCCTCGCTACCAAGATCCTGGAGTACATGATGCTGGGGACGCCAGTGCTGGCTTCTGATTTCAATTGTTGGCGAGAATACGTCGAAGGAGAGCGGGTGGGCAGGATGGCGGATCCTACTGATATCGAGCAGGTGGCGGATGCATGTCAGCAAATGCTCGATGATCCTGGCGAATTGTCCCAGATGGCAGTGCGAGGTATCGAGGCGGTTCGCTCCAAATACAATTGGACGTCTGAGTTCCGGTCTTTACTTGCCTGTTATGGGGAGTTGCTTGGTGAAATTCCGGAGAAGAAGCCCTCTGGTCCACTATCCAGTGAGATTGGACGTACACCTCCTACATAGAACCGCAAGGCTCATGCTCAGTGTTGTGAGGGTAGTACCACAAATCAGCTATGCCCTTGCAGCGGTTTAGCCTTGAAGGGTGGATGGGTAGCGAGGTCCAGCATTGTCTGCTTTCCGCTGAAGAGAGTAAACTGAGGATTAGAGTGACGGAAGTGCCATTTGCTGCTGTCGCGATTATGGGGCAGGGCCTGCTTGCAAACTTCATGCTGGCGGAGAAGACCTTCGAGGGAAGCAATTGAATGTCAGCAATTGGGTGGATGAAGGCGACAACGCGGCATTTGAAATTAATGAAAGTCTATTCGAGCTTTTGAATGCAGTATCAGAAGTTTACAATGATGCATTTGAAATTAGCGAAGTCGCGTCACAAGTTCAAAATGCTGATGAGTATGTTAAGAATGCCGTATTTGAAGTTACATACAGCCCATTGCAAGTTAGAAATGCCGCGTTTGAACTAAACAAGGGAGGCCGACGGGCCGACAAAGGTATTGAAAGATGTTCTAATGCTTTTTGTGTGCGAGATGACCTTTGAAGAAGCGTCAAGCGGGAGGATTGAGAGTTGGCTCGTTTTCCTAACCGAGAAGCAGAAGTGAAGGTTTTGGCAGAGCATGTGGCAGCAGGCCTTGCCGAAAACGGAGAAGACTTCCCATCGCCGCCGGTATCCCCCAGCGAGTTGCAAGAACTATTGGAATCGTTTGTGGAGTCTTGTGACGAACAAATGACTGCTCGGGCTTTGCTGGAGCAGGCAACCGTCAGAAAGCGAGCCCGCTTCGAATCGTTGCTTACGGCGTTGAGGGCGGACGTGCGGTATGCCGAGGATGCTGTACAGGGCAATGATGCGAAACTTACGGCTCTGGGATGGGGTGGCAGAGCGCCTCGCACGGCCCTGACGGTACCGCGCCAGCCTGTCTCACTTGCAGCGGTGCACCAGGGGGAGGACTGGATCCTTTTGAGATGGCTTAAGCCCGCCGATGGAGGAAAAGTCGCCGCGTATCGTATCGAACGGCGAAACAAGTCCACCGGTCAATGGGCAATCGTTGGGATGGCCATGACGTGTGAGGCGAGGCTCGATGATCAGCAGCGGGGTATAGATTGGGAGTACCGAGTTGTGGCGACCAACAAAGCGGGTGAGAGCGCGCCGAGCAATACTGTTGCGGCAGTGCTATGAGGGGCGCGAAGTAACGTGGTAAGAGTTCCCCATGTCCGATCGAGATCACGCCGCGTCCAAGACGATCATGGGAATACCTTCGGCGTGCCCTCTTGAGAAAGAAGTCTGGAGCCCCATGCGTAGAAACACAGCGGTGCATTCTCCATGCCCTTGTTCTGGGCCCCCTTGGGGATATTTTGACCACCTGTCGTCAAATCATACGCAATTGATACGAACAAGTTTTTGAGTTCGTTATCGTAGGCGGCCAGTCGGTGCCATCCGAACCATAGATTACCCTTGCGGCCGGCCGGCATCCCCTGGACTGTGCGATCGCTGCCGTCTACGATGTTCGCGAAGTAGAAGGGACTTTGCTTCGGCTTCCATATCTGCAGCGCGAGCGTGTTAACCAGTCCGTCGACGATGCGACGACCGACCATATTGTTGTGAAAAGCCTTCAAGGCAAGCCAGACAGTGCGATTGGCATGCGATGTATCAAGAATGGCTATGTCTTTCTTGCTTGTTCTGTAATACCAGGTGAATCCTCCGCTCTTCTCTTCCGGGATAAGTCCCCAATCGTTGGGAGTGTCATGACCTAGTTGATGAGGCTTTGGTGGGGGTTCATTCAACTCTTGACGGATACCGACATATAGATCTGTTAAAAACTGAGCCCACTGTGCGTATGGATACTCATCATATCCCAGAGCACTAAGATCCATGCAGATTGTCGCGAAGTGCTCCCGTTTGTCCCGTGTTGAGTGAAGAGCGACAAGAAGGTATCGAATCGAATCTTGCCCTTTTAGTCTCGACGGCCAAACAGCATGCGGGTACATGAGCCACTTCTCGACGATGCTTGTTTCGACGAAGTCAGCAATATCGCGCCAGCCGGACTGGCCGGCTTGTTCTATCGCGTTGGCTACCATGAGAAAACCTGCCGCTCCCTGAAAATCGTTGATCTGATTGTGTCCGCCGGTTTGCTCTGCGACAGCTTCACTCATGAAACACGGCCATGTGCCACGTTGCCGCCCATTCGCAAGTAAAGGCTTCAGATTTGATTTCGCATCGATGATGGCATTACGGACCAGTTTCCTTGCCTGCTCGAGATAAGAAAGCTCGTCGGTTGCCCGCCACATGTCAATCAGGGCCTGTAGTTCCTGACGGAGGTAGTAGACTTTAAAGTCCTCTGCGAAATCGCGACGTTCGTTTCTTTGTATGTGGCGTTCATATTCTCGATCAAACGCCGCAACCAACCGTGCGTACAACGGTTTACGGTTTTCGGCTGACAACGGTGACACACTTAAGTCCACATTTGGCAATGAATCACTAGGTTGAGCACCGGAACAGGATAGTGTCAGTAGGATAACGACTATGGTGGACGTCCTCATAGCCTGAAATAGCGTACAGTGCGAAATCTTCACGCTTTCTCCATGGATTGCTCAAAGATGTCAGATTATATTGCCAGGTTTTATACGCAGCATTCTACCGTCTGTTCAACCGAGCAGGTTGAATGATTACCGGTTTTGCATCGCACCGAGTTGTCGCGGCGAAGTAGCTCCTACTATAACATCAACTGTTTTGATATTCAAATACCGTGAATGTCCGCTGCTACTGCAAATTCATTCCATCCTTTCAGGCGAAATGCGCGCCGCCATATGCGCATTTGACGACGAAGACTTCAGTCTGGCCATTTTCGTCGGCTCTTCCGGTCCGTATGCTCAGGTGATCCTCGGCTCAGAAGGTACTATTCTCATAACCGTCACATTTGTCATATCGAAAGCACAATGAAGATAAGCATATTTGGCATGGGCTACGTGGGACTCGTCAGCGGCGCGTGCCTGCTGCGTGACGGCCACAAAGTGACAGGCGTAGATCCTGTCGAGTCAAAGATTGACGACCTCTCGAAAGGTCGGTCTCCAATCAGCGAACCCGGCGTCGCCGAACTCCTGGCCGAAGGACAGGCGGCAGGCCGCCTCAAAGCCACAACAGATCCACAAGAGGCCCTTGGTGATGTCGACATGGCCTGGATATGCGTAGGCACTCCTTCGAAGCCCGACGGCGGAATAGATCTCGCCGCTGTGGAAACCGTAATCGGACAAATCGGTCGCGTCCTCCAAGAATCGGAGAACAGGCCGCTGATCGTATTGCGCAGCACGTCGCTGCCCGGCACCACGCGAATGCGGTTAATCCCCATGCTCGAACGCCACTCCGGCCTGAAAGTTGGCGAAGACATTCATGTTGTATTTCACCCTGAGTTCCTCAGAGAAGGAACAGCCGTAGACGACTTCGATCATCCCCCGAAAATCGTTGTTGGTGAATCGCACCCGCGTGCCGCCGACCCCCTCATGAAGATATACGAGAAATACGACGCGCCCCGGTTCCGCCTGACCCTCGGCGAGGCCGAGATGGTCAAATACTGCGACAACCTCTTCCACGCGCTCAAGATAACTTTCGCTAATGAGGTTGGCACAGTGGCCAAATCGATCGGAATCGATGCCCGTCGAGTTGCGGAGGTCTTCTGCGCCGATACGAAGCTGAATATCAGTCCTCGCTATCTCCGCCCCGGCTTCGCTTTCGGGGGTTCGTGCCTGCCGAAGGACCTCCGAGCAATTCTGCGTCTTGCTTCGCTTAAGTCGCTGCGACTCGGGATGTTACAGGGCCTGCTCGAAAGCAATGAGAACCAGATTCAGGACGTTGTTCGACGCATGCTCATCGATGGTCCGCGGACCGTCGGCATGGTTGGGCTGGCCTTCAAGCCCGGAACTGACGATATGCGCGAGAGCCCCTATGTCAAGGTCGCCAAAGCCCTGATCGGCGAGGGCGTTGACTTGAAGATTTACGACCCGATCGTACGGCCGGAAAGACTCATCGGCAGCAACAAAGAGCAGGTGCAGAAAGCACTGCGACACCTGGAACGATTACTTGTAGATTCCCTGGATGGCCTTGCGAATTGCGATTTGATTGTGATAAATCATGCGGCCATTGATGCCGTTCAGGTCAACCAGTGGCTTGATGCAGGCGTTCGCGTGCTGGATTTGGTGGGCATTGAAGCCGTGAATCCATGTGCCGATGGCTACGAGGGCATCTACTGGTAGCACATTGGCAAGTAACAGAGTTTGTCTGACTATGAGAATTCTATATCTTCATCAGTATTTTGCGACACGTAAAGGCCGAACGGGCACACGCTCATATGAGTTTGCTCGCTATTTCGTCGAACAGGGCCATTCGGTGACGATGATCACTTCCGGCGTGGAAAACACGGAATTCCCTGTTGCAGACGGACAACGATACACGCGTTATGAGGCTGACGGCATTGAGATCATCTCTATCGCGGCCGCTTACAACGATCCTTTGATGGGAACGGGTATGCGGGGCTGGCGGCGCATGCTGAAGTTCTATCAGTTTGCCGGTCTTGCGACCCGCGTCGGAAAGCAACTCGACAAGCCCGATATTGTTTTTGCTACGCATACGCCCCTGACTATCGGTCTGGCGGGCGCTGCTATTGCCGAGCATTTTAGTGTCCCGTTCGTCTTTGAGGTTCGCGACCTTTGGCCGGATGCCCTCGTAAACCTCGGTGCAGTCACGAATCCTGCGGCGATCTGGTGGCTCAGTCGAATGGCGAAGAGAATATACGCCAAAGCCGACCACATTGTTGCGTTATCGCCCGGTATGAAGCAGGGGATCGTCCGCGCCGGAACGCCCGCCGGCAAGGTAACCGTTATCCCGAACTCGAGCGATCTCGACCTCTTCCGCCCAGACGTCGACGGGTCCACTTCCCGATGCCGACTCGGCCTCGGCGACAGGTTCGCCGCCGTGTACTTCGGCGCCATGGGACTTGCCAACGGTCTCGATTATGCGATAGAAGCGGCGCGTATCCTCCGCGAGCGTGGAAGAGCGGACATTGTAATTGTCCTCCATGGGGACGGTGGGAAGCGGATCGAACTCCAGCAGATGGCCAACGACTACGGCTTGGAAAACGTTGTCTTCAGCGACCTCGTTCCTGATAAAACCGAAGTCGCAAGAATCGTCGCCACCTGCAACGTCTGCATGACAATATACCGCGCCGCCAAAGAGCACACCTGGTCCCCGAACAAAATGTTCGACGCCCTCGCCGCCGGCAAACCCGTATTGATCAACGTCCCCGGCTGGCTCGGTGAAACAATCGAAAACAACAACTGCGGCAAAGAGATCGATGCACAGAATCCGACCGCCCTCGCCGACGCTCTCGAAGAACTCGCCGCCAGACCGGAACTCTGCCGGAAGATGGGCCAGAATGCCCGAGCACTTGCTGAGAGAGAATTCGATCGTACGAAATTGGCTGTACGTCTCGAGGGTATTCTGGCGAGTGCTGTTGGTGTTTTGAAAGTCGAATAGGTACTCGGTGAGTATTTGCTCAATAGCATTTGTCCTCAGCGTATCCTGTGATCTCAATCACATAAGATGAGACATTGAATGCATCATAAGAACAACGGCAGTGATTACGATCTTATAGTCGCGGACAGCCGACATGCCTTGGGGATGGCAAGGTGTCACTCAGTGTCCTTCCCAGGCCGTTTTATGACTGAAATGGGACAACGATGGTTGGCTGGTCTCTATAGATTCTTCATAGACCATGATAGAGGTATTAGTTACGTTGCCGTCAATGGCGGCGGCCAGGTAATCGGCTTTGCCGTTGGTGGAGGGACCGATATCAGAAAGCAATTCCTGAGATACGCACTGCTCCGCTTCCCTCATATCATTCTTCTGAAATTCGTTTGTAAATCGCTCGTGCGCAGAACACTGCTCACGGAACTTGCGCGGAAGACCCGGCCCAAGAAGAATAGTGTGCAGGCGGGTATGGCAATGCAAGAAGATACGAGCAGATGCGGCAATCTGCTTTCGATCTGTGTCTCGCCTGAGTACCGAGGGACGGCGGTGGCCGGAAAGCTCATAGAGGCATTCGTGGTCGCCTGTGCCAAAAAAGGATATGACAGACTACTACTGTCCGTGGTTAGAGAGAATGAACGAGCGATCAACTTCTACAAGAAGCACGGATGGCGCAGGGTAGACCGCAGCGGACAGAGTGAGCGATTTATGATCGTACTAAATCGTGATACCGAACATTCCACTACGTGATCTGATCGTACCACTTCGAGAGTTTTGCTTCATGGATAAACACCCGTTCGTAAGTGTCATCATGCCCGTTCGCAATGAGGCGGATTTCATTGAGCAGGCGGTAACGAGTATCTTAAATAGTGAGTATCCTGCAGATCAGATGGAAGTGTTGATTGTGGATGGTATGAGCGATGATGGAACGCGGCAAATCATATCGAGGCTTGCCGAGCAGGACAAACGCATACACCTGCTTGACAATCCAAAGAAGATTGTCCCAAGTGCGATGAACATCGGATTGAGGGAATCCAGGGGAAGTGTATTCATTCGTCTGGACGGACATACAAAAGTGCCTGCCGATTTCATCTCTAACTCTGTGGCCTGCCTGCTTGAGCATTCTGATGCCTGGGTCGTCGGCGGCAGTATTCACACTGTTTCCGAGACATACACCGGCAAGGCAATATCAGCGGCAATGCGTTCCCCCATAGGTGTTGGCAATTCGCGATTCAGGTTGGGCGATTATGAGGGGTGGGTGGACACGGTTGCCTTCGGTGCGCACCATAAATGGGTCCTCGATAAAGCAGGTGCCTTCGACGAAGAACTGGTGCGTAACCAGGATGACGAGTTCAACCTGCGAATCGTCTTGGCGGGCGGCCGGATCTGGATGTCGAAATCCATAGTCTGCACGTATTATGCCCGCAGTTCGCTGCGCAAGCTGTGGAGACAGTATTTTCAATACGGCTTTTGGCGCATCAGGACCATGCAGAAACATGGTCGGCCCGCCACATTCCGTCAGGTTATTCCGCTCCTGTTCGTCCTGTCCGTCGCAGCGCTGGCTTTTGCGGGATTATGGATGGATGTGTTTTGGATAGTGTTGGTCTTTGAGATGATAATCTATGGCCTGGGGTTGACAATTGGAGCGGTTGATGTCGGACGCAATTCTGGTTGGCAATACGCTCCTATTGCGCCACTGATATTTGGAATTCTACATTTTGGCTACGGTCTGGGATCGCTTTGGGGTATATTGTGGTTCTCTCTGCTGAAGAGATGGACTAGAGGCGAATTAAGAGACATGAGTTTGTCACGATAGATCGCTGATGGATAAAGTCGTCACGCAATATGAACGAGATTTCGCCGAATGGCTGGGCGTCCGCCACGCGCGCACATTTTGGAAAGGTCGGGTAGCACTGTATGCGCTGCTGCGGGCTCTGGGTGTCGGACGTGGGGATGAGGTTATTCTGCCCGGCTATACGTGTGTTATGGATGTTAATCCGATTAAGTATCTTGGTGCCAAGCCCGTCTATGTCGATATTGAGCCGCATACTTTCAACATGAGCCCTCCTTCGGTAGCCGATGCAATAACGGCCTATACAAAGGCCATTATCGTCCAGCATACATATGGCTACCCTTGCGAAATGGACGCTCTTATGGAGATTGCTCATAGCGCCGGTATTCCTTTGATTGAGGACTGTTGCTTAGCGGTAGGTTCGAAATACGAGGGAAAGAGCGTCGGGACATTTGGCTGTGCTGCGTATTTTTCTTCGCAATGGAACAAGCCTTATACAACCGGACTGGGAGGCATGCTCACCACAAATGACAGCGATCTTGCTGCCGCTGTTGACGCGCTCGAGAATGATGAAATGTGTGCGCCGTCTGCAAAGGACGTCTTCATGTTGTGGTCGCAATTGCTTGCGTACCGGATTCTTGTATATCCTCGGACGACGGCCTTCGTGCAGAATGTCTTCCGGTATCTGACGAAAAAGGGCGCCGTAGTCGGTTCCTCAAGCACTTGCGAATTTGAGCCGGTCATGCAAACCGACTTCTTTAAGGCAATGAGTTCTGTGCAAGCGCGTGCGGGCATACGACAACTGGAGAGAATCGAATCAAATATTGCGCACCGAAAGAGAATGGCACAGTTGTATGACGAACACCTTGAAGCAAAGGGGTGGGTGCCTCGTCAGTATGACGATGATAGGATTGATCCGGTGATGGTCAGATACCCCGTGCGAATAGAAGAAAAAGACAAGGCCCTGTCAGCAGCCGCGAATGCGGGAATAGAACTGGGCAGTTGGTTCGAATCTCCTTTGCATCCGATCGAAACGCCTTTAGCCTCGTACGATTACGAAAATGGAGTATGTCCCGAATCGGAAAGAGCCGCCAGACAAGTGGTAAATCTCCCTCTACATCCGCGAGCGACTCGAAAGACAATCGCCAGGACTGTCGAATTCATTTCCCGCTTCACTCAGGCCCAGTAGGCCTTTGTTCTTTCCGCACCGCCCCCCGCAACCCTTCCATCCTCAAATAGCCCTTCTTCCAGACGGTCAGTGCGGAGACAACTATCACGGCGAGATACACTCCCGCGGCATACCATGTCCGCATCTGGCTCATCACCAATCCCACCATCGCATAGCCGGCCGCCAGTAAATAGCAGATAGCCACCGTCCGGGTCAGCGGTATCCCCCGGTCGATCATCTGGTCGTAAATGTGGCCGCGGTCGGAGACAAACAAGGGCCGCTTGTTCAGCAGCCGCCGGACCAGCGCCACGCCCGTATCGAGGATCGGCAGTCCGAACACAACAATCGACGCCATCCACCACCTCGGAACGCCCTCGGAAAACAGCAGCATCAGCGAAGCCGCCGTATAGCCGAGCAGCATGCTGCCCGCATCTCCCATGAATATCTTTGCCGGATGCCGATTGAACGGCAGAAATCCGCACACCCCGCCAACAAGCGCCAGACAGATAATCATCCGCGCCGGATCCCCGGACTTGCTGTAACCCCAAGTCGCCAGGTGTATGGACAGCAGCAACATCGCCAGGGTGATAATGGCCGTTACGCCCGCACACAGTCCGTCCAGGCCATCGAGGAGATTCAGAGAATTCGTCGCTCCCAGAACGAAGAAGACTACGATTCCCGCCGCCAGTGACGACTGCACGATCCAGGACGCCGAAAACATCTCCGGATCCGCTTCCATGGGAATCCCCAGCGGCTGAGCGATCAGGTGCAGATTGGGCGTGACACCCACGACAATGAGTATCACCGCCGCCAGTATCTGTCCGAGGAATTTGTACCGCGGTCGCAGATCGAATATGTCATCGACCAACCCGACGAAGCACGCAATCGATGCGCCGCCGAGGATACCCAGCAACCAGACAAACGACGAGCGAAAATCGTCACTGCCATACAGACAATACAAGCCGATCAGCACGCCGACGGTCAACCCGACCAGAATCCCCACGCCGCCGAGATATGCGACGGAGTCCTTGTGCGTCTTGACTAGTTGGTCGGGCTTATCCACGATGCCGAATTTCAGAGCGATCTTCTTGCAGAACGAAGTTGCGGCCAGGGCCGATATGAACGAAAGCAGCGGGACAGGCCAGAATTGCAGCAGCCAGGTGAGAGGTCTCTTGTCGCCTATGATGTCATCAAGCATGTCATCTGCCCTTCATTCGAACGGTTCACCCCACTTTGATCGGCTCAATTGTATGGCCAGACCACTTGAGCGCGTAGGTTTTCATTGTGATAGTAAGTGTATCGGGGTCCGGCAGACCTGTCCAGCAATGCGCTGCGTTGCAATCTGTCGGCGATTCACATATCATATTTCCTGCCTTGTGTGATCGACATCGGCCACTGTCTGTAGCTTCTTGCATGATATTATGGCTCTCTACCCACTGTGCAAAAGAGTTTTCGACTTCACAGCAGCGCTGCTGGCTCTTACCCTCTTGGGCCCGTTGCTGATTGTTATTGCTGTCATTATCAGACTGACGAGCAAAGGGCCTGCAATATTCAAGCAGGAGCGGGCAGGATTGCGGGCAAGGCCCTTTGTCTTCTTTAAGTTTCGTACTATGCGGACGGACGCTGACCCGTTTGGTCCCAGCCCTAAGTCCGATAACGACCCGCGATTAACGGGCATCGGCCGGTTCCTCCGGGAGTATTCCCTTGACGAATTGCCTCAATTGGTTAATATATTGACTGGTCAGATGAGCCTGGTTGGGCCTCGGCCGCTGTATGTTTCGCAGATCCCCGAGTGGAATGATCGGCAGAAGAAGCGCCTTGACGTCAAGCCGGGGTTGACTGGGTTGGCCCAGATTTCGGGCCGGGGAGAGTTGACTCGCGAAGAGAAACTCGATCTCGACGTTCGATATGTCGAGAGTGCCAGCTTCCGGCTGGATTGCAAGATAATGCTGGCCACAGTTGGACAAGTGTTCCTGCGAAAGCACATATACGAAAAACAATACTCGCAGAACGAACATACGCGAGGACAAGACAGTAGGCGTGGAAAATGATGGAATCCCGCAAATTGTGTTGCCTATGGAAGATAAACAAGCGCGAAAAACCAGGTATGTAGATAATATCGACCAGATCGACCAACTGGATGCGGAGACCAAAGATCGGTTGCGGACGGTTAGTGAGAGGTTCGCTTTCCGGGCTAATGACTACTATCTTTCCCTGATCGATTGGGATGATCCGGAGGATCCGATCAGAAGGATCATCGTGCCGCACGAAGATGAAATGCTCAAGTGGGGCCGACTCGATCCGTCCAGCGAGGACACGTACACTATCATGCCCGGGCTCGAACACAAGTATGAGTCCACTGCGCTGTTGCTTGTCAGCAATACGTGCGGAGGGATATGTCGGTATTGTTTCCGTAAACGCGTCTTCATCGATTCGCAGTCCACGTATCTGCAAGATGTGCCGGCTGCCATGGATTACATTGCGCAGCACAGCGAGATTACTAACGTCCTGCTCACCGGCGGCGATCCGTTGATATTGCCAACGCCTAAACTGGCCGATATCGTTCGGCGACTGCGAGCGATCGACCACGTACAGATCGTTCGCATCGGGACAAGAATGCCGGTTTTCAATCCGTATCGGGTTTTGGATGATCCGAGCTTGCTGGAAATGCTGGAGACTTACAGCACGCAAGAGAAGAAGATGTACGTCATTACTCATTTCGTACACGCTCGCGAGTTGACGGACGTTGCGATTCGCGCCGTACATCTGATGCTGAAGGCGGGGGCGATCGTTGCCAACCAGACCCCTCTGATTGCGGGGCTGAACGACCGGCCGGAAGTGCTTGCCGAACTGCTGCAGCGGCTTTCATACGTTGGTGCCGTGCCCTATTACATATTCCAGTGCCGTCCTGCGGTTGGCAACAAGGCGTATACGGTGCCGATTGAGGCCGGCTACGAAATCGTTGAAAGAGCCAAGTCCCTGGTATCAGGTCTGGCAAAACGCGCTCGATATGTTATGTCCCATGCCACTGGAAAGATCGAGGTCATGGGAAGGACAAACCAGAATGTCTGGTTCAAGTATCATCGGGCGGCCTCCGACACCGACAGCGGCCGCTGCATGGTATTCCGAAGTAATCCGGATGCTTATTGGCTGGATGACTATGTTGAGACGGTTGCGGACTATCCGATCGATCAGCCCTATCGCGTTTATGGTCCACAGTGACTGGCGGAGTTGTCGCGTTGTGCAGTATCCGGCAGATTTGTTTTGCACCGAGAAGAAATCGACCTCGCGGACTCTGGCCGTGCGGCACTTATATAAAAGGATCATACGTTGCTTCGTCGCATACTTATCGCGTATATATGCATTCTTCTGATAGACTGTTGCCCGATGTGGGCGCTTCAGCCCGAAGAGATTCTGGTTATCGTCAATCGCCAGATTGAGGATTCACGGCGAATCGCCGAGTATTACTGTCGCAAACGCAAAGTCCCCGAGAAGAACATCCTGTACATCGCTTTAGGTAGCGAGCCCCAACAACGCATCAGTCGAGAGGACTATGACAAGATACTCGCGCATCAGGTCCGTCAGGAACTGCTAGGGCGGATGCCGGGGGAGATTCGGTGTCTGCTTACCACCTACGGGGTTCCGATCAGCGTCGGACGCCGTAGCACATTGCCGGGCATGGGCAGCAGGCTCAACCAACTGGAAACGTCGATAGAGCTGCACGAGCAGCAGTTGGCCGAAATCGAACAGAATGACACGGCGGACGGCGAAAAGGGCAAGCAGCTTGAGCAGAAGATCGCTCGCATGAAGCTCGAGGTTGATCGCATCAATGGCAGAGAAACCAATGCCTCGGTTGACAGCGAACTATCGATGGTTCTGCTTGATCCATACGAATTGTACCGTTGGCAAGTCAATGGTTTGAGAGGCGACTCCATCGGTCTCGGCTACGGCACGGTTATGGTGAGCCGTCTCGACGGACCCGATTATATAACGATCAAGGCCCTTATCGACAAAGCGTTGATCGCCGAGCACGTTGGGCTCAAAGGAACCGCTTATATTGACTCTCGCGGTTTTGCGAGAAAGGACGTGATGGGTCTGTTCGATATGGCGATGCGCGATCTGGCGAGTTACCTTCGGACGAATACAAACATCCCGGTACGAGAGGAGATCACGGGAGACCTTTTCGGCCCGGGGGAGTGTCCTGATACGGTTCTCTACTGCGGCTGGTACAGCCTTCGCAACTATGTGGATGCGTTCGATTATGTGGACGGTGCCGTCGGTTACCACATCGCGAGTTTCGAAGCCCAGGGTCTTCGTGACCCGAACAGCACAACATGGTGTGCCGCCATGATACGCGACGGCATCACGGCGACGCTCGGCGCGGTCAGCGAGCCGTATTTGCAGTCCTTCCCCAATCCGCGCGCCTTCTTCCCGGAATTGCTCAAGGGCAGATGTCTGGTCGAGGCGTACTACCGGACCAAGCCTTTCAACTCGTGGCAGTTGGTACTTCTGGGCGATCCTCTATACCGACCGTTTGGCCGGCCTCGAAGGAACAGCGCGTCCGGCCAGGCGGGCAGGTAATAGCTACGGCTTCTTCTGCGTATGGACACGATACTTCGAATGGTACGTCGCCCGTATGGCAAAGACCGCCACAGTTGCTGCTACAGCTACTACAGACAACCCCGTATCTCTGACGGAAACATCTCTCTGCAATATGGCGGCAGAGGCTGTCACGCCACCGAGAAACCCCAGTGGCAGACTGAGCGTACTCAGCAATTGCTTCATTGACGGAACGGCGCCTGTGGGAATCAGTCGCTTCCACTGAATCCACAAAGCGGTAAATGTGGCATATCCGGCCACATGAAATGCCGAACTGCATACAGGAATCACGTCGGCCAGATTCACCCTGGTCACGTTAGCGGCCCCGAACAGGACAATACCCACCAGTGTCAGGGCCGCCGGCCAGAATCCCGACAGTGATACAAGCACGAGTGCTCCAACGGCACCGACAGCGTCTGCGATCACGTCCCGCACGTCGCAACTGCGCCCTATCAACCCCTGAGTCGCTTCGTCTACCAACGCGTACAGCAGCACGATCACCAGAACCAGCCATGGCCAACAGTCTCGCCAACGCGCTCGATCGTTGGGCCGAAGCGAGAACCATAACAAGAACGTCAGGACCATGTAGGCCAGAAAGTGGAGGCCCTTGTCGGAAACGCCCGCGGCCCTGATCTTGTCGGGAAAAGGAATGTGAGCGAATATGAAGAAGACAGGCCAGTATATGGCAAGCAGCGCAACTGTGACCTTATGACGCAACGATACAAACACGAACAGCCTCCGTACTGCTGAGGTATTGCCGGCAGTCCATACTCTTGTTCTCCGGATATATCACCGCGCAAAAACTCACCGCGGTCTCACTTTCAAATATGCCAGCCAGTCGTCCCCGTCGCGCGGAGCGGTCAGGTTCTTCCCGTCGCTGATAGTGTCGCCGGGTCGGCTGTCCGGCGTGTCTTGTGCATTTATCCACAAAACGTCGTAGCTGCCGCCTTCGACGTCAATGCTGACCTCCCCGCCGTTCGGCAGATACACCAGGTACTGCCTGCCCGGTTCGGCCAGACAGAATCCTCTATCGACGATCTCCTGCGCCGGACTCATCGCGTAGTACGGGATCTTCTCGAAGAAATCCCAGATCGCCTTTACGATATCATGCCGATATTGCACCTTTTCTGCCAAATCCATCGACCCGCTGAACCCGCTCGATGAATTGCCGTTCATATCGGCGTAGTTGATCGCCGCGGCCGACAGCACCATTACAAACGCTTTCTTGCGAATCTCAGTCTTGTCCGTCACCTTGTGATACTTGTTTCCGGGCCAGAAGACTTCCTGCGCATAGAGTGGTTTGGCCGGATGGTGATTCTTCAGCAAGGCCCTGTTTATGGACTTCCAGTTGGCATCCTTCCAGCCCTGAAGGGTCCCATACGAAAGCCAGTCGGCGTCTCGATAGGGATCGTCACCCGAGGGATTGTGAATCGAAAGCAGATGCCCGAACGGATCGCAGCGCTGAATCATCCGGCCCAGTCTGTGTACGTGCTCGTTACTCATTGCATTCTGGAACTCCCCGGCCTTGATTGCAGGTTCGGGCCCTGCGACATTGAACAGGAGATTCCAGTACGGGCCGATTCTGGCCAATGTATAGCGCACGTACAGTTCCTGCTCGGCAGGCCTGGTGGGGAAGTCTGAACTCTGGCCGAAGAAACCCGCGAAGGGATAGATCATCATCCTCCGGCCGGCCAGGTCATCAATGATCGCCTCCATTCGCCTGTATTCGGCGGCATTAAGGGGCCAAAGATCGGGCGTCTTCCATCCGCGCCCCCGACCCTTCGCATCACGATTGAGGTAGTGGCTGGCCACCGACAGCATGTTGTACCCTTGCTGTTGTGCCCAATCCAGAAAAGCCCTGCGCTTTGCCTGCGGCCAGTTCTCTGCAAAGAAGCGATCCCCCACGTGGAAGCTGCGAATCAGCGCGTGCCTTCCGCCCTTGAAGCCGAACCAGATCGGATTGCCTCTATCCTTCGAGATCATGCCCGGAATATCGGAATTCACGCACTCGAATGCGCCATTGGCACCGTGTGTGCCGTCGCTGAAAGACGCCGAGTATGTCCACCGTCCGACCTGATCGGGCATGAATCGGATCTTCCACACCGTTCCGCCGTCGTAGAATCCCTCGAAATTCACCTTCGTACCGTCCGGCCGCTGCCAGGTCGCTTCGAGTGTCACATCTCGATACGGTTCTTCATATTGCCTGGTGTTCTCGATTTCCCGTTCAAATCGGCTCCATATACCTACCGATGCGGCAGCACCGACCGCGGAGTTGACGCACATCGCTGTGACAATCATTCCACAGACCGCGCGCTTCAGGCTATACCTTGCGAAATCGTACCGCCTGGCAATCGCTGTCGCTGCATCAGTACCGCGTTTGACACTGCTGCTCAAGGAAGTTGGAGCCATCAGAATCTCCTCACTACTGCTCAATGTAAATGAAGCCGACTTGTCGAGCATTCTACCCCGTATCAAAGCGAAAATAAAGTTCTCCCCTGCGAAATCCGAAGATCGGATGTATAATGCATCCTGATTATACAACAGACGCTTTGCAATTCATTGGAGGACCAGCCGGATGAAACGTCTATCCGTCTCTGTTCTATTACTTGTGTGCTTGCTGACTGTCGGTCTTGCCCAGCGCACGGCTGACCGGCCGTTGCGTACATCCAGCCGTGGACGCAGCACGGGTCGGAAGATTATCCAACTTGCCGAACCCAACAAGACCGGTCAGATGAGTGTCGAAGAAGCGCTGCAGAAGCGGCGCAGTGTTCGTCTTTTCACCGGTCAACCTCTGGACTTCTCTGAACTTGGGCAACTCGCTTGGGCCGGACAGGGCGTGACCGACCGCCAGAGAGGCTGGCGAACCGCACCGTCGGCCGGTGCTCTCTATCCGTTGAACGTGTACTTCTGCACACCGGACGGTCTGTTCCTGTACAAGCCGCAGGATCACTCCATGGAACAGCTCGCCACCGAGGATGTTCGGCCACAGCTGTTCGAGGCCAGCGGCGGCCAACAGGCCATCGCTACGTCGGGATGTACGATCATCCTTGGAGGGTCCTCGCGCAAACTGGCGGCGCGTTTCCGCGATGACGCCAGACGATACATGCTCCTGGAGGGCGGGCACGTCGCTCAGAATATTCAACTGCAGGCGGTCGCTATGGGATTGGGCTCGGTTACGATTGGCGGATTCAACTCCCGCCAGGCAAGCCGTGCCGCAAGACTTCCCAAAGGCTATGAGGTTCTCTATCTGATCCCGGTGGGACATCCCCAGACTGCCGCCCCGGCCGTCAATACCGCCGCGGGCCAGACATCAAGCCGTGCAGTTCCGCAGTCGAATCGCCCCCGCGTTTTGTTCATCATACCGCCTCAGGGTTTTCAGGACGATGAGCTTTTTCAGCCCAAACGGGCGCTGGAACTCTCCGGGGTGGAAACCGTAATCGCAGGTCGAACTCGCGGCGTCGTTCGAGGAATGCTCGGCAACCGCGCGGAGGCTGTATTGGCGCTCAATGAAGTGCAGGTCGATCCTTTCGACGCTGTAGTCTTCGTGGGTGGTACCGGGACCCAGGCGTACTTCGAAGATCCGCTGGTACAAAGTATCGCTCGCCAGGCGGTTTCGAGCGGTAAGATTGTTGGTGCGACCTCCATGGCGCCGACGATACTGGCAAACGCCGGTGTGCTGACGGGCGTTCGCGTTACCGGGTTCGTCTCGGAGAAGGAGAAGCTCCAACAGGCAGGGGCCGTTTACATGGGATTTCCTGTCGAACGCGACAGAAACATCATAACCGCCAGCGGCCCTATGGCCGCCCCGGCATTCGCCCGCGCTTTGGTGACTGCGATAGCACAGCGGCAGAACCCGGCTGCTGCTCCGAATTCGTGATGGTGGTATCGTTCCGGTGCCGGCCGTGGCGGCTCACTCAATGCCCGCCGCGGGGTTATATCGATTCGTAATCGGCAGCCTGCGGTCCTTCCCGAACGCCTTGGGGGTGATCTTTACACCGGGCGGGCACAGCCGCCTCTTATATTCGTTGCGGTCCACCAGTCGGACGACCTTCCTGATCGCCTCTGCAGGCAATCCCTCTGAAACCAGTTCTCCGGCCGATTGGTCCAGCTCCACGTATCCATGGAGAATCTCATCGAGCAGATCGTAATCAGGCAGCGAATCGGCATCCTTCTGATCCGCTCGCAGTTCCGCACTTGGCGCTCGAGTGATGATATCCGCGGGAATGATCTCGCGTTTGGCCTTTTCATTGACTCGTCGAGCGAGAGCGTAGACCGTCGTCTTTGGTACATCCTTGATCACACCGAAGCCGCCGGCCGTGTCGCCATAGAGCGTGGAATAACCGACCGCCGTTTCGCTCTTGTTGCCTGTGGTCAGTACCAGCGAGCCGAACTGGTTGCTCACCGACATCAAGATGCACCCACGAATGCGTGCCTGAAGGTTCTCATAGGCGATTCCCTTGTCGTCCCAGCCCTCAATGGCCAGCAACGCCTCGTGGAACGGGCTCAGCACCGGCTCGATGGGGATAGTGTGAAATCCAATGCCAAGGTTCTGCGCGAGCTTCTCCGCATCGTTTTTAGTGCCGCTCGAGCTGAACCTCGAGGGCATGGAAATGGCCACGACGTTCTCAGGCCCGAGCGCGTCGGCCGCGATAACCGCTGTGATTGCTGAATCGATGCCGCCGCTAAGGCCCAGCAGGACCTGCGAAAAGCCGTTCTTGCGCGTATAATCGTGCGTGCCCAGCACGAGCGCTGCGTATATTGCGTCCAGCCGGTCGTCAGGCTGAACCGCTGCTTCGCCCACAGCGTCAATCCGTAGTCCGGCACCCAATTTCGACACTTCAGCGACGAGCAAATCCTCTTCGAAGGCCTTCGCCATCGCGATGATCCGTCCGCGATCATCCGCGAGCATGCTTCGGCCGTCGAAAACCAGTTCATCCTGCCCGCCGACCAGGTTGCAGTACCCCAGTCCGCATTGCAATCGCCTGGCGCATTGGCTGATGGTTCGCTTTCGCCTGCCGATCTTACCCAGGTCAAAAGGGGAGGCCGAGACATTGAGCACCATATCCAGCGGTCCGCTGTCTTCGAGGAACCTGCAAAGCCACTCGATCTGCCAGATGTCAAAACAGATTGTCAGGGCCAGCCGCAGCCCGCCGAGTTCAATGATGACCGGCTTGTTGCCGCATTCGAAGTAGCGTCGCTCGTCGAAAACGCCGTAATTCGGAAGCCGGCTCTTGCGATAGGTTGTCTGTATGCGCCCCTCCTGCAGGACTGCCAGAGCGTTGTAGCTGTTGCCGCCGGAATGCTCGGGCAGGCCGACCAGCACAGTGATCTCCGGGCAGTCCCGCGCGAGTTGCTCTATCGTGGTTCTGCATTCCCGGAGAAAGTGGGGCTTATGCAACAGATCCTCGGGCGGATAGCCGGAAACCGCCAGTTCCGGGAACATCAGCAGATCGACCTTCTCGTCGACCGCCCGCTGATAGAATCGTCGCATCGTCTGCGCGTTCCCGGCCAGATCGCCAACTGTCGCATTGAATTGTCCAAGACCGATGCGCATTGATGAGACTCATCGCAAAATGCCTGGCCCGGGCCGGTCACAAGCGGACCCGGAAAGAATGCAGAGGGCGGGATTCTTTTCGCTCTCTTGCTGTAGGATACTACACAGTCTGTGTCTCCGGGTCAACTCTCGTTACGTCAGCGTCCTGCCGAAGCTCGCCGATCGGTCCGCTCATATGACTCGGTTGAAGGGCTGATTCGCTCTTCAGATATCCTGTGTGCTGGATTGGCCAATTGCAGATTGGCCCGCGTTTTTGTATTGTAGGTTCTGGCTGGACCTTGTCGTCATGCGCGATGGCTTGGCGCAGCAGAGGGCGGATATTTGGATTTGTCTTTCGGCACTTATGGTGTCGAGGCACGACGGTTGGTGACTGCAGGGCAGCCTGACGAGAGTAGCTCAGTGATAGAAGATACAGACGACATTGGCGGCATGGACGCTCTTCACGCAACGCGCGGGTGTGTTTTTGATATAAAGAGGTATGCGCTGCATGATGGGCCGGGGATTCGCACGACGGTATTCTTCAAAGGGTGTCCGTTGCGCTGCCTGTGGTGTCACAATCCCGAGAGTTGGAAAAGCGGGCCCGAGCCGAGTCTGCGAAAAGGGCGGTGTGTGCGGTGCGGTCGGTGCGTGGATATATGCGATCGAAAGGCGATTACGCTGGGCGAGACCGGCTGCATAACCGACATTGCGAGGTGCACCGTTTGCGGTCGCTGCGTTGATACTTGTCTGTCGGACGCGCGCGAGATCGTGGGACGTTGGATGAATGTTGATGAGGTCCTGAGCGATATCGAGAAGGACGTCGTCTTCTACGACCAGTCTGGTGGAGGGGCGACATTCTCGGGAGGCGAACCGCTGGCCCAGCCGGCTTTTCTGATGCAACTACTGCGGGCATGTCGGGGCATGGGTGTACATACCGCCGTGGATACGACCTGTTACGCCGGGGCGAATATTGTCGAGCGGGTCGCTCAGCAGGCGGACATGTTCCTCTGCGACATAAAGCACATGGACAGCAGTAAGCATGAACAATATACGGGCGTCGGCAACGAACTGATCCTGCGCAACATCCGGTACCTGGCGGATGCAGGCAGGTCGTTGGTCGTTCGCCTGCCGGTTGTGCCGGGTTTCAACACGGACGGCGCGAACATCAAAGCCACGGCTCAATTTGTCCGTTCGCTTTCGGATGTGGGCAGAATCGATGTCTTGCCGTATAATGCGGGAGGGCGGGAAAAAGCGATACGATTGGCGGACGATGTGGAACTGATGGACGTGCAGGTCCCCGACGAAGAAGAAATGAACAGCATCACAGAAGCCTTGCGAAGCTATGGCTTTGATGTGCAGATGGGTGGGTAGAACCATGAACGAGCGTGTAGCAAGATTGCGGCAACAAAGCGTGGGCACCAAACCTTACATCTCACGCGAAAGAGCCGTGCTGGTCACGGAGTTCTATCAGAGTGAAGTGCCCTTGCAGCAGTCGACGGTAGTCTGTCGGGCGTTGGCCTTCAGGCATGTACTCGAGAACAAGACGATCTGTATTAATGATGGAGAACTGATTGTGGGTGAACGCGGTCCCGCAGCACGTGCCACCCCCACATATCCCGAACTATGTTGCCATAGTCTGGAAGATTTCCAGGTGCTGAGCAGTCGCGAGAAGACATCGTTTGATGTTTTCGATGAGGTGCGCTGTGTCTTCGACGAGCAAATCATTCCGTTCTGGTCCGGCAAGACCATGCGGGAGAAGGTCTTCAGACAAATGAGCCCCCAGTGGCATGCAGCGTTCGATGCGGGAGTGTTTACCGAGTTCATGGAGCAGCGCGCTCCCGGACATGCCATCCTGGACGACAAGATCTATCATCGCGGCATGCTCGATTTCAAGCGGCAAATTGCAGATCGGCGGGCAGAGTTGGACTTCCTTAGCGATCCACGGGCTTATGAAAAACAGCAGCAATACATTGCTATGGATATCTGTGTCGATGCGCTCATCAGTTTTGCCCGGCGGCACGCGGATCTGGCCCTGCAGATGTCCCGCGATCAGAGCGACCCGATACGCAGGAAAGAACTGGAGCGTATCGCCGAGATATGCAATTGGGTGCCCGCGCACGCGCCTCGCGATTTCCATGAGGCCCTGCAGGCGTACTGGTTCGTACATCTGGGGGTTATCCTGGAACTGAATACCTGGGATTCATTCAATCCCGGGCGGCTCGATCAGCACTTGTATCCGTTCTATGCCAGACAAATTGAGCAGGACACGCTTACGCGCGAGCAGGCGGAGGAATTGCTGCAATGTTTCTGGATTAAATTCAACAATCAGGTGGCGCCGCCCAAGGTGGGCATCACGGAGGAACAGAGCGGGACCTATACCGATTTTGCGCTGATTAACATAGGCGGACTCAATCCGGCCGACGGCGGCGATGGGGTCAATGAACTGTCCTATTTGATGCTGGATGTCGTTGAGAAAATGCGCCTGACGCAACCCAGCGCATGCGTACAGATCAGCAAGCGTAATCCTGACCGTTTTCTCAGGCGGGCATGCGAGGTCATTCGTACGGGCTTCGGCCAGCCTTCGGTCTTCAATACGGATGTCATTATCAAGGAGATGCTGCACGACGGCAAAACCGTAGCCGATGCCCGGGCGGGCGGCCCCAGCGGCTGTGTCACGATCAGCGCCTTCGGCAAAGAAAGCTGCACGCTGACCGGCTATATGAATTGGCCGAAGATCTTCGAACTGGCATGCAACGACGGAATCGATCCGCGCACCGGTCGCCAGATCGGTCCCCGAACGGGTCACGCATGCGACTTCGCATCCTTCGAGCAACTGGTCGATGCCTATCGCAGTCAGCTTGCCCACTTCATCGATCTGAAGATTGAGGGCAATAACGCCATTGAGCGCCTATATGCCAATCACATGCCTGCTCCGTTCATGTCCGTCGTAATGGACGACTGTATCGAAAAAGGCCTCGACTATCACAATGGAGGAGCACGATACAATCCGACGTACATTCAGGGTGTGGGCATGGGCACATTGACGGATTCGCTCGCTGCCGTCAAGTATCACATCTTCGAGGAGAAGGACGTATCGATGCAGGACATGCTCGCAGCGATGGAGGATAATTTCGCCGGCTGTGAGGAACTGCGCCATTTGCTGGTCGAGCATTCACCCAGGTACGGCAACGATGATGACGATGCCGATACGATCGCCGAGTGCGTCTTTGATATGTACTACGATCTGCTCAACGGCCGGCCCAACACCAAAGGCGGGAGGTATCGTGTTAACCTTTTGCCGACGACGGTTCACATCTACTTCGGATCGGTTGTGGGTGCGCTGCCGTGCGGCCGCACGGCGGGCATGCCCTTGTCGGACGGAATATCGCCGAGCCAGGGGGCCGACCGTCATGGACCTACGGCGGTTCTCAAGTCCGCTGCCCGAATAGACCACGCGCGAACCGGTGGCACGCTGCTCAACATGAAATTCACCCCGCAGGTCCTGGCGGGCGACGAGAGTCTGACAAAGCTCAGCCATCTTATCCGCGCCTATTTCAGCATGGATGGCCATCATATTCAGTTCAATGTTATCGACGCCGAGACGCTTCGCGAGGCCCAGGCGAATCCGCAGGCCAATCGCGATCTGATAGTGCGCGTTGCCGGCTACAGCGACTATTTTGTTGATCTCGGTCGGGACCTGCAGAATGAGATCATTTCCCGAACCGAACAGCAGACGCCGTAGTAGTGCTCGCCCATTTATATCGATATTCTTTTGGGTGTTGCCGGCCGTCAGGCTTTGAATGAACGAGCAAAGCTCTTTTGAGGTTGCTGACATGATAAGATATAAGTTGTTATTGCCGCTGATGCTTGTTGCCCTGACCCTGGCGGTAGTCGGTTGCAGTAGACCCGTCCGGGATACCGAACTGGTCGGGTTCATAGATTCGTACGTCGAGAAGATCGAACCGCTGTCCGCCAGAGCCAACCGTACATATTGGCAGGCTGCCACGACAGGCCGAACGCAGAAGTTCGAGGAGTTCGAAGAACTGCAACTGCAGATTCGGCAATTGCAAAGCGACCGCGACGATTTTGCATTTCTCCAAGAACTCAGAAACGGCGGCGCAATTACCGACGCGAGGCTTGCACGTCAACTCGACAAGTTGTACTACACCTATCTGGTCAACCAGATCGAACCTGAACTGATGCGCAGAATCGTTCAACTCGACACAAATGTGCAGGAGAGGTACAACAACTATCGTCCGACCATCAACGGTCAAAAGATCACGATGAGTGATATCTACACAATCATGACCACCGAAAGCGATATCGACCGACGCAGAGCCGCCTATCGAGCCAGCAAGCAGGTCGGGGCAGTAATCATACACGATTTTCTGGAGTTGGTGCGGATGCGCAACCGGGCCGCTCGATCGCTGGGATTCGATAATTACCACACGATGGCTATCGTGACGGGCGAACAGGACATCGGCGAGTTGGATGCGATCTTCGCACAACTCGATCGTCTGACGGACAAGCCGTTTATTGAACTCAAGGCGGAACTGGATGCGATCCTCGCCCGCCAGTATGGTATTGAGCCGGCCGCTCTGCTGCCGTGGCATTATCACGACCCCTTCTTTCAGCGAACGCCGCTGGTATATGAGCTGGACTTGGACGCGTATTACAAAGGACGTGATGTCAAAGAACTGGCCGAGCGATATTACGCGGGCGTTGGCCTGCCGGTGGATGATATTCTCGCGCGGAGCGACCTATATGACCGCGAGGACAAATACCCGCATGCATTCAGCCATGATATCGACCGCAGGGGCGACGTGCGGATTCTCTGCAATCTTCAGGATACCGAACGATGGATGGAGACGATTCTGCATGAACTTGGACACGCCGTTTACAGCAAATACCATGATCCATCCGAGCCCTGGCTGCTGCGCGAACCCGCCCACAGCTTCACGACCGAGGCGATTGCCATGCTGTTCGGCAGACTCAGCCGCAACGCCGCATGGATGCGCGCAATGCTTGATCTGTCCGAGCGGCAGGAGAAACGGATCGACAAAGTGAGCAGCAAGTACCTGCAATTCCAGCAGATACTTTTCGCACGGTGGGCGATGGTGATGTATGACTTAGAAAAACAGCTTTATGCGAATCCCGACCAGGATCTGGATGGCCTGTGGTGGGACCTGGTCGAGCGATATCAGCACATCAGGCAACCGCCCGAACCGATGACCGCCGGCTGGGCATCGAAGCTGCACTTCACGACTGCGCCGTGTTATTACCACAACTACATGCTGGGCGAACTGCTGGCCTCACAACTGCACGATCACATAATCGGTGAAGTGCTGGGGCTGGAGTCGGATCGCAATGTCAGCTATGTAGGCGACAAGAGAATCGGCGACTACCTCCGTGAGAATGTCCTGGAACCCGGTGCTCGATATCATTGGAACGAGATGATCCGCCGGGCGACGGGCGAGAGATTGACGCCCGGGTATTTCGTTGAGCAGTTCATTGATTGATCGTGCAGACTCCGGCAGTTTGCCCCATTGGCTATCCGTTTGTTGGATGACAATATGTTACTACAATTGTGAGGTCTTATGATTTACCTGGTTGCCATACTTGCTTATTTGCTTCTATTGACCGGTATCGGTGTGTACAAATCCCGCCAGGTGAAAACACAGGCGGATTTCGCCGTAGCGGGTCGTTCGCTTTCGCCGTGGATAATGGTCTGTACGATGCTGGCAGTGTGGATCGGCACAGGTTCCATTGTCGGAAATGCCGGCCAGGCGTACCGCGACGGCATGGCCGCACTGTTTCTTCCGCTTGGCACGTTCATCGGCATGATCCTGCTGTCGATGATTGCAACGAAGGCCCGCAACTATGAGGCATATACGGTCCCTGAGATCATTGGTGCGCGTTATGGGCGCGTGGCCCGCATGCTGGCCGTGCTGGCTCTGATCATGGCATACATGGTGATCGTCAGTTACCAGTTCAACGCGGGGGGTATGGTGCTCGAAGTGATCGCGGGCAAGAAAGAACCGGTACCGATGGAAAACGGCAGCGAGTTGACAAAGAATCAGATTCGCAAAGGTTATCTCCTGTTCGAACCGCAGAAGGACTGGACGGGCATTGCAACGATCGGCTTTCGAGTGAAGCAGGGGCAGGCCTGGGCCAAGGATGTGAACGAATACACCGTTGAGGTTGTCCCGGCCGATCAGATTATTGCGGTCCAGAAGAAACTGGATGCAAGCGAGGCGGTTAATCACGTTGCCGTCAAGGCCAACAGCACGGCGAGGATTGCGCTTAGCGCTCAGGATACGTCTTTGGGCAAACACCAGGCATTCTTCAGGATCGCCCGCATGCCGCAGACAGGAAGACTCTACCTTTCCCAGCCGAAACTGACCTCTGGCAGGGCGACGGTCATCGCGGCTGTCTTTATCATAATGTACACGATGCTCGCGGGCCTGCTGAGTCTGGCCTTTGCCGATATTGTAACCGGGACGATCATCACCGTCTCGCTCGTTATTGCCTTTCCAGTACTGTTGTTTGAGGCCGGGGGCTTCGACGGCATGCGGCAGGCCTTTGCGGCGATGGGCGACAGGCCCAACCATATGCAATTCTGGGGAGTATATTCGCCGATCACGCTGATCAATTACTGTCTGCCCGTCTTTCTGCTGGTTTTGGGCGACGCCAATCAGTATCAACGCATCTTCGCCAGTCGCAATGCCAGAGGAGCAAAGACGGCCGTGACGGTCATGATCTTCGTTGCCCTGGCGGTCGAATTGATGATCATAGCTGAGGCCTGGATCGCGTCGAGCCTGATACCAGACCCGAACAACGGACGATACGTCTTGATCTATGCCGCCAAACACTTCATGCCGCTGGCGCTGGGCATGCTGTTTCTTGTGACGGTGGTTGGGATCATCATCTCCACAGCGGATTCCTTCCTGCTCGTTCCGGCTACTACCTTCATCAAGGACGTCTATCAGGTCTACATCAATCCCAAGGCAAATGAGAAGCACGTAGTCCTGCTGAGCAGGTTGCTGGTATTGGCCTTCGGAATCATTGCGTGGCTGGTCTCGCTGGCGTTTGCAGAATCGACGACAGTGTTCAAGAAGGCGCTTTATGCCTTCACGATCTATGGAGCAGCAATTACGCCCTGTCTGGTGGCCGCGATGTTCTGGAAGCGTGCAACCTCCTATGGCGCCGTCGCGTCGATTCTGTCCGGCACGGTGATGGCGCTGATCTGGGAAGAAGTGGATTTCATCCAGGACAATCTTCCTGATGCAGTCGCAGAATTGGATGCTGTGCTGCCCGCGATGACCGTATCAGTCATGGCCCTGATTGTGGTGAGCCTGCTGACCCATGGACGCTCCAGTGAAGAGGAGTAATGAATGTTCGACCTGCAAACATATGTAGCAAGACGACAGCGATTGCGAAGCGATGTATCATCGGGGATCATACTGCTGCCCGGCAACGAGGACAGCCCCATGAACTTCGCAGACAATCCTTATCCGTTCCGACAGGACAGTTCGTTCTTGTACTTTTTCGGATTGGATGGTCCCGGACTGATAGGTTTGATCGATGTCGATGAGGGTCACGAGGTTGTATTTGGCGGCGATGCTACGATGGATCAGGTCATCTGGATGGGGCCGCAACCGTCTCTGAAAGAAAAGTGCGAGTCCGTCGGGATTTTGGACTCGCGCTCAACTGAAAAGCTAGTGTCCGTATTGAATGCAGCCTTGGGCAAGGGACGCCCGGTACATTTTCTGCCGCAGTACCGGACTCGGAATGTACTGCGCTTGCAGCATTTGCTGAATATGGAGCCGGATGCCGTTGTTCGCAATGCATCGGTCGAGTTGATCAAAGCGGTTGTTGCCCAACGGTCTGTCAAGAGCGCTCAAGAAGTGGAGCAAATACAACAGGCAGTCGACATCACGGCACGCATGCATCTGACCGCAATGCAGCAAACCATGCCCGGCGTCTATGAGCGCCAGGTGGTTGCCGCAATGGAGGCGGTCGCACGTAGCGAGGATGTGCTTCTTTCGTTCCCCACGATCTTCTCCGTTGATGGCCAGACACTGCACAATCATTATCACGGAAATATGATGCAGGACGGCGATATTGCCGTCAATGACTCGGGTGCTGAGTCGGTGCTGCATTATGCCGGTGATATCACGCGTACGATGCCCGTGGGAGGGAAACTCTCGACGATGCAGCGGGAGGTCTATGATATCGTACTCGAATCCCTGAAGCAGGCGACCCGAGCGGTTAGGCCGGGTGTTGAATTTCGCGATGTCCACCGCCTTGCGTCCGAAGTGCTGGCAAGCGGCCTCCAGAGTATTGGTCTGATGAAGGGCGATCCCCGACAAGCCGTTGAAGCGGGCGCCCATACGTTGTTTTTCCAGTGCGGCGTAGGCCATATGCTCGGCCTGGACGTCCACGATATGGATCCGTTGGGCGAAGACTACGTCGGCTATACCGATACTATCAAGAGAAATCCGGCATTTGGCTGGAGGTCGCTCCGGCTGGCACGGGCGCTTGAGCCGGGCTTCGTCGTGACGGTCGAGCCGGGTTTGTACTTTATCCCCGAACTGATCGACCGCTGGAAGGCCGAGCACAAACACGAGCAGTTCATCGACTACGCCAGGCTCGAAGCCTATCGTGAATTCGGCGGTGTCCGCATCGAGGACGACGTGCTCGTGACCGACAGCGGAGCCCGGGTCCTGAGCGATGCAATACCGCGAACCGCTGAAGATGTCGAAGCGGCATGCAGTCGCTGACCCAATCTCGCATTTGACGAAGGGTGTACGTATATGCGCAAAGAGTCGTCTGACAGACTTCGCGTCCTTGTACTTGCTGCTCTATTGCTTCTGGGATCCGTCCGCTCCAGTCGGTCCGCGGAGGAGATAACCCCCGCAGACTACCAACGCGCCGCCGGTCTGCGTTCCAAAGTACGCGGGTTGGTCACCGCCAGGCATATTCGTCCACACTGGCTGGAAGACAACGAACGGTTCTGGTACCGCAACGATTTGCTCGATGATAGACGCCAGTTTATCCTCGTTGACGCTAAAAAAGGAGTACGCGATCTGGCATTTGATCACGAACGTCTGGCCGGCGCGCTAAGTCTTGCGACCGACAGCACGTGTCCCGCGGACCGGCTTGCCATCGACAGGCTGGATTTCAGCGAGGATGGTTCAATGATGACGTTCTCATTTGCCCGCAAGCGATGGACATGCAGTCTGAAGGACTACACGATTCGCCAACTCGAAAAGGACAAGCAGCAAGTCGATTCGCTGCCTTCTCGCCCCAATGTTCGCAGGAGTACGCGCACCGGCGATGAGACTTTCATCACATTCATCAATCAGACAAAGAAATCGGTATATATCTACTGGTTGGACACGGGCGGCAAGCGCCGACGCTACGCAACATTGCAGCCGGAGGAGTCACACGAACAACATACGTACGCCGGACATGCCTGGCTGGCGACGGACTTTGACGGTGAGCGATTGACCGTGTTTGTCGCGACCGAAGATCCTGCCGATGCCGTCATCGATGGTAAAGCTGCTAAGCCGCCTGATGCGAGAAGAACTCGCGGCCAAGCGCCGCTGGGCGAATCACCCAACGGCAAATGGATTGCCATGATCAAAGACCATAACCTCTTTGTCCGTCAGAGCAGTAGTGACAAAGAGGTTGTATTTACCAATGACGGCACAGAAAATGATGAATATTCGGGGCGATTCTACTGGTCGCCGGATTCGCAAAAACTGGTTGTGCTGAGGACGAAGAAAGGCTACGACAGGAAGGTGCACGTGATTGAGACGGTGCCCGACGATCAATTGCAGCCCGAACTTCACACCTTTTCCTATCGCAAACCGGGCGATGAGATTGACCTCTCCAGGCCGTGCCTGTTCAACGTCGCAGAGAAACGGCAAATCTCCGTCTGCGATGAGTTGTTCCCGAATCCATGGAGCCTGTCCGAGATTCGCTGGGCTCCGGACTCCAGCCGCTTCACATTTCTGTACAATCAGCGCGGCCATCAGGTATTGCGCATCATCGACGTTCATGCGGAGACGGGGCAAGCACGCGCGATAGTGGAAGAGCAGAGCGATACGTTTATTGATTACGCAGGCAAGCAGTGCAGTCACTACCTCGATAAGACGCACGAGATCATATGGATGTCCGAGCGTGACGGCTGGAATCACCTGTATTTGTATGATGCCGATACAGGCCGGGTCAAAAACCAGATTACCAGCGGGCAGTGGGTGGTTCGCGGGGTCGATAAGGTCGATGAGCAGCGGCGGACCATCCATTTCACTGCCGGTGGCCGCGAACCGGACAGAGACCCCTACTTCATTCACTATTACCGCGTGAACTTCGACGGGACCGGACTGACTTGTCTGACCCCCGGCAAAGGCACGCACGAGGTTCAGTACTCCCCGGATCGAAGGTACATGATCGATACGTACTCCACGATCGACAAGCCGCCCGTGCACGAGCTCAGGAGAACGTCGGATGGTTCCCTGGTCTGCGACCTCGAACAGGCCGATGCTTCGGCACTGTTCGAGACGGGCTGGACCAAACCCGAGCCCTTTGTCGCCAAAGGACGTGACGGCAGGACAAATATCTACGGCGTCATCTGGCGGCCTGCGCATTTCAATGCGTCGAAGCAGTATCCGGTCATAGAAAAGATTTATGCAGGGCCGCACGGTTCGTTTGTGCCGAAGTCCTGGAAAGAATACGATTCAGCTCTTGCATTGGCTGAATTGGGATTCATTGTGGTTCAGATTGACGGCATGGGAACGAGCCATCGTTCGAAGGCGTTTCATGATGTGTGCTGGAAAAACCTCGGAGACTCGGGTTTTCCGGACCGTATTCTCTGGATGAAGGCCGCCGCACGAAAGTACACATACATGGACATCTCCCGGGTTGGCATTTATGGCGGTTCAGCCGGCGGCCAGAGCGCCTTGCGGGCGCTGCTTGCGCACGGCGATTTCTATAAGGT
Source organism: uncultured Pirellulales bacterium (assembly GCA_964526785.1). Lineage (GTDB taxonomy): Bacteria > Planctomycetota > Phycisphaerae > Sedimentisphaerales > Anaerobacaceae > CAZGMJ01. The sequence continues at coordinate 85,708 of CAZGMJ010000010.1, forward strand.
TGCGGTAGCGGACTGCGGCTGCCACGACAATCGCATGGACAAGATCTGGTGGAACGAGCTCTGGATGGGCTGGCCCATCGGTCCGCATTACCAAGAGCAATCGAATGTGACCCAGGCTCACAAGCTCAGAGGCAAACTCTTGCTCACCGTTGGCGAAATGGACAGGAATGTTGATCCAGCTTCGACGATGCAGGTTGTTGACGCACTTGTGAAGGCCGAAAAGGACTTTGACCTGCTGGTCGTTCCCGGTGCCGGACATGGCGTCGGCGAGACACCTTACGCGAACCGAAGACGTATGGACTTCTTTGTACGCAACCTGTTGGAGGTCGAACCGCCGAACTGGAATCGTATCGACTAATATGCAGCTTCATCCGGGCAGGAGTCTCGCATGCTTGATGTCACTTGATATGCGAGAAATACGTCGATTTATCCTTCTCGTACAGTATCTTGCCCGCGATGATAGTTGTCTGCACGAAGGTCTTATAGTGGAACGGGTGGCCGTCGAGAATAATAATATCGGCGTCTTTGCCCGGCTGCAGGCTTCCCAGACGGTCTGCGACCCCCAGTATTTCGGCCGCGTGGATGGTAATGGTTTCCAGAGCGGTGTGTTCGTCGAGGCCGCCGCTGACGGCGAACGCGGCTTCCATGGGCAGCGCCATCAGATCGCGCCCGGCTATGCCCCACGTCGTAAAAGACGGACTCGTCGGCACAATCGCGAATTGCACCCCGGCCTTGTCCAGCACAGCCGCATTCTTCAGGGTCGATCCGGACGGGGTGGAAATATAGTCGTTCGGCCTGCGTTTGTCCCGCGGCGTGATAATCAGACGAACGTCACGTTCGGCAATTTGTTCGGCAACGGTCCAGGCTTCAATGGCGCCTTCAATAATTATCTCGATGTCGAACTCGTCAACGAGTTCCAGGACGGAGAGTATCTCCGCCGTCGTGGTTGCACGCAATCTGGCGGGCATTTCGTGCTTCAGCAGACGGATATATTGATCCGCCCCGGAAGGCTTCTTGGGTTCCGCAAGATTGCTCCTGTCTTTGGCCTGGCGATACGCATCAAGTTTGCGAAGATATTCTCTGGCCTTTCGCAGATTCTGTTTGAGATCATTGCGGCTGACCCACTGGCCGGCACCGAAATCAACATTGATTACCGCCGGTTCTCGCACCAGCATTGCATCAAGATCGGCTACGGTCGGCTTGATTACAGCGTTGGTTCCCCGTGAAGTCGTATACATGCACGTTATGCCCGAGGCCAGCGCCAGAGACAGATTCTGGTGAAAAGGATCGAGCGATTCGCCGATCTTTCCCGATGCGCGCGAATCGGCCACACCGTGAGCCGTGGCAGCCACCAGGCCGGGCATGACGACTTTCCCGCGTGCGTCAATTACTCTGGCGTTCCTGGGCATCTCCAGGTCCTGGCCGATTGCCGATATCCTGCCGTTGTCGATGAGAATGACGCCATCGCGGATGACGCCACTGGTGATCGTGTACAGATCGCCTCCCTGAATTGCGACGGTGCGATCGGCTCCGAGCAAAGAACTCACAGCCCAGCAGATGACACATGCGCCAGGAAGGAGGGGCTTCGTCGAAATCAGTTTAGCGGTACGCATAACGTCTCCTGTCACGGCGATGAATAGACGATGCTGCCCTGGATCATAACGTGGTCAATCATGGTGCCTGCGGCGAACGGCTCGCCGCTCAACACGATGCAGTTCGCGTCCTTGCCAACGTCGAGGCTCCCAACACGATAGTCGAGGCCCAGCATCTCAGCCGGGTGCAGGGTGATTGCCTTGCGAGCGATTTTCTCGTCCAAACCGTACTTGACTAACTCCCCAACCTGCCTGAGAAAATCCTCATATCCCGCAACGCTGTCCCGCATCGGGGTCAAAGCGATCTTGATTTTCGCCTCCGTCAGCAACCTCGGTATGTTGATTCGATTCCGAGTAAATGCTTCGTAGTCTGTCTGGGCCGGCAGTATCAGCGGAATCTTCTTCCTCTGCAGTTGCTCGATCACTCGATGTTCCTGCATTCCAGTAACCAGGACTGGTTTAAGTTGCTTGTATGGCTCGATTAATGGCAACAGGTGTACGATATCGCCCGGCCCACTGCACGAGATGAATGTGGGGATCCTGCCCTGCAACGCGTCGGCGATCGGACGAACCTTGGGGTCTGTGGAATTCACCTTGTTCTTGGCTGATTCCAATGCTCCTTTGATGGTCTTCTTCGTGCGCTCATCGGCCTGAAAACCTATTATGAGCGGACCTTTCGGTCCCAGCAGCATATCCTCGGGATTATCGCCTATGGGGCAGACCAGCGCCGCCTGGCCAATGACACCTATTGGACCGCGGGCGTAGTTGGACGGGTACATGGACGGCCGGACAAACGCTCCCGGCCCGCCCCCGCCTGGTACGAGATTGAGCGTCGTGATGCCTGCACGTATCAGACGGTCGTAAGAATCCTGATGCGGGTACAATTCATCAGCTACGCGATAGTGTGCAGTCGAAGAGGGACCGCCGCCGGGTGCGGGCGAGAGACCGATGCAGGAGAGCGGGCTTACGATACCGGGAAAGACGATCTTGTCGCTCACATCAATGACTTTGGCATTTACGGGGACTTCTATATCCGCCCCGATAGCGCTGATCCGTCCGTCTTTAACTACAATGATTCCGTTTTCGATGTGGCCTGCGCTGACAGTATCGACACGATCCGCTTTGATTATGACGGTTTCGTTCGCAGCGGCAGTGGCCATCGTGCAGCCTGTAATGGCGAACACGCACAAGAATCTGATTATGCGGGTCTCCGGCATCATTGTTCCTTCTTTGAGCCTCCCTGTTGCTCCACAATCGCAATATCCGCTTCGGATCGAATAAACACTATACGGCCGTTGATGAGCACCATATCGACGGGCGTCGTGTGATCGAGCAGGCTCCCTCTCTTGATCACGATATCGGCATCCTTGCCCCGCTCAAGCGACCCCACGCGATCATCAATGCCGAGAGCGCGGGCGGAATTGATGGTGATGGCCCTGAGGGTCGTCTGCTCATCGAGACCAAGGTGTGCGGACATGGCCGCCTGAAACGACAACTCTTCCTGCGGGGCGATCCACGAACTCCACCCGACGGCGTCGGTATTGATCGAGAGCTCCTTGACGCCGGCCTTATGGTATTCCGCGCCCATGCCGTGGAAGGCGCCGTCGTACGTCGGCCGCGAGAACTCGACCACACGCGGGCCGATGTTGACGAAAACACCGGGTCGTTTGGCCGCCTCTCTGCCGACAAGATAGCCCCCATACGCAGTGTGCGTTGGAATCACATTCAGGGCGTTTTCGTCTTTGAACATGCGAATGGTCTGCATGACGCCCCAGGGAGAATACGTGTGAACGATGGTAGGGAATTCGCCTTCGAACGCCTTGCGCATCTTCTCTAGCTCGGGTTTGCGGGCGGGCTCCTCTTTGCGATTGCCGTTCTCGTATTGACGCCATGCGTCCGAATACTCTTTCGCCTGCTCGAGCATCTGCCGCAGCGCCCAGGACATCCCCATACGAGTGGCGCCCAGATCGCCGCCCCGTCGTTCCGGATTATATGCCTGGGCGATCTTCATCGCGCCCAGCGCCCGGAGTATCATCTTCTCCGGATCGGACCGGTCCAGCTTGACGATTACGCTGAATCCCGCCAGATTTGTCCCGCTGCCCGGCATCGTGTGAATGGTCGTGACACCGCCGGTGACGGCTTTGCGCAGCGAGATGTCCTCAGGGTCCACGCACTCGGATATCTGGAGTTCGGGATTGATCGGGACAACCATATCGTTGAAACCGCCTTCCAGGCCGATGTGTGTATGCGCTTCTACGATGCCGGGAGTGACCCATCTGTCTGAGGCGTCAATAATGGTGAACCCGGCTGGTATCTGCACGTTAGCGGCCGGCCCGACGGACGCAATCTTGCCGTCGCTGCAGAGAATGATGCCGTGATCGATGCAGGACAACCCGCCGCCGGCATCCGACGAATCCGCCATGGTCAGTATCTTGCCCGCTTTGATAGCGTATGCGCCCGACTCTGGTTGGTCGGCACCGACAGCCGAAGCCAATAGAATACAGATGAAAAATAGTGCCGGCCTCGGAATCTGCTTCATCGGTCCCTCCTGTACGCGATTTCGCCGTTAACAAGCACCATGTCGACGGGAATGGTCACATCGAAGAGACTGCCGCCTTTGATCACCAAATCCGCGTCCTTGCCGACCTCGATGCTGCCTACTCTATTCTCGATACCGATCGCTCGGGCCGAATTGATCGTGAGCGCTTCGAGCGCGGTTCTTTCGTCCAGACCGAGATGTATGGCCACCGAGCCCTGGAAGAACAAATCCTCTTGCGGCAGGACGGGAGCGTCGGTGCAGATCGACAGATGCTCAACGCCGGCGGCGGCATACTCTGCTGCCAGACCGTAGAAGCGGTTATCGGCGGAGAAGGGAAAGTCGAACATCCGCGGTCCCACATTGACATGCACGTCTCGTTTGGCCATTTCGCCGGCTACCTTATAGCCGTCGAAGGTGCCGTGGGAGACTATCGTATGCAGCCCATACTCATCATGGAAAATGCGGGCGGTCGCCATCACATCCTTTGCACTGGCCGTGTGGACGAGTGTGGGGATTTCACCGTTGACAGCGTCCCGCATGTTCTCCCATCGCGGATCTCCCGAGTCCTTGCCGCCGGTGTTGTTTCTTCCCTTCTCGAGAATATCGCGAAGAATCCAGGACATGCCCATCCTCGTCAGACCGAGATCGCCGCCTCTTCTCTCGGGATTATACGCCTGGGCGACTTTCATTGCACCGAGCCGGCGAACGATCATCTCGTCTGCGGTGCGGCCCCGGAGCTTGTATAGAACGCCGAATCCCGCCATGTTGGTTCCGCTGCCTGGGATGGTATGGACGGTGGTTACGCCGCGGGCCACCGCCAAAGCGATGTCCGGGTCCTCAGGGTCAATGGTTGCCTCGGTGCGCAGCTCGGGATTGGTCGGCATGACCATATCGTTTAGCCCGCCCTCGCAGGCCATATGCGAATGGATTTCCACCAGGCCCGGCATCACCCACTTGTCGGTAGCATCGATGATATCGAAGCCGTCCGGTATGGTCTGGTGTGCCGCTTCTTCGACAGCGGTAATCCTGCCGTCTTCGATCAGTATGACCCCGTGATTCACAGTTCCCTTAGTCACGGTCAGTATTTTTCCCGCTCTGACAGCCAGTTGCGCCTGCTCTTCTGCCGACGCTGTCCAACAGATCGCAAGAGATGTGGCAATCACAAGCACGCGCAGAAAGGCCCCAATTCCCCCATGGTTTGCCCAGTGGTCAGGAGTCCATTCGTACAGCTTCTCTGGCGTTGGTCTTTTCATTTGCGTTCGTATACGATCCGGCCGTCAATCAGCACCTTCTGCACCCGCGCGGCAAAATCGAAAGGAGCACCTGACAGAATCACCAGATCAGCGTCTTTTCCGACGTCAATACTCCCTATACGATCATCAATCTTCAGCAGTTCGGCGGGATGTAGAGTGACGGCACGCAGGGCCTCGTCTTCGTCCATGCCGTTGCGCACCGCATATGCGGCGTGCATAGGCAGATATTGCGTGCCTGAGGTAGCGCTGGTGTAAAATGCTACTCTGAGCCTGTTCTTAACCAGGACGTCCGCGTTATTGACCTGCCCGCCTTCCTCTCGCCGAATAAACGCCGGGCCGAGAGCCACGCCGACGCCGTATTTCTTGAGTTCGTCCGTAACGCGAAAGCAATCATCAGCGCCCATGATAATCACGTCGAGGTTATGTTCATTCCGAAAGACGTTCAAAGCATTGCGTATCTCATCCGAGCGGTTCGCGTACACCAGGGCCGGCATCTCGCGATCGAAAAGGCCCCGCAGCAGTTCGAGGTTCGCATCCCGGCCGGGCATGGACGGTTCCTCGATGTCCTCGCGGGCTTCGGGTTTCTTATCCTGCTCGTATTGCCAGCGGCGCTCGTATTCCGCGTGAGCCTCTTCGTAACGGTCCCACTGGCGATCGTAGTTCTTTGCTTTGTCAAGCAGTTCGCGTGCCTGCCATATCTGGCCCAGACGCGCCCTGTCGGCCAGCATGGAGAACTTGATCGCGCCACATTCTTTGACAATCATCCTGCTCCGCTCCCGGCCCGCCAGCTTGATCAGTGCGGCGTTGCCGCAGACCAGTCCGCTTGTATCGGGAGCAAGCAGAACGGAGGTAACGCCTGCCGCAACGGCCTTCTCAAACGCCTCGTCTTGCGGGGCAATTGCCCGGGCGATACTGACGAGCCTCTGGTCGCTCGAACCGGGCCCGTTTGTCGGAGCCGGGGCATTGAGTCGATATGGCTCGCTTTCAGCATGAAGGCCGAGATGCGAGTGAATGTCGATCATGCCCGGAATGACCACGCTGCCGGTCGCATCGATGATGGTTGCGCCGTCAGGTATGTGTCCCTGCTGCCCCACGTAGTCGATCACGCCGTCTCGCACGAGAATGAGTCCGGCGACGATGGCGCCCCGGCTTGCCGTAAGTATGCGGCCGGCCTTTATGGCGGTGACGACCGATGGCCTGGCGGGCGAATCTTGAGCTTCTTCGCAGGGATGCTCATAGACGACTCTGCCGTCGACGAATGTCTTTTCCACCGTCGAGCGGATGTCAAACGGCGGCGCAGAGAGTATGGCAAGGTCCGCGTCTTTGCCCTGCTCGATGCTGCCGATGCGGTCGGAAAGACCGAGTATTCGCGCAGGTGAAATCGTGATCGCCTCCAGCGCACTGTCTTGCGAGAGGCCCTGACGTACGGCGTTGCCCGCGATGAACTGCAAATCCGCAATGCCGGCGTCCGAGGGAGAGGCTATCGCGAACTCAATTCCTGCTTCGGCCAGAAGCGCCGGATTGTCCGGATGAAACCGCCCCAACATCGTGTCTTGCGTGTCATCCTGCGACCGGACACGCCCCGGCTCAAAGCGACCGATACATACCACCGGCCATTTGCTCCCGCGTATGAGATCGACGGCGGCCCACGCCTCAGTCACTCCTTCGAGCAGCAGACGCAGCTTGAATTTTTCGGCCAGCAGAATGGCGTTGCGTATATCCTGGGCCGTATGGCAATTCACACGAACAGGCAGGTCTCGCCCGGCTGCAAGCACCAATGGCCGCATCCTCAAATCCACTTCCCGTGGCTGTCGCATCAGGTGTTCGCGCGCTTCCTGCAGCACGTTGCGCAGCATCGCCATTTCACCCATGCGGGTCGTGGGCAACTGTCGACGCTCGGGCAGAATCGGATTGCACGGATCGGGCGGCAGGGGAGGTTCGTAAATCGGCGGCGGCGACTTCGGCAATTCGCCCAGCGTCAAGTGCAGGGCGGAAATATCGCTGAGGGTACGACGTTCGATGGACTCTCCGGCGAGCTTGACAACAGTTCCCGTCCCGCTCAAAAGCCTCTTTTGACCCGGGGAGATATACACGGTTGTCACGCCGCCCGCCAGGAATGGCTGGTAGTCACCGAAGAAGTCGAATCCATCCACCGCGCGGACGTCGGCCGTGATCGATTCTTCGTCCTCCCGGCCGTCGTAAGCGAGATGCGTCGAAGCATCGATGAACCCCGGCACGACGAACTTGCCGCGGACGTCTATTGTTTCCGCTCCGTCGGGAATCTCCAGGTCTTTTCCGACAGCGGCTATCTTGCCTTCGCGAATCAAAATGACGCCGTTCTCAATGGGATCCGATGTTACGGGCATAATCGTACCGGCCTTGATTGCCAGCACGCGCGATTCATCCGCGGCCGCGGCCAATGTAGAGAATGCCGCAAACAACAGGCACGCGCACGCCATCATACCCGGGTTTCTGCTAGCAGTGTTTTGCCAACGTCTATTCATGACTACAGGTGCTCCGCGTGATCGCACAGCATATCTCCGAAGATTCTCCTAATCGGTATCCTGTGGTTGCTGCGGCACTTGCGGTTCTTCCAGAAGTTCCTTAAGCCGTTTGTCTTTGTCTCGCTCGTACACAATCTCGCCGGCGATCATGACCTTGTCGACCCACGTCTGAACATCCAGCGGATCGCCCGTCAGGAACAGCAGGGTGGCCTCTTTGCCGGGCTGCACGCTTCCTAAACGATCCTCCACTCCCATGAACTGCGCGGGGTACAGGGTAATCGACTTAAGGGCTTCCGCTCTCTTCATGCCGTACTTGACCGCAGTGGCCGCCTGGTACCATAAGTAGCGGTTGCCGTAGTCAGAAGTGTCCGTCTGGAACGCGAAGCGAACGCCGGCTTTATCAAATATTGCGGGAAGCACTAGCATCTGCTCTTCCTGCGTCATTTCATCCGTTTCCCAGATCACCAAATCCGGAGGCAGAACAACCGGCAGTTTGCTTGCGGCGATGAGTTCTGCGGCCTTATAACACTCGGCATTTAGAACCAGAACCGCCTTAAGCTTGTGCTCCTGCTGAATCCGGATTGCCGCGGGAACGTCCGTTGCGCGGTCGCAATAGATGAAGGCGGTCAGTTTGCCGTCAAGCAGATCGACCATAGGTTGCTTTTGATCGTCGATTTCTTCGTCGAACGGCTTTTTCTCTTCTTTTGCTTCAGTCTTGCGGCGTTCGTACTCGTCGAGATAGCGTTGAAGATCGTCCATGTAGCGCCGGAATCGCTGGATGTGTCCCATCCGGCTGGTGTTCCTGCTCGGTCTGAGCGATATTTTGAGCCCCGTGTAAGGTTTGACCAGCATGGCTTCGACGGTAAGCCCGTGCGGCCGTACGACGGTTCCGGTGCCGCCGAGCAGCGTGTTGTTGCCGGGCAGGACCAACATGGTCGTCACGCCGTCCCGTAGACAATCTTCAAAGAACGGGCTGATCGGGTCGATGGAATCGAAGGTTGAGAGAAACGGCGTCTCGGGCATGTTCTCATTCGCTCTGTCCAGTCCGCTGAATGTATGCGCCAAAACAAACCCGGGCATCACGATGCGGTCGACCGCTTCAATCACAAAAGCGTCCCACGGAATCTCGACGTTCTTTCCGACGGCCTTGATCTTTCCGTCTTCAATCAGGATGACCCCGTTATGAATGTCCTCGGAAGCAATCGTGATGATCTTGCCCGCTTTGACGGCGATCTTCTTGCGCACCACCGCCGCCTCGCCGATGCAGCTTATCGCAAAAACCAGAACGAATATGATCAGCAACGTCCGATGCAACTTGTATTTCATGGCTTCTCTCCTGAATCCGCCCGATGGACGGTCCGGCCGTCGATGATGACCGTTTCGACGCGCGTCGTCAATGTCAGCGGTTCGCCGTTCAAGATGAGCAGGTCGGCGTCCTTGCCCTTCTCAATGCTGCCGATTCGATCGTCCACGCCGAGGAGCCGGGCCGGAATAATGGTGACCGCCTCGACAGCAGTTTTCCGCGGCATTCCGTGTCTGACGGCAAAACGTGCTGCCGTCAGAAGATCGACGCTTTCCGATGTCATCCCGGAAGACAGCGCAACCTGCACCCCCGCCTTTGCCAGTATCCCGGCGTTATTCCAATTCACCTCGCGGCCCTCGCGAGCCTGGCGATAGTCCTGCGGATAGTAGTAGAACGGTCCGAGCACCGCCGAGGCCCCGCCCTGTGCTATTTCGTCCGCGACCTTGTAGCCTTCTGTGCACTCGTCCAGGATAAGCTCGAAACCGTATTCGTCCGCCATCTTCAACGCCGTGCGAATGTTGATTGCCCTTCGGACATTCAGGCGAACGGGAATATCTCCTTCGAGCACGGCTTCGAGGACTTCCTGCCCCTGCTTCTCCGCCTGCCCGGACGAGTACTGCTTTGCCTGCGAGAACGCCTGTTGCAGCATCCATATTATGGCCATGCGGGTGGTGGGCCTTCGGTAATAGAAATTGCGGGCGGGCTCGCTGCGCGGGATGCGGTTGCCATAAGCAGCATCCATACTGAGAACCGCCGCCAGACCGGCGTCTTGCCTGAGCAGCATATCTTCGATCGTTGTGCCCGCAGGTTTGATCACCGCGCCGAGTCCGCCGATCACATTCTCGCGTCCGGGAGAGACGTACAGCGCGGTCACCCCTTCCTGCACCATGCGTTTGAGTGCTTTGTGGTCGGGGTCTATTGCTTTGGAGATGCGCAGCGATGGGGTAATCTCCTCCGATTGCTCGTTCAGATCGCCCCGGACCGGCGACACTGCGGATGCATCCACAAGCCCCGGCATCACGACCCTGCCCGTTGCGTCGAGGACTGTTGCCCCGTCGGGAATTCGCACGTTTTTGCCAATCTCTGCGATCTTTCCATCGCGGATGACAATAACCCCGTCAGCGATTTCTTCGGTCACTACCGGCACGATGCGTCCGGCCTTGATCGCCACCACATCCGCGCACACGTGCGGCGGGTGGACTGCCGACAACACAAACAATGATAACAGTGCCAAACGGGGCCTCATATGTCCTGCCTCCGGTACACGACCACACCGTTTATCATAACCATTTCCACCGCAGAGGTCTGTTCGAGCGGGTGGCCGCTGAAGATAACCAGATCGGCGTCTTTGCCTCTCTCGATACTGCCGAGACGCTTTGCAACGCCGAGTAATTCCGCCGCGTTGATTGTCAACGCCTTGAGGGCCTCGTTCGGATCGAGTCCATGCTTCGTCGCGATCACGGCCGAAGTACGCAGATCATGCAGACTGCTGCGCGGCCCATGTGAAGCAAAGGCAAGCTTCACATCCTTCTGCGCCAACACGCCGAAGCGCTTCAGTTCGCGGTTGCGACTCAGCCGCAGCATCGGACCGTGGATGATGCCGATGCCCCTTTCGGAAATTTTCGCCGCAGCCTCTTCGGTCTCGGCCACATCCACCAGCACGGCCTTTAGATCGTATTGCTCGATAAGCCGCAGGCCCGCCTGAACTTCATCTGCGGACCGGGCGGTCATGTAGACCGGAAGTTCTCCATGGATCGCCTTTTGCAGTACGTCGAGTGATGTATCGGACACGCCCTCGTCGTCGTACTGATCGGCCCTGTCGAACTCGTCGCGCAGCATTCGCAGTAATCCCGCACGCGAAGTCGGCGCCCGGTCATGCATCAATGCCTCGTTCGTAAGCGACATCTTGATACCGCAGGCCTCCTTTACGAGCCACTGGCTGATCTCTCGACCATGCAGTTTCACCACCGCCGTCTGTCCGCCTACAGGATTCCTGTCGCCCGGTGCCAGCATCACCGCAGTCACACCCCAGCGCACCGCTTTGCGCAGATCCTCCGAGGTCGGATCGAAAGCGTCGACGATCTGCATCTGCGGGGTCACGGCGTGGACCGTTTCGTTGATCTCGTTCAGCGGATTGAGCGAAAGCCCGATATGGCAGTGCGCATCGATCAGCCCGGGCATCACGTGCTTGTCGGACATATCGAGCACCTCGGCCTCGCCGGGCGCACTAGAATTATCGCGGACGGCTCGAATTTTGCCGTCGCGTACGACGACAACGCCGTCGCTGACGACTCGTCCCGCCATCGTCCATATCTTGCCCGCGCGTATGACGACGGTCCGGGCCGGTTCGCCCGCAGACCAAACCGCCCCGCAGAACGCGCCGAGAACGATAACAGCAGAAAGCACGAGCCTTCGCATCACTTTGCGGCTTTCCTTTCGAAAACGACCTTGCCTTCTATCATGACTATTTCCACCCGACTCTGCGCGCTCAGCGGATGGCCGCTGAAAACGACCAGATCGGCGTCTTTGCCCGGTTCGAGGCTGCCGATGCGATCCGCCACGCCGAGTACTTCTGCGGCGCTGAGCGTGACCGCTCGCAGCGCCATATCCTCCGACATGCCGTTGCCGACCGCCATTGCCGCCGTCAGAGCAACGAATCGTGAACCGGCCCCGTCTCTGCAGCAGACGCCCAGAGCCACGCGAATGCCGTGCTCGGCCAATATCGCTCCATTGGCCGGGTTATGCCGTCGATACTCCAACCGCGGCATATCGACAAATGACGTCGTGGCCGGCCCCGCGATCACCGGAATCCCGGCTCGCGCAATCTGCTCAGCAACGAGATAACCCTCTGTGCATCTATCCAGGATGAGGGAAAAGCCGAATTCCTCGGCCAGCCTGATCGCGTTGAGAATATCCGGTACGCGATGCGCCTCGATCTGCAGTGGAATCTTGCCATCGAGCACATCCGTCAGAACTTCGTATGTCGGGTCCGGCCCAAACGTGCCCGGCCACTTGGGCTTCTCGCCCTTCTCCCCCTGTTTCGCCTGAGCCTTCTTCTCGTACTCGGCTCTCTTGCGCTTGTACTCGATCATTGCCCGGTCGTGTCGCTGTTTGCGTTTGCGGTATAACTGCGTCTTGCGCAAGGTTTCCCGCAGCGAAGCATAGTCGCCCAGTCGCTCCAGCGAGGACGAAGTGCCGTTCCCTGAGACGCCGATAGCGGCCCTGACGGCGGTGTGTCGCTTCAAAACCAGTCCATCGACGCTCCGCGATTTCTTCAACTTCAACACCGCACTTCGGCCGCCGAAAAGACTCCCGCCGTTCGGGTAAACGTGCACCGCCGTTACGCCTTCCGCGAGCACCTCGACGTCCTCTTCGACAAATGGGTCCAGCCCGTCGAGGATGTCCAACTCGGGTGTTGTGCCGCCGCCTCGCTCTCCGTCCATTACAAACAGCCGGGATTGTGCGTCTATGAGGCCGGGCGTTACGTACTTATCGCCCACATCCAGCACGCGCGTGCCCGGCGGTACGACCACATCACCACCGATAGAAGCGATCCGCGGACCTTCTATGACGATGGTACCGTAATCGATAGGATCGATGCCGACGGGGATGATGTGCCTCGCTTTGACCGCGAGGCGCGGAGCCGCCAGAAGAATAGTGGGACCAAGCGCTAGAAGCAAAGACGCCATTCGGACGGTCCATCGACGTTGGATCATCTCTTGTCCCTTATACATGTGGCTCAATATTCGGGCGATTTGTAACAAGGACCGGTAGTCCTGTCAACACGAGTTTCTGCAAAACATCGAGGTTTTGATTCTGCGCTGTATCTGGGATGCCCGTGTGTGCCGAGTTGCTTAAGGCCCCGCGCATACGTTCTGTAACAGGACCCGGCTTTCGGGTATTCGTCTCGGTCCGAGCGGGCCATCCCGTACGTGCACCGGATCTGCAGATTCTCCTCACGGATAATCCACGAGGGTGCGATGGCCCCATGGGCACAAGTCCTTGCCCGAAAGGGCTTGCGCTAAGATTTGCAACGGAGAGGGCGGGATTCGAACCCGCGGTACCCGCAAGGGCACACCGGTTTTCGAAACCGGCTCCTTAAGCCACTCGGACACCTCTCCAAGTACTTATCATATAAAGTCTTATGGTTTTTTGCACAGGTGCCGATCGCACAATGGCAACCGTGAGCACAACCGAACGTTCGACACAATAGCAGCCCTAATGCTGTTTTGTCAAGTTGCCAAACTGAACATCAACCATGTCGAGGGCGAAATCCGTCAGAAAGAACAGACAATGAAAATCCCCGCTTAACTCTACATCAGACACACCGATTCTGCAAGAAGCTCGGAGGTAACCTCGCTTGCTTTGGTACAGGCGGTGAAGAGACTCTGTCTCGGCATATGAAAAAGGCCGCTGCCGGCACACCGCAAAAGCCCATGGAGGAGCGAGCAAGAATAGCAATTGGCTCAAGCATCTCTGCGGCGTCTACGTGGATCACCAGCATTCTGGCGTGAGGACTGACGAGGGCCATGCGACAGCGTAATGTCTCTACCAAAACAGACTGTAATATGGTCTAATGCTGTGGCTGCAGATGAAAATTATCCGCCCTGATGAAGATGGGCAAAATTCAAAAGACGGGTCTGATGGTTCCATGATTGCTTCCAAAAGGTCGCGTCAGCCGCACGAACGCCTCTGATAATTGATGAAATTAGGGAAACGGAGTAAAACATGATCTTCCGAAACCGAACACTTCTGACGGCATGCATAATCTTCTTGTTGGGAAGCCTCAGCAGCGGCGAGCCCGTTACGAGAATCACTATCCACGCAGACCGCGGCGAATTCACCATCGCGCCGGAGATCTACGGACATTTTGCCGAACATCTTGGCCGGTGTGTCTATGAAGGTTTCTGGGTGGGGGAGGATTCCCCCATTCCAAACGTCCGCGGCATTCGAAAGGATGTCGTTAAGGCTCTGCGCAAGCTGAACATCCCGGTGCTGCGCTGGCCGGGAGGCTGTTTTGCGGACGAATATCACTGGATGGAAGGCATCGGGCCCCGCAAAGAACGGCCCGGCATGATCAATACACACTGGGGTATGGTCATAGAGACGAACGCCTTCGGCACGCACGAGTTTCTGGATCTGTGCGAGCAACTGGACTGCGAAGCCTATGTAGCAGGTAACGTCGGCTCGGGAACCGTCGAGGAAATGCAGGACTGGGTCGAGTACATGACGTTTGCCGGCGACAGTGAAATGGCGAACCTCCGCCGAGCGAATGGCCGCGACAAACCCTGGCGCGTGCGATACTTCGGCGTTGGTAACGAGAACTGGGGTTGCGGTGGCAACATGACCGCCGAATACTACGCCGATCTCTACAGGCGATTCCAGACATACGTGCGGGATTACTCCGGAAACGATATTCTCAAAATCGCCTGCGGTCCGGGCGGTCGTAACGATCACTGGATGGAAGTCGTGGTGCGCGAGGCGGGACGTATGACAGATGCGATCAGCCTGCATTATTACGTGCGAGGAACGGGAAACTGGACGCACAAGGGTAGCGCCACCAGATTCGATGAAAAAGAGTGGTTTGCCCTGATGAAGAACACCTATGGGGTCTACGACCTGCTTGAAAGCAATATCGAAATCCTGGACCGCTTCGATCGTCGTGGTCGTATCGGGTTGTACGTCGATGAATGGGGGACATGGTGGGATGCCGAACCAGGCACGAATCCGAGTTTCCTGTACCAGCAGAATACGCTTCGCGATGCAGTCTCGGCGGCCGTCTTTCTCAACGCATTCAACGCACATTGTCGAAGGGTCCGCATGGCGAACATCGCCCAGACGAACAACGTGCTCCAGGCGATGATACTGACTGAAAACGACAAGATGATCGTGACTCCCACGTACCATGTCTTCGAAATGTTCAAGGTGCACCAGGGGGCGACGTATCTGCCGACCGATGTGGAAGGCTCGGCATATATATTCGACGGCGAGAAAGTGCCTGCCGTGATCGCCTCGGCCAGCAGAAATGCATCGGACACAGTCCATCTCACTGTCTGCAATCTCGACCCGGACAATCCGCGGAGACTGGTCTGTGATGTCCCGGGGGCTGCGGTCAAAAGCGTCGCCGGCAGAGTGCTGACAGCCGCGAAGATGAATGCATTCAACACGTTCGAGAAACCGGACGCCGTCAAACCCGCGGCTCTTAAGAATGCTGAAATTGCTGACGGCAAGCTCACTGCCGTACTGCCGGGCAAGTCGATAGCCGTCTTTACGCTGCGATGAAAGTGCTTCTCAACGCGCGGCTTTGTATCTTCGTTTCAACAGGAGTTCTGTCATGATAACTCGGCGCGATTTCCTTATCTCCACGACCGCGGCAGCAGTGGCTCTGCATCGCAGGCCCGCCCTCGCAGCGGAAGCTCACAGTACAGCCCCCAGAATCAACGTCTCGTTGCCGCAGGCGCATAAAGGTACGCCCGCCATAGATATGGATCTGCTCAACAGCTACGACCGACAGCCTGAGTCCGTCCGGCGTTTCTTCGCCGAAGCAAGAGCCGTCTTTGACGCCGACCGCCAGGCTCGCTTTGCAGGCAATCATGAGCTGAAAGCTGCGGCGGATCGCTACGGTGTGGAACATCTGGGAGGTCCCATGCTCGGCAATGTCGGCCATGATCGGGCCGCGCTCTGGTTGCGGACCGTCAGACCGGCACAGATTCACGTCAAACTGAGCGGCCCCGACGGCGTCTGGAAATCCCGCCCGGTCTTCAGTTCCGCCGATACGGATTTGAGTGCGGTGGTGCCTCTTACGGGTCTGCAGCCCGAGACGCAATACAACTACGAGGTATTCGTTGACGATGCCCTCCTTGATCTGAAGCAGAGAACCGTGTTTACCACATTTCCTTCTCCCGATAGCAAAGGTGTTTTCAGGCTGGCTTTTGGTGGCGATTTTCATAAATCGGGCGTGCACAATCCTCACCTGATGCGGCAGATCGTAGAACGCGGCAATCAGGCCATGATCCTGACGGGCGATCTGGCCGTCGACGACCGCGAAAACCAAACGGCTCTGCATCGCAGCGACTATTTGTTGCGCGATTTGTCGCCAGCCTGGCGGCAGTTGGCCTCTGCCGTATCGATATACGCCGCATGGGACGATCATGATTACTTCAACAACGATCTGTCGGGAGTCCCCGCCCGCTTTACCGCTGAAGACGTCCGGGCGCTGCGCCGGATATGGAAGCAGAACTGGAACAACCCGACTTCCGCCATGGAGAGTGAGGGCATCTGTTTCCGCACCCGACTCGGGCCGGCGGATCTGATTATGCTCGATACGCGTTCGCTGAGGAAGAAGCAGCGAAAACCCCCCAATGCGTATCTTGGTGACCGGCAGACGCAGTGGCTCAAGCAGGAATTGCTCAAGTGCAGAGGGCCGTTTGTCATTATCAGCAGCGGGACCATGTGGAGCGACTATATTTCCAACGGAAAGGACTCGTGGGGCGTATTCGATCCCGCGGGCCGCGAAGAGTTGTTCTCATTTATCGAAGCAAACAGAATCCCGGGCGTATTGCTCATATCCAGCGACAGGCATGGCGCGCGAGGATTTCGAATCCCCCGTCCTTCGGGTTACTGCTTCCATGAATTGGAGATCGGCACGCTTGGTGGAATGACCGGCCCCGGTGCAATGGCGCAAGATGCTTCCACACAACTCTTTGGGCGGACCAGGATAAAGGCCTTCGGCGAACTCGAGTTCGATACAAAGCCGGCTGATCCGAAAGCGATCTTCCGACTGGTGGACGAGAAGGGCCGCGTGCTGGAACAAATCGCTCTTGCAAAAAGTGCGCTAACGCCTGGATAATCCTTGGTTTGCAGGGCCACAGAGAACCGTTGAGTATCCATCGAATGCAGGACTGTTTTGCGGCCTTACTGTTGAACGTGGGCTGACACATAGAATGGTGCTGAAGATAGGGTACAGTCACCGCCTCATACACCCAACCCAATCCCTGAGATCATCCACCGCGACGAACAGCATATTCGGGCGTTCGTCACCGCGGAGGGGACTATGTATGTTCAAGCTGACAACAATGGCCGCGGCAGGGCTGATCTACCCGCCATATCAATGCCTCCCAATGTAGCTTCGGGGATTGCGCCGGCCTCATGTATTTATCATCTGCCGGCATTCCGCGCGCACTCGCAGGTCGCGCATTAGTTACGGTTCAGACGTTCTTGGAGATAGTCTGATAGATTCTTGGCCAGATCAGGATTTGCCTCTGCGATGTTCTTCGTTTCCTTCTCGACAGAGGTGTGATCGTACAGTTCGGCGTACGCGTTCCCGTGGAGGATCAGGCGATGCGTGTCGGTGCGAATCGTCCTCGTGCCTCTGCCGCCGTAGGAAATTGCCGGATGGCCTGGCCCGGCCGGATTCTCAAGCAGCGGACGCAGAGAGACTCCGTCAACAAAATCCGGCATCGCAAGTCCTGCCAGATCACACAGAGTGGGAAAGACATCCAGAGTCTCCACTACCGCTTCTGTGGCCTCACCGGTATTTTTCATGCCCGGATAGAACATAATAAGCGGCGAACGCAGAGATTCCTCGAACAACGTATGCTTGCCCCAAACCGCATGTTCGCCGAGATGCCAGCCGTGATCGCCCCAGAGAACTACAATCGTGTTGCCCGCTGCACCTGTCTGCTCCAACTTCTTCATTACCCGTCCGACCTGCGCATCGGCATAACTCACGCAAGCCGCGTAATGCTTGCGGACCTCCAAGGCGAATTCGGCATCCTCGTTCGGGTTTCGCCCCCAGCGATTGTACTTCATGAACTCGCCCGAACCATGCCAGGTCGTTTTCCACGTGGGCCTGGATGGATGCGGTATCGGCGGAAACGCGGCATTGCGATAAGGTTTCATGTACCTGGCCGGGGCTCCGAAAGGAAGATGTGGCCGCAGGATCCCCACAGCCAGAAAGAACGGCTTCTCAGAGTCCGACGCAAGCTGTTCGAGCTGGTGCAGAGCTTCCTCGATGGAAACACCGTCCGGATAGATCGAATCCGGCCCCTCTTTCGACTGGAACACGTCCATATCGCCCGCCTTCACACGGATCTCTCCATTTGCCAGCCCGTGCATCCACCCCCGCGGATGCTGCCAGAGCCCCGCTGGCAGCAAATGACGATCCCAGGAATTCGGCATCTCCGGCTGCGCATCATCGTCCCAGTCCTTTCCTCCGCGGCCGCCTGGATGATGTGAGACCTTGCCCACCGAAACCGTCGTATAGCCATGCCGACGAAACCAGGCCGGCATGCTGGGCGGAACAGATTCCGGATTGGCCTTCATCTTCGCCGCCCGCTGGAACAGGGCGCCGTTGCCGGCCCCGCCGTAGCGGCCGGTCAATAACGTGTATCTGGAGGCCCCGCAAGTCGGCGCCTGGACGTAATGGCGGCGAAACAGCAGACCGGCCGAGGCCAAACGATCTATGTTCGGGGATCGGATATGGTCGACTCCGTAGCAGTTCAGCTCCGGTCGCAGGTCATCCACACAGAGCAACAGTACGTTGGGTTTCCTGTCGGCCGCGAACGACAGCGAGCAAAGACAAAGCAGCGCAACCACCACAGGTACGCAGGGTCGTATTCTCATCAGCATAGCTCCATTCCGAATATGATGTGGTCTCAATTGCTATCTGAGGTCAAGAATTTATCGGGTTTCTGATGTAGGATGCCAGCAGAAATGACGCAAAGTCAAGCTCGACTGTGCAGCCCTTTCAACTCCGCACACCATTGTATGATTGTGTGCCTTGCTTGCAAGGGCCGGTCTTGTATTTGATGTCTACTGTGACACAGGCTTCTGGCCGGGATAAGCATCACCGGTCGAAACTTCCGCCCGGGCATTCATATTGCTCCTGCTTTTTGACTTTGTCTGCCCAGTCTTCACATCACTGGCAGGCCAATTCCTTCTCAGAGAACCGCTTGGCCATGCAGGAGTTTGTTGTGTGAATTCATTTTCGTGCTTGACGAGATAGACGATTACAATAATTCCGAGAATGGTCCCGATGGGGAAGCTCAGCAGCCAGAGGACGGATAGTATCCAGAGCATCGTGCAGAACCAGGGTGCCCGGTATCGGACTCTGAAAAGGGCGACGAGAATCAGGATGATGCCGATCAACCCGAGGACAGATCCGGCTATCGTCGGGTAGAGGACCGCGCTGATGTCCTGCGACAGTGCGCCGGCCTGCGCTGTCTTAGCGTCCGCGACGCTGTTGAAGACTCGGACCATGCCGATGAGTGTGCCGAGAAGCCCGACCACGGAACCGAGTTGCAGGATAAGGCCCCAGACTGCAAGCTGCTTTCCCTTTTCGTTCATTCCGGCGCCGGTTGTTGGGTCGGCAGCAGACATTGTCTCCACATCCGTCTTCACCTCACTGGCGTGTTGATAGCGCAGCTCGGGCGCCTTCTCCAGGGTGTGCAGGACGATCTCATCAAGGCGAACATCGACCTGGACTTTCCTCGATGGCGGTTCGAATCGACCTATGGGCAGTTCCCCGGTGAGCATTTCGTAGAAGACGACGCCGAGCGAGTAGATGTCGGCACGGTGGTCGACCTTGCTGGGATTCTCCACCTGTTCTGGGGCCATGTAGTGGGGTGTGCCCATTCTCTGGTCAGCCTGGGTAAGCGTGTAGGCGGTACTCGTCTTATCGAGTAACCTGGCAAGGCCGAAGTCGGCAATCTTGATGTTGCCTTCCTTATCGAGGAGTATGTTCTCGGGTTTGATGTCTCTGTGCACTATTCCCTTCTTGTGTGCGTAGTTCAGGGCCTCGCAGACCTGTGGGACAATAGCAAGGGCCTGTTCTGATGTAAGCTCACCTGCCCGTATTACCTGCCGCAGGTCGGTTCCATCGACAAACTCCATGATGAAGTAGCAGAGATTGTCCTCGGTTTGGCCGAAATCGAAGACCGTAACTATCTGGGGATGGTGCAGTTTGGCAAGGGAACGTGCTTCGCGTGTAAACCGCTCGGCAAATGCTTCGGACTGGCCCACCTCCGAGGGCAGGATCTTCAGAGCCACCAGCCGATCGAGCTGTTTTTGGCGGGCCTTGTAGACTGCTCCCATACCGCCTACTCCCAACAGCTCGATAATCTCAAGCTGAGGGAATTTCTCTGCTAGCTCCTTCGGCTCAGGTGGCGTGAA
The DNA here is from genome assembly GCA_964526785.1 of uncultured Pirellulales bacterium. GTDB lineage: Bacteria > Planctomycetota > Phycisphaerae > Sedimentisphaerales > Anaerobacaceae > CAZGMJ01. The sequence continues at coordinate 106,071 of CAZGMJ010000010.1, forward strand.
TCCACTTGGAGGTGTGCTATTTCCAGGAACACCCGGGTCGATTTCTGAAGAACCGTCCCCCCTGACTTCACTACCGACCTGCATCCCTGCTTTCAGAAGGCACTGTGGGCAGAGGCCCTTGGGAGCATTGGCCGGTAGTTCACCCCTGCACTTTGGACAATTTCGTTCTTCGGCCATCATAACATCTCCTTTCGTCGCCATATTGGCTGTTTCACCCATAACCTGGGGAAAACAACCGAGATGTTACAGGTATTCCATATTCTTCTGCCCAGCCCCCTACAAAACCCGCTTAGTGGGCCAAAGCAGCAAACAAACATCCCATTTCTTCGTCAATATGGTCCTCATCACCAACCGTCTGAGCGATTTCGTCCCGCAAGAGTTTGCGATATTGCCGCCGCAGGCGATGCACGGCTACCCTTATGGAACCCTCGGTCATATCCAGTTCTTCTGCCACATTCTCGTAGGGCAGATCGTCCTTTCCAGTGGTCAAATAGACCTTCAGATGCTCGAAGAGCTTCTGCTTGTTCTTCTTCTCCATATATGCTTCGAGCCGATCCATCGTCCGCTCCAGGACCGTCATTGCCCAGGATTTTTCAAAAAGCTTCTCTGGGGATAGCCGGTCTGCTGCCTCAAGGACATATTGACCTTCGGCATTCTCGAAGCTCAGAGACAGGATCTTCTTGCCTCCACCACGCTTCAGGGCTTGGGAACGGTCGCGTTCATCGGAGAGAAAGCCCTTCAGCCTAATCAGGAGAAAGGAGCGGAACTTACCATACTTGGGGTCAGCTCTTTGCAGGTCGTGTTTTTCGAGTATATAAGCGAAGAAACCCTGTGCGTAGTCCTCTGCCTGGTGCTTGTCATATCCCCTTCTCCTTAGAAATGCATAGAGCGGAAACCAGTAGCTCTGGCACAGTATTTCAAGTGCCTGCTTCTGCTGTGCGGAAGAGTTTCTGCCCGCAGCCAACACAACGCTCCAGTGCGTGGTGGCAAACTGCGGCCTTCTGGCCGGGCCAAAGCTCTCTTGGTTCTTCTTTGCCATATCTTATCCGGGACATGGGAAGGCACACCGCAAAGCACTTCAAGACGTCAAACAACCTATCACACACTGCGATATTGTCAAATCAGGCGGACCACTCCCTCCCCAAACACCTCCCCAGCATCGCCACCACGCGTAGGTATTACCTGTCTGTGTTGGAGTCCGATTGCACTGCTGCTCGTCAGAGCCAATCCGAGCTAATGAGCTCATTGACGAACTCTTGGCCAAAATAGCCATTTTTGAAGGATCAACAATGATGGCCATCAAACATAAATATTTGACAGCCAATACTTTACGTGAATGGGCAGGGCCGGATTTGAACCGGCGACACACGGATTTTCAATCCGAGGTCTGGGTTTGTAAGTGTCTATAAACAAAAGGTTTATATGCGTGAAATAAGGACTTATGACGCTGGCCGAAGCGCAACCGTAGCCCAACAGTAGCCTAAACGTGCATGTCTGTTGCAAATACTGTTGCAAATCGCCGGCTCGGATTAACCTCTCTCGTTTCCCTGTCCAACAGTCCTCTGTGACCACGTGACAAAATCTCGAGTATGGGCAAGCCCAGAAGCGTAAACTTATTCATCCCATCCATCAGGCCACCCTCCGATAGGACTTCAAGAGTCCGCCGAGCCGCTCCCGGCAGACAGTTTCTCCCTCACCTTGTGGCGGTGGTTCGATGATCTTCGGCAAATCTGGACAGCTGGAAAGAACACGCGGCAGGAGGATGTTTTCGTCGATTGCATGAGATGCTACATTGCGTGTCCTTTCGGCAGAGCAGCAAAAGATCGCGATTTGTTACGAAGCTTGGTGAGCTTTTTCTTGTTTCGTATTTCGGATTTACGTTCGGTGTGATTCTCGTTCTCTCCCTCTGGCCGCCTCCAGCGCTTCCAGGACTGGGGCGAGCTTCAGCGCCGTTTTATAGACCACCACGTCCTGCCCCACTCGCGCCCCTTCTCGCAGCGATCGCTCAGGCACGACCATCAGGATGCCGTGATCCCGAAACCGCCCAAGTGTCTCGCGCCTGTGCGCCAGGTATTCAGGGGTCCAGAAGCCCACGATCTCCATCAGAACCTGTGTGCCGTCCTCGTGCCTGAACGTGAAATCGGGAACGAACGTCTTCTGTCGCTCGTGAAGGATTTCACCCTCGCGAATCAGACGCCACCGGTCGCGCATTTGCCCGAACTTCTTGGCAAAACTCTCCTCCAGCCTGGAATCGAACTCCGCTGGGCGGGGCAGGTGGCTGGTGAATCCGTCTTTGTCGCAGATATCCAGCCTAGCGACTGTCTTCCAAGGCGTCTGCAGATTCGCAATCATTCGCCAGCCCTTGCATGCGAGCAACGCGGACAGAAACTTCGCAAAATTCACCCCGTAACGCCGCGTCTCCCGGAGTACCGAAGCCGGCCCCGAAAATACGATCTGATACTTCGACTCGCCAAGCCGCTCGATATCGTGCAGCAGCCGCGCCAGCTTCGCATAACGCAGGATCGTCTTGAGATCGCTCGTCGCCGTGACTGTCACGCTCTGAGCCTTATAGAGACACGCCTGAAGCTGCGCCACGTTGTAGCGAGAGAGAAACGCCGTCGCATCATAATCGCCCGTAAACCCATCGAGCTTCTGAAAAGCCATCACATCTGCATAAAGCGAATCTTCAATCTCATCCCACGTCGCGCCCAGCGTCTCGCCCAGGCGCTGCTTGGCCGCCTTCTCTTCATTCTCGAACAAGCGATCGGGCTGCTGCACGAGCGGATGAAGATGCACCGCTTTGGAGAAAACGTCGAGACGTAATTTGGCCGCCCGTCCTGCCGCGTCGGCTTGGAAAACGCCGGCGTCGTCAAGCATTTTACAGAACGCCTGGATTCGACGGGTAGGGCAGTCGGGCTCATCGACGAAAATGTTTTCCACCTGCCTGTGCAGCTCGCGCCGCTGCCTGCCGATCCCATCGCGATAGACTGCGATCATCCGCCGCGCGTATTCCACGTAGTGCCGATGCGCCTTCTGCGTCAGCCTGTCGGGAATCGCACGACCCGACTTATACTCGACGATGGACTGTTCGCTCGTAAGCATCGCTTCTTCGCCTCTTTCGAGACCGCTCGACTTCCTTCGTATTCTCGCACACAACTTCGTAAAGCGTCGCCCTGGCCCGCCCCGACCTTCTCAGCACCCGCCCCAGCCTTTGTTTCGCCTGCCGCGTCGAGCCTTGCCCCCCAATTACCACCGCCACCTTGGCCTCAGGCACATCCACCCCTTCGTCCAACACGCGATTGGCCACCAGAACGCTGAACCGCCCCTTGGCGAAACCTTCCAGCACTTCCAGACGCTCGCGCTTGCGAGTGTGCGAGAGAATCGTGGGCAACAGAAACCGCTTTGAAACCTCGATCGCCATCGCGTTGGAGCCTGCAAAGACCAGAATCTGCCGGCCTTGGTGCAACCTGAAAATATCCTCCAGCACCCGCAGCTTCTCCGCGGCGCGGTCCTCGATGGACTTCTTGATAAAGTAAGCCTTCTGCGCGTGTCGTGCCTGGGGGTCCTTGCCTGATTCCGCGCACAAATCCTGCCACGTATAGCCTGCCAGCTCCTTCCGCCGGGATGTGATGAAGTGCCGAACGACTTTGCTGCATTGATCGTAAGTCGCCTGCTCCCGTTCGTTGAGCGCCACCGGAATCCGCACCACGTCGAAATCCGCCAGCGTCGCGCCTCGCGCCTGGGCGAAGGGCATATCATACACGACCGGCCCAATGAGCCAGTCCAGATCCCTATGCAGGCCGTCCGAGCGTTCTGGCGTTGCCGTTAATCCCAGCCGCATGGTTGCCGCGCTTAGAATCGCTGCCTCACGCCGACATCTGCCTGGCAGATGGTGCTCCTCGTCGAAGATCAGCAGCCCGAATCCCGCCCCCATCTTGCCCATATGGATATAGGCGCTGTCGTAAGTCGTCACCGTGATCGGCTTGATGTCGAAGAGATTGTCCCCCACGATTCCCGCATCATAGTCGAACGCGGCCAGAATCCGCCTGTGCCATTGATACATCAGATCGCGCACAGGAGCGACCACCAGCGTAGCCGCCTGCGTATCCGCCATTGCCGCCAGCGCCACCACCGTCTTGCCCGTCCCTGTAGGCATGATGATCTGCCCGCGCCGCCCGGCGCGCCCCCACGCCGATAGCGCCTCGGCCTGCTCGCCCCTCAGATCAGGAAGCCCCGCCCCCGACAACGAAGCCCGTACAGGCTGAGGCACGTTATCCTGAAACCGCGCAGCGCATCGCGCATTGAGAACCGAGCGAACAGAGCTATAGTGTATCGCATCACACCGCCAGGCCCCCGTTCGGGCATCCCACGTCCAAATCCCATCCTCAAAAGCGCCGACCAGCTCGCTTCGCTGCACGTCGCTCAGCACTAATGTCCCCCGCTCGAACGATAGAACCACTTGCCCGCCAGGTATCGTATGTGCCATGTGATGATTCATCAAATCTTATCGCCACCTTCGAGCTTGTCCGGATTCTACATATTCTTCGAAAACTCATCCAACAACCGGGCCAAACGCTGGAGCGTTTCCTTCTGAGGCATCGGAATTTTCAAGTGACGTTGTCCTGTGGTTTTGTCGGACTCGATCTGGAGCTTCGAGAGCGCCTGCGAAGCCCACTGGGGTGATTGGCTTTCCACCCCAAGCAGCGTCCAGCCCAGCTTGCCGATGAGTGCCGCTCCTGCAGAGAGAAGATCGTTCCACGCCTGCTGTTCGACAGGTTCCGCCGTCTGCTTCGCTTCGACCGCCGTAGTAGCCTGTGGCTCTGCCTCCTCTCCGTCTCCACCATCCTGACCCTTGGCGGGCATGGACTGTGGAATGGCCTCCGTCGCCTTGTCCACCGATTCCATAAAGCGCTTGAGGCGCGTGCCCCCAAGAAAGACTTCATCGGCACCCTTGTCGAGGACACCTGAAAAGAGTGATTGCTTGAATGACAGAACCGACAGCATGCCGTGCTCGATGGTGCCCTGCGCAACGAAATTCACCACCCGCACGGGATGATGCTGGCCGAGCCGATGAATCCGCCCGATCCGCTGTTCGAGCACGGCGGGATTCCAGGGCAAATCCATGTTAACGACTGTCGAGGCGTTCTGCAGGTTCAGCCCCACACCCCCAGCATCGGTCGATAAAAAGATCCTGCAATCGGGATCGTTCCTGAATTGACTGATCAGCCCCTTTCGCTTGGGGCCAGGGACGCCTCCGTGAAAGAGGACGTGCTTGTGCTTGGACGCTTCGAGGCGGTCCTGGACTATCTCGTGCGTGCCCAGCCACTGGCTGAACACCACGGCCTTGGCGTCGGGCTGCTCGAAGACCTCTTCAAGCAGTTCGATCAGTTCGTCAGCCTTGACGCCGAAGTCGGTCTTGCGATCCAGCAGCCATGTGCTGTTGCAGCTCATCCGCATGTTCTGCAGCACGATCATCAAGCGTCGCTGATCGATCTCGGTCAGGAAACCGTGGCGCCTCCACTTGGCGACGATCCGCGCGACGATCTCACCGTTTTCCTGATGATGCATCATCTGTTCCGGCGTCATGGGAACGAAGAAGTTCTTCTCCAGCCGTTCAGGAAGCTCTTTGAGAACCTCCTTCTTCGTTCGACGAACCAGAATCGTCTCCAGCGATTTGGAGATATTCGAGAGGTTGTGATAGCCGATGACCCGACCGTGCTCGTCAACGTGCTGATGCTCGGCCAGAAAGCGAAACAAAGGCCCCAGATGGAAACGATCCACAAACTCCACGATCGAGTGCAATTCCTCCAGACGGTTCTCTAGTGGCGTGCCCGTCAGGACCAACGCGTATTGCGATTCAACCTCCTTGACGCTTTTCGCCCGCTTGGTCTTCCAGTTCTTGATCCGCTGGGCTTCGTCGAGAATAACCATATCGGGCGCCCAGTTCTGGATCGACTCGAAATCGCGGCCGATGACTTCATAGTTGGTGATTTTGTAGAACGAGTCAGATTCATAAATCTCCACTCTCTTAGTCAGGAGGCCCTCCACTACCTGCGCCGAGCGGGCGGAGAACTTCTCGATCTCGTTCTTCCACTGGTGTTTCAACGAAGTCGGGCAAATGATGAGCACCCGCTCCAAGCCCATCGTGGACACCAGTATCTCCACAGCCGCTATAGCCTGAATCGTCTTGCCCAGCCCCATGTCGTCCGCGATCAGGCCGCGTCCCGCCTTGGCCGCGAACAACGCCCCCTTCCGCTGATAAGGATACAGCCCAATCTTGAGAAGATTCTTGAACGCGGCGCTGTCGCCGCCCTTGGGAAAGGCCTTGTCAATCCGTTTCTGCAAATGATCTCGATCCCTGACCTGAGCAATGAATGACATTGCATCGTCGTAACATCGCAGATCATGCTCGAACTCACGCGCCTTGCCTAAGAACTTCTCGAACTTTAAATAACCATCGCCGGTCAACTTTCCATACTGATCGAAATAGTTCGAAGCGAGTTTTGACAATGCTTGCGGGCATTCTGCTCCGGGACCGAAAATCACGTGTCTTTGTGCGCCGTAGCGAAGATAGATCTCGGAATATGCAGGTTGAAAACCTTCGTTAAGAGCCTTTTTGCCCCCGCGCTTTCGGCTCAGCTTGCCGAGCGTAAACTCGATGTGCTTGCACGTTCCCAGCGTATTGACCGCAAAATCGGGACAGGAGCAATAGTTGTCGCCCAGTTCAGCGCCGCGAATCGCCACGCGATACTTCCCTTTGGTTTCAGGATTCATAACGATAAATTCAGAGAAAATCGGTTCGTCGCCTATGTTCTTAATATTGAAATCTTGCTTCTGCGCGAACTGTTTTCGCAAGGCGATCTGCCATTGCTCCAAGGCCATGCCTTCAGGTCTTCGCAAATGCGAGATTCTGACCTTCTTAGACTTTTTTCGTTTTGCCGCCTTCTTTTTACGTTTTGGCATTCTTAATATCCTCGCAATGAAGTCTACTTGGTCAGTTTGAGTCAATAACTTATCAGTGAGTCGTTGGAGTAAGCCTAATTTCTCCCATTATGCTCAAAATCCATATCTATTGTTGCTCGTCTGATCTACTCTTGTACTTGTCGGAAACCCCGTTCTTGTTTATTGTCAATGACGTAAGTACAATTGCCGGCTCTCATGGAGCCAAGGGTAATGATACCGGAGTTAGGGTGGGTCGGCCAACATGAACATCGCCAAAGTGTTCTTTCTCGTGATTCGCAATCTGTTTCGTCGTCGGAGGGACTTGATCCTCGAGAATATGGCTCTACGCCAGCAGCTCATTATCCAGCAACGAACGGTCAAACGTCCCAAGCTGCAGAATAGAGACAGACTCTTCTGGGCATGTCTCTCGCGACTCTGGCCGGATTGGAAATCCACGCTGATCATTGTCAAACCCGAAACCGCCGTCAAGTGGCACCGGCTGGGATTCAAGCTCTTCTGGCGCTGGAAATCACGCCGCAGGAAAGTCGGACGACCACGAGTCCCCAAGGAAGTCCGAGATCTGATCGTGCAGATGTCTCGAGAGAATCCAACCTGGGGCGTGCCCAGGATTCAATCAGAATTGGCATTGCTCGGCTTCAAAGTGGCAGATTCGACGGTGGCCAAATACAAATGCAGACATGTGAAACCGCCGTCGCAGACGTGGCGGACCTTCCTCACGAACCATGCCAGACAAATCGCTGCTGTCGATTTCTTCACGGTTCCTACAGTTCGCTTCCAAATCCTATATTGCTTCATCGTCCTTCGCCATCACAGGCGGGAGATCATCCATTTCAATATCACCCGCCACCCGACAGCCCACTGGACGGCTCAGCAGATTACCGAGGCGTTTCCATACGACACCGTACCAAAGTACATGATCCGCGACCGGGACAAGATCTACGGGAAAGCGTTCACTGACCGGGTGAAGACCATGGATATTGATGAAGTACTCATCGCTCCGAGATCTCCATGGCAGAATCCCTTTGCTGAAAGAGTTATTGGCTCGATCCGTAGAGAATGCCTGGATCACTTCATCATCTTCAATGAGAGGCACTTGTATCAGGTCCTCGGGGCATACGTTGAGTACTACAATAACGCCAGGACACATCTGTCACTCGACCGAAATTCACCCGTGCCTCGAACAACGCAGATGCCATCGCAAGGAAAGGTCGTTTCGATTCCCCATGTGGGCGGATTGCATCATCAGTACAAGAGGGTCGCTTGATCCCAACATCAGTTCACATTCCTGTCGAGTAAGCCAGATCATCCTCGCTCCTCGGAGTCAGTCCGCCCTCCCCAGGCACATCACGAGCTGAAACCGCATCGAGCGGTGAAATCAGCTTCACTTCGCTCGGTTGATGCCTCCAGACCACGGTGATCCATGACCTTTCCCTGTCCGGATGGCATTTTCGGCAACCACACCCAAGCCCGTGCCCTGTCCGACGTCTTTCGTCGTAAAAAAGGGATCAAAGACGTTACCAAGATTCTCGGTGGCAATGCCGACTCCATTGTCACGAACCGTCATTTGCAGATAGTGGCCTGCGCGTGCCTCTACGCTCGCAGGCGGCTGTGCCGTATTGGAACTTATGGTGACTACGGCTTCACCTCCCTCCGGCATCGCCTGAAGGGCGTTCTCAATGAGATTCGTCACGACTTGCTGAATCTGTATCGGGTCCATTTCGGCAAACAGACGATTGGGCTCTCCCGCGGTCTCCATACGGATGGCGGCTTTATAGCCAAGACAAGTAACCAGTTCGATAGCTTTTCGAACCACGTCAGCGCCGTTCGTTCTTAGGCGTTTGGGTGGTCGCTGTCTGGCGAAGTCCAACAAATGGCGGATGATCTGGGTCATCCGGTCGGCCTGCGCCTTGATGATGCCAGCGTTTTTCCCGACGTGTTCGAACCCCGACGGCAGGCTCTCGCTGCGGATCATTTCAGCCCGTCCACCGATCACGTTCAGGGGCGTCCCTAGCTCGTGGGCCATACCAGAAGCCAGTCGGCCGATGGTTGTCAGCCGATCCATATGCCGAACCTGCTCCATGGCCGTGATGCGTTTCTCGGTCTCGGTCCGCTCTCGCTGTCGCGAATCCGTCAATCTCTGGCACATCTCGTTCAAACCGTCGGCAAGGGTCGAAAATTCGTCACGCCCGCGCAGCACAATATGGTCGGTAAGATTCCCCTCGCCAATGTCGCGAATTCTCTCACGTAGCAGATTCAGGGGCCTTCCAATCACAACAATCCCAAGCAGGATGATGACAATGCCATTGATGAAAACGACGGTGCCCCCGGCAAAAATCTGACGAACCAACGCGTGTCGTACATACCGACTGCGTTCCGCCAGTGTCTCGGTCAGTTCAATGACCCCGTCGGCCTCAGGGATTCCGACCGGTACGAAAGAATACTGCACTTCACCTTCATTGGCGTCGTGGCGACGAAGGGAGACCATCCGGCCGTTTTTTAGTTTCGCCAACGAATCCTGGTCCAGGCGATTCTCTAACCCGTTCTCACCGTCCCACGGCGCCCAAGAGATACTGATCGGATGCCGGCGAACGTCCATCGCCCCGATCAGGTCCAATGCTCGTTTCCGCCCGTTAACCCGCCACGCCTCGCCCACCGAAATTGTCAAAATGCGTCCAAGCAGAAGGGCATCACGTTCGATAGCCGCATCGAGCCGCGACGTCTCATGTTGAACGGTCAACACACCCTCGATCGAACGAACGCCTACAAGAACGAGAACCATGGTCAAAACAAATTTCAGAGCTACTCTCATCAAACTACCCTATAAGCGGAAGACAAATGTAAAGCCGAGAGTATCACAATCAACAGTCAGAGGCAATGGGTATCGCCAACACAGCCGGCGGACTGGATTTGTCTGGAGACTCACGTTCAAAAGAGGATCAAGCCGACCAGGCCGGCACTGACGATCACGGCGAGGGGGTGAATGCGACGTTCGAATACGATCAGCACGAGAAAGGCTGCTGCCGCGATGCACAATTCGCGCACGCCGGAGATAACGCCGCGACCATAAGACCAGACGGCGAACAGGAGCAGGCTCAAGACGCCTGCCCGTATCGCGGCGCGGATGCGGCGAACGTGCTCGTTCGATCGGGTGCGGTCCAGCAGACGGGACAGCAGGATCAGGATCGTCAGCGAAGGCAAGATGACGGCGCTGGTGGCGACCACGGCGCCGCCTATCCCTGCGACGCGATACCCGACGAGCGTGGCCGCATTGACCGCGATCGGGCCCGGTGTCATCTGCGCGACAGCCACGATCCCGCCCATCTCCTGCCGGGATAGCCAGTCGTGGTTCTCGACCAACTCGTGCTGGATCAAGGGGACCGTAACCAGACCGCCGCCATAGGCGCCGATTCCTATGAGAGAGAAACTCACAAATAGCGACCAGAGCGTGTGTATCATGCTCTTCTTTCTTTTCTCCGGGGCTTTCGGGCCGACCGACCCGCAGCCTGGGACAGACTGATCTATGGTTCCTCGCTGCCGTTGGCGTCGGCCGGGCCATCGTGGCCCTGAAGGAAATAGCCCGACCCGGCGGCGGCGACGACAGCCCATAGGGGATGAAGGCCCAGAAAGAGAACGACCAGACCCAGGACGCAGGCAGAGACGGTGCGCCAATTGCCTCGCAGCCGGCGCGCGAATGTATAGGCGGCGAAGGCAATCTGACCGGCCACGGCCACGGCGCAGCCTTTCAGGAAGGCCCCGACGGCCGGATGGTCGAAATGCGGCATCGCGAACCAGACGATCAGGAGGATCACGACGAAGGAGGGACAGGCCGTGCCCAGCACGGCGGCCGCAGCGCCCGGCAAACCGCGAAAGCGCCGCCCCTGGAGGAAGGCAAGATTCACTGCGATCGCGCCGGGAACGACCGTCGCCGTCGACAGCACGGAAATGAAATCATCCTCGCTGAGCCAGCGGCGTTTGAGCACGAGTTCATGCCTCATCACGCTGGCCATCGCAAAGCCGCCGCCGAAGGTGAGCAACCCAATGCGAAAGAACGTCCCGAACAGATGCAGACAAGAGGCGCGCTCCTGGCCGGCAAGCATAGCGATCTCCAAGCTCCTTGTATCCGGTGTCCTGTTACGACGAAGGCGACATTCCGCGCAACCACCCGGTCCACCGGGTCGGCCCCGAGGCCTTCGTCGTCAAAGGTAGAGCAACCCGCTGGTCTGCGTCAAGAGGAATCTGCCGCATCCGCCTTGCCACCCGATTACCGCCTGGCGGTGGTCCTGCGGTACTTCGAGGGCCTCAGCGGCGACGAGATGGCCGAAGCAATGGGCCGCAGCGCCAAGGCTGTCGAACGCCTGCTGGCGCGAGCGAGAGAAGCCATAGAACCGCAATTGAGGCATTTTCTGGAACCGTAACCGTTTTTTTGAGGGGGATTTCCCGGACTTGTTCGTTTGTTTGTGAGAAAGGAGGCAGCGAAATGCGCTGCGAAGAAGTAGTAAGACAACTGGAAGGAATCTCCACTGGTGGGTTGTCGCCGCAAGTTCGCCAGGCCGTGCAGGGCCACCTGGCCGGATGTGAGGCCTGCCGAGCGGCGTTGGCGGAGATCGACGCCCTGGCCGGCATCCTTGCCGGCGTGCCGTCGCCGCCGGTTCCGGCAGGCTTTGCCCCGCGTGTGATGGCCGCGGCAGCGATGCGCCAGGAAGCCAAGGCTGTGGCTGGGTGGAGCTTCGTGAAGTGGTGGCGAAGGACCTCGGCGCCTATTCATGCCGCTGCGGCTGCGGTGCTGATCATCGGTTTGAGCATCGGGCTCGCGATGGGATGGACCACCGCAAGTTGGCCTGTGCAGGCAAGTGCGGCAGTCCAATCCAATCTCCTCAATGGATACCAGATTGACTACCTCGGCGAGGCGCCATCCGGATCGCTGGCCGACAGCTATCTGACGCTCGTCGCGGCAACTAACGAGGGAGGACGCTGACCATGTGGAAGAGAATGGCTCCCTTGCTGATCGTGCTGTCGGTGGCGATGAACGTCGCCTTCGTCGGCGTTTGGGCTGTCCATACGGGCCGGGTGCAACAGATATTTGACAGATCGGATAACCGTCAGATGTGGTGCCCACTTCATCGCCGGCTCGATGTGGCCGACGAGCAGTGGCGCCGAATCGAGCCGCTGCTCACAGATTTCCAGAACCGCGCGCAGACCATCTGCGCGAGGATGAATCGACTCCGGACCGAACTGATCGACCTGATTGCTGTCAACGACCCGGATCGGCAGGCCATCGCGGCCAAGCAGGAAGAAATCCGCGCCGGTCAACAAGAGATGCAGCAGCTTGTCGTCGAACATCTACTGGCGGAGAAGGAGATGCTTACA
>CAZGMJ010000011.1:0-109718 GCA_964526785.1 uncultured Pirellulales bacterium
CTCCAGGTGCTGCCGCTCAGCGCCCGGGCCTTGATGTGCGTGCTCTTATCCAGCGTAATCGGACCGGTATACTCGACGCTGCCCGCGCTTCCCTGGCCGGACGATGACCCTTCCATGGCGCTGAGTTCCGCTGAAATGAGGAAGTCGGAGCTTGTGGAACTCGAGTTCAATCCGTGTATCGCCAGTACATTGTCCCCCGATTTGAGGACGCCCGTATAATCGGAAACATAGAAGGATTCGATGTCCCGGGCCTCGTGGCTACCGCCGGCGGTTGAATTCCATCGAGGCTCGCCCGCAAAGATGGCCCGGTATATCTCGACGCCGTTGAGGTACGCTATGAAAGCATCATCGTAGCGCATCTTCAGCGTCATTTGGCTGTACCTGGCCGGGTCGCCATCGATATGAAACGGCATGCGGATATAGCAGCCCGGGGCCTCACGGTACATCTGATCCTCCAGGTCCAGGCTGATGTAGTCCTGGTAACCGCTCGAACGCTCGTAACCGACGCCGCCGGGACCTCCATTGGCGAACGCCCAGGCGGTATCATCAAACGGCCCGGCCCCTTTCCAGTTGTCATCGACGGGGCCATTCGGCACCAATACGCGCTTGGGACCGTCCTCTGCCACCAGTATTTCGCTGGCTCCGCCGCCTCCGATTGCGTTCGGATCGAGTGGGTCGGAACCATCGGAGGTGTAATAAACCGTCCCTTCTGCCGATGGCATGGAAATCAGGTCCGCAGCGGCAAGATAGCCGCCGTGTTGATACGAGTCATTCACATGGAAGACCGGCGCATCCACGCTCGGGTAGAGCCCCATTGACCGAAACATCTCCAGCACATTGGCGGAGCGATACGGGAAATACTGATTCAACAGGCGTTCCTGCTCAGGCAGCCAGAAATCGTTACGGGTATAGAGGTATGCCGGTGTGGCCCATACGTGCTCGTCACGCCGGTAGTCACCCCAGCGGGCCGATTCACCAATCACCGCCAGGTCGATCTCCTCCGCCCGTTTCATCCATCTTGCGGCAGGGCGGTTTCGCTCCGGGTGGTCCGGGTCCCAGTGACTGTGTGCCGGATCAACATACAGGGCGCCGCCGTTAAACAGGTGCTTATGAACGCGGTCGGCGAAACGCAGGCGAAACTCAGGTATGTTGCGAAGATAGTCCCAGAGGCCGGTCGGGTCGGACGACGGGCGCAATCGCGTCTCGTTCACCCTCTCCAGCACTCGTTCCCCGTCCCAACTATAGAACCGCCACGGGTGACGATCCGGACCGCCGCCGGCCGCTCGCCAGTTGCCGTTGGTCTTGAGGTCCTGGTTGCCACCGTAGTATTGTATGATTGTCCAGTCGATGAAATTGTCCACATCGAGTACTTTGCGAATTTGCTGCCAGTCCCCGCCCCGCACGATGTTGCGTAGGTCGTGCCAGGCTTCCGTGGTGCCGTCGGTAGCGGAGCCGCCGTTTATCGCGTCGATGTCCTCTTCGCGTCCTCCGTTGTAGATCGCGTAGTGGTAGTCAACCGGTCTTTCCTGAAGATTATACAGGCCCCAGTACATGCCATTAATGTAGAGGTGCACGAAATATCCCTGACCGGCGTCCAGGTTTCCCATGTCGATCAGGGAATCGCGCATCCACTGGCAGCGGATGTACTGTGCGCGCTGCCGCTGACTGGGATCGAAGCTGTGGTGCCATGAATTGTTGTAGAAACCGCGGAACTGGAACGTATCAAAGGAATCTACAGGCCAGTCTTCAAAAAGCGGAAAATCCAAAGTAGCGGGGCCGTATATGGCTCGAAACCGCAATCCGAAACCGTGTTTGGGGGACTTATCCGGCTTGCGGTTTTCGCCGCCCTGGATTCGCACGCCGCAATTGACCTGTAGCGCCTTGCCTCCATTGGCGGAGAACATCTCGGTTGAAACAGGCCGCTCCCATCCGTTTCCGCCCGTGCTGCTATGGCCTGTATAGATATAGATGCCTCCCTTTTCGTGGTCGTTCGTCTTGCTGAACAGATGGCTGCGATCCGTCACGAGCGAGACTGTCGGAATAGCTTTCATCGCGTCGCGCATCAGCGAGTGATAGGTCGGATCGTTTGTTACCTCAGGGTCCATTGCATAGTCGCCGGGATAGCCGCCATACCACGTCGATGGATATCCGTTCGCCAGCGCCTCGGAATTGCTCTGGTCGATGACGTCATCCAGGAAGATATACGTGTGCGTATCGACGTTTGACGGCTTCCAGCCTTCCTTATATGCCACAGCCCTGACGCATGTGGTCGCATCGATGGTCAGAGGCTCCGAATAGGCAATGTCGGCTCGTCCCATGCCGATCTGCTGATAGGGATCGGCGCCGTTAGTGGTATAGTAGATGGTCGCTCCTTCGGTTTCGGTTGCGAGCGTCAGTTCGAACGGTTCGTCATAGAATCCTCGATTGTGGCTGAATTGCGTATCACCCACCTCCCCCAGGTATGGATCGACATTCTCCGTCAACGGACGCGGATTGCCGAAGTAGCTCCACTGCGCGCTTGCATTGGGATAGCGGCCGTAGGATATATCCGTGGTCTGTTTGGGGTAGTCTGCCGCGTCAATAACCCTCTGGCCGTCGATGTCGATCAGCCCGATCCAGCCACCGTCGGCGTCCAGTTCAAACGCCGCATGCAGACCGGACTGCTCCGGATCGTTATCTGCCCAGACAAGCAAGTAGCCGCCCGGCTGCACGGTTGTCTGTCCAGGTCTGCCATCCGGGAATTGCCATTTCGTATGATCGTCCGTATCGTCACTGAGATACATTCCCCCAAGATCTATTGGCACACCCCCGATGTTATGTATCTCGATCCAGTCGTCATACTCGCCTTGCGGGTCCGTTATGTGCCTGCCGTTCGAAGCCATGAACTCGTTAATCAGCAGGGGAACATTCGAAACATGCCAGTTGGCTGCAAGTACGCGGAAATCATCCAGATTAACCTCTTCATTGCCGTCAAAATCCGCTACGGATGCAGAAGTATCCAACCACAACTCGGCGAAGGCGGCCAGATCGAGCATATTGACCTGGCAATCCGGATCGAGATCTCCGATGGGACAGTCCGCATGTATTGCCGTTACGCAGCACGCCAACACAAGAAACGCAGCCGCAGGTTTGCTGAGGATTGCGCGCATCCGCTATATCTCCTTCCTCATCCATTGTTCGCCCCGGGCGTTCAGCGCAGAGCGCGATAACGCGTCCGCCCGTCGGCGGAGCCATCTTCCATTATAATCCTTTTCATCGACGCGCACGAAGTCCCCAACATAACACAGATGTTCCTCAGGCAGCAAATTGGCGCGGCGCTGAATCGACCTCGCCACGCCTGCTGAACAACTTGCGCATCGGCACAGATACTACTCAAGATGTCAGAGTATGTAAATACGGGCTACCATTCGTGGATCTTCATCTCATGATCCATCGCGTGCTGACGTGTGTCAAATCCATGTTTGATCTCAACGACGGATCTCCCTTAATGTTGTAGCCCAGTTCAAGGGTCTTGCGGAGAAAGACAAGGACCGGGTCGCCGGCTTCATCCTGTCGCACGGGATGCTTCACGATCGCCATTTCGTTGCTCAGTCCGCCGACAAATATTTTGATGGCGTTTGCTTTGGGATCGAAATCCGGCCAGATGAGTGCCAGGTCCTTTGCGTTGTTTTCCCCTTCGAGCAGCTTGCTGGTGGTCTTTTCCAGGCGTTCAAGGAACGGATACGCCGTCAGGTGCAGTTCCTTCACCCGGCCGAATACCGCAGCGGGGACGTGCCAACCGGCCGGGCGAATCTGAAAGGTATCGGTCATCATGTCGCAACGGGGGTAGAAATCGACGTCTCGCCCCGTGTTGTTCGTGACCGTCAGTATGACGTACCAGTAACGTTGCGCCTGCCCGCCTGGACCGTTGCGCATGATTAACTGGCGAGGATGCGTAAACGTCGCATCGACCGTCCACTTGCCTGGTGGTTGTACGATTGCCGGTTCCGGCGCCGCAAAAGTGGCGCAAGTCGTTATAGCTAAAGCAATTAACGTAAACCAAATGAAGCCCTTCATGTGCCGGCCCCTAATAGATAACGAACGTCGCTTCAATGCATATACAGACCTATCGGCCCTCACACCCTTATTTTACACAAAACCGCTCTCTGAGCCAAGAATATTTTGCCTAACCTGACACCGGCGAAGGGCGAAAGGCTTCTGCATTGATCCGTTCGATATCCCGGCCTCAGTGATGAATGGCCGCCGTCTAAGGCTCTGCAAGACGGCAACGCCTGTGGCCCGGTCCTATGATACCTTTGACCTATCGCTGCGATGGTCCCGGCATCTTTAATGTTGGCTCTACGTTGTCCAAAGCGAGGAAGACAGCGAAATATCGGGCAAAACGGCGTTTGTTAAGGTATTGCCAATATGAAATTAGGGGATTTGCTCATTTCGGGCAGCGGGGCTCTGCGGCATGATTGTGCTTGTTGTTGCAGATGGCGAATACTGGAATCGGAGCGAAGCGAATTGCTCTACGAATATCTGCTCGAAGACGCCGGTCGGGCTGCCGCGAGGAGCTTTGGGCTTTTTGCCGCCGGATGCTCGCGGCAATCGGGCAGATGGCTTAGAAAGGTGATCTGTGCCTGCGGGCTCCGCTGAGCATGTGCATCTGTCTGCGAAGTTACCGTACAGGAGGTGAAACGCCGCGGTGCGCAGTGCAACGGGAATCTGCGGCGACGTTTATGTTTGAAATATCACTTGTCATTCTGTTAGTTGGCCTGCTGATCTGTGTCGCGGCCATTGTCAAGTGCTACCTCGGCCGGATCGGCCTGCCTGCAATGCTTGGCTACATTGCCCTTGGGGTGTTTATGCGAGTTGCTGCTTCGGGATGGGGAATTGACGAAGGCACATCCAAAGACGCATTCGAGTTTCTTGCCGAAGTGGGCGTTGTTGTGCTGCTATTCCGCATTGGCCTTGAGAGCAACCTGCAGAAACTCCTGAGCCAGTTACGTCAGGCCACATTTATCGGATTGATTGCGATCGGATTGTCCGGCCTGGCAGGTTTTGCGGTTGCACATTGGTTGCTCGGTTTGGAAACGGTGACGAGCCTCATTGTGGCGGCAGCATTCACGGCTACAAGCGTCGGTATCCCGGCCGGCGTCTGGGAAGAAGCGAGAAAAGTCGATACGGACGAGGGCCAGCTCTTTCTCGATACAGCCGAACTGGATGATGTACTCGGCGTCACTATAATGGCCTTGTTGTTCGTTGTGGTGCCCATCCTGCAGGGAGACACCGAGGGTCACTTATTACCCGCGCTGGGCAAGACGGCCGCCATCTTTGTGGTAAAGCTTACAGGTTTCGCACTGGCTTGTGTCGCCTTCGCCCATTTCTTTGAAAAACCGGTGACGCGTTTTGCTCAGAAGCTGGAAACCAAGCCCGACCCCACGCTGACGGTTATCGCCATAGGATTCATCATTGCCGCATTCGCCGGTTTGCTGGGATTCTCGGTAGCGGTCGGGGCGTTCTTTGCGGGGTTGCTATTCAGCCGCGATCCGCAATCGGTTAAAGATCGTACGGCGTTCAACGTGGTCTTCGATCTTTTTGTGCCCTTCTTCTTCATCGGAATCGGTTTGAAAACAAGTCCGAATAGCATTTCGCCCGCTCTATTACCCAGTTTACTGTTGTTTGCTGCCGCTTTTGCATCCAAGTTCGTCGGCACCGCTACGCCGGCGCTGCTGACCCAGAGCCGGCAAACCTCCACATTGCTTGGTCTGAGCATGGTTCCACGCGCGGAGGTAACACTGATTATCATGCAGCGTAGTCTTGCACTGAGGGCAGACGTAATGCCGGAACGTATATTCTCTGCGATGGTGATCACATCCATAGCCACATGCGTTGTGGCTCCGGTACTTCTGCGAAGACTTCTGCAGCGGTATCTGGAAAACAAATGATGCGAAGTTGCCGGGCAATTGCGTGTGCATTTGTAAGTGAGCATTGGGCTGTTCCGTCAAAGGAATGAGGACGATGGCAAAAGAGAAGGATTATGTTACGGGCAAATGGTCTCACGAAGAGGTCCACGTGCTCAAAGAGATGTTCAGCCACAGGACAAACGAGCAGATTGCTGATGTTTTGAAGAGGCCTGTTACGGCCGTGCGCTCGAAAGCGTACAAGCTTCGCCTGAAGAAGGCCATAGACCGGATGACCGCCACAAACCGAACGGCCTGACAGCATCCGGTGGCTGTTTCCGCACCACTGCCACAGAACCGAAACGTACATGGCACACCCTGCACCCGCGATCGTACGACAGAATCAACATGGTGCCGGGTGGTGCGGATCCCGATCAGCCCATGCGGGCAGTTTCTATCGACCGGCACAATCTGAATCCGTACGACCTTCGGCGTTTCATCTAATCCGTCTGAGGCCGGTGGTTCACTGTTTTTCGTACAGGCCGACCAATTCCGCTTGTTCCAGGACATGGCCCTTCATTGCGTCCTCCACTTCATCTCGCGGCCCGGCCTCTTGAAGGTTGAGTTCCGTATCGAGGGCATACAATCGGAAGAAATAGCGGTGTGTACCGGAAGGCGGACAAGGCCCCCCGTACTCCTTCTGGCCGAAATCATTGCCAGCCTCCTTGCCTGGAACGCTGTCTTCCTCGATTTGCTCAATAATCGGCATATCGTAAACCACCCAGTGCGTCCATGTTTTGTTCGGTGCATCGGGATCGTCAACTATCAACGTCAGCGACTTAGCCCCTGTGGGCACGTCCTCAATAATCAGCGGGGGATTCATATCCTGGCCGTCGCACGTGAATTTCGAGGGCATCATTTCCTGGTTGCCAAAAGCCGGGCTGGTCAGTTTCATGTTGTTTCTCCTTCTTATCCTTATTCTTCTACTTCAACAGATTATCATTAGCATCCCGCCGGGCACGCGTAAATCAGGAATATGCTCAATTGGGGTAGGACGATGCCTTATAAGAATGGGAAGACAGCCAGTTAATAGCATCTGGCAGGTGCAGCACAAGATGGTATAGTGGTGCTCGTATGTCGTCGGCCGGCGAAGAAGCGGGGCAATACGATGTGACGGCCGTTGAAAGTGTGGGGCGATTCGTGGAACCGGAACAGTTCGGCAAATGGTTGATACTCGTCGGTGCCGGTATCTCAGTTCTTGGAGTTCTGACGGTGGCACTCGCTCGGTTTGGCCTGTTCAGACTTCCAGGTGACATCAATCTGCGCGGCGAGAACTGGCGGATCTACATCCCTTTGGCCAGTTGCGTGCTTCTCTCTGTTATTCTCACGCTGCTGCTCTGGATCATTCGCTATTTCAAACGATAGAGTTGTCGGCCGCAGCGCCTAATCGCGCAGGCACGCGGGCGTTTGCCGAGATTCGCTTGGCTGTCGCACACTATCAGGGACCGATTTGCGCTATTTCCCGCAGGGTGCGGCATTGAGCGTGCTGAGGGCTTCGGTCCTGTCCTCGGCGAACGTAAAGACCTCGTTCAGACCCGCCACCGTAAAGATGCATTTCGTCGGCACTGCAAGGTTGCACAGGATCATCTTTTTGCCGTTGTCGGCCAGGAGATTGTACAGAATCAGCAGGTTGCTGATGCCGGACGACGTTATCAGTTCAACCTTTGAAAAATCGATGATCACATCGCATTTGGGCCGTGTGCCGAGCGATGTATTGACTTCCTGCAGTTCGGCGTCGATGCTTCCCGTCGCCACGGGGAGATCGACCAAGAGCAAATTGGATGATATCTTCTCGATAGCCACTTACGCCCCACTCTATTATATGGATTGCAGACTACGGTTCTTTTACATGTCATATCGGAACGAGATGGCGCCTGGTTGAGCAAAAAGCGCCGGGCGATTCCAGTCGATGTGAGAAGAAAGACGCACCTTCACCTGGGGGGCCGGCGAGTATGCCGTGCGTGTTGATGCGCCGGCAATGTCTGGCTTGAATCGTTTGGCCTGTATCAATCGTGACGGAGCACGCCGGTGCTTATCGGTCGTTGCGGGCAGTACAGGATTGTCAGGGCGTCAGCCGCAGGCAGCGTTGCCATGGTCTGCCTGTTAGACGGGCGGTTATGGGGCTTTTTCTGTGTGTCATTTCATGTAGTGGCGGCTGTTTCGTATACTTTGAGTGATAGCGCCGCCGTGCGCGGTCGGCCGGAATAGGCATAGTCCTGGCAATTTCACAAACCCATCACGGCCGGGGTGTACTCTTTGCCGGTTAAGAGCGGGTTCGGATCGTGGCGATATGATGGAAGGGTAATGAACAGATGACAGAGTATTGAATCAGGTAGTGACGCAGCACATCGTCGCTGCAATGGGAGAAGGCAATGAATAGCATGAGCAGAAGCGGGTTTACGTTGGTTGAGATCCTGATCGTCGTGGTGATACTCGGGATCCTGGCTGCGATTGTACTGCCGCAGCTTTCCAACGCCAACGCCGAAGCCCAAACATCACGAATATGCTCGGATCTCCAGGTGACCCGCCTGGCGATTGAGCTGTACAAGATCCAGCATGAGGACAGTCTGCCCGGCTCAACTGCAGGGGTAACGTTTCAGCAGGCGATGACGGAAAAGACGAACGAGGACGGCACATTGAATGCGGCCGGACGGTGGGGCCCGTATCTTCACAAGATACCGACCAATCCGTTCAACCAGCTTGACACGATCGAAGTCGAGGCCGGTTCAACCAGCCTCGGCGGAGGCAATTGCGGTTGGCATTTCAATACGAGTACCGGGCGTTTTCATGCCGACACCGATGCGCATATCGGCATCTAAGGCCGGGACGGAGTTGTCACAGGCAAGGGCTGGAATCGACTATCGCCTGGATGTTTGAGGCGGTGCGCGCCGGGAGAAGCCGGATCGCAGAGCCCGGCATTTGCCGAGGGAAAGCTCGCTTTCGGGATGTTCGACGTGTCTTCGTCTGGGCCAATGAACACGGCCGTTCACATCCAGGACACGATATTCTGCTTTACGAATTCGTCGTCGGTTAAGTGTGGATAATTGCGGACGATCTGGTCAATTTGCGTGGCCTGGTCCGGGCTCAAACGCTCATTTGCAGCCAGGGTCTTCGTGTTGGCCATCAACCCCTGTTTCTTCAGTGCATAGGAAATCCCTGGAATACAACCGGCAAATCCATTCTCGGCGTCGAAAACAGCTCTGTTGGCGAGTGTCATGTGGGCCGCCAACGTAAGCATATCCTGCGGTATGGAGTGTTTCGCCGCACGAATTTCCTTAACGCGATCCAGATGTTCGACCGCCCGTTTTGTCCAGCAGGCCCATTGCCCCAGAAGTCCGCCGACGATTGCCAACTCGACAATTCTGCCGCCAGTGGCAAACTCCCAGCTTGTTAACAGGTCGATCAGAATATTATCATCGTTGCCCGTGTACAACGCGATCTCGCCGTCCCGTCCTGACCCGGCGACCGCTTCAAGGACATCGAGCGTCTGGTACCGGTTGAACGGGGCAATCTTAATGGCAACGATTTCTTCGATCTCCACGAGCCGCTGCCAGAAGTCGCGGGGCAATACCATCCCGCTGATCGTTTCCTGCAGATAGAATCCCATGAGCGGAATAACGCGACCGACGTTGCGGGCGTGTTCAATCAGTTCGTTTGTTGACCGGCCGCGCAGCGCCGTTAGAGACAGCAGACCAATATGGTAGCCCAGTTCGCGGGCCGTCACAGCCTCCTCAACGGCCTGTTTCGTATCGCCGACAATGCCCGCGATCAGAATCGGTGCCTCGCGCGCGCCCGCCGCACAAAACGCATCAGCCGTCTCGGCTGCCAACTGCAAAACCGGGCGGTACCACCCAACCGTCGGGTCGTGAATTGCGAATTGCGTCGTGTGCACGCCGACGGCGAGCGCCCCGGCCCCGGCAGCGAGATAATAGCGCGTCAGCACCCGCTGCCGCTGCTCGTCCAGTCTGCAATCGTTTGTCAATGCCAGTGGATGCGCCGGTATCACGCAACCCGCTCGCAATTTGTCGTCAATCCCCGGTGGCAGCATGCAATCAGCCTCAGAACTTACCCGTGCGCACGTCATACTTCGTAGGCTTGCTCAGCGTCCGCTTTCCTGACGTTACCCACTCGGTAATCGTTTGTACCATCTCCTCCAGTGTCGTCTCCGGCGGGCCGAAGAGCCGATGGCACATCGACGCATCGGACAGCAGGGCGGTGGGAGCCTCGGTGCCCGTGAATTTTACCTCTCGCTTGCATATTCGTCCGATCGTCTTTGCCAACTTGCGCACCTCGACCCGCGCAGGTCCTGTCACGTTCAACACCGTCGCCGGCGAGGTCGTGGCGGTAACCGACCGTGCGATGTAGTCGTTGGCATCCCGCTGATAAATGAGATTCACCGCACCCATCGTCAGATCGATCGGCTGGCCGCTCAATATCTTCAAGGTCAGATCCACGACGATGCCGTACCGCGGCTCGTTCGCATAGTTCAGCCTCAGCAGTACGACCGGTGTGCCGTTCCTTGCCGAGAAATACTCAAATATCCGTTCACGTCCTAGGCACGATTGTGCATACTCTCCAATCGGGTCCGGTTCGGTCTGCTCGCTTGCGCCGGCACCGCCTGCATCCACCAGCGGATACACGTTGCCCGTGGATAGCGCCGCAATTCTGCTCTTTGCGTATCGGCGCGCAACCAAAGCGGGAATATACGCGTTCATCGCCCAGGTCAGAGGTTGATTACCCGTTGCTCCGAATTTCATCCCGACGAGATAATACACGGTGTCCGCCGCAGGAAGGTCTGGGTACACATCCTCATCCAGCAGATCGCCGCGCACTACCCTAACACCGGCATCGCCGAGGCGTCTGGCGACCCTTTCATCGGTGAAACGGCTGACCGCATAGACCGTCTTTGTCGGTGCGGCCTGCTTGAGCATCATGCAAAGCGTGGGACCCATCTTGCCACCCGCCCCCAGCACAGCGATATCACCGCTCAGACCGTTCAGCGCAGCACGCACCGCATCGCTCGGCTCACTCATCGCCGCTTCCAGTTCTGCCTCCGTCCATTTGGATACGTCTGCCATAGTCCGATCCTTTGCGGCCAGGTGCTATTTGTCTCCTGTTCAACGCAGCTTCAATACGAGCAGAGTCAGGACCCTGACGGCCATGAACAACACGACCAGGAATCCGATCCCGCCGAGAATGTTGTGTATGAGTCTG
This sequence comes from uncultured Pirellulales bacterium, assembly GCA_964526785.1. Classification (GTDB taxonomy): domain Bacteria; phylum Planctomycetota; class Phycisphaerae; order Sedimentisphaerales; family Anaerobacaceae; genus CAZGMJ01. The sequence continues at coordinate 11,160 of CAZGMJ010000011.1, forward strand.
TTCCGCCGGTTCGCCATTATGGACTGCTGGTTTGCCAGATACAGGATCGCCGCCGCCATCAGCGGATTGCCTACCACCGTGAGCGCCTGTCCGAAGATAATCGCGTCGAGCTTCTTGACCGGAGTGTGCAGAACGATCATCGCCACCGACATGCCGACCAGCAGCACCACGACCGTCAACCGTCGCGACCACTTGTCGCTCAGCGTTGCCGGTTTGCCCAATCCGTCGGCCAGAATCGAGCCGCCGATCATCGCGTTGATGACGAATGGATTCATCGCAACGGCGAACAGACCGATGCAGAACAGCGTGTGAGTAGTCGGTCCCAGCAGGGGACGCAACTGACTCGCCAGCACGCTGATGTCGTCGGCGGGCTTGCCCTGCAGCACCGTCGCGCTGGAAATCATGATGATCGCACTGACACCGGTCAACACGGTGACACCGCCGATGGAGTCGCCGATACTCCGATCGTAGTCTCCCACCGACCAGCCCTTCTCACGCACGAGATTCCCTTGATAAAACGCCCCGGCCACCGAAAACGTCGTGCCCAACAGGGACGCCACAACAAGCATCGGGTCGAAGATACCGTCCGGCGTTCGCTTGGGCAGAGCCAGCGACATTCCGTCGGGAAGTCCGGGGATAAGGCCCTTTAGAATGTCAAGAATTGCCGGCCCGGCGACGAAGAGATTGACCAAAAAGCAGATCAGGATAACCGCGACCATGACCTTCATCAGCCGCTCGATCACATGATATACCTGCTTGAGCAGAAACGTCAGCGCGATGATCAGAATGTTGAAGAAGACAAGAAATCCGCTGCTGATAAAGGCCTGCGTGCGCTGGGACATCTCGGCCGGATCGCCGAACAAGCGCGCCAGTCCCAATGTGTCCGCCGCCGCCGCAACCGCCAGATTGTTGGAGAATTGAAAGGCCGTACAGATCAGACAGAGATTGATGCCGACGATCGCCGCCACGGGCCGGCCGAGTCGCTCTGCCAGCAATGTGCACGGTGTCCTGCCGCCGACAACGCCGATCCTCGCCGCCATCGTGGTGTACGTTCCCATCAGCACGCCCGTAATCAGCAGCATCCACAGCAAATCATAGCCGTGCCGCGCGCCGATGTTCGAACTGATCAGCAGGCTGCCCGGCCCGAACACGACGCACGCCGTAATCAGCGCAGGTCCGACGGAACGATACCACGGGGGACGTTTCACTGCCGGGTTATGGTGAACTGTATCGGACATGTGTACCTCCAGTTATCAGCGACCATCTCTCAAAATTTGCGCGGGATTGTTCGTCATCAGCGATCGGAGCCTCACAGTCGCCCGTGATTAGCCCACGTTCGGCACAACGAAAGGCTCGCGGTATTCACGCGATAACAGCACGTTTGCCTGTGTGCTGAATTCTCCCGTGAATGTCTCCTTATCGGGGTCTATTGTCAACCACGGCCCCAGAATGCGCGGCGTCTGCTGCACATCGACGTGATTGACGAGCAGGTGCTCCTGAAAACGCTCGAATGTCTCGGTCATCGCACTGGAGGAACCGATAGATTCCAGAATGGCTTCGCGCGATGCGGGTTCGCCAAGGCGATGCGATATGTTGCCCAGATGACACAGGGCGCTGGAGTAATGTCCCTGAAGAACGTCGGCGTTCAGGTCCGCAACCTTCCTGCTGCGAACCGCATCGATGAAGTTCTGATGATGGCCGCTGCCGCCTGTGCGCTTGAACTGCCGGATCTTCCTGCCGGTATTGTCATACGCCCAGCCGCCCACGAAATAGCCGTCTTCGCAATGAACTACCACGCCCGCTCGCGTTCCCCGATATTGATCCATGGACGAGTCGCCGTTGGCGTGAGGAAGTCCGCGTACCTCGAAAATCACCGGCGCCGGCTCATACCCCAGATACACAATCTGCGTGTTGGGCGTCTCTCCGTCATCGATGTACCCAAACCTTCCGCCTATGCTGATCGCTCGCTTGGGCAGTCCCGGATCGCCCAGAAACCACCTGCAGATATCCGTGAAATGAATGCCGTTATTGCCGTAATCGCCGTCGCCGGTTGGCCAGACCCAATGCCAGTCGTAGTGCAGGCGTTTGCGCCTCAACGGAGCCTTCGGGGCCGGGCCGCACCACAAGTCATAATCGACGCCGGCCGGCACGGCCTGGGGCCCGTCCACTTTACCGATGCTGCCCCGACGCACGTAGACAATCCCCCGCACCAGCTTAATCGCCCCCAGATTTCCCCCGCGAATATACTCGACCGCCTCGGCCAGACCCGTATCAGAGCGCCGCTGCATACCCGACTGCACGATTCGCCCGTGCTTGCGTGCGGCCCCGACCATCTGCCGGCCTTCCCACATCGTGTGGCACACCGGCTTCTCCACATATACGTCCTTGCCCGCCTGACACGCCCAGACCGTCACCAGCGCGTGCCAGTGGTTGGGTGTGGCGGTTATAACCGCATCGATGCCGCTGTCGTCGAGCAGCCTGCGATAGTCGACGTACGTATCGACCTGTTCGTTCCGATCCGTGAACTTCTTCTTCTCTCTGTCCAGGACATTCCTGTCGGCATCGCAGATCGCCACAACCCGTACGCCTGCTATCTTGCGAAACCAGTTGATGTGATTGGCCCCCTGATTGTGAATCCCGACCACGGCGACTCGCACGGCCTCGTTTGCCCCGCGCACCTTTGCAAAGGGAGTGACCAGCGCGACCCCGGCTGCTGTGGTTGCCTTGATGAAGCTGCGGCGATTATACTGTTCCATCTCAGCGTCTCCTATGCCGTTACTAATTTGCAGGTATAGCCACGTGAGCATCATCATACATAGCGCATGCGCGATCTTCAAATGTGTTTTGTCGCGATTTCGTCCGGCCTGTGTCCAGCCGAAAGCGCTCCACCGTACAAAATCGCCGGGGTTTGAGTCCTTTCTGATGCCTTTTTTCTGGTCGCCGGATGCCCGAAAACTGCATTAATTGTCGTTGAAAGCACGCCGTCAGCGGGCGCGCTGGTCGGATCGCTTTGGTTATGCCCCGTGATGTGGTATAATAACAATGGGTTGGTGAATGATGATCGGAGGATGGTGAAAACGAAACATGCTGCTCGTACCATGCTGGGAGTTCTGCTGGCGATAGGAGGTATTCCTGCGCATATCTGTCCGGCTGTGCCGTCCCGGGGGGACGTTGAGCACGCCGCCGCGCTGCTGGCCCGAATCGAGCAAAGCCGTGCACGTATCGCGAGTTTTTCGTGCACGGTTGAAAACACATATCACGGTATCGCTTCCGAGTCCCTGAACCAGGAGGACGGCGCCCTGGATGGTGCCCAGGTCAAGTCCTTTGCTTTTGACAGTATGGGGCGAGGTCGCGTGTGTCTCTTTCGCCCCGCACGCGAGGATATCTTCGTGTGGGACGGGACGAAAAGCATCGAGTACAGACGCGACCAGTTGCTCAACGGGCCGACCGTTGCCATAAGGGACTCTCAACATCCGCAGACATATTTACGCAACCGTCCTCCCTGGACGCTGTTGGGAGACAAGTTCTGCGGCTTTCTGCGTCGCGCCATGCAGACGGATTCAAATGTTGAGGTGCGGAAGGTGAACACCGATCTGTACCGTATAGAAGCGACCTATCGCAACGGCGGAGGAGGTGTCGCCGTCGTCGACCCGGACAAGGGCCATGCGATTCTTTCGCAGCAGTACTATATCTCGGGAGAAATCTGCCACGCGTACAACACGCGTTTCCAAAGAATCGATGAAGACCTTTGGTTTCCCGTCGAGGGGACACACAGTCGGTTCTATCCAACCGACCACGGACGCCGCGAAAATCGGACGACCACGCGAATCACCGACATCCGAGTAAACGACCCGAATTTCGAAAGCCTGCTGGCAATCCCACTTGTCCGTGGGACCGAAGTCCGCGACTACACCGCCAACAGACACTACATCGTCGGCTCGAAAAGCGTCTACGATCTTGAAACGCCTGACGCAACGAAGCTGCGGCCGGCCGATCCTTCATGGCGTCCTGCGTTTAACGCCGCACATCGACTTGGCCCGGGGGAGGTTTTGAGACGCATTGCCCCACCTTTTGCCTCCGAGAGGCGACACTACATAGACAATATGGCCGACAAGTTGGCCGGCTTTGAGGAGTTGACGTTTGTCTGGAGCTGGGATGGCGCATTGGAGCCCAGGATGGTCTGGGGGGCACGGTTTGTTCCGCTGCACGCGATTATACAGAATATGCTCGGCCTTGACAGCCGCCAGTTCGATCAATCAGCGTCCCTGATGCAGATGCGCATTGGAGGCGACTGGATCATCCGCACGGATGCATCTCAGGATGCGTTGTTCGAAGCGCTGGAGCGAGAGATCTGTGAGGAGACCTCCCGTAAGGTCGAATTCATCAAACGGCCCTCACAGCATCATGTGATCGTCGCCCGCGGTCCGTGGCGGCGCGAATCCGGCGATGGGGAGAAGGCTATCCGCATAGCGTTAAATGTTATGGATAATGCAGTCAAGGAAGAGAGCGGGACCCCCGGCGAGTTTCTTTCTTGTGTGGGGGGGCTGACGCATATGCACGTCATCGATCAAACAGAAGGCTCGCCGCAAGTTCTCAAATGGATTACGTACGACTCCGCGGCACCGGACTCACAGTCAGTCGATCCGAACAAGCCGTCGGATTTTGCTCAGACCCTGCTGGCCGGCATTGCACGACAAACGAATTTGGTTTTCACTATTGAGACTCGCCAGTTCGAACGGTGGTCTGTCATCGAAGCCGGAATCAGGAAGCAGCCTCCCTCGTTGTCCCCGCCGCAGGCTCCGTGATGATCGAAGACTGAGCGGCTGGGAACATTCGCACGCCGCCCGTATCAAGCCGCAATATCAATCCTTCGTCGGGGTCCGCTCCGATACAATGCCCGGTGAACGTCCGTCCGTTGTACGACAGACTGATTCGATGCCCTAATTGTACGCTCAAGTCACGCCAACGGCTGCCGACCGCTTTGGCGTCCGTCGCGGCCTTATCCAGCCAGTAGTCGATAGAAATCAACAGACGCCGCGCCAGCGCCGTTCGGTCGCAGCAACCTCCCAGTTCCATATCCACGCTCGTGGCGATCCCCTGTAGCCGGGGGCCGAAATCCTCGTGTTTCTGGTGGCAGTTGATACCTATGCCCAGAACGCAGGTTGTCGCGCTTGCCTGCGTTCTGCCTTCGAGTAACAATCCCGCCACTTTTTTGCCGTTGAGGAAGACGTCGTTGGGCCACTTGATCCGTGCGGTCGCATCGATCGCTTCAGCCGTCGCCACTGCCGAAGCCAAAGACAATAGATCACAACTCAACTGGGACTCACCCAGCACGACAGAACACAATATACTCCGGCCCCACGTGGATTCCCACCGATTGCCTCCGCGTCCGCGCCCGGCCGTTTGCTCTTCGGCGAAGATCGCCAGGCCGTTGTTGGCCGGGTTTTTCGCATATTCAAAGGCGATGTCATTCGTACTGGCTGTGCGATCGTACACAATGACGTCGGTCCCGGCGTGCGTGGTCCCCAGCTTTGCCTGGATGCGATCCGGATCGAGTGAGTCTATCGCAGGCATAAGCGCGCCTATCTGTCCAGGCCGATGTCTACCGCCTTGGCCGAATGCGTAATCGCCCCGACCGCAATACGGTCCACTCCGCATTGTGCGATCGCCGAGACGTTATCGAGCGTGATATTACCCGATGCCTCCAGAAGCGGTCCTTCGTTCTTGCCGCACATTTCCTCCCGCATCTCGATGGCGTGTTTGAGCTGCCACTGGCCCATGTTGTCCAGCAGCACGATGTCGATATCCGGTATCTTCAGAACGTGATTGAGCTGGTGATCCACATGGTCCACCTCGACCGCCACGAACTGAATCCCCTCGTGGCTCCGTGCCTCATCGATGATCTTGCGCAACTTCTTCTGGAAATTCCGTCCGAGCTGCGCCAGGTGATTGTCCTTGATCAGAATACCGTCGTACAGACCCAGACGATGGTTGTAGCCGCCACCGCAACGAACTGCGTACTTTTCGAGTACTCGCCAACCCGGCATCGTCTTGCGGGTATCGTAGATCTTTGCCCTGGTCCCCCGCACCGCCCACACATATTTCTGCGTTGTCGTGGCGATGCCGCTGAGGCGTTGCAGGAAATTCAGCACGACCCGCTCAGCACTCAACATCGGCCGCATGGGCCCTTCTATGGTGGCCAGCCGGGAGCCGACGTGCGCTGGTTTTCCGTCATTGATGCGAACCGTCAGACTTAGTTGCTCGTCGTACTGCCGCAGCACTTCCCGTACAACGGGCATCCCGCTGACGATGATCTCCTCGCGCGAGATCAAATCGGCTCTACCGGTTTCATTGCTCTTGTGGAATAACGCGGTCGTAAGATCGCCCGCACCGAGGTCTTCTTCGATGGCGAGTCTTATCAACGGCCTTACCGCCTTTATGTCCAGTTTCTTCATGTCGGTCGATCCCCTGTCCACCCGCGCACGCAGGATCGCATGGCTCCGTGCCGAGTGCTTGCAAAAAAACAGCATCCCATGGCGTCACACAACTCCTCTGCAAAGCCTTCCGCCTCGCCCCGATCCGCAGGCCGAAAGTATTCTACGGGATAACCGGCTGGGCGTCAAAGTGCTTCCGTGCGAAATAAGATCGTGGCGAGTTCTTCGGCCGGGGTGTATACTAACGCCCCGAGGATACGCAAATATCCTCAGCAGGTCTTTCAACACGAACCGGCCGGCTGCTTGTTTCGGGCAAGGCGGTTAACAACAGACAATTTATGGAGGTATCGTATGAGTTCCAGCATCAAACGTCGCACGTTCCTCAAACAAAGCGCTGCTCTTGGAGCCGGCGTCGTCGTCCTCAAGTCCGGCATTCTCAAAGGTCAGTCACCCAATGACAAGCTGAATATCGCTGCTATCGGCGTGGGCGGTCGAGGCTGGGCGGACCTCAACGGTGTCAAGAGTGAAAACATCGTTGCCCTCTGTGACGTCAATGAACAGAACCTCGCCAGGGCGGCCAAAGCCTTCCCGCAGGCCAAAACGTATAAGGACTGGCGCAAGTGCCTGGATCAGAAGGACCTCGACGCCGTGGTCTGTGCGACTACCGACCACACGCATGCCTTTATCAATATCTGGGCCATGAACCGGGGACTCCACGTCTACTGCGAGAAGCCTCTGGCCAACTCCGTCGAGGAAGCCCACATGGTTCGTCAGACGTATCTTAAGAATAAGGACAAGCTCGCAACACAAATGGGCACGCAGATTCATGCATCTGACAACTACCGGCGGATGGTGGAGTTGATCCGGAGCGGTGCGATCGGCACGCCGAGCGAAGCGCGGGTCTGGTGCAGTCGAATGCCTGAAGGCGGCGATTACCTGCCCGCCGTCAAGCCCGTGCCGGGCCATCTCGATTGGGACCTCTGGATTGGGCCGGCCCCGTATCATCCCTATAATCCGGGCTATCTCAAGGGAGGCTGCCTCGGTTGGAACCGCTTCTGGGACTTCGGCAGCGGACAGATCGGCGATATGGGAAGCCACATGCTCGACATGGCCTACTGGGGTCTGGACCTCACGCTCCCCACAAGTTGCCAGGCCGAAGGCAGTCCAATCAGCGATGCCACCTGCCCGCAATGGCTCACCGCCGAGTGGGACCACCCCAAGAACGACTGGCGTCCCGCGGTGACGGTCCACTGGTACGATGGTGGCAAGAAGCCCGGCATGCCCTCCAAAGTCTTCAATCGGGAGGATATGTTCAAGGGCGTTATCTTCAAGGGCGACAAGGGGTGGCTGGTTGCGGATTACGGCTACCGTATGCTCATGCTGCGGGGCGATATGACACATTATGATTCGCCGAAACCCGACGAATTGATTCCGCCGTCGCCGGGCCACCACAAGGAATGGATCATCGGTTGCAAGACGGGCAAGCCCCCGCTCTGCAACTTCGATTATTCCGGCGCCCTGATCGAGCACAACCTGCTCGCGCTGGTCGCCTGTCGCGTCGGCAAGAAACTCCAGTGGGATTCGAAGGAGCTTAAGGCTCCGAACTGTCCCGAGGCGGATGAATACATCCATAAGACATACCGAAAAGGCTGGGTTCTCAACGGATAGCTCTCCGGGCTGTAAGGCGTGGACAGATTCCCGGCCTCCTGCGCGCAGGGTCGAGCCGATACTATGCGGTCCGGGCGACGAGACTTGACTCCGGCGAGCGATCGTGCAAAATGGCGGGTCGCACAGAACTTCGCATTGCTTGAGCAAGAGACAAGGATGGAGGTTTCGCATTCTGAATAACTGAAAACTGATTCGAGAAGGAGTACACCCAATGCCCAAGCTCCCCGACATTAACAAGGTGATGATCATCGGTTCCGGCCCCATTATCATCGGTCAGGCCTGTGAGTTCGACTACTCAGGCACTCAGGCTTGTAAGGCCCTGCGCAAACTCGGCTACGAGATCGTACTGGTCAATTCCAATCCCGCCACCATTATGACCGACCCGGGCACCGCCGATACAACCTACATCGAACCGCTTGATATGGAAACGATGGCCAGGATCATAGAGCAGGAACGTCCGGACGCGATCCTGCCGAATCTTGGCGGTCAGAGCGGACTCAACCTGACTTCCGAACTCCATAAGGCCGGCGTACTTGAGAAGTTCGGCGTCCGGGTCATTGGCGTGGCTGTCGACGCCATCGAACGGGGCGAGGATCGCATCGAATTCAAGAAGACAATGAATCGGCTCGGACTGGACCTGCCCAGAAGCGAGGCGGCGTTTTCCCTGGAGGACGCTGAGGCCATTGCGGACGAGCTGGGGTATCCGGTTGTTATTCGGCCCGCGTATACGATGGGCGGCACCGGCGGCGGCATTGTATTCAACGTCGAAGAGTTCCGCATTGTCGCCGCTCGCGGCCTGGCGGCCAGCCTCGTCGGCCAGATACTCATCGAGGAATCCGTCCTTGGCTGGGAAGAACTGGAACTGGAAGTCGTTCGCGACGCCAAAGGTCAGAAGATAACGGTCTGCTTCATCGAAAATGTGGACGCCATGGGCATCCATACCGGTGACTCGTATTGCACCGCGCCCATGCTCACAATCAGCGAAGAACTGCAACAGCGTCTTCAGAAGTACTCCTACGACATTGTCGACGCCATCGAGGTCATCGGCGGCACGAACATCCAGTTCGCCCACAATCCGGACACGGGACGCGTCGTCGTCATTGAAATCAATCCCAGAACCTCCCGATCTTCGGCGCTGGCCTCCAAAGCCACAGGTTTTCCCATCGCCCTGGTTTCCTCGTTTCTGGCAGGGGGGCTTACCCTCGACGAAATTCCCTATTGGCGCGATGGGACGCTTGAGAAGTATACGCCGTCGGGCGATTACGTGGTCGTCAAATTCGCCCGATGGGCGTTCGAGAAGTTCAAAGGCGTCGAAGACAAACTCGGGACGCAGATGCGCGCCGTCGGCGAAGTCATGAGCATCGGCAAGAACTACAAGGAGGCCTTCCAGAAGGCCATTCGTTCGCTGGAGACCGGTCGCCACGGTCTCGGTTTCGCGAAGAATTTCAGCAATCTGCCGCTCGACGAGTTGATGAATCTGCTGAGCGAACCTTCGAGCGAGCGACAGTTCATTATGTATGAAGCTCTGCGCAAAGGCGCAGCAATCGATGCGCTCTATGAGAAGACACACATCAAACGCTGGTTTATCGAGCAAATGGCCGAGCTCGTTGCCCTTGAAGAGGAACTGCTGGCGCACAAAGGCAAAAAGATCCCGGATAAGCTGCTCGTTCAGGCCAAGAAGGACGGCTTTGCCGACAAATACCTCGCCGGAATCCTCGATATGGACGAATCGGCTGTCCGCGATCGCCGCATCAAACTGGGCGTTGTCGAAGGGTGGGAGGCGGTGCCCGTCAGCGGAGTCGAGGATGCCGCCTACTACTTTTCCACATACAACGCTCCCGACGCGGTCGGCGCCAGCAAGGAACGCAAGATCATGGTTCTTGGCGGCGGCCCCAACCGCATCGGCCAGGGAATCGAGTTCGACTACTGCTGCGTTCACGCGGCCTTCACGCTCCGTGACGAGGGCTACGAATCCATAATGGTCAACTGCAACCCGGAAACCGTCTCCACCGACTACGATACGTCGAACAAGCTGTATTTCGAGCCTCTGACCGTCGAAGACGTGCTTAGCATCTATGAGAAGGAGAAACCCGAGGGCGTCATTTGCCAGTTCGGGGGCCAGACTCCGCTGAACATCGCCGGTGAATTGGCTAAAGCAGGCGTCAAAGTCATCGGCACCTCTCCTGAGACCATCGACCTGGCGGAGGACCGTGACCGTTTTCGGGAGGTCATGCGCAAACTCGGTATTCCCCAGCCGGAGTCCGGCATGGCCGCCAGCGAAGCGCAGGCCCTCGCCATCGCCGCTGAGATCGGCTATCCTCTGATGGTGCGTCCCTCCTACGTTCTGGGCGGCCGTGCGATGGAGGTGGTGCATGACGAGCAGATGCTCAAGCACTACGTGGCCGCCGCGGTGGAAGTATCGCCCGAAAGGCCGATCCTCATCGACAAGTTCCTGGAAAATGCGATAGAGGCTGAGGCGGACGCCATCGCCGACGGCACCGACGCGTTCGTTCCGGCCGTTATGGAGCATATCGAACTGGCGGGCGTCCACTCCGGCGACTCCGCCTGCGTCATTCCGCCGGTCAGCATTTCCAGCGAGCATCTCGATACGATTCGCGAATACACGCGGCGTATTGCGATGGAACTGAACGTCGTGGGCCTGATGAATATCCAGTATGCTATCGCCGGCGATACCGTATACGTACTGGAGGCCAATCCTCGCGCCTCCCGCACGGTGCCGCTGGTGTCGAAGGTTTGCGGTATCTCTATGGCTCGGATGGCCACGCAGCTTATGCTGGGCAGGAAGCTGTCCGATCTTGACATTGAGCCCCGCAGTATCCCGCACTTCGGCGTCAAGGAGGCCGTGTTCCCGTTCAATATGTTCCCCGAAGTAGACCCGATCCTGGGCCCGGAGATGCGCTCGACCGGCGAAGTGCTGGGCATGGCGGACTCCTTCCCCCTGGCCTTTTACAAGGCGCAGCGTGCCACCAAGCAACCGTTGCCGTCCGAGGGCACCGTTCTTTTGACGGTCACCGATGCGGACAAGCCCGCGGCTCTGGAAGTGGCAAAGCAGTTCGCGGAACTCGGCTTCAAGATCAAAGCGACTGAGGGAACGCACAAGTATCTCGAGAGCAAAGGCGTCGAGTCCGAGCCGATTCTGAAGATGCACGAAGGCCGGCCGAATATCGTCGATGCCATCAAGAATGACGAAATCCAGCTTGTCATCAATACGCCTTCGGGCCGTATGAGCAAGCATGATGACAGCTATATCCGCAAGACCGCCATTAAGTTCCGCCTGCCGTATATCACGACCGTTGCCGCAGCCGCCGCGACCGTCAAGAGCATAGCTGCGGGCAGAGACGGTACGCTGACCGTTCGCTCCCTCCAGGAGTACCACGCGGGTATCAAGTAGTAGTCTCGTACGAGAAGGGGCGTATATGTCAGGCGTCGGTATCAGGCCCGGCCGGGGATTTGCCTTCCGGCCGGGTTTTCGACGGATCAGGACAGATTCCTGGGCGTTATCCATTGGGTTCGACGGATCGTGATAACTACGTTACACAGCAGTCACGAATCACACTGTTCAGCATATCATACCCCTGCCCATTGCCTATGCCACAATTATCGATTTCTTAGGTGGAGTTGCGACCTTCACTGTCCGCCATAAACGCTCTACCCTAACCCTGCAATCACCAACTCTCATGATTATGACACAGCCTCCAAGGGCCGGGATGACAGGGGTTGTGCCGGTTGTGGGCGGTTGTGTGTATTCGATGGGAAGGTGGTTGGGCCTATGTGGGACACGGGCTCAATGCGGGCGCGACGGCTTTTCGTGGGATGCTGAGGTTTCGGCTCGGGGGGCGGGATGACAGGGTTGTGCCGGGTGCGGGTGGTTGTGAGTATTCGATGCGAAGGGGGGCGGGTCGCGCTGCTGGAGTGGAGCTTGTTCGCGGGCAGACCCATTCGACTTCGCTTCGCTCCGCTCAGGGTGACAAGGTCGGAGCGGAGGGATTTGGCGCGACGCAGGGTTTGGGCATGTTCGTGCAGCAGATTTCTCGACTGCGCTTCGTTACCGAGGGCGAACTCCGCTCGACAGACGTCGCGGTAAGTTCCGAGTTTCTGGCTCCCGGGTTGCCGTCGGTTCTTTTCGTGGGATGCTGAGGTTTCGGCTCGGGGGCCGGGATGACAGGGGTATTATCCCATCCAAAAGCCTTTTCTGTGTGAGACGCCGAGGACTTTTCGGCAGTCGGGGCAGAAGTAGATGTATCGTTTTCCGAGGACGCCGGTGATGGTCTGCATCCAGAGGGTTGTGATCTGTTTGCTGCAGTGCGGGCAGACGGGCTGGACGTTTTCCTTGTTTTCGAGGGTGACCATGGTTGCTTTGCTCAATTCGTGTTTGCGATGGAGTGGATGGCGGCTTCGAGTTCGGCCGGGCGCGACGAGCCGATGAGGATGCGCTTTCCGTCGTTCAAGACGAGTTGTACGCCCTGATTGCCGCTGACGTTGTAGGCACGGCCTTTGGGGCCGTAGCGGATGCCCCAGCCGCCGTATTCGAGGATGGGGCGGTAGCGGCGGGCGTAGGATTCGGCGAGGTCGCGGGGTTCGAACCGGCGGGGGCGCCTGTGGAACGGTATGCAGCGGATGTAGAGGCCGTCGGGGCGGACTTCGGTTTGCAGGCGGAAGATCCAGATGAGCAGGCCGATGGTCAGGGGGATGAAGACGCCGCAGAGTACGGTCATGAGCAGCGGGGACCATTGAATGCTGTCCCGGCGGAGTATAACCGCGATTGCGTAGATCGAAGCGAGTACGCTGAAGAGGCACAGGGCGAGCAGCAGGCATCGAAATGCGAGGCTCCATCGTTGCGTTTCCTGGTAGATGACGCGGCCGTTTTGTTCTGTCATGACGGATTCCTGCCAAAGCCTGGGGCCAGTTCCGAACTCTTTACCATGTCGCTGCATTGTACCAGACGCACGAGCGGTGAGATTCTTCAAAAAAAGTGATTCCCAGCATACGCAAAAATACCGGCGGCCGGACGAGGGGGCAGCTTCGGCGGCGCAGGCAGTACCCCGGGGTGAAGTCCACCCCGTATTTGACTACGTTGCGCGAAGAGTTGGGGGATAGCCGGCTACTGGATTTCGGATTTGCTGATTTCGAGCACGCGGTAATGGCATTCGCCGCGGGGGATCGTTACGGAGACTTCTTCACCGACGGCGAGGCCGAGCAGGGCGTTGCCCACGGGCGATTCTATTGAGATGCTGCCTTCGTCGTAGTCCGCGTCGCCGGGGCCGAGCAGTTGCCAGGTTACCTTCTCCTGGGTGTTGAGGTCCAGGACGGTAACGACGTTGCCGAAGGCGGTGCGGTCACAGGGGACCTTCGTGCAGTCGACGATGTCGGAGCGGTTTATCTGGCCGCGGAGTTCGCCGATCTGGCCTTCGAGGAAGCCGAGGCGCTCGCGGCCGTAGATGTAGGCGCCGTTTTCGCTGAGGTCGCCCTGTTCGCGGGCCTCGGCGACATCCTGGCGGACGACGGCTGCTTCTTTTTCGAGTTCGCTGAGTTGTTCCTTGAGTTTGTTGTAGCCGGTTGTCGAAATCGGTACGAGATCGAGCATTTGGATATACCTCCACCTGTTGAACAGCAGATTGTCTAATTGTGACGGTCGGGCGGCTCGTCCCTGCCGGCGCAGCGGCTGCGACGGGACCAACGGTCGCCACGCGGGGTACTTACATAATGAAGAATGCGATATGGTTCAAGTGCTTTTCTGCGGCGATGGTGGGAGAAAGTCGCGAAAGTCGGTCGCGGCGGGGGGCGAAACATGCGGCGAGCGCAAATTCTGGGGGGTTGGCGGTTGAGTTTGGGGGGGTGTCGTGTTATACTACCGACTTTCGTTATGTCAGGTGGGGTGTGTACGCCGTTTTTTTTGCCCCGGAAACTTCAACTTTGTGGAGAAAGAGCAGTATGGGTTACTCGTTGGACGACAAACGCAAGCAACCGGCACCGAAGATCAAGAAGATGATCGACGATGGGGTGATTACTCTGGGGCAGGCGAAGGACTGGCTGCGGACGATCCACGAGATTCGGTTTTTCGAGCAGAAGGTGTTCGATCTGCTGGGGCAGAACATCATTAAGGGGGCGTCGCATTTGTATGCGGGCGAGGAGGCGGTTGCGGTCGGTGCGACGGCGGCGATCGAGCGCGGGGATGTGATCGGCTCGACGCATCGCGGGCACGGGCACTGCGGGGCGATCGGGAATAAGTATGCCGACAGCGAGGAGGACCGGCAGAACCACTGGAACCAGATGATGGCGGAGTTGATGGGCAAGGAGACGGGCTACTGCAAGGGTCGCGGCGGCTCGATGCACATCGCGGAGGTGGAGAAGCAGAACAATCTGGGGTCGACCGGTATTGTGGGCGGCAATCAGCCGCCGGCGGTCGGTGCGGCGATGGCGGAGAAGTTCAAGAAGACGGGGAAGGTTGTGGTGTCGTTCTTCGGGGACGGCTCGACGAACACGGGGACTTTCCACGAATCGATGAATATGGCGTCGACGCTGCACGTGCCTCTGGTGGCGGTGATCGAGAATAATCTGTACGGCATGAGCGTGCCGTTTTCGGGCAGCGAGGTCGAGGGGGCGACGTGTGCGAGCAATATCGAGGATATTGCGGTGCGGGCGGCGGCTTATGATGTGCCGGCGATGATTGTGGACGGGCAGGACGCGGCGGCTGTGTTTCTGGCGGTGCGGGAGGCGGCGCAGCGGGCGCGGAGCGAGAGCGAGATGACGATTATCGAGGCCAAGACGTATCGTTGGTACGGCCACAGCCGGAGCGATCCGCGGGCATATAGAACGAAGGCCGAGGAGAAAGCGTGGCACGCGCGGGATCCGATTACGGTGCTGGGGGAGAAGCTGCTGGACGAGGGGTTGTGCACGCAGGAAGAGCTGGATGCGATTCGCGAGCAGGCGAACGAGGCGATCGAGACGGCGACGCAGTTCGGGATCGACAGTGCGTGGCCGGATGCTTCGGAGTTGGCGAAGGATGTGTACGTGGATGAGACGTACGCGGACGATGTAATCGCGGCGGACAAGGCGACGGCGGCGAAGGTAGCCGAGGCGACGGCGGCGTTCGAGGCGGCGATGGCGGCTTCGACGGCTAAGACGAAGAAGGAGAAGACCGAGCAGGCCGGCGGGAAGGTCAAGAGCGATTACGGGATGGATGTGATGACGATGGGCCAGGCGCTGGCGGCGGCCCAGGGAGAGGAGTTGCGGCGCGACGAGAACGTGTTCGTGATGGGCGAGGACGTGGGGCTGTACGGCGGTGCGTATCAGGCGACTCGCGGGCTGGTTGCGGAGTTCGGGACGGAGCGCGTGATCGATACGGCGATTTCCGAGGCGGCGATTGCCGGAGCGGCGGTGGGGGCGGCGCTTCGCGGGATGCGGCCGATTGCGGAGATCATGTACGTGGACTTCGTGACGATCGCGATGGATCAGCTCGTGCACGTGGGTGCGTACAATCGGTACATGTTCGGGGGCAAGGCGAAGGTGCCGATGGTGCTGCGGACCGAGGGCGGCGTGGGGCGCTGCATTGCGGCGCATCATTCGGAGTCTCTGGAGGCGTGGCTGGTGCACGCGCCGGGGCTGTATGTGGTGATGCCGTCTACCCCGTACGATGCGAAGGGGCTGCTGAAGGCGGCGATTCGCAGCGATAATCCGGTGGTGTTCATCGAGCACAAGGCGACATACGGCCATCTCGGGTGCGTGCCCGAGGGCGAGTATATCGTTCCGCTGGGCGTGGCGGACATCAAGCGGCGGGGCAGCGATGCGACGATCGTGACGTACAGCCGGATGGTGATGTATGCATTGCAGGCGGCGAAGATGCTGGCCGAGCAGGACGGGATCGATGCCGAGGTCATTGACGTGCGGACGCTCAAGCCGCTGGATATCCAGACGGTTGCGAATTCGGTGCAGAAGACCGGGCGGTTGGTGACTGTGAGCGAGGGATTCTGCATGTGCGGGACGGGTCGCGAGATTACGGGCCAGTACATGGAGTACGAATTCGAGGACGGATCGCGCGGGTTCGATTATCTGGATGCGGCGCCGGTGAATCTGGCGGCGGCCGATGTTCCCCCGCCGATGAGCGAGCCGCTTGAGAACGCGAGCATTCCGAGTCCGGAGAGTATCGCCGAGGCGGTTCGCAAGATGGTCAACGGATGATCGAAACGTAAGCATCAAAGAACAGAAATACAAGACGTCAGTGTCCCGATGCATCGGGATGACTGATCTTATTCAGAGGACAACGATACATGGCTACAGAAGTAAAACTGCCCCAACTCGGACAGACGATGGAAGAAGGGACGATTGTGAACTGCCTGGTCGGCGTGGGCGACAAGGTGGCGAAGGGCGATGTGATTTTCGAGATCGAGACGGACAAGGCGACGCTTGAGATGGAGTCGCCGGCCGAGGGTTTCGTCAAGCACATTATCGCCGAGGTCGATCAGACGCTGGCGGTCGGTGCGCCGATGATGGTGCTGGGCGCCGAGGATGAGGACGTGCCGCAGAGTTTTGTCGATTCGCTGACGGGCGAAGGCGGCGAGGCGCCGGCGGCGGAAGCTGCCGCGGCTCAAGCGCCGGCTCCGGCCAAGGAAGAAAAGCCTGCGGCCGCTCCGGCTTCGGGCAAGGCGGGCGGCAGGGTACTGGCGTCGCCGCGGGCGAAGAAGCTGGCGAAGGAACTGGGCGTCGATCTTTCGACGGTGACGGGTTCCGGGCCGGGCGGCAAGATCGGCGAAGAGGATGTTCAGAAGGCGGCCGAGGGTGGGGCAGGCGCCGCGCCGGCAGGGCCGGTGGTCGCTGCGGGCGAGGCGAAGCTGGGCGATACGGTGAAGCTCAATCGGCTGCAGAAGCTGACAGCCGAGCGGATGCTCAAGTCCAAGCAGGAGATCCCGTGCTTCTATCTGACGGTACAGGCGGATATGACGGATATCGTGGCGCTTCGGACGCGGATGAACCAGGCGGGCGGGACGAAGGTCTCGTTCAACGATTTTATTATCAAGGCGGTCGCGACAGGGCTGGAGAAGTACCCGATGATGACCGGGCAGTTGGCGGGCGATACGATCCAGATGGCCGAGGCGATTCATATCGGGCTGGCGATTTCGGTGGAGGACGGGCTGGTGGCGCCGGTGCTCAAGGACGCCAACACGAAGAGCCTGCAGCAGATCGCGAGCGAGGGCAAGGCGCTGATCGAGCGGGCGCGGTCGGACAAGCTGGATCTGACGGACCTGGAGGGCGGCGTGATTACGGTGAGCAATCTGGGCGGCTTCGGGATCGACGCGTTCGTACCGATCGTGGTGCCGGGCCAGTGCAGCATTCTGGGTATCGGGCGGATCAGCGATACGTGCGTGCCGGAGGGCGGCAATATTCTGGTTCGCAAGATGATGAAGATGACGTTGAGCGTGGACCACAAAGTAGCCAACGGTGCGTACGCGGCTCAATTCCTGGACTTCGTCCGCAAGTTGCTGGAGGATGCGTCGAACTTCGAGTGAGGCGGCGCGTTCGACAGAGCATATCAGTCGGCGGAGTCGGGCAGTGTAACGGTATTCGCAGCAGGAAGGAGTATTCGAGATGGCCAAAGCCAAGGCAGTTGAAGCGAAGTGTTTGCCGAATATACGGAAGGCGACGCCGAAGGTACCGGTGATCGGTGTTTTTGCGACGAGCGATCCTCGGATTGCGAAGACGGACCGAGAGCGGTGCCAGAACATCGTGAAGATGGCGGCCGAGACGATCAACGGTGCGGTCGTGATGCCGGATCAGACGCCGGTGCCGGTGGTGTATTCGACGGTGCTGGTGGACGGCGAGGCTCAGGCGGATATCGTGGCGCAGCAGTTCCGCAAGGCGGGGGTGGATATCCTGGTCCTGGTGCCGGATACGTGGGCGTTTCCGCAGCTTACGGGGATATCGCTGCTGCAGCAGTTTCCGGCCGATACGCCGATCAATATTACGTGCGGCAACAGCGGGCCGCGGCCGGGCGTTGTCTATGCGCATGCGCTCAACGGGGCGATCAGCCAGTACGGGCGGATGATCTCGCTGAACGTGGGGACGTGGCCGGATACGGGCATGAATCCGCAGATGACCGACGAGACGGCAAAGCACCTGATCGACTGGTGCTATGCGGCGGTGACGGCGGTGGCGCTTCGCGGGCGGCGCGTGGTGATTCTGGGGCACGATTCGATGGGGATGGAGACGGCGCTGCAGCACGTGATTCCGACGCGAAATACGTTCGGCGTCGAGATCACGCGGCTGGATATGAAGCTGCTGGCGGACATGCTCAACAAGAAGGCGTACAATGAGAAGGAACTGAAGGACCTGCGCGGCTGGATCAATCGGTACGTGGGCAAGCGGCTGGAGCTGCGGGACGATGCGGACAGCGAGCGGTTCGACCAGAGTCTGGGGATGTACCTGATCGTGCGCGATCTGATGGCGGATTTGAATGCGGTCGGCGGCGGGTTTATGAGCCAGCTCGAATGGGGCAGCGATATGCGCGGGATTCCACTGCCGGTGGCCGATGCGATGGAGTCGTTCTTCAACAGTACGTTCGATCACAACGGGCGCAAGGCGCCGCAGCCGTATGCGACCGAGGCGGACGTGCAGGGCTTGTTGACGATGCTGTTTATGACGTATCTGAGCGGTGGCAATCCGCCGCTGTTTATGGACTTCCGCAAGGTGTGGGAGTCATGGGAGATTCGCGAACTGGCGAAGAAGCTGGGCTTGAAGAAGCTCGACAAGAAGGCGGACTGGTACAACAAGGGGCTGGTGGACGGCGATAACTCGGGCAGCGCTTCGTTCGACTGGGCGGCCGAGCCGGGTGCGTCGATCAAGACGATTATGGACCGCGTGAGCATGCCGCTGGCGGATGAGGGGTATTTCCCGGGCGGGGGTAATTCGGTGACGTTTATGACGCCGGCGGGGATCGAAGGGCTTGCGGGGCGAATGGCGTACAGCAGTGCGAGCGGGTTGTTCAGCATGATCTGGGACGAGGCGCATACGACCGAGGTGCCGACCGAACTGGGCCAGGCGATGTGCGATCTGACGACGCCGACGTGGCCGCATACGTTTGTGGTGCCGAAGTATGCGAGTATGGTGGAGTACAAGCAGTATCCGCCGGCGAACCATTTTCATATGACGTGGAATCTGCCCGTGTCGCGGTTGCAGCACTGGATGGATTTGACCGGCGTGCTGAGCGTGACGCCGTGGGCGGCAAGGCCCAAGTTCATCGAGGGCGTCGACAGACCGGCGCCGCTGGCGCATCTGATCAATGGCGGGGAGGATGTTTATAAGTTGATGGGAAGATAAACACCAGGCTTGGTCCGCGAGAGCAGACCCGCCTTGTTCGTGGTAAGTAAGCGCCCCGTTCTGCTTCGGCAGGATGGGGCTTTGTCTTTTTGACGAACTAGGCAGGGATGGGTGCTACAATCTTTCCATACGAAAGCTGGGTCCTTGGCTATTCATAGACCTTGCCTGATGACCAGCCCTCGATGAACCCGAACCATCGTGTGATGCGGGCCTTGGCCTGAAATCCGGTATCTGTAAGTTCAATGTCGACTCCTTCTACCGGGAAAGCGAGGATCATTTCCTCGTTGCACTGGACTTTCAGTATCCCGTCGGAGTAGTTCCACGAGTTGAAGGTATAGCTGTTGATGTGTTGATCCCTATGAATCTCCCGCGACTGTACGGCGCGGATGGTGATGAGCGTTCTCATCCAGCCCTTTTCGTAGGTCTTGGAGAACAAGCCTTTTCTGATTACACGCTCTGGCCCTGAATGGAATTGCCTTCGGGCGGGGATTGTGACCACTCCTGCATCCTTGTCAAAGTGTACCTGGTCGAGATCAAAGGATTCATCGTGGAGCAGGCCGTTGACGATATCCAGGCCTTTGGCGTCAGTGATGTGTATCGGGGTTTTCAGGATATCTTCCATTCAGGTGCTGCTCCTGTCATTGTATTTGTGGTTCGGCGAATGAGCTGTCTCAGGCTTGCTCTTTGTGGTGCTTATCTCTGAGACTACTCCCAATCTGATCCACCAAATCGTGTGTGGTTATGAAGCAGTCTTCCACCTGATCCCAATATTCGTCGTCGAGAATGCTCGTCTTTGGTCCTCCCTGCCAGCACCGCAGCATACAGCCGTTGTCTGCATGATAAATGATATCACCGTGCGCAAATGCGTTCCGATAGTCCATCACCTCTTTCAGAAGTCTTGAAAGTCGGTCTTTATCTCTGCCTTGGA
This sequence comes from uncultured Pirellulales bacterium, assembly GCA_964526785.1. Lineage (GTDB taxonomy): Bacteria > Planctomycetota > Phycisphaerae > Sedimentisphaerales > Anaerobacaceae > CAZGMJ01. The sequence goes on from CAZGMJ010000011.1 coordinate 31,521, forward strand.
GGAGATCATCTTGGTTTACGATAGTAACCACTAAACCCTTTTTGGCCGAGTATGAGAATAGGTCAGAACTCAGTATTCTGTTGAGAAAGAAAGACCTCCCTTTGTCGTTTGGCGGGACCGACGGCGGGAACATGTAGGTAGATATTATACCTTCGAGTTTCTTTTCCAGACAGATGGCACACCAGATTATCTTGCCGCCATTCAGTCGTGCCTGATCCAATTCCTTGCTGTGAGAAAAGTCAATTGTTCCGAAGGAAACGACTTTACCAGCGGCCAGTTCCGGCAGGGCCTCTTGAAGGTCAATGACTTGACTTACAATGCATCTGGATACTGGTAACTTGATTTCTTTCATCCGAATCCACCAGTGCCTACACAAAAGTCACAATCGTGCAACGGCCCCTGCGTTTTGCGGACGGATGGCCATGCCTCTGGAGCCACCTGCGTTGCTTGCTGTTTTAACCGCCATCGCTGTTTCTCCCTGCCTTTGTGCGAATGGGTGGGGTTACGGGCCCGGGTCCTGTTCGCACAATCCATCGCCGCTATGATAGTGATGGTTCTGGCGGTGGGTCAAGAGGAATCCGGGCGGGGCCGGGATGAGAAGTGGAAAATCGAAAGTCGAAAGATGACATGCTGACGCATGGACGAGGGCGGAGCCGGGACGAGGGGCAGGTTCGCGATGCGGGGGATGCGGGAGTATTCGCGTGCGAGATTTCTCGACTCGCTTCGCTCGCTCGAAATGACAAGAAATAACTGCGGGGTTTTGGTCGGAATGACTGCGAGGCGGTACCGTTGGCGGGACTAGCCTTTTGGTCGCGGCGGATATCTCTCCGCTGCGTTCGCTTCGCTCACTCCGGTCGAGATGACAGTGCGGTGGGGGCAAAACGGTAGTGCAAAATGTAGAAATGGGCGAGGCCGGGACGGGGACAGATTCAGGCTGAATGCGGCGGTGGCCTCTTAATCGGTGGGGATATCTCTCCGTTACGGCCCGTTCGGCTCCGCTCAGGGCAGGCTCTTTGGCCTCCAGTCGAGATGACACCGGTGGGGCAAGGAGAATCCGGGCGGGGCCGGGATGAGAAGTCGAGAATCGAAAGTCGAAAGATGACATGCTGACGCATGGAGGAGGGCGGAGCCGGGACGAGGGGCAGGTTCGCGATGCGGGAGATGCGGGAGTATTCGCGTGCGAGATTTCTCGACTCGCTTCGCTCGCTCGAAATGACAAGAAATAACTGCGGGGTTTTGGTCGGAATGACTGCGAGGCGGTACCGTTGGCGGGACTAGCCTTTTGGTCGCGGCGGATATCTCTCCGCTGCGTTCGCTTCGCTCACTCCGGTCGAGATGACAGTGCGGTGGGGGCAAAACGGTAGTGCAAAATGTAGAAATGGGCGAGGCCGGGACGGGGACAGATTCAGGCTGAATGCGGCGGTGGCCTCTTAATCGGTGGGGATATCTCTCCGCTTCGTTCGTCCGCCTTTGGCGGACTCACTTCGGTCGAGATGACAGCAGGGGGGGCAAGATGACAGTGCAAAACGCAAGAATGGGCTTTGCCTTGCTTTGGTGGATTCGCGACACTGGGGAAATGCGTATTCGGGGCCATCCCGGCGCGCCGGGACGCGTCGGCCCGCATTTGCGGGGTTTTGGTCGGAATGACCGGTGGCGCAGGTCGGATAGGGCCGGGATAGAGTCCGAATGACGGAGTCTGGTTGAGGGAGGAGGGGATTGTGCTTCTTGCGCGTCGTTGTCTGTATTCGAGGGAACACCCGGCGTGAAACGCCGGGCTAAATGTGAGATAGGCCGGGATAAGGTCGGTTCGTGCTGTGGGGGAGAGTAGCTTCTTGGCCGCGGCGGATATCTCTTTGCTGCGTTGGTCCCGCATGCTGGGACGAACTTCGGTCGAGATGAGCGTGGTGGGGAGTATACAAAAATGTATTTTGTTGTGGGTGGTCTACGAATATGTTATTATCAGTGGGTTTATATGGCGATATAGGGGTGTTGTTATGAAGACTACGCTATCGAAAGAGACGCAGCTTTTGAGCGATGTGGCGAATGCGTTCGCTGAGTCGCTGGATCTGGAGACGACGCTGAAGCGGATGCTGGAATCGCTGGATACGCATTTGAAGCTGCGGCGGGGGACGATTGCGCTGCTGGATCCGGACAAGGAGACGATCAACGTGGAGGTTGCGCACGGTCTGAGCAAGAAGTCCGCCAGCCGGGGGACGTACAAGATGGGCGAGGGCGTGACGGGTCTGGTGGTGCAGAGCGGCAGGGAGATCGTGGTGCCGGATGTGTCGAAGGATCCGCGGTTTCTGGACAAGACGCGGGCGCGGAGCAGTGCGAAGACGGGGAAGGTGGCGTTTTTCTGCATGCCGATCAAGCAGGAGGGCAATACGATCGGGGCGCTGAGCGTGGACAAGCAGGCGGGCACGAAGCGCGATCTGGACGCGACGGCGCAACTGCTGAACGTGATCGCGACGATGGTGGCGCAGGCGGTGAAGCTGAACAAGCTGGTTGAGTCCGACCGGCAGCAGTTGCGGGACGAGAATATCCGGCTGCGGCGGGAGTTGAAGCAGCGGTTCAACATTCACAATATGATCGGGGCGAGCAATGCGATGCAGGAGGTGTACCGGTTGATCGAGCAGGTGGCCAACAGCAACGCGACGGTGATGATTCGCGGTGAGAGCGGGACGGGCAAGGATCTGGTGGCGCATGCGATTCACTACAACAGTCTGCGGTCGGAGAAGCCGTTCGTGAAGGTCAACTGCACGGCGCTGCCGGACACGCTGCTGGAGAGCGAGTTGTTCGGGCATGAGAAGGGGGCGTTTACGGGTGCGACGGAGCGGAAGATCGGGCGGTTCGAGCGGGCGAACGGCGGGACGATATTTCTGGACGAGATCGGGGATTTTTCGCTGAACCTGCAGGTGAAGCTGTTGCGCGTGATGCAGTTCAAGGAGTTCGAGCGGGTCGGGGGGCTCGATACGGTCAAGGCGAACGTGCGGATTATCGTTGCGACGCACAAGAATCTGGAGGAGGAGATCAAGGAGGGGCTGTTCCGGGAGGATTTGTACTATCGGGTGAATGTGTTTCCGATCTATATGCCGCCGCTGCGGGAGCGGAAGGACGACATTATGCTGCTGGCGGACTATTTCCTCGAACGTATCGCCAAGGACAATGCGAAGGACATTCGGCGGATTTCGACGCCTGCGATCGACATGCTGACGCGGTATCACTGGCCGGGGAATATCCGGGAGTTGGAGAACTGCATCGAGCGGGCGGTGCTGCTGTGCAACGATGATGTGATTCGGTCGGAGCATTTGCCGCCGTCGCTGCAGATGGCGGAGGGCAAGGGGAGCGAGACGAATCGGTCGCTGCCGGAGATTATCGAGAACAAGGAGCAGGAGTTGATCATCGATGCGCTGAAGCGGTGCGGCGGGCAGCAGCGCAAGGCGGCCCATGATCTCGGCGTTACTGAGCGGATTCTGGGGTACAAGATCAAGAAATACGGCATCCATCCGAAGTATATCTGAGGGCAAGGTGTCTACATAAATGTGGGCCAATAGAGATAGGGCTACATAAATGTAGGCGACATCCTCGCGGTTACGCATTTGTCAGTTCTTTGTAAGTCTTTAGTATTTCATGTCTTATGCTTCTTTTGCGCCAGTTTTCTGCGCCTGGCACGCTCGTTGCAAATAGGAGGGTGCATGTGTTTTTCAGTTAACTGGAAGTGATTGGTGCAGTGTGTTGAACGAAATGACAATCTACAAGAAGGAGACAGGTCAAATGAACAGGGTAAGACGGTTGCTGGTTTTGGCGGGTGTTGTGATGTGTGGTTGCGGTCTGGCCGTGGCGGAAGACGGCATGGAGTTCGAGTTGACGGCCGATACCTTCGGCAAGTACCTCTGGCGGGGGCAGAATCTGGTGGACGATCCGGTGTTCCAGCCGGGGTTGAGCGCCAGCAGCGGGAACGTGACGCTCGGTATCTGGGGGAGCTTGGAGACAACGGACTACACGAATAACCGGAACCAGTTTACCGAGGTGGACTACTCGATCGACTACTCGGACGATGTGCCGGGGCTTGAGGGGGTGAGTTATTCGGTCGGGTTGATCTACTACGATTTTCCGAGCACGACCGTGATGGACACGACGGAGGCGTACTGGGGGCTTGGGTTCGACGCGCCGCTGAGTCCGTCGGTGACGGTGTACCACGATCTGGACGAAGCCGAGGGTACGTATGCATCGTTCGGCATCGGGCATACGGTTGAGCAGATAGCCGAACTCAAGCCCGGCGTGCCGATTGCGATGGACATCGGCGCGAGCGTCGGTTGGGGTAGTGCATCGTACAACAAGTATTATTGGGGACCCGATTCGAGCAAGCTGAACGATCTATCGCTGTCGGTGTCGTTTCCGTTCGAGGTGGGGGGCATGACGGTGACGCCGAGCGTGAACTACGTGACGCTGTTGAGCGACAACATTCGAAAGCAGGATACGTACCGCAACGAGAGCGATTATCTGTTCTTCGGTATCGGGATAGTGAAAGCATTTTAACGAAGTGATGACGATTTGTGTAAGGGGCTAACGATGAGAACGAAAGTGACAGTGATGGTGCTGCTGCTGATGTTGAGCGGCGGCGGGGCAGTACTTGCGGCCGACGGGGGCGGCGACGCATCCGTTATCGAAGAGGCGACGGCAGCGCTGCAGACGAACATGAATATCGTGTGGACGTGCATTGCGGCGTTTCTTGTCTTCTTCATGCAGGCCGGTTTCGCGATGGTCGAGTCGGGATTCACCCGGGCCAAGAACGCGGTGAACATTCTCATGAAGAACCTGATGGACTTTTCGGTCGGGACCATCGCGTTTTTCCTGATCGGGTTCGGGCTGATGTTCGGCGAGAGCAACGGCTTTTTCGGGACGACGCTGTTCGGGCTTTCGGGGGTGGAGCCGGGGATGGACTGGAACTGGACGTTCTTGATCTTCCAGACGGTGTTTGCGGCCACGGCTGCGACGATTGTCTCGGGAGCGATGGCCGAACGGACGAAGTTCGTGGGCTATCTGGCGTACAGTTTCTTTATTACGCTGCTGATCTACCCGATTTTCGGCTCGTGGGCGTGGGGCGGTCTGCTCGACGGCGGCGGCTGGCTTGAGAATCTGGGATTCCTGGACTTCGCAGGTTCGACGGTCGTGCACTCTGTGGGCGGTTGGCTCGCTCTGGCGGGTGCGATTGTGCTGGGGCCGCGTATCGGCAAGTATGATCCGCACGGCAAGCCGAAAGCGATTCTGGGGCATAATCTGCCTCTGGCAGCGCTCGGTGTGTTCATTCTGTGGTTCGGCTGGTTCGGTTTCAACCCGGGCAGTACGACCACGGGGGACGGTTCGATCGGGTACATTGCCGTGACGACGAATCTTTCCGCGGCAGCCGGAGCGATTGTGGCGATGCTGGTTTCGTGGATCATTTTGAAGAAGCCGGATGCATCCATGGCGCTTAACGGGGCGCTGGCGGGTCTGGTTTCCATAACGGCTCCGTGCGACGGTGTGACGCCGATGGGATCGATCCTGATCGGAGCGATCGGCGGTGCCCTGGTAGTGTTCAGCGTTCTGTTTATCGACCGGACATTGAAGGTGGACGACCCGGTCGGTGCGGTCAGCGTGCACGGCGTATGCGGTGCATGGGGGACGCTGGCGGCGGGCCTGTTCAATATGGAGAGCGGCTTGTTCTATGGAGGTGGCGTGAAGCAGTTGGGCGTGCAGGCGCTCGGCGTCGGGGCGGCCTTTGTGTGGGCGTTCGGTCTCGGTCTGGTCCTGTTCTATGCGATCAAGAAGACGGTTGGCCTGCGAGTGAGCGCTGAAGAAGAGCAGAAGGGTCTCGACCTCGGCGAGCACGGTATGGAAGCATACGCAGGGTTCCAGGTGTTCACGACCACGTAAATATAGAGCAAACGGCAATTCAGGAGATAGAACGATGAAACTGATTATAGCGTATGTTCAGCCGCATAAGCTGAATGATGTGAAACAGGCGTTGTACAAGGCGGAAGTGCATAAGATGTCCGTTACGAATGCTCTGGGCTGTGGCGAACAGAAGGGCTACAGCGAGAGTTATCGGGGGGTGGAGTTCGAAGTGAACCTGCTGAAGAAGGTTCGAATTGAGATTGCTGTGAACGAGGATTTTGTGGATCGGGCTCTGGAGGCGATCGTCGATGGCGCCCGGACCGGTGAGATCGGTGACGGCAAGATCTTCGTGATGGACCTCGCGGAGTGCATACGGATACGCACGGGGGACCGCGGCAACAAGGCCATAGGATAACAGATGGCTACATACGCCGGGCCATCACTTCGCGTGCCCATCGGGCCGGAGGGCAGGTCCCGTCGCAAAAAGGCGGGACCTGTTCTCGAAAGACGGCGATAATGACGAAAACGTAACTTTGGAAATCTGAGTTTACAATAATGTAGAAACTGATGCAAGTTGAGCAATACCCCTATACTCCCTGTAACTGCTTTGCGGGAAAAGCGTTACAGGGAGTTTCTCTTGCGCTCAGGCCGCTGGCACATGTCTTGCAAAGGGTGTATGCAGGGTTCTGTGAACAAAGGCGGCCAGCCATTGTCGATTCGGTGGCTGCGCGAACAGATTATGAACTGCAATGGAGACGACGAAGTGATGGCAAGAAGAGATCTTGGAGATTCAGGCAGAATGAGACTGGGTGTGCCGGCGGTTGCACTGGCGATTCTGCTCGGCAGCAACGCCTGGGGAGCGGAGGATGGGCCGGATATAATGGACTTGCAGCAGGGACTGAACACTGTGTGGGTGCTGATCGGCGCCTTCCTTGTGTTTTTCATGCAGGCGGGTTTCGGCATGGTCGAAGCGGGCTTCATTCGCGCCAAGAACACGTGCAACATTCTGACAAAGAACTTCCTGGACTTCTGCATGGCGTCGCTGGGGTTCTTTCTGATCGGCTATGCGCTGATGTTCGGCGAGGGAAACGGTTTCATGGGCCTCGAAGGCTGGTGTCTGTTCGGTCTGGAGCCAACGACGGGAGGGGTTCCCCTGTATGCGTTCTGGCTGTTCCAGGCGGCGTTCTGCGGGGCGGCAGCGACGATCGTCGCCGGCGGTATGGCGGAACGGATGAAGTTTGTGGGGTATCTGGTTTACTCGTTTATCATATCGGCTATCGTGTATCCCATAGTCGGCCACTGGATATGGGGAGGCGGCTGGCTTTCCAGGATCGGTTTTGCAGACTTCGCCGGTTCGACGGTCGTGCACACGGTCGGCGGATTCGCGGCACTGATCGGCACGATGATTCTCAAGCCCCGCGAAGGCAAGTACGAGATTGACGGCAAGGCCAATGTGCTGGCCGGCCACAGCATTCCGCTGGCATCGCTCGGAGTGTTCATTCTCTGGTTCGGCTGGTTCGGCTTCAATTCCGGATCTACGCTTGGCGTGACGGACGGTTTGCTCATCGGACGCGTGGCGCTCAATACGAACATTGCTGCGGCCCTAGGCGGGATTGTCGCGATGATTACCGTCTGGAAACGGTATGGCAAGCCCGACCTTTCGATGGCGATGAACGGGGCCCTTGCAGGCCTTGTGGCGATCACGGCTCCCTGTGCGTACGTGGATCCGTGGGCGGCGATAGTCATCGGCGGTATCGGCGGCTACCTCGTCGTTCGTGGTGTCGAGTTGCTGGACAAACTGCAGATCGACGATCCGGTGGGTGCGGTTCCCGTTCACGGCGTATGCGGTGTATGGGGTACGCTGGCGGTCGGCGTCTTCGGCAGGAAGGCGCTGGGCGTGGCGAACAACGGCATCATCTACGGTGGCAATCCGATGCAGCTCGGAGCCCAGGTGGTGGGGAGTCTGTGTACGATTGTGTTTGTCGTTGTGGCGATGGGCGCGGTCTTCAAGTTGATCGACAAGACGATCGGCCTGCGGGTGAGTCGAGAAGAAGAACTGCGAGGTCTCGATATCGGCGAGCACGGTATGGAGGCGTACGGCGGTTTCCAGATATTCTCGACAAGCTGACACTGACGCCGGGAGCATACTCTTTACGATTCTTACCAGGAGCAATCGATGAAACTCGTAGTCGCATTTATACAGCCGCATAAACTCAAGGACGTCAAGCAGTCTCTCTATAAGGCGGAGGTCTTCAAGATGTCCGTCACGAACGCTCTGGGTTGCGGCGAGCAGAAGGGATACAGCGAGAGCTATCGCGGCATCAAGTTCGAAGTCAACCTTCTAAAGAAGGTGCGTTTGGAAATTGCAGTCAACGACGACTTCCTGCAGCAGACCATCGACGCAATTATCGATGGCGCGAAGACAGGCGAGATCGGCGACGGCAAGATCTTCGTTATGGATCTGCTGGATTGCGTGCGCATTCGCACAGGTGAAAAAGGCAACAAAGCGATTGGTTAGGTGATCGCGGCAGGGGATATGGGGGATATGTCCCTTGTCGCCATCATTTTCTGTGCCCTTTACTGGGCATTGCGCGATGAGCCTCGTCCTGCAAAGCGACGGGGCTCATTCTTTAGTTCAGTACTGGAAAACACAAAAACGTAGGTGTGTGTGGCTCAGGGCTACAAAAACGTAGATGCGTGTGTCGTAATGTGTCGCGGGCCGAATGGGTATAAGGGTCTGTTATATAAGGGGTTGTGAGTATTTTGCCTCTGGCCTGCTCGCCTGGCACGGCGATTGCATTGCAGAATATAGCCGCCGGGGATGCACACACTGACCGGCGCATAGTGCAAAAAATGATGGAACAGGAAATGATGGAATCACACGACAACATTGGCAGCCGATACAGCGACAGACGGGCCGGGCATGTGTGCAGGCATACGTCGGGCGGATTCCATGAATGCGGTTCGGACGGAGACAGGACTGCGCGCGGCAGGCGGTGGTTTCGCACAATGGGTGGCGCGGGACGGCCGACGATACGGATGGGCAAGCGAAAACATGGTGGACAGTTAGTTCTTGATTGAAAGGAAGTCAGAATGACACCCAAAGAGTTTCTCGAATTCGCAAAGAAGAACAATGCGAACATGATCGACCTGAAGTTCGTGGATCTGCTCGGTACATGGCAGCACTGCTCGTATCCGATCAAGGTGTGGGATGAAGGGACGTTCGAAGAGGGTCTCGGATTCGATGGTTCGTCCATCCGCGGCTGGCAGGACATTCATATGTCGGATATGATCGCCGTGCCCGATCCGGATACGGCGGTGATCGATCCGTTCTTCCGGGAGCCGACGGTGAGTGTTATAGCAGACATCAAGGACCCGATCACCAAAGAAGACTACACGCGGGATCCGCGTAACGTCGCTCGCAAGGGAATCGAGTACATGAAGTCCACGGGCGTCGCGGATACGTGCTTCATCGGTCCGGAGCCCGAGTTCTTCATCTTCGACGAGGTTCGGTACGAACAGAATCAGTACACCGGTTTCTATCAGATCGATTCGGTCGAAGGCGCGTGGAACACGGCGCGTTTCGAAGAGCCTAACCTGGGATACAAGCCAAGTTTTAAGGGCGGCTACTTTCCGGTGAGTCCGACCGATACGTACCACGACCTGCGCGGCGAGATGGTGGCGGAAATGGAGAAGGTCGGGATCGTTGTCGAAGCACACCATCACGAGGTGGCGACGGCGGGACAGGCCGAGATCGACATGCAGTTCACCGATCTGCTGAAGATGGCGGATCAGTTTATGTGGTACAAGTACATCATCAAGAACGTCGCCAAGCGGGCGGGCAAGAGTGTAACGTTCATGCCCAAGCCGGTCTTCGACGACAACGGCAGCGGTATGCACAGTCACATCTCGCTGTGGAAGGGCGGCAATACGCTGATGGCCGGCGACGAGTACGCAGGCCTGAGCGAACTTGGCATCCACGCGATCGGCGGCATACTGAAGCACGCTGCGGCGATCCTGGCGTTTGCCGCTCCGACGACGAACTCTTATCGCCGGTTGGTGCCCGGCTTCGAGGCTCCGGTGAATCTGGTGATGAGCGCGCGGAATCGCTCGGCGGCAGTGCGTATACCGATGTACTCATCCAGCCCGAAGGCGAAGCGGCTGGAATTCCGTTGTCCAGACCCGACGGCCAACGGCTATCTGGCGTGGACGGCGATGCTGATGGCGGCGCTGGACGGTATCCAGAACAAGATCGATCCGGGCAAACCGCTGGATGTCGATATCTACGAACTAAGTGCCGACGAGCTGGCCAAGCACGCGCATACGCCGGGGTCGCTGGCCGAAGCGATCGACGCGCTCGAGGCGGATCACAAGTTCCTGACCGCGGGCGATGTGTTTACGGACGATCTGGTCGAGATGTGGATCAAGTGGAAGCGCGAGGAAGAACTCGATCCGATGGCGCTTCGTCCGCATCCGCATGAGTTCCATCTCTACTATGACAGTTAACAGGCTGTAAACTGTGCTTTGTGGCACAGTGGGCATTGGGTTGTGGGTGAGGCCCGGTCGGCCTGGCCGGGTCTCACACCACTATAACGATGTTGCGGGGTGCAGCAAGAAGAAAAAGGAGTTTGTTACTCCTGCTTAAGTAAAGGTAAGATGTGTGGAAACCGGGGGTCGCAAAGGCGACTGTCGATGTGTTTGAGATTGTGACGGCTCGTGCGATGCGGGTCGATGAAAGCGTGACGGCGCAGGAAATGATGGGTTCCTGAAACGCAAGGTTGCAGTCGGCGAGTGTGCGCTGCGACCGGGTGGCTGTAGTTGCTGTTTGCCGGATTGAAGTTGCATCAGTCTGCGACTGATGGGAACCGGGGGACGGTACAGTGTGTAACCGATGGACAGGCTGCGTTTTCAGGTCTGTGTTGTCATAGAGCAGACAACCGACTTTTTAAGGAATGCGAAATGCCCAGCGAAGTAACAGGAATATTCGGAAGCAACGTCTTCAACGAAGTGACCATGCGGGCGTGTTTGCCCAAGAACGTTTTCAGGTCGCTGGCGGAGGCACAGGAGGGACAGCGCCCCCTCGACGGGCCGACGGCCGATGTTATCGCCAACGCCATGAAGGATTGGGCGATAGAAAAGGGCGCGACTCACTTCTGTCACTGGTTCCAGCCTATGACAGGCGCGACTGCTGAGAAGCACGACGCGTTCATTTCGCCGACTTCGGACGGCCGGACGATTATGGAATTCAGCGGCAAGGAACTGATCCGCGGCGAACCCGACGCCTCCTCGTTTCCTTCAGGCGGTTTGCGTGCGACCTTCGAAGCGCGCGGTTACACGGCGTGGGATTGTACGTCTCCGGTCTTCGTCAAAGAGGACGGGAAGAACGTTACGCTCTATATTCCGTGCGCGTTTTGTTCATATACGGGCGAGGCGCTGGACAAGAAGACGCCGTTGTTGCGGTCGATGGACGCGCTGAGCAAGCAGGCGATGCGCGTATTGAACGCGCTGGGCAACAGCAGCGCGACGCGTGTGACGGCCACGATGGGGCCTGAACAGGAGTATTTCCTGATCGATCGGAGCATGTATGACAGACGTCTGGACCTCGTGCTGGCCGGGCGGACGCTTTTCGGTTCGAAACCGCCACGGGGCCAGGAACTGGACGATCACTACTTTGGGGCCCTGCACGAGCGTGTTGCGAGTTTCATGAACGAGGTGAACACGGAATTGTGGAAGCTGGGCGTTACCGCCAAGACGCAGCACAATGAGGTCTCGCCCGCACAGTACGAGTTGGCCCCGGTGTTCACGACGGTCAACGTGGCGACCGATCACAATCAGCTTACGATGGAGACGCTTCGGAAGGTTGCTTTGCGGCATGGGTTCGTCTGTCTGCTGCACGAAAAGCCATTCGCGGGTGTGAACGGTTCGGGCAAGCATAACAACTGGAGCATGGTGACTGATGACGGTGCAAACCTGCTCGATCCCGGGGCGACGCCTCATGAGAATATGGTGTTTCTCGTGATGCTGTGCGCAGTTGTCCGGGCGGTTGACGTACATGCCAGGCTGCTGCGGGCAAGCGTGGCCAATACGGGCAACGAGCATCGTCTCGGAGCGAATGAAGCGCCGCCGGCGATTGTTTCGATATTCCTCGGCGATCAGTTGACCGATATTTTCGAGCAGTTGGCCAAGGGTGGTGCGAAGACCAGCAGGCAGGGGGGAGAACTGAAGCTGGGTGTTTCGACGCTGCCGGAATTGCCGAAGGATTGCACGGACCGGAACCGTACTTCGCCTTTTGCTTTTACGGGCAACAAGTTCGAGTTCCGGATGGTTGGCTCGACTCAGTCGGTGGCCGGTCCGAGTTTCGTGCTCAATACAATCGTTGCGGACTCGCTGCGGGAAATGGCCGATGCGCTCGAGCAGGCCGACGACGTCAGGGCGACGGCTCAGAAGCTCCTGCAGGAGATTGCGGTGAATCACAGTCGGGTCATTTTCAACGGCGACAACTATACGGATGAGTGGGTGGAGGAGGCTGAAAAACGGGGCCTGCCGAATATCCGGTCTACCGTAGAGTCGCTCGAAACCATACCGGCCGACGAACATGTGGAGGTGTTCACGCGGCACGGCGTGCTGACGGAGCATGAATTGGAAGCCCGCACCGAGATTCTGATGGAGTCTTACGCGAAATGGATCAATATTGAGGCGGAGACAATGCTGAGTATCGCCAAGCGGCAGATCCTCCCGGCCTGCTGTCGATACGCCGGTGTGCTCGCTGAGAGCGTCAGGGCTACGGGTGAGGCCGGTGTGTCGGCCGAGACGCAGACGAAAATGCTCAAGCGTGTAAGTGAGTTGATTTCGCAGTTGGATGGTGCGATAGGGGGGCTGGAGGCTTCCCAGCAGAAGACTGCTGCGATAGAGGACGTGGTGAAGCAGGCAAAAGCCTGTCGTGATGATCTGATCCCGGCAATGCAGGCGGTGCGAACGCCGGCCGATGAATTAGAGATGATCGTGGATGCTGAGATTTGGCCGCTGCCAACGTACGCGGAAATGCTGTTCACGAAATAGTGGCGGTTCACCGATTTCGCCACAGGCACGACGACTAATGCAGACGGCGGGGCCTGTTCACTACGAACAGGCCCTGCAGCAGATTATCAGCGAGGCGTATTCGGGGTTGCAAGGTGCCGTTTGGATGCCTGTGTGGCCTGATTCCTCTGCGAGGTGCGACGGCACATAGGCATTTCCCGTGCGTGTTCGTTACAAGGTGTACTGCACTGGGAGCATTATAAGCAAATCTGATAAACTCTTTCAGGATTATCTGTGCACCTGCATGTCTGTAAAGCTGTATGGTATATGAAGTTGAAGCACATTTGACAGACGTGTTTACGCAATATATCAGAAGCGATCTAAATGAGTCGCAGCAGGCTTCATGGCTCTTTACTAGTTGGCGCCGGCCGCGGGTAGGCCCTCGGATGGACGTGGATTGTCCTTGCCGTGGACTTGTGGACGATATAGGATACGCAACTTCATCCACGGCCAGTCGCCTGCGTTCGAGAGGCGGTAACGCGGAAGGCGGTCCAGGATGCACATTACGAACTGTCAAACGCTTCGCAGGTAAGCAGATAAAGATGCAGTAATGGCTCGAAAGGATCGAGTAAGAAGTGATGGATTTTCAACCTGTCAGTCAGGGTTTGTACGAGCGACGTCGCGAACACGACGCATGCGGTATCGGTGCGGTCGTGGATATTGCCGGCCGAGGCGACCATTCGATCATCGAATACGGCAAAGAGATATTAGTGAACCTGCACCACCGGGGGGCGGCGGGATCCGATGAGACGACTGGCGACGGGGCGGGCATTCTCTTTCAGATTCCGCACGAGTTTTTTGCAGGCGAATCGAAGAAACTTGGGTTCTCTTTGCCTCCCAGCGGGGCGTATGCGGTCGGACATGTCTTCGGCTCGCAGGATCGCGATCTGCGACAACGCTGCGATCGCATCCTGGCCGATGCAATCAGCTACCACAAGCTGCGCGTACTCGGCTGGCGGGAAGTGCCGACCAACAGGGATTGTCTGGGGCAGTTAGCCCTGGCGGCCGAACCGACTATTCGTCAGGTGTTCGTAGATGGCGAAGGGGTGCGAGGCGACGATCTGGAAAGACGACTCTATATGGCTCGTCGCAGGGCCGAGCGGCTGGTTCGGGAGAAGTTTGGTGCGGATTCGGACGATTTCTATATTACATCGCTGTCGAGCCGAACGATCTGTTACAAAGGTATGTTCATGGCGTGGCAGTTATTCGCCTATTATCCCGACCTGTGCAACGAGCGGGTCAAATCGGCTCTGGCCATCGTGCATCAGCGATATAGTACGAACACGTTTCCGAACTGGCGACTGGCTCAGCCGTTTCACTGCATCGCCCACAACGGCGAGATCAATACGCTCAGCGGCAATCGCATCAGCATGAAGGCGCGTGAGACCACGATGCACAGCGATGTTTTCGGCGAGCATATGGCCGATCTGGTGCCGGTGCTCTCGCCCGATGCAAGCGACTCGGCCAGCTTTGACGCTGTGCTGGAATTGCTCGTACGCGCCGGGCGCAGTATGCCGCACGCGATGATGATGATGATTCCCGAAGCGTTCGGGCCGAAATACCACATCAGTACGGACAAGCGCGCGTTCTATGAATACCACGCCTCCATCCTGGAGCCGTGGGACGGCCCGGCGGCGATGGTCTTCACAGACGGGCGCATCATCGGCGGAACGCTGGATCGCAACGGGCTTCGGCCATGCCGGTATCTGGTAACGAATGATGGACTGGCCATACTTGCAAGCGAAGCCGGTGTTGTCGAAGTCGAGCCGTCGAACATTCGGCGTAAGGGGCGTCTGCGGCCGGGCCGGATGTTTCTTGTCGATACGACGGAAGGCCGCATCATCACCGACAACGAGATCAAGAGTAAGATCGCCAGGCAGAAGCCGTATCGGCGATGGCTCGAAGAGAACCGTATCGAACTGCGCGGGCTTTTCGATACCCCGCGTCTGGTGAAGAGCGAAGCGGCCACGATTGCGCAGCGGATGCGCATGTTCGGTTTCACGAGCGAAGAGCTTCGCATGGTACTTACCCCGATGGCTCGCAACGGCCAGGAACCGGTCGGCTCGATGGGCAATGATACGCCGCTGGCGGTGTTGTCCGACCAACCCAAATTGCTGTTCAACTATTTCAAACAGTTGTTCGCACAGGTCACCAATCCACCCATCGATCCGTTGCGCGAAGGATTGGTCATGAGCCTTATGGGTTTTACGGGAAAGCGACGGAATCTGCTGGAGGAGAGCCCGCAGCATTGCCGGCAGCTCAAGCTTCCGCATCCGATACTGACTAATGAAGACATCGAGCGTCTGCGTACCGTCAGCCGGGACGATTTCAAGGTTGCCACGATCTCAGCCCTTTTCGAGCCGGATCGCAGCAAGCCCGGGGAGTCTTTGCGCAGGCGGCTTTCGCAACTGCTGGACGAAGCTGAACGGGCGGTCCGGGACGGAGCGTGCCTGATTGTGATCAGCGATCGCGGCTGTTCCAATGAAAAAGTGCCGATCCCATCGCTTCTTGCGACCTCGGCGGTACATCACGGGTTGCTCGGGCGCGGACTGCGCGGCCACGCGGGGCTGATCGTGGAAAGCGGTGAACCTCGGGAGGTCATGCACTTTTGCCTGCTGTGCGGTTACGGCGCCAATGCGGTGAATCCATATCTGGCATTCGAATTGCTCGATGAATTGCAGCAGGAGGGTGAGCTGCCCGACGATATGGAGCCGATTCAGATTGCGGACAACTACATCGCCGCGATCAAGAAGGGCATTCTCAAGACAATGAGCAAGATGGGGATTTCCACGCTTCGCAGCTATCACAGCGCGCAGTTGTTCGAAGCCATCGGGCTGAACCAGGGTTTTGTCGATGATTATTTCACAGGTACCAGCTCGCGGATCGGAGGCGTTGGCCTGGATGATATCGCTCGTGAGACGTTGGCGCGATATGATGCGGCGTTTGCCGAGCGGCCTCCCGGATCGCTCGATCTCGATTTCGGCGGCGAGTATCATTTTCGCAATCGGGGCGAGCGGCATCTATGGAATCCGGTCACGGTTGCGAGGCTCCAGCATGCCGTTGTGAACGATGACAGGGAGGCGTATGACGACTACTCGCGCGCCGTGAACGAGCAGGCAAAGGCCCTGTGCACGCTGCGCGGTCTTTTCGAGTTTGCACCGGCCAAGCCGGTTCCACTCGATGAGGTCGAGCCAGCCGATGAGATCGTCAAACGTTTCTGTACGGGCGCGATGAGTCACGGCTCGATCAGCAAAGAGGCGCATGAATGTCTGGCCATCGCCATGAATCGTCTCGGCGGGATGAGCAACACGGGCGAGGGGGGCGAAGATGCGGTCCGCTATGAGCTGGACGCCAATGGAGACTCGCGCAACTCCGCGATCAAACAGGTTGCCAGCGCGCGATTCGGCGTAACGATAAACTACCTGGCACACGCAACCGAGTTGCAGATAAAGATGGCGCAGGGAGCCAAGCCGGGAGAGGGCGGGCAGTTGCCCGGGCATAAGGTGACCGACGAGATCGCACGCCTGCGTCATTCGACGCCGGGTGTGACGTTGATTTCACCGCCGCCGCACCATGACATCTACTCGATCGAGGATCTGGCTCAACTCATATACGATCTCAAGTGCAGCAATCCGGGCGTGCGGGTTTCGGTCAAGCTCGTTTCGGAGGTCGGCGTGGGTACGATTGCCGCCGGTGTTGCCAAGGGCGACGCCGACGAAGTGTTGATCAGCGGTCACGACGGGGGAACCGGGGCGAGTCCGCTTTCTTCGATTAAGCATGCCGGCTGTCCGTGGGAACTGGGATTGGCGGAGACGCAACAGGTTCTGGTGATGAACGGGCTGCGCAGCCGGATTCAGGTTCAGGCGGACGGCCAAATGAAGACCGGCCGGGACATCGTGATTGCAGCGCTTCTTGGCGCCGAGCGATTCGGTTTCGGTACGGCCGCTCTGGTCGCTCTCGGGTGTACGCTGTTGCGCAAATGCCACGAAGGCGCGTGCACCTACGGGATTGCGACGCAGGATCCGGAGTTGCGCAAGCGTTTTGCCGGCAAGCCTGAGTATATCCAGCGATTGCTGCTGTTCATCGCTGAGGAGGCCCGCGGGCTAATGGCGCAACTGGGCTTCCGCAACTTCGAAGAGATGGTGGGTCGCGTTGACCGGCTATGCGTACGTAAAGCGATCGAGCACTGGAAATCGCGGGGCCTGGATTTTTCCGCCATATTCCATAGTCCGGAAGTGCCTGAGGGCGGCGCGATCCGTCGCACTGACAGCAGACCGAGCAAACTCGACGACAATCTCGACTGGAAGATTCTGGAGCAGGCGAGGGAGGGGATCGACAAGGGGGTGCCGGTGCGCATGGAAATGCCTATTCGCAACACGAATCGCACGGCGGGCGCCATACTGAGCAATTATATTGTCAAGAAACACGGTCCGGCCGGACTGCCCGATGACGGCGAGGGCGGACTGCACGTGGAATTCACCGGCTCTGCGGGCCAGAGTTTCGGGGCATTTCTGATAAAGGGAGTGACGCTCAAACTTATCGGCGAGAGCAACGACTATCTGGGCAAGTGTCTCTCTGGCGGCCGGATCATCGTTCAGAAGCCCAGGGATTGTCCGTTTCTCGCGCACGAGAACATTATTGCAGGTAACACGATACTCTATGGTGCGACCAGCGGCGAGGTATTCATCAACGGTATGGCGGGCGAGCGTTTCGCGGTGCGCAACAGCGGGGCGACGGCCGTGGTCGAAGGCGTGGGCGATCATGCATGCGAATACATGACGGGGGGGACGGTTGTTGTGCTCGGCCGCACGGGCTCGAATTTCGCGGCCGGTATGAGCGGCGGTGTTGCCTACGTTCTCGATGAAATGCAGTTGTTCGATACGATGTGCAATCTCGATCTTGTCGAGTTGGAGACCGTCTGGCAGGAGCCGGACAAGCAACTGCTGTGCGAGTTGATCGAGCGACATGCAGCATTGACCGGCAGCAAACGCGCCAGACACATACTGAAGGCCTGGCCCGATATGGTGGGGAAATTCGTGAAGGTCATGCCGATCGACTACCGCAAGGCCCTGGAGCGAATGCGGGCGGCCGAACAGCGTGATACCGAGACCACCCCTGCAACCGAGGAGGTGTTCTATGGCTGAGATCAAGGGTTTTCTGAAATACAAACGTATGCCTGTACCGCACCGTTCTGTAGAGGAGCGGGTACACGACTTCAATGAGATCGACTTGCCGCTGACGCCCGATGAGATGCGTCAGCAGGGGGCCCGGTGCATCGACTGCGGCATACCGTTCTGCCACGGCGCGGGATGCCCTGTTGAGAATCGGATTCCCGAGTTCAACGAACTGGTGTATAAGGGCAGATGGAAGCAGGCGTGCGAGAATCTGCACAGCACGAACAATTTCCCGGAGATCACCGGTCGTGTGTGCCCGGCTCCTTGCGAGGCCGCGTGTACGCTGGCGATTAATGATGAGCCGGTACTGATCAAGCACATTGAGTATCAGATCGTCGAGCGGGGCTTTGCCGAAGGCTGGATCAAACCCATGCCCGCGGTTAAGCGTACGGGCAAGCGGGTGGCCGTCATCGGCTCGGGCCCGGCGGGGTTAGCTGCTGCCCAGCAACTGGCTCGAATGGGGCACGAGGTTACGGTTTTCGAGAAGGACGAACGGGCCGGCGGGATGTTGCGTTACGGCATTCCGGATTTCAAGCTGGAAAAGCACGTAATCGACCGCCGGTTGGCGCAACTGACCGCTGAGGGCGTAGAGTTCCAGACGGGCGTGGACGTGGGCCGTGACATTTCCGTGCATTATCTGCACAAACTTTTCGATGCTGTATGTCTGACGATGGGGGCGCGTGAGCCGCGGGATTTGCCGGTGCCGGGCAGAGGGTACGACAACATCCTATTCGCGATGGATTTTCTGACCGTGCAGAATAAGCTCGCGGTTGGAGAAGAACTTGGCGGTTTGGAACCGGTCAGCGCCCGGGATAAGGTGGTGGCCGTTATCGGTGGGGGGGATACGGGCAGCGACTGTGTGGGCACTTCGCGGCGGCAGGGGGCGAAGAAGATCTATCAGCTCGAGATCCTGCCGAAGCCTCCTGAGGGCCGTCCTGCGGATACGCCGTGGCCGACGTGGCCTCGAATCATGCGAACGTCTACATCGCACGAAGAGGGTTGCGAGCGGATATGGTCGGTGATGACCAAGCGATTTGCCGGATATGAGACCCGGGTGGGCAGTCTGCATGCGTGTGAAGTGGATTGGGAGAAGGATTTCGGGCGGTGGAAGATTAAGGAAAAGCCGGATACGGAATTCAAGCTGGATGTCGATCTGGTATTGCTGGCGATGGGTTTCCTGCACGTGGAACATCAGGGGCTCGTGCGAGATATGGGCTTAAAGCTGGATGAGCGGGGCAATGTAGTCGTGGAGAACTGCCGGACCAGCGAGCCGTGGGTGTTCGCGGCAGGAGACACAGTGGAAGGAGCGTCTCTGGTCGTTCGTGCGATCAAAGGCGGACGAGATGCTGCGGCTGCGGTCGACCGATGGCTGCGTGAAGAGTCCTGAGGCGGCGCGATGATGGTATGACTGGCGGCGCTTTGCGGCGGGCCGGGCAGGTGTGAGCCGGACTGCCGGTTCAGCAGGTGGGAATACACGAAAGCGACGGGAAAAACAGGCTGAGTCATCAAAGCGGTTGACACCTGCGGCGTGCTCCGGTAGAATCCTCCAGCCTCAGACCAGTGTGGGGCAGGTATTCCGATCTGAAACAGTAATCTGCGCTGATAGTGCAACAACGGCATAAGGGACGATGAATGCCCAAACGCAAGGACATCAACAAGATACTGATCATTGGCTCGGGTCCGATCGTGATCGGGCAGGGCTGCGAATTCGACTACTCCGGCGCCCAGGCGTGCAAGGCACTCAAGGAAGAGGGTTACCACGTGGTGCTGGTGAACAGCAATCCGGCTACCATTATGACCGATCCCGAGATGGCGGATCGCACATATATCGAGCCAATTACGCCGGAGATCGTTGAGAAGATCATCCGCAAAGAGAAGCCGGACAGCTTGCTGCCGACGTTGGGAGGGCAGACGGGTCTCAATACCGCTGTCGCCCTGGCCGAAAGTGGCGTGCTCAAGAAGTACAAGGTCCGCTTGCTGGGCGCCAATCTCCAGAGCATCAAACGCGCCGAAGAACGGGACCGTTTTAAGAAAACGATGGAAAGATGCGGGCTGGCGGTGCCTCGCAGCGGGTATGCACACAACTGGCGCGAAGCCCAGCAGATTGTCAAGCACGTGGGGTATCCGGCCATTATACGGCCTTCCTATACGCTTGGCGGGATGGGCGGAAATGTTGCATACAACGCCGAGGAATACGACAAGTACATTCACTGGGGTCTGAGCCTGAGCCCGCGGAACCAGGTGCTGGTGGAGGAATCGGTTGTCGGGTGGAAGGAATTCGAACTCGAGGTCATGCGGGACCGCAAGGATAACGTGGTCATCGTCTGTTCGATTGAGAATCTGGATCCGATGGGCATTCACACGGGCGACAGCGTCACGGTGGCGCCGGCGCAGACGCTGACGGACAAGGAATATCAGGTGATGCGAGATGCCGCATTGAAGATCATTCGCGCCATCGGTGTGGAAACGGGGGGATCGAATATTCAGTTCGCCGTTCATCCGGGTACGGGGCAACTCTACGTGATCGAGATGAATCCGCGTGTCTCGCGGAGTTCGGCCCTGGCGTCGAAAGCGACGGGTTTTCCCATCGCGAAGATTGCCTCGCTGCTGGCTATCGGCTACACGCTGGACGAGATTCCGAACGATATCACGAAGAAGACGCCCGCGTGTTTCGAGCCCACGATCGATTACTGTGTGACCAAGTGGCCGCGATTCACGTTCGAGAAGTTTCCCAAGACGAGCCCCGAACTGACGGTGCAGATGAAATCGGTCGGCGAGGCAATGGCGATCGGACGAACGTTCAAAGAGTCGCTGCAGAAGGCGATACGTTCGCTGGAAATAGACCGTTACTCGCTTGGCAATGAGTACATCGAGGCGGATCTGCCGCTGGAGAGGCTTAAGGATAAGCTGCGGACCAACTGCTGGGACAAGATATGGTACGTGGCCGAGGCGTATCGTCGCAAGGTGACAACCGAGGCCATCTTCGAACTGACAAAGATCGATCCGTGGTTCCTCGAGAACATTCGCGACATTGTCAAACTGGACGGGAAGTTCGCCCGAAAGAACTGCGGCAAAGTCGGCGGCGCACTGATGCGTCGCGCCAAGGAGCACGGACTGAGCGACAAGCATCTGGCGGATCTGATGGGAGCCGATGAGTTGGCTGTTCGCCGACGCAGGCAGGAACTGGGTGTCGGTGCGGTGTATAAGACGGTGGATACGTGCGGGGCCGAATTCGAGGCGCACACGCCGTATCTGTACTCGACGTTCGAGCGGGAATGCGAAGCAAACCCGACCGAAAAGCGCAAGGTGATGATTCTCGGCGGCGGGCCGAACCGTATCGGGCAGGGCATCGAGTTCGATTACTGCTGTTGCCATGCGGCTTTTGCGCTGCGTGAAATCGGGGTCGAGTCCATCATGGTCAACTGCAATCCCGAGACCGTGAGCACCGACTACGATACTTCGGACCGGCTGTATTTCGAGCCGCTGACGTTCGAGGATGTGATGTCGATCGTCGACAAGGAACAGCCCGACGGCGTCATTGTCCAGTTCGGAGGCCAGACGCCTCTCAAGCTGGCGGTGCCGCTGGAAAAGGCCGGCGTGAAAATCATCGGCACGTCGCCGGACAGCATTGACCGGGCCGAAGACCGCAAGCGTTTCAACAAACTGGTCAACAAGCTCAAGCTTCAGCAGCCTTACAGCGGGACCGCACGATCGTATGAGGAGACGCTGAAGATCGCGAACAAATTGGGATACCCGCTGCTGATTCGGCCGTCCTTTGTTCTGGGCGGGAGGGCCATGCAGATTGTGTACGACCAGAACGGGCTCGAAAGATGCGTTGCCGAAGCGATTGCGGCCTCGGGCGAGCACCCGATTCTGATTGACAAGTTTCTTGATGATGCGACGGAACTGGACGTCGATGCGATATGCGACGGCAAACAGGTCGTCGTCGGCGGCGTGATGGAGCACATCGAGGAAGCGGGTGTTCATTCGGGCGACAGTGCGTGTTCGCTGCCGCCGGTTTCTATCAGCGACGAAGTCCTCACGGAGATCAAACGTCAAACGAAAGTTCTGGCCCTTGAATTGAAGGTGCGCGGGCTGATTAATATTCAGTTTGCGGTGAAGGACGAAGAGATATATATCCTCGAAGTCAATCCGCGTGCATCGCGAACGATCCCGTTTGTCAGCAAATCGATCGGCGTGCCTCTGGCGAAGCTGGCGGCCAAGATCATGACGGGTATGACGCTGGATGATCTTGGATTCACGCAGGAAGTCGTACGCGGGCATTATGCCGTGAAGGAGGCGGTATTCCCGTTCCTGAAATTCCCCGGTATCGACACGCTTCTGGGGCCGGAAATGCTCTCGACCGGAGAGGTGATGGGCATCTCGAAGGACTTCGGAATTGCCTTTGCCAAATCGCA
Organism: uncultured Pirellulales bacterium; assembly: GCA_964526785.1. Taxonomy (GTDB): domain Bacteria; phylum Planctomycetota; class Phycisphaerae; order Sedimentisphaerales; family Anaerobacaceae; genus CAZGMJ01. Next base: position 54,067 of record CAZGMJ010000011.1, read on the forward strand.
AATGGCCGCGGGCAACAGCCTTCCGACTGACGGCACGGTTCTGTTCAGCGTGAAGGACAGAGACAAGCCGCGGGCGATAGAGATCGCACGTAAACTGCACGAACTGGGTTTCAAAATCGTTGCCACGAAGGGCACGTGTATCTCGCTGATCGAGCACAACATCCCCGCTGAGTTCGCGCTGAAGATTACGGAAGGGCGGCCCAATATTGTCGACCAGATTATCAATGGAAAGATCGACCTGATTATCAATACGACGGTCGGCCAGCAATCGATCATGCATTCATTCTCCATTCGCAGAAGCGCGCTGGACAGGCAGATTCCTTACGTCACGACGATTCGGGGAGCCAGCGCGGTGGCTAAGGGAATCGACGCCATGAAGGCGCATAAGATCGGCGTTCGGCCGATCCAGTTGTATTATTGATAGGAAGGAACTGGACCAGTGAAGGCTATCCTCTTGTTGGAAGATGGTACGGTATTTCGAGGCAGATCGTTCGGCGCCGAGGGCATGCGGTGCGGCGAGGTCGTGTTCAACACGAGCATGAGCGGCTATCAGGAGATTATGACCGACCCGTCGTATCACGAGCAGATCATTGCGATGACATATCCGCTGATCGGCAACGTCGGGACCAACCGCGAGGACTGGGAGTCGCGGTGTGTATTTGCGGCCGGGTTCATCGTCAAGGAGAACTGCGAGTATCCTAGCAATTGGCGGAACCAGCATTCATTAAGCGATTATTTGAAGCGGAACAATGTAGTCGGGCTCGAGGGAATTGACACGCGGGCGCTGGTCAAGCACATTCGGGAGGAAGGGGCGATGCGGGGCGTGGTGTCCTCGACCGAGATGCGTATCTCGAGGCTGCGTGAGGCTCTGGAAGCGTATCCGGGCCTGGTGGGGCGCGACATAGTGCGCGACGTCAGTTCTCGAAAGCCCTACAAGTGGGACAAAGGCGTGCTCGATGTACTGGCGGGACGCGAGGTTCGAGCGGACAAGCGGCACAAGGTTGTGGCGTACGATTTCGGCATGAAGCAGAACATCCTGCGGTTGTTGTGTTCGCACGGTTGCGACGTGGAGGTGGTGCCCGGAAAGACGCCCGCAAAGGACGTCCTGCGGCGCAAGTGCGATGGAGTTTTTCTGAGCAACGGGCCGGGCGATCCGGCGCCGGTGGCGTATGCGGTCGATGCGGTCAGGGGCTTGTTGGGCAGGGTGCCCATATTCGGGATTTGCCTCGGCCATCAGATTCTCGGCCTGGCATTGGGCGCGAAGACGTACAAGCTCAAGTTCGGCCATCGCGGCGCGAATCATCCGGTCAAGAACCTGCGAACCGGCAAGATCGAGATTACCAGTCAAAACCACGGCTTTTGCGTTGATATGGATACTCTGGACAAGCAGAACGTGGAGTTGACGCACCTGAATCTCAACGATCAAACCGTCGAAGGGATTCGCTGCACGGACAAGCCCGCGTTTTCAGTGCAGTACCATCCTGAGGCATCACCCGGCCCGCACGATTCGCGGTACCTGTTCGACGACTTCACGAAGCTGATGGATGAATCGTAGGGCTCGATGATCGGGCAGGCCCCTCGCGGGATTGTGTGTCATTCCCACTCGATGGTGGCGGGAGGCTTGCTGGATACGTCGTAGACAACGCGGTTGACGCCGCGGATCTCATTGATGATGCGATTGGCGACCAGTCCCAGTACATCATACGGAATTCGGGAGAAATCTGCGGTCATAAAGTCCGTCGTCTCGACGGCGCGAATCGCAACAACGCTTTCGTAACTACGCTCGTCGCCCATGACGCCCACCGTTGAGACCGGCAGCAGGACCGCGAGGGCCTGGGATATCTTGCGGTAGAGGCCGGCGGATTTGATTTCATCGATGAGGATTTCGTCGGCGGCGCGGAGCGTTTCGAGTCTCTGGCGGGTAACGTCTCCAACGATGCGGACGGCCAGTCCCGGACCCGGGAAGGGGTGTCTCCAGACGACGTTTTCGGGCAGGCCGAGGTATTCGCCCACCATTCTGACCTCGTCCTTGAACAGATCGCGCAGCGGTTCTATCAGGTCGAAGCCCAGTTCTGCGGGCAGGCCGCCAACATTGTGATGCAGCTTGATATTGGCGGCGGGATTGCCGTCCTTGGAACCGGATTCGATTACGTCAGGGTACAGCGTACCCTGGGCAAGATACCTGGCGTTGGATATGTTGGAGGCCTCGGATTTGAACGCTTCAATGAACTCGGCGCCGATGATTTTGCGTTTTTCCTGCGGATCGGTAACGCTGGCCAGCGCGGAGAGAAACCTGTCCGACCAGTCGACGACTCGAAGATCCATGCGAAAGTGATTCTTGAACGTGGAGACGACGCTTTGACGCTCGTTCTTGCGCAGCAACCCATTGTCGACAAAGATGCACGTCAGTTGCTCACCTATCGCCTGTTGGATGAGCGCGGCGACGACGGAGGAATCGACCCCGCCGCTGAGGCCGCAGATGACGCGGGCATCGCCAACTTCCCTGCGGATCGCCTGGACGGTTTCACCGGCGAAATCGCTCATTTTCCAATCGCCGGAGCAGCCGCAAATATCATAGATGAAGTTCTCGATTATTTGTCTGCCCTTGGGGGTATGCGAGACCTCGGGGTGAAACTGGACGCCGAAGAACGGTCTGGTCTTATGCTTCACGGCGGCATACGGGCAGCTTTCTGTTGTTGCCAGTGTGACGAAGTCTTCCGCCATTTGACCCACCTGATCGCCGTGACTGGCCCACGCGGTAATGGAATTCGGCAGATTGGCGAGCAGATCGCTATCGTCCTGTATGGCGAGTCTGGTGCGGCCATACTCTCGTTTGTCTGCCGGATGGATCTTGGCGCCCAGCATCTGGCAGCCAAGCTGCATACCATAGCAGATGCCGAGTATCGGAACATTGATATCGAGGATGGCGGGATCACATTTGGGGGCGTTCGGATTGTAGACGCTGGCGGGGCCGCCCGAGAGAATGAGCCCTTTGACGCCCGCCGCCTTCAATTCAGATGGCTTGACGGAAGCGGGGAATATCTGCGAATAAACACTCTGTTCTCGAACACGCCGTGCGATTAACTGGCCGTATTGGCTGCCGAAGTCGAGAATGGCAATTGTATCGTGTTTCATTTCCTGAGCTCTGAATCCTCTAACCTTAGGTAAGTAGTATGTGAGTCGGCCGGCAGGGCATTGGCTTCCAGGCGAAGCAGGAACCTTACACCATGCGGCCGGAAAAATCAAGTGCGAGCCTCGGAAGCAGCGAACGGATAATCGCAGCGTGCAGGCCAGGACGATCCCGGCGATAGTCGTTGTTGCGTGAACTGAGGCAATGTGAGATGCCTGGGCAAGGGGGATTTTGGGATTCATTGCGTGAATCGGTTGGAAGATGGTCCCGGGGGTCGCCTGCACAGGGTATATGTCTGTGTCTTGCGGCTGCCGTTGACGGACGAACAAAAAATTGTGTGTCGGGGTATTGACTCACGTTTGCAGATTTTGTAAATTGCTCGGTCCTGTGGGGGAAAGGATGATAGAGGTAGAGACAGCGGGTTTTAGCCCTATGTAGTGATGGAGATTGATATGATAGAGGTCAAGGAACTTCGGCGTAGTTTTGGGCCGGTCGTTGCTGTTGACGGCATATCGTTCGAGGTCGAGAAAGGGCAGGTTCTGGGCCTTTTGGGGCCGAACGGCGCGGGCAAGAGCACGGCGATGAAGATGCTTGCGTGCTATCTGCGGCCCGACAGCGGAACAGCCAGGGTTTGCGGGTACGATATTCTGGAGAATCCGATAGAGGTTCGCCGGTCGCTGGGGTATCTGGCCGAGAATGTGCCTGCGTATCCGGAGATGACGGTGGGGGGCTTTTTGAACTTCGTGTGCGACGCACGCGGGTTGAAGGGCTCGGACCGCAAGAAGGCGCTGGACCGCGTGGTGCCGAGTTGTGCGATCGCGTCGGTGTACCATCAGACGATCGAGACGCTGTCGAAAGGGTACAAGCGGCGCGTCGGCCTGGCGCAGGCGCTGATTCACGATCCCGACGTGCTGATCCTCGACGAGCCGACGGACGGGTTGGATCCGAACCAGAAGCACGAAGTACGCAAGCTGATCGGCAGGATGGCGGAGGACAAATGCATTATCGTTTCGACGCACATCCTCGAAGAAGTCGAGGCGGTGTGTAATCGGACGATTATCATTGCGCGGGGGCGGATATTGGTGGATTCGACGCCGAAAGACCTCAAGCGGGAGCACAGTCTGAGTCTGGACGAGGTTTTCCGAAAGATTACCAAGAGTGCGGGCGCTACGGCCGGAGCGAAGTGAGCCGGCGTATCGACACCTTTTCATTAATATCAGGAGTGCGAAAATGCAGGGTTTTTGTGCAGTATTTAAGAGGGAACTGAAGAGCTATTTTGCGACACCTCTTGCATACGTGTTCCTTGTGATTTTCCTGTTCTTTGCAGGGTATCTGACGTTTCGACAGGGATTCTATGAGATGCGGCAGGCGGATATGCAGTTGTTCTTCCGGAATCTGCCTCTGCTTTTTGTCTTTCTGGTCCCGTCGGCGGCGATGCGTCTGTGGGCGGAGGAGCGGAAGATCGGTTCCATAGAACTGCTGTTTACGCTGCCGATTACGATCTGGCAGGCCGTGTTGGGCAAGTTCTTTGCGGCGTGGGTGTTTTTGATTATCGCCCTGCTGCTGACCTTTCCGATGGTGCTCACGGTGAGCTATCTCGGGAATCCGGATTTCGGTCTGATTATCACAGGGTATGTCGGCAGCATTCTGATGGCGGGTGGATTTCTGGCCATCGGGTGTTTCTTCTCGGCACTGAGCAAGAACCAGGTGATCAGTTTTGTGCTGGCGGTTGTGGCGTGTGCGGTACTTGTTTTTGCGGGTATGCCCTCGACGCTGAACTATCTTTCGGCATATCTCTCGCCGGGCCTGCTCGGCGCGGTGGAGGGGCTCAGCTTCCAAACGCATTTCGATTCGATACAACGGGGGGTTTTGAAATTCAGCGATCTGTCCTATTTCGTACTGTTGATTGTCGGATGGGTTTTTGCTTCCACGATTATTCTGGATGAAAGGAAGGCCAAGTAATGAACCGAACGATACGTGCAGCCATCGGCTCGGCTCTGGTGCTGATCAGCGCATTTGCCGCGATCAGTATTTGTCAGAATATCGGCAGGGGATTGAAAGCGGACGTGACCGAGCAGAATCTGTATACGCTTTCGGACGGGACGAAGGCGATTCTCAAGAAGATCAACCAGCCGATCAAGGCGAAGTTGTATTACGCCAAGACGGCCTCGTTGAAAGGCCCGGACCAGATTCGATTCTTCAGCAATTATTACGAATTCGTCAGGGCGCTGCTGGAGGAGTACGTTGCCGCGTCGAACGGCATGATCGACCTGGAGATCGTCGATCCGCGCCCGTACTCGCCGGAAGAGGAACAGGCGCTGAAGTACGGCCTGCAACGTTTTCCGATCACGCGGGAGGAGAGTTTCTTTTTCGGGCTGGTCGTGCAGACGAAGTTCGGCGTCGAAAAGGTGATTCCGTTCTTTTCACCCGATCGGCAGAACTTTGTGGAATACGACATCAGCAGCCTGATCGACACTGCGGTGACGCGTCAGAAGCGCAAGGTGGGCATTCTCAGTTCCATTTCCGTGATGGGCGATGAGAGCACGCCGTGGATGGCGGAGATGAAGCGGCGGCAGGGCCAGCAGCCCGAACCGGCCTGGACGATCGTCGAGCAGCTTCGCAAGCAGTACGAAGTCAGTCAGGTTCCAACCGACACGAATGACATCAACGATGTGGACATTCTGCTGGTGATCCATCCGAAGGATCTGTCGGGGCAGACGCAATTTGCAATCGATCAGTTCATCCTCAAAGGCGGCAGGGCGATCATCTGCGTGGACCCGCACTGCTTCGCAGATCGCCCCGATCGGATGCAGATGCAGATGGGCCAGCCGCCCTCACAGAGTTCGGAATTGAATACTCTGCTGCGGACGTGGGGACTGGAGGTGCCTGCGATGACGTTTGCGGGCGACAGAAACCTGGCGGTGGCCGCTCCGCTGCGACAGGGGCAGCGGGCCGAACGGATTATCGGCTTTTTGAATACGACACCGGAGTGCTTTAACGGCGACAGCGTGATTACGGCGCCGTTGAACGAAGTTCGGTTCCTGTTTTCGGGTGTGGTAAAGGAAGTGGATCCGGCCGGTGGTGCGGACGGCGACGATCCGAACGCTCCAAAGGAAGCGGCATCCGAAATCGAACGCATTCCACTGGTGACGACAACGGCGATGGGCAATACGTTTAGCATAACGAGCCCGTATGAGTTCATGATGCTGGATCCGGGACGGCTGATGACGAAATTCATCGATGGCACCAAACCGGTTGCGATGGCGTACATGGTCAACGGCCGGCTCAAGAGCAGCTTTCCGGACGGGATCGACATAGAAGTAACCGTAGACAGCAACGACGTGGATGATCCCAACGCGGAAGAGACGGTCACCAAACACGTAACGGGATTGACCGAAGCAACGGAGAACTGCAGCGTGGTCGTTTTTGCGGACGTTGATTTTATCAGCGACGGAATGGCGTTTCAGGATTCCTTCTTCGGCAAGCTGGTTGTTGGTGACAACAGCGCCCTGATGACCAATGCGGTCGATGAGATGACCGGTTCGAGCGAGTTGATATCGATTCGGTCCCGCGGCAACTTCAAGCGGCCGTTCGCAGTGGTGGATGAGATCGAACGGCAGGCGGAGGCCGAAACCGCTGCGGAAGTGGCGAAGCTCGAAGCAGAGATTGCACAGTACAATAAGCAGTTGCAGGAGATCGTGCAGTCGGCCGCCGAAAAGGGCGAGCAGGAAGTTGTCGGCAGTTCGATTCTCCAGAAGCGGCGGGAGCTTGAGTTGAAGATTCATCAGGCGAATCGCGAGAAGCGCGAGGTGAACCGACAACGACGCCAGAAGATCGATCGGTTGGGCCAGAAGTTGCAGAACGCCAATACGCTGGCGGCGCCGGCCGTTATTCTGCTGATTGCGATTGTGCTGGGCATCCGCCGAAGCGTTCGCAAGAGACATTATATCAGTCACGCCAGTGATGCTTGATTCGTGGATCCGTGTGTGGGAGCGACAGTCGAGAACCTGCGAAGACAGGAGCGCGAAAAGGAGTTGAAGGAATGAGCAATAAGAATCTTTTCATACTTGCGGTTGTCACAGCAGTTCTTGTGCTATTGGCGGTCGTTCAGTCGCAGCTTTCGGACGATACGACTATTGAGACCGGTACGCCGTCGTATGTGCTGCAGGGGTTCGACCCGGACAACATTGCGAAAATCATTGTCGGCTCAGGCGACGATGCGATCACGCTGCAGCGCAAGGGCGGGCAATTTGTGGTGGCCAACAAAGCGAATTACCCCGCGGACACGGAAGCGGTCAACGGCATGCTGACGCAGGTCCTCGATTTGCAGAGCAGGGAGATGTATACGGACAATCCGGATAACTTCGACGAACTGGGGGTCACCGAAGAGAAGGCCTCCAGCATGGTGAGATTCATGAAGGGCGACCCGAATGCGCCGTTGCTGGCCGGGCTGATCGTCGGCAAGAGCCAGGAGCTTGGCCAGGGCACGTACATTCGCCTGTTGCCCGACGACAAGGTCTATATCTGCAATAAGTCGCCGTACATTCCGAGCAGCGTATCGGGCTATTACGAGCAGGAATTAGTGTCCGTGGAAGAGGACGACATCGCATCGGTTACCGTCAAGGGGCCCGATGCTCAATATACGTTGAAGAAGGCCGAAGACGGCGGGGACGTCGTGCTGGAGAACATGCCGGCCAACCGGACGCTCAAGCAAAGCGATGCGGACCGCGTGTTCAGTGCGCTGACGAGCCTGCGGTGCGAGGACGTACAACAGGGCGGTGCCGGATTGACATTCAATCGGCAGTATGTATGCAGGCTTGAGAATGAAACGGTGTACACGATCAACATCGCGCAGCAGGACGAAGAGACGTATGTGACGGTGCAGGCAAAATACACGGGCGAGATGCCTACCAAGAGTGCCGAGGTGGAGTCCGACGAAGCCCTCAAGGAGAAGGAAGCCAAGCTTCTGGCGGCCGAGGCGGCGGAGAAACTGGCGACGCGACATCGCGGTTGGGTATACAAGCTGACCGAATGGAAGGCCAAGACGCTCGTCAAGCCACTGGATGACTTGCTTGAGGATGAGGAGGAGCCGGAAGAAGCAGAGGATGATGCAGCGGCTGCAGCGGTCGAACCGGACACCGAGCAAGACACAGCCGAGGAGTCGGAGGAAGATACGGCTTCTGTGCAGGATCCCAATACGGCCGCGGTGCAAGATCCCAACGGCACCAATCAGTAATGTGCAAAGGAGGGCCGTCGCGGACTCACATGCCGGCCGGTGTCTGTTCGCACTTACCCAGTGTCGCCCGTATGCGCACCAAGCAAGCTTTCCGGGCTGTTTAACGGAGCGACGATCCGGGGAGTTTGTTTGTGAAGGTTGACAGTGCGCGTGCAACATGCTATATGGACGGTTCTGTCGGAATTTATTTGCAAGCAGTCAATACACAAGACTACTCTGAGGTGAAAATATGGGCGTACGTTTCAACGCTGACGAAGTATTCGAAATGGCAATTCGCATCGAGAAGAACGGGGCGGATTTTTACCGTAAAGCCGGTGAATTGCAGTCGGACGAGAAGATCAAGGATTTCTTCGGGCGATTGGTTGCCATGGAGCAGCAGCACATTGATGTCTTCGAGGACATGCGGGCGAGTCTGACTGAAGCGGACAGGTCCGGCGAAGTATACGATCCGGACGAGGAGTTGTCGTACTATCTCGAATCAATGGCTGATGCTCACGGCGGGGAAGGTGATCCGTCCACGGCACATGCATTGACGGGGAACGAGAGTCTGGAGAACATCCTCAAGACGGCCATCGGTCTGGAGAAGCAGTCGATCTTGTTCTACACGGGACTGAAGGACATGGTTCCGCCGAAACAGGGCAGAGGCAAGATCCAGACGATCATCGAAGAAGAGACCAAGCACGTATCGCAACTGGCAGGGGTGCTCCAGCAGACACAAGCCGGCGGGGGATAATCAGCCGAAAGGTCGAGTCGAAACGGGGCGAGGCCCGCTCCACAAGGTCGATCTGATCGGATTCACGGCGGCGCACAGTTTCCGGCCGTCGGCGGCAAGCGTTTGCTGTACGCTTGCATTGAGCGTTACGGCAGCGTAGGATGTGTGCGATGCGTACTATTGCCACCACTGCAATCGTGTTCTTTGGCGGTTTCGCGATCATGATCCTTGAGATCATTGGCGCGCGGTATCTCGGCATCGATTTCGGCGGTTCGTTCTATGTGTGGACCAGTCAGATCGGTGTGATTCTGATCGCCCTGGCAGCCGGGTACTACATTGGTGGAGGATTGGCGGACCGCCTGCGACGAGCCAAGTATCTGACGCTGCTGCTGCTTCCGACGGCGGTCTATGTGGCGCTGATTCCGGATTTCGCCGGGCGGATACTGGATTGGATTGTTATGCGGCATCCGCTTGATCGACCGATACCGTTGATCTGGCAGAAACTCGACCCGGCGCTGGGCAGCGCGCTGATCTTCCTGGGGCCGTGCTTCGTTCTCGCGATGCTGTCGCCGTACATGATAAGGCTGGCCGCGAGCCGACTTTCCCATGTGGGCAGGATCAGTGGTTTGACATATGCTGCCAGTACGGGGGGCAGCATTGTGGGGGTGTTTATTTCAGGGTATGTCCTGATCGATCTTATGCCGATTTCGCGAATATTCCGGTTTACCGGGGTGCTGATTGCATTGCTGGGTATGCTTTGTCTCCTTGTTGACCGCTGGCTGCGCGAAAAAACTGAGGAGAGCTTATGATGCGTGGACGTGTTCTTTTTCTGCTATGGAGCTGTGTGATACTTGGATCGGCCGGGTTGGCGCAGGCCGAAACAGTCGTGTTCGAGGGCACATCACCGTACCATCATATTCTGGTGGTGGACCGGGGAACAATCAGAACGCTGCACTTCGACAACAGCACCCAGAGCCAGATGTCGCTGCGAAATCCGTTGCACGGGCATTTCGAGTATACGGAGTACTTCCACATGCCCTGGCTATGGAACGATCAGATCGAGGATGTGCTCATGATCGGGCTTGGCGGCGGCAGTATCCAGCGGGCGTATCAGGCGTATTACCCCAAAGTCAGCAGCGAGACGGTGGAGTTGGACCCGAAGGTCGTCGACGTGGCCAAACGCTACTTCCACCTGGTGGAGACGCACAAGTTAAAAATTCTCATTGGTGATGGACGCATGCATCTGCGACGCGCACAGAAGAAGTACGATTTGATCCTGCTGGATGCCTATACGGCAAATCGTTACGGATCCTATATTCCATACGCGCTGACAACAAAGGAGTTCTTCGAGCTTGCAGACAAACGCCTTAGCGAAAACGGCGTGTTGGCCTATAATGTAATGGGTACGCTGCGAGACAGGCGTGAGAGCATTGTGGGGTCGATTTACAATACGCTCAAGGCATCCTTTCCGCAAGTGTATATGTTCCCGGCGATCAACTCATACAACGTGGTTTTTGTGGCGACGAAGTCGGAGGAGAAAGTTCCACTTGCAGAGCTTGAAAAGCGAGCCGACGCGCTGCAGGAATCGAAAGCCACTGGGTTTCCACGGTTTCGTCTGCGACTCAAGCGATTCAGATCGGCGCCACCGCTAAGTGCGGCCAGATCCCGGATCCTAACGGACGACTTCGCCCCGGTTGACGGCATGCTCAAAGCCGAGTAGTACCGTCATGCAGCTTTATTCGGCGGGAACTTGCTGTGGTATTTGAATCGCTCGATCAGTGTGGGCTTTCTGAGCAGGGGGTCGCTCGGATCGAGTTGAAGCACATAGCCCTTTCTCGTCAACACAGTGACTGTGTCTCCTTCCACTGCTGCAACCCGCCGGAACTTATCCACGACATAGTCGATATAGTCCCCATGTGCCTCGGGACGAACCTCTCTGGCGCCGGGCTCGGGACACCTGCTGTGCCTTTGTACCGTCTGGACGACAACGCTCCCCGGTTTGAATCTTCGAGTGGTCGAAAGCCGATACGCGACGGATGAAGCCCGGCCAAGCAGGAAGCATGCATTATCCAGAATCCGTACGATGGGCTGGCCGATCAGAGCAAACAGCGCACAAAACGCGACGGCAAAGCCGAGTCCGATCTCCCAGTGTATTCCGCCGGGTTTCATGTGGGGGCGCTCGTAAGCCAGAGTCGAAAGCACCAAAACCATCACGCAGAGGACCTGTGCTGCGACGATTGGTTCAAACGTTCGACGGAGGCCCATCCACGTGGACTCCCCCGCATCCGTCGCGCATCTGCGGAGGCCTCTGAACAGGCCGGAAAGCGCGAAGCCGATACCGCTCGCGACCAGCAATATGAGGGGGTAGAAGACGAAAGCGCTTCTTAGTCTTTCCGGCAAGACAGCCTTGATCTGTTCCATTCCGAGCATAGTAAGTGTCCTTTCTTCACCGCGTCGGCCAGACAGTGCCTGTAGTGAACTTTTCGTATCGGGCCCACCATGTACAGTATATCGGCTTACAAACACGCGGTTCATTACTTTTGGGGGCACAACGTCCGTTTCTGTTATTATAATCATGAAAGGCTCGCAAAGCACAGATGTTTTTTTGGCAAGAGACATCCGCGATCTGGCAGCCTCCGGCCCGGCGTCGGTCCGGGAGAACCGAAATCTGCCTTTCTTCGAGATGTTGGGCGATGGATACTCGATGGATTCTCTGGCGCTCCAGTCATCTGGTTGGCGGGATTCGCGCGGGATTAGCGTTGACAGTAGCTGTGCAGTCGGCAAAACTGGCATATGTCGCGAAGGTCAGGCGCAGCAATATGCGGCGATCCGCTGGGACTGCGTAGTGATCAGGTAGGTGGAGCCTACCGCAGGGCCTCGAATACACAAAGTAAGGAGCCGACCATGGCAAGGCAATTAAGCAAAACAGTGTTGGTGTGTGTTGCAGCCGGTTATCTACTGTGGGGCTGTGCAGAGCGGGAAGGTGACCAGACCGGACCGGCGGGACTGCGGGTCGAGAAAGTCAAAGTGATCGACGGACTCGATTTGCCGGAATGCGTCGTGATTGATCCGAACGATGAGGCAATGTACATCTCCAATGTTGTGACCGCCAGCGAAGCGTATTGGGTCGATGACAGCAACGGGTTTATCTCCCTTGCGGCGGCGGACGGCGAGATTGAGCAATTGCGCTGGATTGAGAGTACTTCTGATGTGTCTATTCACGATCCCAAGGGTATGTGTATTCTTGATGGAAGACTGTACTTCAGTGACAACAGCATGCTGAAGTATCAAGCACTCAAAGACGGCAGCCGCGTAGAAATCATTGAAGTGCCCGGAGCCGGCAAGCTGAACGATCTTGCAACCGATGGTCGGTGCGTGTGGGCCAGTGATAGCGAGACGGGCAAGGTCTTCTGCATCGAGCCCGACGGAACGATTCGCCGGATCAAAGGGCCTGCGGGAATTAACGGCATCACATGGCATAAGGACACGCTCTATGCGGTGAGTTGGGATCTGCATGAAGTGTACGAACTCGATCCGGACGGCGAGGCCGAGCCCAGCCCGTTTGGGCTGTCGGAACATTTCACGGCGCTCGATGGCATTGAGGTGCTGGATGACGGAACGTTCATCGTCTCCGATTACATGGGGAACAAGCTGTGCGCAATTGAGGCGGACCGCAAAACCGTTCACACGCTGATGGAACTGGAGAGCCCGGCGGATATCGGATTGGACCGAAACAGGATGCTTCTGTATGTTCCTGAAATGCTGGCTGATCGTGTGACGGTGTTGAAGCTCAGGAGATGACAGACTCGTCGGCGAATGGCGTTCAGCGAACTGGGATGTGTGAGCGTCGATGCCCCCTGACGGATGCCGTGAGGCGCATTCGGATCGGGAGGACGGCATTTGTGCAGTCCTCTATGACGAGCGGGAGGTCAGGCATGTGGCGCAAAGTGGTGTTCTTGGTATTGTTCGTTCCTCTGCACTTCATTACTACGTTGTTCTGGATACACCATTTCTGGATCAATTACAGTCCGGAACGTGCGGGAGTCGGCGCGCGGATAGCCCACGTGGTCGTCGGCATAGTCGCGGCGCCATTGTTCGCTCTTTTTCGCACGACGGGTTTGCAGGAGGACTCCCCGATGCTGTTGCAGCTTTCACTGCTGGCCGCATACAGTTTGCTTTGGGGACTTGCCATGTTGCTGGCCTATGTCGGAATCAAGCGTGCTCTGCGTAGAAAGAAGCCGGCATCGGATGTTGAGCCGGCGGCGAAGTAATCTCGTGTTACCACGGGCATATTGGGACTTTTTCGTCGTGTGTCAAGTTCGCCGCGGAACGCAACCTTTCGTTTTTGCTTGACGATGTCCGCTGAGGGTGCTATCTTTGATGAAAAGTGGATAGTATCCCAAGCCCCTGAGTCGACTCCGCTTCTTCTCTCTCGCCGCATACCTCAGGGGCTTTTTCGTGGACCTGGCGGTGCATGCCCGGTGCGGCCGCAACTCACCCAGGTGACGGGCGGAGGATGTCGAGTACTATTCCAAAGTCTTGTCGGCAATCTGCAGTTCGAGAGCGGCCAGATCTCCGCCGACCTGTTGATACAACTCCATCTGCCATTGCGATTCGGTTCCGTCACGGAGCATTTCGCGGGCGAATTCCAGATGCGACGCCGAGCCAAGCTGCTTTGCCCTGGGTTCGACCATATCGAACAATCTCTCGAGCTGTTCGCGAATGGTCAGGATCTGCCCGGTTTGCGGTTCTATGATCTTGCTGTCGAGGCCGTATCGCATGGCTTTCCAGCGGTTCTGATCGACATACGCCGGATTGATGCTGGTCGGCGAGGTGCCTTGATCGAATCGATCCTGATAGATGTCGGCGGCCGCCTGGACGACGGCTGCGAGTGCTGCAATGCGCCGAACATCCGTGGGCAAATCAAACACCCGCAGTTCGACGGTTCCGAGCGGTGGTTGAGGCCGAATCGCCCACCACAGATCCCCCGGGGCGGTGATATCGCCTGCGGCGCGGAGTTTGTTGTAAAAGTCCTCCAGTTCATTCATGTCGGCAAAGTACGGCGGCATCGCGGTGCGCGGCATGGACGAGAAGATGTGCGTTCGAGTGGAGGCCAGACCCGTGGAATGACCTTCGAAGAACGGAGAGTTGGCCGAGAGGGCCATAAGGGGATACGCCCATCGACGTAGCTCGTGCATGACATACATCGCCCCGGGCGCGCTTCGCATGCCGACGTGCACGTGCAGTCCAAAGGCCAGCATGCGCTGTGCAAGGTAAACGCAATTCTCCGTGACCCACTGGTAATGGTCCGAGGGAACGACACGCTGGTCACGCCAGTTGGAAAACGGATGGCTGCCTGCTGCTGCGAGTCGGACGCCGGCCTTGGAGCAGGCCTGCGCCAGCACTCGCCTGCCTTGTGCGATGTGTTGCTGCAGTTCGTCCGCTGTATGGCAGACGGGGCTTTTCTGCTCGCACACGGAAAGATACAACTCGTAGCAGATGGATTCCCGCGCCTCGGGACTGAGGTGCTCGATAACCTGGTCGACGCCGGAAGAGAGCTCGGCGGTCTGCGGATCAATCAAATGGAATTCCTGCTCCACGCCGATCGTCGGATAATCATTCGGTACAAACGCTTTCACTTCGTCCATCCTCCTGTACAGAGGTGCATGGTCATGCCGCAAAGCAGAAGCAGGGCGGTTGGGATTGCGTCGTCGTTGAAGTCGAATGCAGCTTCGTGCAGCCCCGCACAGTTGGTCCCCATACCCAGACGGAAAAGCAGGCCCGGTACGTGTTCGAGATATGCGCCGAAGTCCTCGGAGCCCATGCTTGGTGCATCGAGACGGACCACGTTGCTCGCTCCGAGCAGTTCGCAGCCGACCCGGTGGTACAGATCGAAAAGTCCTTCGTCGATTGCAACAGCGGGTGTCATGGCGTCGAACGTAACATCGGCGCTGAGGTCGAGGGCCGCACATATGTCGGTGGCCAGCGAGGTAACCTCGCCTATTGTCCGGCGACGAACTTCGGACGTCAATGTGCGGACGGTTCCGGAGATGACCCCCGTATCGGCAATGACGTTGTCCGAGTTACCGACGTGGGCCCGACAGAGGCTGACGACCCGGCTGTCGTTGTCCAGTTGTGCCAGGGCCTCAGCAATGCGCGCCACGCCGCGGAGCGGGTTGTTTGCCTCGTGCGGACGGGCGCCGTGTCCGCCTTTGCCGTGTACGGTGATGCGGAGTGTGTCGCATGCAGCCATCATAATTCCACTGCGGCAGGCGACGGCGCCTACGGGTAATCCGGGCCATGCATGCATGCCGATGATGGCGTCGGGCGGTGTCGGGCGGAGCACGCCGTCGTCGATCATTGCACGCGCACCGCGGGCGGTTTCCTCAGCCGGCTGGAAGATGAATCGTATTCGGCCTCTCAGTTCGCTCCGCATTTGCGATAGAACTCTCGCGGCACAAAGCAGGATGGCGGTATGGCCGTCATGTCCGCAACTGTGTGCGAAGCCTTCATTCTGTGAAGCGTATGCCGCACCCGTTGCTTCAGTTATCGGCAGCGCGTCGATGTCGGCGCGGAGGGCGATCTCCGGCCCCGGTTGGTCGGTAACCAAATCAGCGATGACGCCCGTTTTGGCCACCTTCTCGCGGATTACCAGATCCAGCGATCGGAGTTCGGCCGCAATCAGAGCGGCGGTTTCGCTCTCGGCAAAGGCCGGTTCGGGCACGCGATGCAATCTATGGCGAATCGAAACGGCATAACCTTTTTGAGAGTCAACAAGTTTCTTGAGATCGACCAACATGGCATCGCAGAATACCAGAAGGCGGCCGGTTTTCCAATGACGTTTCTTGCTTCCGTGGTGGGGTGAGAACAAGTCGGTGCCCCCTGATCCTGCGCACTGGTCCTGTCCTGAACCAAAGACGATTTCGCTTGAATACCGGCAGGCAAAACCGGAGAATGCTGCTTGCGTGGAAGGGCAACGGATGGTTGACCGGCGATACGCCCCATGCAGACGATTTTTAGTGGACGTATTGACAGATGCGTAGCGAATGACAATGAGAGACGTAGCAGAAGTAGAAATCGAGAGATTTGTTAGTGCCTGTCGCCAGGCAGCCAGGCGAAGGCTCGTGACGTGCAGCAGCGGCAACATGTCGCAACGAATCAACGACACCTATATGCTGGCGACGGCCACACGCAGTTGGATGGACCGGCTGAGTGCTGAAGATGTGGCGGTATGCTGTATTCAGGACGGAACCGCGGTCAACGGTCGCAAACCGACTGTAGAGATCGCATTTCATGCGCAGATCATGCGGGCGCGTCCGGACGTCAACGTCGTACTGCATCTTCAGACGCCCTTTGCGACGACGTTGGCCTGCGGACAGAAGGCGGACGTCAACTATTTTGTGATTCCCGAGATTCCTTACTATATCGGATCGGTGGGGCGTGTGCCGTATTTGCCGCCGGGTTCGCCGGAACTTGCAGCCGCGGTCAGTGAAGCAATGAATGAGCACGACATGGTCGTTCTGGCCAATCACGGGCTGGTAACGGTCGGCGAGGACTTCGACCGCGTAATCGAGAATGCAGAGTTCTTTGAGCTGGCGTCTCGTATCATCGTACAGGCGGGAGGCGCGGCCAAGCCCCTCAGCAACGAGGCCGTACGGCAGTTACTCGCAGCGAGGCACCAGGCCCGTGGAACCGGGTGATCTGCGGGGTTTGCATCGGGCGCAAATGCTGTAGGCCGTCGGAACGGTCGATGAGGGCTCAAACACATAGGAGAATTCCTGTAGCGCATTAGGCAAAACTCCTAAGGAACATCGCCCGACCATAGCGCATAGTGGGTACCAGAGGCGCTGCTATGTGCAGTTGACAGTGACGCCCGGCAATTACGCAAGTGGCAGTTACGACCGCCGGATGAAATCAGCCCTGCGATCGAGTTTGCCGTAACAATCGGTTAAGAGCGGGGCCGAGTTTGTTGGATTTGTCCGGAAGGAATACTGAAGTTGAATCATACGATTCCAGTGAAAGGATCGCAGATATGAGTTCCGACACTATTTCGAGAAGAGACTTTGTAAAGCGAACCGCATACGGCCTGTATGCAGCCGGTGCGATGGGAAGCGTCATGGCGGCCGGTGCTGATTCAGGCGTTCCGAAACGGCCATTGGGCAGTACGGGCGTGGAGGTTTCCATACTTGGCGTTGGAGGCCACCATATCGGGCGTATCCGCGACGATCAGGAATCCATCCGGCTCATGCGACAGGCCATAGACATGGGGGCGACCTTCCTGGATAACGCCTGGGAGTATCACGATGGTCGGTCGGAACGGCTGATGGGCCGTGCGTTGCAGGACGGTTATCGAGATAAGGCCTTCCTCATGACCAAGCATCATGGCCGAAGCAAAAAGCAGGACGCGATGCAGCATCTCGAGGACAGCCTGCGGAGACTCAAGACCGACGTCATTGACTTGTGGCAGTTTCACGAGGTCGTATACGAGGATGACCCGGACATGATCTTCCAGAAGGGCGGCGCTATCGAGGCGGCAGATCTGGCGAAGAAACAGGGCAAAGTCCGGTTCATCGGCTTTACGGGGCACAAGGATCCGGCATATCACTTGAAAATGCTCGCCTATGGCTATCCATGGGATGCGGTCCAGATGCCGATCAACGTGCTGGACCCGCACTTCAAGAGTTTTCAAAAGACGGTCCTGCCCGTTCTGACTCGCCGGAATATCGGCGTTATTGCCATGAAGACACTTGCAGGCGGGCATGTTCTGAGAACCAACACGGTAAATACCCGCGAGGGTCTGAGATACGCGTGGAGCCAGCCGGTCTCGACGATCGTGTCCGGAATGAACTCGCTGCAGATGCTCCAGGAGAATGTACGGGCCGCGCGTTCATTTGTCCCGATGACCGAGCAGCAGCAGGCGATATTGCTGGCCAGAACACAACAGGCCGCCCAGACCGGACAATTCGAACCATTCAAGACGACGCGGAACTACGACGGTCCCGTCGGCCGGCGAATCCACGGGATCGGTTAGATTCCGCCAGATGTCTTCACTTACCGAGCACAGCACATTGCTGCAGGTGGTGTACCTGCGGCCGAAAGGCGTCTTAGACGGGCAGCAAACGGCGAAGCCGGCAGACGTCCCGGCGTTCCACTGCCGCGATTAGCGATATATCACGCGCGTTGACGCTTGACAAACACCGGCTTAATCGGTGATATTCTCCTTCCCACGCAATTGGCTGACCGGCGAACTATGTAATGGTTCGATATGCCGGGAAGCTCAGATATGGATCGAGAGGTGATCGTTTGGGGTGTTTGTCAGACACACGTTTGAGGCAAATTGTCAGCAGTTCCACACTTAATGTTCGCATTATATGTTCATGCCTCGTTTTGCTGCACGCGGTCATTGTTCGGGCGGACTGGCCGGCGTTTCGAGGTCCTCAGGGCGACGGCCACGCGCCGGTATCCGAAAGTCGCGGCAGTATTCCCATGCGGTGGAGCGAGACCGAGAACATTGCCTGGAAGACCCCCATTCCGCATCGGGGGTGGTCTACGCCGATAATCGTAGAAGGTAAAGTGTGGTTGACTACAGCCACCAAAGACGGACGCCAGTCGTTCGTTATCTGCCTGGACGCTGATTCCGGACGTATCCTGCTCAATCGCAGGCTCTTCGATACGGAGAATCCCGAACCGCTGGGCAATGATATGAACGGCTATGCCTCTCCGTCGCCGGTGGCTGAATCCGGACGTGTATATGTGCATTTCGGCAGTTACGGCACGGCATGCCTGGATACGATGACGTATGAAGTCCTGTGGCAGCGCCGCGATCTGCCGTGTCGACATTATCGAGGTCCCGGCTCTTCACCGATTCTCTATCAAGACTACCTCGTTCTGACGATGGACGGCGTGGACGTTCAGTATCTGATCGCGCTGGATAAAGAGACGGGCCGGACGGTCTGGAAGACGGAGCGGACCACGGATTGGGATGATCTGGGACCCGACGGAAAGCCGTTCATGGAAGGCGACATGCGGAAGGCGTACACAACGCCGCTGGTTGTCAAGACCGATGACGGCCCACAAATGATTAGCGTCGGCGCCAAAGCCGCGTATGGCTACAATCCCGCAAATGGTCGAGAATTGTGGAAGGTGCGCTATGCAGGCTATTCGAATGCTGCAAGTCCTGTCTTCGGCGACGGTCTGGTATATATCATTACGGGCTTCGGCAGGACCGAACTACTTGCAGTACGCATCGACGGTACAGGTGACGTGACCGACACGCATATTGCATGGCAAAGTCGGCGACTGGTGCCGCGCACGCCCTCGCCTCTGCTGGTGGACGGGCTGTTGTTCACGTTGAGCGATACGGGAAGCTTGATCTGTCGCGACGCTGCTACGGGGGAGGATATATGGACCGAGCGCTTGCGGGGCAACTTTGCTGCTTCTTTGCTATATGCGGATGGCCGTATGTACTGTTTCAGTCGGGAAGGTCGAGCTACGGTGCTCAGGGCGGGCCGTACGGCTGAGATACTTGCGACGAATACTCTCGAATCGGGTTTCATGGCATCACCGGCGGTGTCCGACGGGGCGCTGTTCCTGCGCAGCAAAAAACACCTCTACCGGATCGAGTCGGCGAAGTAGGCGGATAAGCTGCTGACCGGCGCCGTCGCTGGTACAGATACGTTCGCAGACTACGTCGTGCCTGCTGTCGTCCTGCGATTGAGTGCGAGATAGAGGGCGGGCAGCACGATAAGCGTCAACAATGTGGAAGAAGAGAGACCGCCGACAACGACGATGGCCAACGGCCTTTGGATCTCCGAGCCGACGCCCGATGTCAGGATCAACGGTACCAAACCAAATGCCGTCGTGAGCGTGGTCATCATCACGGGTCTGAGTTTGGATACGGCACCCTCGATAACTGCTTCTTTGAGAGCCAGGCCGCGGCTTCGGAGGTATTCGAATCGCGAGATCAACACCAGGCCGTCGGTCAGGGCAATCCCAAACAGAGCAATAAACCCGATTGACGATGGTATACTCACCGTTGCACCGAACAGACCGAGCAGGAATACGCCGCCGACGAGCGCCAGCGGGATGTTCAGCATGATAAGCAGCACATTTGAAAAGGAATTGAACAGGCCGTAAAGCATAACGAGAATCAGGACAAGGGTCAGCGGTATGATGATCATCAGGCGCTTGTTGGCAGCCTGCTGGAGTTCGAATTGCCCGCCCCAGAGGATGCTGTAGCCCGGTGGCAGGGACACCGCCTGGCTGGTCCTGTCCCGCGCATCGGCGACGAATCCTCCGGCGTCTCTGCCCCGTACGTTACACTGGACGGAGACGAAACGCCGCGAGTTCTCCCGACTGACCTGTCTGAGACCTGTCACCGTCTTGATCTCGGCCAGTTCGCTCAGAGGCACGGTGTAGCCCGGCGCAGCGCGAATCAGCAGGTTACCCAGTTTGTCGATATCGTTACGGTATTGTTTGTCGAAGCGGACATTGATACCGAAGCTTTTCTCGCCGTCGAGTACCGAACCGACGATCTGCCCCCCAATCGCACTGCGTACCGTCCTTTGCACGTCGAAAGTGTTGAGGCCATGCCGTGCGAGTTCGTCGCGTTTCATGACGAGTTGCACCTGTGTCTGGCCGGTGAACTGCTCCGTTCGCAGATCCGCGACTCCCTCGACTCCGGAAAGCACATCCTGAATCCGGGCGGCTTTTTCCTGGAGGACGGAAAAATCCGGTCCGAACACCTTGGCCACCACCTGTGTTCCAGCCCCCGCCACAAGCGCGTCGACTTCATGCTGAATAGGCTGCGAATAGCTGACGGAGACGCCGGGATATATGGAAAGCCGGCGATCCATCCATGCGATGAGTTCCTGCTGTTTCTTCGCTGTCCTGGCATGGCTGCGGGGCTTGAGCGTCACCGTGATGCAGGCATAATTCGTGTGGTGGACATGCGGTCCGATTTCCCCGTATCCGATTTCCGTGATGACTCTATCGACTTCGGGATTTTCGACGATATCCCTTTCGATTTGGGTGGATATGTCGCTTATTTCCGCCAGCGATATGTTCGGATTCATGTGCGCCAGTACCTGGATGGCTCCCTCCTGCAGCGTCGGCACAAACTCCCGGCCCAGACCGGCAAACGTCAAAATACCTGCAATCATCAGAACTGCGGTCAGCAGGGCGACCAGGCCGGTCCGGTTGAGGGAAAAGGCGAGCACTTTGCGATAGCGATTCTGGAACCAGGAAAGCATCGCGTGGCCGGGTTTTTCCGCGTGTTTTTCCCGGTGCAGCATGCTGTAGAGAACCGGTGCGATAAACAGCGCATAGATCAGAGAGCCGAGCATCGTGACAGTGACCGTGAAAGCCAGCGGACGGAACATCTTGCCTTCGACGCCCCCAAGGGTAAAGATCGGCAGGAAAACGATGATGATGATGGCGACGGCGAAGAAGATCGGCTGGCCCACCTCTTTGGCGGTTGCGAGAATAACCTGTGTGGCGGTTCTGTCGCCTCGAGATTCCTGCAGAGAGGACTGTATCTTCTCGACCATAATGATGGTCGCGTCGATAATCATGCCCATGGCGATCGCCACCCCGCCAAACGATATCAGATCGCCCGCGATGCCGAAATGGCGCATCATCGCCAGTGTCAGCAGAACCGAGAAGGGCAGGGAGAGAACCATAATGAACGCATTGCGAATGTTTGCCAGAAACACGAACGCGACGATGCAAACGAGAATAAGGCCGATCGTCAGGGCGTTTCGTATCGTGCTAATGCTGTTTCGCACGAGCTGGGACTGGTCGTAAAACGGTATCACCTGCACGCCTTCGGGCAGCGTAGCATTGATTTGCGCAATTCTCTCCTTGATGCGCTCGATAACAACGAACGAATTGGCACCGTGTATTTTGTAGATGTTACCGATGGCGACTTCCTTCTCACCATCAATGGATGCGATGCCCCGTCTGAACGCCTGTCCCAGTTGGACAGAGGCTACGTCCCGTACGTAGATGGGATTGCTGCCATGAGCTTTGAGTACGATATTGCCAATATCGTCGACATTCCTGACCAGTCCCAGAACGCGGACCATGAGTTCTTCCGAACCTCGCTCCATTACGCCGGCGCCCAGATTTGCATTGTTGCGCCTCACGGCATCCACGACGTCATTGACGGTCAGATTGTACGTATGGAGTTTGTCGGGGTCCAGGCGGACCTGGTACTGGCGAACGTGGCCGCCCAGGCTGAGCACCTCGGCTACGCCCGGCACGGTTTGCAGTTGGCGTTTGACAATCCAGTCCTGGATGGTGCGCAGTTCCGTGGTGTCATAGCCCTTGCCCTCGACATAGTACGCGAGCACTTTGCCCATACCGCTTACGACCGGTCCTTTCTCGATGCCGCCAGGCAGGTGAACGCTCTCGGGAATCGCTTCTTCTGCGGCCTTGAGCCGTTCATCGACCAGTTGGTGCGCAAAGTAGATGTCGACGTCGTCCTCGAAATAAATGTTCACTGTCGATAGGCCGTGTGAAGACAGCGAGCGTATCTTCTCCACTCCCGGAATGCCCATCATGGCGATTTCCACCGGGCGTGAGATGAACTGCTCTACTTCTTCAGCCGCCAGGCCTTCCGATTCAGCGAAGACCTGAACAAGGTTGGGACTGACATCGGGAAACGCGTCGATCGGCAGACGCATCAGGCCGTATACGCCGGCCGCGCACACGCCGATGACGGCCATCAGGACGAGCAGTTTGTACCTAAACGTAAAGTGTATCAGATTCGTAATCATGGGGTCGTAGATTCCTGTGTATGGTGCCCTTTAATTGCGGATCACCCTAATTGCCATAGAACTCCGGATTACGGCTTAGTGGGCGTGGCCATGTCCACCACCGGCTGCGCCCTTCTCGCTTTCAGCTTTGACGTAGAAACTCCCCTGGGTTACCACCCTTTCCCCGGGTTGCAGACCCGATACGATTTCGACATGCTCCTCGTCCGCCCGGCCCAGTTGCACGGGGCGCTGCGTGTAAGCGTGGCCATCCCAGACAAATACGCAGGGCTGATCATCGACATATTGCACGGCTGTCTTCTCTACTACGGTCTTCGCCGGCGTGCTCCGTCCGTCGATTATGCCGGTAACGAACAGGCCCGGCCGCAGTTGACCGGATTCGTTGTCCAGCACCACGCGGACCAGAGCCGTACGGGTGGCAGGATCGACCACGGGGGCAACGTATTCGATATGTCCCTCGGTACGTTCACCGCCAAAACCCGGATCAATAGTCACCTCTCGCCCTTTGGCGACAAAAGGCAGATCTTTGCGATGGACCTGAAGCTCTACCCAGACCGTGCTTAAATCCGCAACAACGAAGACCTCTGAATCATTCTTGACGGCTTCGCCCAGGCTCAGATGTTTCTCGACTACGACGCCATCGAATGGAGCTCGCAGTGGATGCCATGCGATTTTCCGGTTCTCCATCTCAACATCCACGTCCGGCATACCCTCTGCCGCACGCTGCACGCACGTGGGGCAATTGGGGTCGTTGCAGGCAGCGGACCCCGACGGCGATGACTGCTGTGTCTGCCCCAGAGCCAGCGGTTCCAGCTTCTCGACATTGGCTTGCGTTAAACCAAGGACGTACAGGTTTCGTTCGGCGCCCTTCAATTCGATCTCGCGTACCTGTTGGGCTCGCTGAGCCTCACGCAGCTCCTGCTGCACGGAAAACGCCACGCTGTCCCGAACCGACTGATACTGGGCGTCCGCCTTCCTGAATGCTGTTTCCGCCTTGAGAAAATCCTCCTCACTCGTAATCTTCTTTTCCAGCAATTGCTTTTCGCGTTCGTACGCGGCTTTGGCAAGGGAGTATTCAGCGTATGCAGAGATCAATTGACTGCGATTGTTGCCCATCGGCCCGAGATCAGCCTGACGCAGTGCGTCGAGTGCAGGTGAGGACTTCAGCATCTCCAGCAGTTTCATCGTGTTGTGGTAAATTTCCTCAGCACGTGTCAATTCGATGGCGCAACAACTAATCTCCGCGAGCTTTGCCATGTACTCGATTTTCGCTTTTCCGAGCGCGGAGCTTTCAAGCCACGCCAGCGGTTGGCCGGTTTGCACCTGATCGCCCACACGCACAGGAACTTCTCTGGCGACTCCCGGTATTTGGGGCACGATATGCGCGACCCTGTCGGCGTTGAATGTGATTTCTCCCGGGATCTTTGTCATTACTGCAATCGCACCCGGACCAACAGTTTCCACCTTGAGGCCGAACTGCCATGCCTGCTGCTGCGTCAGATGAACCGCGTCATGACCGTGATTGTGGCCGGCGTCTTCACTGACTGAAATCTCAACGGGATGAGTATGGTCATGCGTTTCGGGCTCTGTCTGATGATCGTGCGATTGCTCTGCATGTCCCGGCGAATGTCCCGCATGGGTGTGATCGTCATCATGTGCATGTTGGTCAACCGCTCCGGCCTCCTCGGCCGCAGCCACGGAGAATATACCGCTGGTTACCACATACTCGCCCGCTCTAAGGCCCGACGTAATCTCAGCGACGCCGTCGATCCGGCAGCACGGCGTTACCTGGCGCCTTTGAAATGTCTCACCTGCAAGCTGGACGTAGACCACCCATGCCTGTGCCTGTTCGATCAATGCCGTCTCTGGTATCGTTACCACATCTCCATGCGCAGATTCCATCGCGCGTGCACGGGTAACCTTCATATTTGCCTGCCATTGCTGTTCTTTCAGAAACGCTATGCCGTCCGGTTCGGCTTCCATTTCCGCCTCTGCAACTTCCGCAGTGGAGGAGTATACGCGGATCGCAGGCAGTTGCACCGTGTGGTCATGGCCGGCATGCGGAATAACCAGCACAATCTCCCATTGCCCCGGTTCGGGAAAGACCAGTTCTGGTGTGTAGATGCCATTGCGAGAAGGCCTATCGACCCTGTGCTGTATAGGATCGTGCAGATTGTGTTGCAGAAGAAACGTAATCGGCCCTTGTCGTCTGGGCTCGCCGGTATGCATGTCGGAGATGTGCGTAATAAACGTAGTGGGGGCCTCGGCAACGACCAACGCGTGTTCAATGAAGAGTTCGAAGCGATCGCCCCACACGGTGATTTGCGCTGTCCGGTCGCCGCCATGGGCGTGCCCGTGGCCTTCAAGCGGAGTCTGTCCGTGCTGGTTGCTGGTGCCGGCGGAATGATCGTGCGAGGCGTCATCGCCGCCAGAATGCTCGTGTGCGTGAGCATCGCCGGCGCCATCGGCCGCTACGGAGGATCGATTTGTCAGATAGTCTGTTAGTCGCGTACGGTTTGCAGCCACTCCGGCCAAAGCCGCCACGACGAGAACAACTGCGCTTGCTGCGAATATGGTATTGCGGTTCATTAGTCTATCCCTCAATCATTTGGGTGTTTGAAACCGTCTCGAGTTGCTGACCGATCAGTCTCTCGACATCTAACCTGGCCTGTTGGAAAGCCGCCAGTGCGTCAATGTACTGCGACTGGACTTCAAAGAACGTCCGCTGTGCGTCGAGCAGATGCAGGTAGTCCAGCTTGCCTTCTGCATACGCCTCCTGCGATGCTTCGAACACGCTGCGCGCCGAAGGCAGCATTTCCTCCCGAAGTGTCACAGCCTCGACGTGAGCATTCGCCAGGTGCTGATAGGCCTGTGCGAGCAGTTGGCGAACGCGTATCTGAGCGGCCTTCTGTTTTTGGGCGGCGCCGCTCAGTTCATGCAAAGCGGCCCGCCTGCCGCCCTGGTTCCTGTCGGATACGCCTATGGGAATCGAAAGCCCGAACATGACGGTGTTGTTGTCGCTTCCTTCGAAGTGCTGGAGCCCAAGGCCTGCGGTTATGTCCTGGACGCCTCTGGCTCTTTCGTAGGCGACCATTCTCTGACGCAAATCGATCTCTGCAACCCAGCGGGCCAGATCCGGGTTGCCATCCACTACGGCCAGCAGTTTCCCCACTTCAGGTATGTCCACAGGAACGTCGATATCTCCTGTCGCTGTACTGAATACCGGCTGTGTGCCGCCCCAGAAAGCAACCAGTCTCACCTTTGCGAGATGGAGGTTTTGCTTCGCCTGCTTGTGCGCGATTTGTATTTGGTTGTGCGCAATACGAGCCTTGCTGGCGGCAACAGCAGAATCCTTGCCCGCATCGACCCGCCTGCTCACCGCTTCGGCCATTCGGCTCGAGATGCCGAGAAGTTCATCGGCCAGTTCTAGTTTTTCCTGTGCAGCCAGAACCTCAATGAAGGCTGCCGAGACTCGGCTCAGCACGTCGAGACGGGCAGCCTCGTAGTCCCAGCGAATCAAATCCGTTCGTACGTCAGCTACAGCCGCACGCTTACGGCGCTTATCGCCCATTTCGATCAGTTGGCTAAGCCCAATGCTCATTTCCGCTCCCTCGAAGCGCCGTTGTGGGCCGGAACCGCCTATTTCTCCAGCTTTCATCTGCAACTCGGGATTTGGAGCTAATCCCGCCTGCAGACGTCTGGCTTCGGAGGCGCGCATTTCCCACGAAAAGGCTTCGAGTCGAGGACTCTGCGTCAAAGCCAGAGTGAGGGCATGGCGCATGTTGAGGGCGCCCGCCGGCTCTTCAGCTACTGATTTGCCGGGTTCCGCCAGGCTTGGTTTCTTTTCGAAGTCCCGTACCTTTGGCATGATGGGCCGGTTATTATGCGCCGGCATGTTGGATTGCTGTTCTGTGCAGCCTGTCAAACTGATTAGCAGAAGGCCCGCCAGTGCAATTCGGGCTATTGTCGTCATCTTGGTGATCCTGTCTGTTCCCGTAATACTTGTTTGTGGCTATTGACGCTCGGCCTGCGCACGATCAGACTGGCGACAGACCGCTGGCGTAAATCTTCGAAAAAACAAGAAGGGATCAGACAATCAGGACGACAGTGGCTATTGTCCCAAGGTCGGGACTGCCGTCGTATCGGGAAGGACCTGACGTGCGGAAAAGATCTGTATCGATCTGTGCGCTGAGACAGGTTGGCATAGCTGCAGTGGCCATAGAAACATCGGTGCGCGCACAATCGTCGAGCAAGACGGGCATCTGCACACAGTCGTCGTGTCGGCCGTGGGGCTCCTGGCAGCATTTGTGATTAGCATCTGCATGACTGCATGTGCCGTGGGCAGAGTACTCGTGATGCCTGTCTTTGATGTGGTTGCCCGCCGCCGGAATGTGATCGTGGGCTGCCATGCAGAAACCTATGCTCCCCTCGTAACTGCTGAGCATGACCAGACAGACAGACCCCGCAAGCAGCCGCCTGAACAAAGATGTACTGTGTACTGTCGTCATGCTTTTACTTGTCCCCGCAGTTCATGCATACCATCTGCATACTACCACCAAACCGTTGTTTCCTATACGCATTATAGCGACGTATGTTCCGAAACGCAAGCTTTCCGATCTGCATTTCGGCGTATTACCCGCTTGAGTTGAGCGGAAAGGGCGGTTTAACGGTCCATTACACGGCAGCGGATAGATGCACAGGCCGACTCGGGCCGTCCTGTTTGTCCTGAAGCGCCCAATATGGTAATATCGGGCAGTATTTTGATGGTCAAAGGTTGTGCTCTGCCGGGTACCCCCTTTCTGGGAGCCATTGGGCATTTTGTCCTCCTGCGGGACATACCGGCCACCAATAGCAACGGGTTTCGCATGTAAGGAGACGCTACGTGAAAGAAGCGGCAAAACTTGGGGATACAGTGTTTTTGATGGTCGTACTACCGGCATTGCTGCTTACGGCTGCGGGTTCGGCATCACAATCCGGCCCTGACGACGAAGCCCGGTTGACACTCGAACGGATATTCACGGACAAGGAATTCGAGGCGAAGGGATTTGGCCCCGCCCGCTGGCTCGCAGACAGTTCGGGTTATACGACTCTTGAGGAAAATGATGCCTGTAACGGCGCCAGAGATGTTGTCAAATACGATCCGCAGACGCAACGGCGCGAGGTTCTCATCTCCGCAGACCAATTGATACCAACCGATGCGAATCAGCCTCTGCATATCAGCGATTATGCGTGGTCCTCCGATCAAGAGAAGTTGCTCATCTTCACAAACACACGCCGCGTCTGGCGCAGGCATACCCGAGGGGATTACTGGGTGCTCGATCGCAAGTCCGGGCGACTGGCCCAACTCGGCGGCGATGCAGATGAATCATATTTGATGTTTGCCAAGTTCTCGCCCGAGAGCGACGCCGTCGCCTATGTGTATCGCAATAATGTGTACATCCAGAACCTCAAGACGATGAGAATCAGGCAACTGACGCACGATGGCTCCGAAACTATCATCAACGGGACGGGCGATTGGGTGAACGAGGAGGAATTCGGCATTCGCGACGGCTTTCGATTCAGTCCGGACGGGCGGTACATCGCCTTCTGGCGATTCGATACCAGTGGCGTGGGCCGATTCAAACTGATCAACTACACGGAATCGCTGTATCCGACGATCACGGATTTTCCCTATCCGAAGGTCGGCCAGGTCAATTCAGAGTGCCGTATCGGCGTCGTGTCGGTAAGTGGAGGCAAGCCGGCATTGCTGCCCAACCCCGCCGACCCGCGGAATTCCTATATCCCCCGCATGCAATGGGTGCCCGATTCGAAGTGCGTCGTCATCCAGCATCTGGACCGCTTACAACACAGACTCCAGGTCATACGCTATTCAGTTGAGGATCGCTGGTTTGGGTCTCCCGAGATGGGTCGGCCGGAGACTGTATTTACGGATTTTGACGACGGCTGGATAGAAATGCACGGGGATCTTCGCTGGATAGACGACGGTCGGCGTTTCATCCGCCTCAGCGAACGCGACGGTTGGCGTCATATCTGGCTCGTATCGACCAACAACCATCGAGTCCGGTTGCTTACGCCGGGAGCGTATGACGTCATCAGCATACAAGCCGTTGACGAAGATGAGGGCTGGGTCTATTTCATCGCGTCGGTGGACAATCCCACGCAACGCTATCTACACCGGGTCCCTCTCGACGGCACAGGCCAGAGGCATCGCATTACGCCTTCGGACCAACCCGGCACGCATAGCTACAAGATATCGCCCGATGCAAAATGGGCTATTCACACGTACACGACTTTCGATCGGCCCGCGGTCATTGACCTCGTATCGCTCGATATCCATCAGAGATTTCGCCTGCTCGAGGGCAACGAAGATTTGCAGGAGAAGATCGACAAGCTGGATATGCCCGCCAGTGAGTTCTTCCGGGTGGACATCGGCGACGGAGTATTGCTCGACGCGTGGTGCATAAAGCCGCCCGATTTCGACCCGCGAAAGAGATATCCAGTGTTCTTTTACGTCTACGGCGAGCCCGCCGGGCAGACCGTCCTGGATCGATGGGGCGGACAGAAACATTTGTGGCACTGCATGCTCGCTCAGCAGGGCTATGTCGTTATGAGTGTGGACAATCGTGGCACGCCGTCGCCGCGAGGCAGAGACTGGCGCAAGTGCGTATACAGGCAGATCGGCATATTGGCCTCGGCTGACCAGGCCGCTGCGGTCAGGGCTATAGCAGACCAGAGACCGCATGTCGATCCGAATCGAATCGGTGTGTGGGGCTGGAGCGGCGGCGGATCCATGACCCTCAACGCGCTGCTCCGATATCCCGACCTCTACACCACAGGCATGGCCATTGCCTTTGTCGCAAACCAGCGGTACTACGACACGATCTACCAGGAACGCTACATGGGGCTGCCCCGGGATAACGATGAGGGATACAGACAGGGTTCGCCCATCACTTTTGCCGACCAACTGCAGGGCAATCTGCTGTTACTGTACGGTACGGGCGATGATAACTGCCACTATCAGAACTGTCAGGTGATGATCAATGCCTTTGTAAAGCACAACAAGCAGTTTTCCCTCGTGAGCTATCCCAACCGCACACACGGCATCAGCGAAGGGCCGGGGACCCGCCGACATCTCTACGAGACCATGACGCATTACCTGACCGAGCACCTGCCGATTAAAGAGCAAAGTATGACTGAGGATTAGTCTTGCCGTGCGTATTTGCCGGACCGTCAGTTCAGGTCTTTGAAACCAAACGCAAACACATCGGCGTCTCGCAGAACGAACCGCAGCCGTACGACCCTGCCCGCCAATTGTGCGACATCGTTTCTTCTCCATTCGACGGTTCGCTCGATGTCGTCTCCATATATTTCCGTGCAGTCCCGGAGACGATATCCCTCGATGGGGTTGCCCGCCTCGTTCTGTATCTCGACTCGCACCGAACCGGCCGCTGAAGTAGAGACGTTCAGCACAAGCGCGTTGCCCTCGAATAACAGAGGTTTGGTTATCATTTCGCCGCCGGCCATGCGAGCATGAAGCGAGACGAAGCCGTCAATGCGGTATGTGTATCGCCTGGTTCGAGCTCCCTGTCCCTTGTAGTAGCTTTCGTTGCTGTACAGGGACAGTTCGGTGCCGGCACGTTGGATGTGAGCCCCTGTCTCCACCAGTCCGAGCCATATATAATTGCTGCGGTTGTACCACTTATCCGGATTCCGCCCCGGCCGGATGATCGCTTCGCGCCGGCGATGAAACTCCAGTCCGTCCCGGCTGCTCATCAAAAGTCCTTCCGTCAGCGAACCGCGATCCGGAATATAACGTGTCGGAAAGCCGAGCAGGATGTGCGGCGCGCGGTAATACGGCTGTATCTGGTTCGTATACAGGTGCTCTTTCGGGGCATCCCCGTAACGAAGCCATCGGGGTTCGCTCCAGTGGACAAAATCCGGCGACGTGGAAGTCTTGATATCGCGATAGCCTGCGCGGAAATCACGGAAATAACAGCGATACTCCCCGCGAAGTGCATCCCAGAACGTGAGGTTTTGCGAATCAAATGCCCCGTCGGTGATAATCGGCTTGGGTTGCAGCCGTTTCCAGTCAATGGCATCGGCACTTTGAAAGGCAAAGAGCTTGCCCTTGTCGTCGCCTTCGCCTCTGGCCACGGCCTTGTAACGCGCCTCAGGCGGACAGTCGGGATTCGTATCTTTGAACGGCGTGAAATTGTGCGTGCCGAAATCCCCAATGATGATGTTGTTTTCAGACGAACCTTGGAATTCGACGATACCGAGGACGGGCTTCGTCCAGTGGATGCCGTCGTTGCTCTCGGCATAACAGACGACCGCCGGATGCAATTGCTTGTCCGCTTCCTTGTCGTGGCCCCACCCCCGGTAATACATGCGATAGAGTTCGCCGTCTCGAAAGACTGTATGATAGCCGCTGGTATTACCCTCCCACGGTTGGTCATGCACCATTACGACTTCCCGGGCAACCGGCTTGTGAAGCCGCAATGTTGCTGTTCCTTCCATGCGATCGATCAAATAGTGATCGATCAGCAGTTCCCAGCGGTTTCCAATATCAATTGCGGCGTCACCTGCACGCGCGCAGGCCGCCACGCTCAGCAGGGTCACAGCCATGAGCCGGAGATGTGTCTTCTGCATTGGTCGTCTCCCGCGGGCCTGCTCAAAGCAGTCCCGGTCTGTATTGTCGCATCTGTCTTCGCAGTACTTTGGTGTCGCCGACGATCTGCTCTAAAGCATGCCAGAATTCCCTGCTGTGATTGGCGTGCACGGTGTGCATCAGTTCGTGCAGCAAAACGAAGTCCTGAAGATGCTGCGGCAGAAAGGCCAGCGCGATGTTCAGATTGATATTCTTGCGGGCACTGCATGAGCCCCATCTGGTTCTTTGATTGCGGATGAACACGCGATTATAAATGAAGTCGTATTTGTCGGCGAGATATTCGATCCTTTCGATCAGTGCCGCTCGTGCGCGCATGCGGTCTGCGTCTGAAAGCGCACTGAGGGGCACTTGACGCCGGTATTGCTCACATTTTGCGAGCTGCTTCTGCACCCAGGGAATATGCGATTCCAGGAACTCTATGGCAGCCGCCTGTGACACACCGGGGGGCACTGCCACTCGCACACTACGATCGGGCCTGACGCTCACGGAGAGGCGTTTGGCCCGTCGCGATTTGTCAAATCGTACGCAGCCCACTTCGGCAACGGCCAGCAACCTGCTCTCCTGTGTTATTTTTCCACTGCCTGCCATCATCTGCCTGTGTCAATTGCCTTGTTCTGTCTCAGCATGCCGAGTTGCACATCTCCCGTTCCCATTGAAGCGTTATATGGTCGATTCCAAAACGTTCGTGCAGTTCCTTTTCGGCCTGCGATATGACGGCATCATCTTCCTTGGGGTCCGGCTTGACCAAATGTGCCGTCAGGGCCGTCTGGGCCGTACTCATGGCCCATATGTGCATATCGTGTACCTGTACCACGCCGGGCAGGGCCGCGAGGTAATCAAAGACTTCTTTGGAATCGATACCGGCCGGGACCGCGTCCATCGCCAGATCGAACGAATCCCTGAACAGCCGCCATGTCCCGATGAGAATGATCAGGACAATCACCAGACTGATGGTCGGGTCCAGCCAGAACCACTTCGTGAAGTATATCGCCGTGCCGGCAAGCACAACCCCCAGCGAGACGCCTGCATCTGCGGCCATGTGCAAAAACGCGCCTTTGATATTCAGATCGTCTTTTCTGCCTCGCCAGAAGAGCAGGGCGGTAGCGGTGTTGATGACTACTCCGACGGCCGCAACCAGAATAATCACGCCGCCGGACGCAGCAACGGGATCTGCTAATCTGCGCAGGGCTTCCCAGGCAATGCCTCCCAGCGCAATCAGCAGGATAACCGCGTTGATCAGGGCGCCCATAATCGATGCTTTGCGCCAGCCATACGTGCGTTTGGGCGTCGGCGCACGTCGGGCAAGTCGCGAAGCCGCCCAGGCTATGAAGAGCCCGAGAACATCGCTGAGATTGTGCCCCGCGTCGGCCAGCAGGGCCAGAGAGCCTGCCATAATGCCCAGTGCTACCTCTACGACGATGAAGACGGTATTGAGAACGATGCCTAACGCAAAGGCCCAGTCGTAGTTGTGATGGTGATGATGCTCGTGAGCCATATGTCTGTCATATACTCCGTTTGCATGCGCCGGCAGAATCCACGTCAATCAACTTCGAATGTGATTTCCGCAATGGTTCCCCTGAAACAGTTGGGCACGTCGTACGCTCCGACAGGTTGAATCAGATCAGCGCCTATCTGCAGGCTGTCGCCCGGACTCTGGGACAGCGGGGCGTTCGATTGTCCGCGGGCTACCGTGCTGTTATCGATGCACAATGCCGCTCGGCCCTGCTTGTCTACGTTCGCTGTAATGGTGCAGGCCTGCGAAGGCAACGCCTCCGGCCCGATCAATGTGGTTCTGTTCCAGTCATTTGTTATGCTCAAAGCGCCACGTCCCTGCCGGACATGCAGGCTGTAACCGAATCGGTCCCCGCCATAGGCGAGGATTACTCCGTCTTGACAGCGGGCCTCAACCCGGGCTGAAACAGTGATGGCCCTCTGGCCAATATCGGGTGCCTGGTTGCGAGGCAACTCCAGATATGCGTCGCCGTTGAAGACGTAGACCGTGCTGTTCCCTCGCTCAGCCACCTGGACATTCATATTATCAAATGTGCATCGATCCCCGCATAGCTGTATCGTGACAGGCGGC
Organism: uncultured Pirellulales bacterium; assembly: GCA_964526785.1. Taxonomy (GTDB): domain Bacteria; phylum Planctomycetota; class Phycisphaerae; order Sedimentisphaerales; family Anaerobacaceae; genus CAZGMJ01. The sequence continues at coordinate 87,671 of CAZGMJ010000011.1, forward strand.
CTGGGCGGCCGGGGCAGGCCGGGCGTCGTCTCGACCCCGACAGAGTGAGCCCACTGTTGTATCTTCTTCCATAATTCAGCGGCTTTCTCGGGATACTTCTGCAGCAGGTTGGTCGCCTCTTGTCTGTCAATCGCGAGATCGTACAATTGCGCATCGCTGCCGTCGGAGTTGATCAACAGTTTCCACTTGCCATCTCGGACAGCCAGCGAGGGGCTGACGAAATCGGGATTTCCCGGACGCAGGCGTGCATAAGGATCGCCATATTGCCAGAAAATGGGCGTTTTCCGCTGAATCGGCTCGCCCAGCAGGGCCTCGTTCATCGCCTGGCCGTCGTGGCGTACTGACTCGCCGGTTTCCACTCCAGCAAATCGGCAAAACGTTGGGGCCAGGTCAATGCCGCACATGACCGTACTTTCGTTCACGCGTCCGGCGGGAATGGTGCCTGTCCAACGCGCGATAAAGGGCATGCGGATGCCGCCTTCGTACAAGCTCCACTTGCGGCCGAAGAACGGACCCGTGAATCCGGGCGGATCGTATCCTTCACGGTAGTAACTCGGCCAGTCCGTAGGGCCGTTGTCGCTGGTCAATACTATCAACGTCCGCTCGCCAAGCCCCAGCCGATCCACTTCAGCCACGATTCGACCAATCTGTCGATCCAGTTCATGCAGAACAGCGAAAAACTTCTGTTCATAGGGATTGTCCGTCGCTTCCTTCCATCGCTCGGCAGCTTGTTCCGTCGGTTGGTGTGGATCGTGCACGTCATTCGGAAACAATTCGATGTAGAAGGGGCGGTCTTCTTGCTGTCGCATAAATTGAATTGCACGGTCTACGTACGTTTCAGTCACTTCATGCTTCGGCATGTATGTAATCGTGCCCCGCTCGTATTGCTCGGTAGTGCCGTTCTTCTCCGCGTCGGAGAAAGATACTCGCTCGCCGTGCCCCTCAAAGGCTACAAGGGACTCGTCGAATCCGTATGCTTCTGGAAGCGGCGAATCGTGGACGTCGCGTCCGCCGCCGATGTGCCACTTGCCGAAATGCGCGGTGGCGTAGCCCGCTTCCCTGAGGATGCGTGCGGTCATTGGCGCCTTTGGATCGAGCCAGTCCGCCATCTGACGTCTGCGATTGGCCTTGCGCGACGCCAGGTATGAGTGGATCTTCCAGCGACTCGGATACTGTCCCGTCATAACCGCTACGCGCGACGGCGAACAGATGGGCGAATTGACATAAAACTGCGTCAGCCGCATGCCCTCGGCGGCCAGCCGATCGATGTTCGCAGTCCGCACCTTCGGGTTGCCGAAACAACTGAGGTCGGCATAACCCATATCATCAATAAAGATAAACAGTATGTTCGGCCGCCTGGTCTGTCGGCACCAACCTCGCCGGTAAAACCCCAAACCGTATAGTCCGAGCAAACCTGCTGTAGCGCGTCCTAGAAACTCTCTCCGGTTCATGTACTCATTTCCCAGTCTTCATCGCGAAATCTGCCGCCTCGTCTTTGGCGCCGAGACATATGATGCTGCCGTCTCGCATCGAAATAAACAGCCGGCCTCGGGCGGCAATCATACCGTCGAAAACGGGTGCCTGATCGAGGGACCGCTCGAACAGCAGCTTGCCGGTCTTGGCCGAGACGGCAACGAGTTTGCCGCCGCGACGACCTTCAAAAGCTGCATAGGGGTCGGCCGAATCCAAAACGTCCGGCTCGCCTGCAACAAAGACAGTCCCGCCCGCCTTGACCATTGCACGAATCCGGACGCCTATCCATTGTTTCCAGACGGGTGGTTCGGCCCGCGTATAGCCGATCATCTTGTCCAGTCCGAACGCCTCGCTTTCCAGGGCGCGCATCTGATTGCCGCGAGCCCGCGAGTAGTCTGATTGCGGCAGCCATTTGACCGGTTCACGCGCCCCGGTTTCGCCGACGATTTGCGGCTCGTTCTCATTGCGGTCGGCAAATAGCAGATAACCCTCTCTGGCCGGGAAGAACATGGGGCTATGCACGTTGCGTCGGTAGAACACGCGCACGGCGTACGTCTTCTCCTCGTCCACGACCAGCAACTGCCCGCTCTTGGAGGCCTGATTGGCCAACTGGAAACCCGGCCATCGCCTGGAATACATCCAGAACGTGCGATTGTACCACGAGTCGTCAAGAAGCCCCGCCGTCGAGAAGACGTGCAGGCCTACATCCTGAGCGCCTTTGCTGGAGAGGACCTCGACCGGCACTTGCCGCAGGTTCATCGTCAGTTTCTTCTGGCGCATGTAGATGTGGCCGCCTTCGCTGACGAGCACATCCGAGTTCGCTCCCGGGACAAAGAAAGCCATATCCCGCTTGCCATCTACGAACAGTTCCGGCTTGTCCATCACGTTCCTGTGAAGGATTTTTCCTGTGGCCGGATCGAGTGCATAGATATGTATGCCGCCGTCAAGGTAGGTAGAACGTCCCGCCGTGAGATAGGCAACCCCGTCGACTACGAGAACGCTGCCGTGCACGGGCCATGCGGATTCGATCTGATCGAAATATGCAATGCGCTTGTCGGCCGGCGCAGCCATGAAACGCCACACCAGCCGGCCGTCGGAGGCCCGCAGGCAATACGCGCGTCCATCCTTGCAACCGAATAGAACCATGCCTCGATAAATCGTGGGGGGCGAGTCGATTCGCCCGCCGGCGGTGAATTCCCAGCGAGTTCGTCCCGTTCCTGCGTCGATGGCATAAACCGCATGGGTATCCGAGACGGCGACATATAGCGAGTCGTTGACGACCACCGGCGCGGTCAACTTGCCGCCGGGCGATGCGCTCCAGGCAACGTCGATTTCAGATGGTATAACAGCCTTCGTTGCCCCGCTCCTGGCCGGATCGTGCCTGAAGGTCGGCCAGTCGGCATCCGATACAACCTCAGAGTTCGCGACCTGCCCGTAGGCCGGCCCCTTCTCCAGGCGACCGGTGTCTGCAATGGTCTCTAAGCGAGCACCCGCTGCGGTCATGGCCGCGTACCCGAGGAATTTCCCGCCCGGCTGGCAGAAACACTGATCCGGCGGCACATACAGCATACCGTTACAGGGCATCATACCATACTTGCACGCCCCACGGACCCAGTTGTTCTGATCGTGATTGTCCTTCTGAAAATCGAGAAACTCAGCGCCCTCGTACGAACTTATCAAATAGCGAACGGTCGCCTTGTTGCGATAGCAGCGATGATGGTGCTCCGGGCTGCGCAGGTCCTGGACGAGAATGCGTCTCTTCTGTTCGCCCGTATGCAGATCCCATCCGATCGCAAGGGCATTCTCGCTCTTTCGCACCGGCTTGCCGTCATCGTCAACGCAGACGATGCCGCGATACACCAGACCGTCCACAACGAATAAGTCGTATGATTCGGCGCCGCCGATTGGCGGGACTTTCTTGCTCCAAAGCTCCTGGCCGGTTGCTGCATCATACGCGGCGACGGACCTGCCTCCCTGTATGACGATCACATCGTCAACTGTCACGAGCGTTTTCAGATTCGCATTTTCCGGCTCTATGCGCCACTGTTCGCCGCCGTCCTCCAGGTTCCGGGCGACCAGTTCCCTGCCCGCGCTGTAGGTGATGCGTTCATTGTCCACTGCCAGCGACAGAGAACGTATCGTGTTGACCTTTTTCCGCCAAAGGATACGGCCCTTCCGGGCATCTGCCGCCGCGAGCGTCCCCTGTGCATCGGCTGTACTATAAACGACGAGCATCTCATCATCGCACAGTATCTCTCGTGCGTTCTCTGTACCCGGCACCGTTGCAATGACATCTCCCGTAGCCGCATTCAGGATCGACACCGGCGCCTCGTAGTCAAGCGTTGCATAGAGCAAGTCGCCATTAGCCACGATTCGGCGCTGGTTCTCCTCGGGTACATCCACTCTCGCGGCCCGCAACGTTGTCCAGTCCTTCCCCTCGTAGCGGCCGCGATTCCACTGTCGCCAGCCCCAGCGAGCCAGTGGGCGCTTCCATAGAAGCTTTCCATTAAAGGCATCGCGGCAGACCAGCGACCAGCGATCCGGAAGACGTTCATCCGTAATCCCAACCAACCCTTCGTCGAAGATGTAGAATAATCGGCCGTTGTCGGAGACGGGAGCCTGGATGCCCGACGGTGTTTCGTGGCTGCGCAGCCAGAGCGGCGGGGCGACCCACTGCAGATGCCGGGGCGGGCCGACTGCCGTGTCGTCGGCGACCGCATTGTTGCTCGCATCGTGCAGAAAATGTGTCCACGTGTCGATGTTCTTCGGCCAGGGCTTGACCAGTTTCCGCCATTGTCCGTCTTCACGGATGCACGCCGCACCGCCCGGCGCCAGCACCCGTGTTAACTCCTCAATGGGCACTCCGCCTTGTCTCGTCACGACGACGAGATTGATTAGTCTGTCTGCGTAGGGAAGGTGTGATCCGCGAAGCAGTTCGGCCGAAACCGGGCCGTACAGGCCCGCCTGGCGTATGTGGCTGCGCACGCTTTGCAGGCTGTCGATGTCGTGTGCCAGAGCGTGCACTGTGAAGCGCTCATTCCGGCGCAATGCGGCGGTCAGGTGCCCGTCTTCGCACCCGAGATGAACGACCATGCCGCCCTTGACATCGGCAAGACGCAGGATTTCTTTGGCCCGCTCTGCTGCGTTGTCTTCCGCACCGGCCGTCGTGCCGATCAGACAGAATGCCAGCACCAGGCAGAACTGCCTCTGGTTCTCGAAATGCCTCTTCATTGTACGATTCCCCGAAAGCTGTGAACATGTTGTTTGCGCTGTCAAATATACGATACCACTATTTCCGCCAACCTCAAGACCTTTGAATAGGGGTTGACATGACGCCCACTGGCTGTTTTGCTGATTGTTCGACATCACGTACACGAACCGATCGCTTTGTGAGGTGCTGCAATGCATATGATGAATCGCAGAGAGTTTCTGCGGGCCGGTTCGGCGGTCGTTGGCGCGCCGGCGATGGCCCGCCTGGCTCAGGCTGCCCCGACCAGACGCCCCAATATCATCTTTCTGCTGGCCGACCAGTTGCGCTATCAGTCCTGCGGCTATGCGGGCGACAGTCTTGCCCGAACTCCCAACATAGATGCTATGGCCCGCGACGGAATGAACTTTCGACAAATGGTCTCGCATATGCCCGTATGCTCGGCCTATCGCGCATCGCTCTTCACCGGCAAGTACACCACGAGCACGGGCATGGTGATTAACGAGCTTCGTATGAATCCGGATCACACATGTCTGGGCCATGTGCTCGCCGATGGCGGCTATGAAACGGGCTATATAGGCAAGTGGCATTTGTACGCGGATCAACTGGGGCACCACTACGAGCCCCGGAATTCGTTCGTACCGAGAGGACCGCACCGTCTGGGCTTTGACGGGCTCTGGGCCGCGTATAATTTTCACCACAACTATTATGGCAGCTACTACCACACGGAATCTCCGGAGAAGATATTCTACGGAGAAGATGTCTTCGAGCCCGATGCCCAGACGGACATGGCCCTCGACTTCATCGAAGGCAGGGCCGAAAGTGAAAAGCCGTTCTTTCTGATGGTGTCGTACGGTACGCCGCATGACCCATGGGTACAAAGCAATGTCCCCAAGAAGTACTACGATATGTTCAGGGACGTGAAGTTCGAAGTTCCACCCAACTATTCCAGCGAAATGGACCCGTACGGCGACGGCTGGTCGAACATCGAAAAGAGTCCGGAGCGCCTGGACGAATGGATGCGAAACTACTATGCCATGACGGCAAATCTGGACTGGAATGTCGGGCGAATTCTCGACGCGGTCGACAATTCAGGACTGGGACAGGACACCATCGTTGTATTCACCTCGGACCACGGCGAGATGTTCGGCGGCCACGGTCGGATGAAGAAGAATATCTTCTATGAGGAAGCGGCGCGAGTGCCGTTTCTGATGCGATGGAAGGGCGCCATACCAGCCGGCTCGGTTTCGGATGCATGTATCAATACCCCCGATATCATGCCCACGCTGTTGGGACTGGCCGGCCTGAAAAGACAAATACCGCGCAAAGTCGAAGGCATGGATCTGAGCCACCTCGCCAGGGGAGAAGATGGACCGCAACCGGACGCGGCTCTGCTGATGAATACGGGAGCGTGTGCCGTCTGGCGGAACGGACATGAGTGGCGAGCCGTTCGCGACGGTCGCTACACGTATGCGGTCTTTCGCGGCGGCGGACCCGGGAATCTGCCTCGAAAAGAACTGTTATTTGACAACGTCGCAGACCCGTATCAAATGCGCAATCTGATCGCGGAACCCTCGCACAGTAAGCGGGCGGACAACTACCGCAAAATGCTGCGCAGAAAGATGCATGAGCTCAACGATACGTTCCCCGCATCGACCTGGTATCGGGGACGCTGGACCGACGGTAAACGTCGTATTGTCGCCAGTGCGCGTGGTCCGTTCAGCAAATCGGTCTGACCGATTACCGGCGTAAGCGATCCTGCACAAGAGCAATTGCTGTGTGCTAAGACGAGTCGGCTTTCGACTCTGCTTCCCCGCCTCAGATCGGGTATGCGGGCTTCCATGGCCAGGGCAGAACGTTTCGCTCCAGTGCCCAGTGCTGCCATGTCTCGGCCATATCTTTTACCTTCGCCGGGTATTCTGCCGCCAGATTGTTGCACTCGGTGCGGTCCGCGTCCAGGTCATAGAGCTCCCATTGTCCAGCGGGGCCGCCCGCGACGAGCTTCCACTTGCCTTGGCGTATCGCTCGGTTGCCCTCGTGCTCCCAGAACAGCGGCTTGGCCCGCTCAATCTGGGCGCCCCGAAGTGCGGGCACAAGGCTGGCGCCTTCCATTTGGTGGACGCCGTGGCCCTGGTGTCGGTTAGGATAGGTTGCACCCACGACGTCAACACAGGTCGCCATGATATCAATCACATGCCCCCTTTGATGCGTCAATCCCCCCGGTTCCTTGATCGCGCCCGGCCAGTGCACGATCAAAGGCGTTGCGATGCCCCCCTCATGTGTCCATCTCTTGTATTTGCGAAACGGTGTATTGGACGCGGTTGCCCACGCCAGCCCCTGGCTGCTCGAACGCCCCGATTGCTTGCGCCACCGTTCGAAGTTGTCCACGCGATTCTGTTGGAATCTGTAGCCGAACATCTGACTCTCCGGCTCGGCGCTGCAGCCGTTGTCCGAAAGAAACAACACGAGCGTATGATCGAAGATACCCTGCGACTTGAGCTTCTCGATTATTCGCCCGATGTTCTGATCCATGCGATCTATCTGCGCCGCATAAATGGCGCGACGGAAATCCAGGTTGTCCCGGTCGTCGTCGCTCAGAGCATCCCAGTCAGGCAAATCGACTTCGGCCAATCTCCATTCCTTCCTCAGAATGCCCATTTCCTTCATGCGTGCGAATCGCCTGCGACGAATTTCCGACCAGCCGTCGCGGTATTTGCCGCGATAGCGGGAAATATCCTCATCATGTGCTTCGAGCGGCCAATGGGGCGAATTATAGGCGACGTAAAGAAGAAACGGCGTGTCTGTTCGTGCCGCCTGGTCGAGCATTTCCAGTGCCTGGTCCGTGAATACGTCCGTCGTGTACCACTCGCGATTGGGATGCAGTTCGTTGGGTGGATCGCTTGTCGGCGCAATCACAAGCTTGCCGTTCTCGTACACGCCGCAGCCGTCGAGCACCTTGAAGTAACTGTCGACGTGTTTATGGATTCCGTAGAATCGCTCGAAACCGCGAGCGGAAGGGAATACCCCCGGTTCGTGCCCGACGTGCCACTTGCCCGCCATCATCGTATGATATCCGGCGCCCTTCATCACTTCGCCAAGCGTCACGCAGCGCTTGTTGAGTTGTGTCCGGTAGCCCGGGCCCTTGTCTCGATAGACCATGTGTCCTATGCCGGTCTGATGGGGATACAGACCGGTCAGCAGGCTTGCTCGAGTGGGACAGCATCGTGCTGCATTGTAGAACTGCGTGAACCGCAGTCCGCCGGCCGCCAGTGCGTCGAGATGGGGCGTTCGGATTTCTCCGCCATAGCAGCCGATGTCGCTGTAGCCCATGTCATCGGCCATGATAAGCAGAATGTTCGGCCGTCTCCTTCGCCCGCCTCGCATTTGTTGATTGCAGCCGAACAGCAGCCCGGCAGCCAAAAGACCGCTGTGTCTGAGGAATTCTCTCCGCTGCATCCAATAGCTCCAACGTGATGAAACTGAGGTCTGCTAAATACGTCGCGATCTTGCCTGTCGAAATCGGCATGCCCCTTGTTGGCAACCTTATTCATTCGTTCCAACAGCCTCTGGCCTATCTGCCGGCCGTATCGCCAACACGCGACGCACCGGCTACGCCGTCTGCGACGCTATCAGCTTGCCAAGAAACGTCCGTACCTCCTTGGGGGAATTCAACCTGAACCGGGCGCGCGACGGCCCGATGCCTATCTTGCAGGATACGGCATTTTGATCCAGGACCGCGAACATGTCCTCATCCGTGTAGTCGTCGCCCGCACAGAAAACGAAGGGCCAGTCCTGCCTGCCGAGCCAGTGCCGTACCGCCTCGCCCTTGTTGACGTTCATATTCTTGACTTCAACAATCTTGCTCCCCTCGAATACGCCGATATTCAGATTGGCCGTCATCGCAACCAACGCGTCCTTCAACTCCTGAGTTCTCAGCTTGGCCAGATCGGGCTCGCTCTTCCTGCAGTGCCACACGAGGGAGTAATGCTTCTCTTCGAGCAACGAACCGGGCGTGCGGTCCACGTACAGTTCCAGCATGGGCCGAATAATCTCTTTCCAGTCCGTGTCACTGGCCGCTGGTGTTCTCCATCGCTTGTTGTGCATCCGGTAGAATGCGCCGTGTTCCGCGATCAGACTCACGGGCAACTCTCCCAGCCACGACGCAAGAGTGGTCTTGTCCCTCCCGCTGATAATGACCACTTCGTTTCGTTTGTCTTCTGCCAGGTGCTTGAGGATGTCGAGCAAATGCTTGTCGGGCTTCGCATCTTCAGGCCGTTTTGTGAACGATACGAGAGTGCCGTCATAGTCGAAAAGGAGGAGCCGATGTTTGGCCTGACGGTATTGTCGACACGCTTTCTCCTGCGCCGTTTCCGAGAACCTCCTCGTAAATAGATGGCTCTGTTTGTGCCTGACCTCCCGGAGGCTGTGGATAAAATCGTTGGCCCATCGTCCGACCGTGTATCGGGACAGGCGGGACTGCATAAGGTGGTTTCGGCGGCTTCTTTGCTCCTGAGGCATCTCGAGCGCTTCGATCACCGCACGAACTACGCGCTCCTTGTCGTGCGGATTGACCATGATCGCTTCCGGCAGTTCGCTGGCCGCCCCGGCCATTTCGCTGAGAACCAGTACTCCCTGCTCCGCGCTGTTGTGTTGCGACGCCACGAACTCCTTGGCCACAAGATTCATACCGTCGCGCAGGGGCGTAATGAACGCCACATCCGCACAGTTATAAAGCGCCGAAAGCTTCTCGAAGGGCAGGCTTCGATACATGTAGGATACGGGCACCCAGTCCAGCTTGCCGTATGTGCCGTTAATCCGGCCGACGATCTTCTCGATCTTGTCGCGCAGAATGCTGTAATGCTCCACCTTGGTGCGGGATGGAACCGCTATGACCACCAGCGATACTTTGCCGTGGTATTCGGGGTGCTTGGTCAAAAACCAGTCGAAAGCCTCCAAACGCAGTAGTATGCCCTTGGTATAGTCCAGTCGGTCAACGGAAATGATGATACGCACCGGGTAGTTCTTACGAATCGACGCCATCTCGTCGCGAACTTCCGACAATTCCTTGCTGTTGGCATACTTATCGTAGTCGATGCCCATGGGGAATGCATCGATTCGCACGAGACGATCGTTCACGACCAGTTCGCTCAAGTGGTGTTCATGGCCTGTGAGCCGGTAGACGCTGCTGAGGAAGTGACGAACGTAATCGTACTCGTGAAAGCCGATCAGGTCGGACCCCAGCATGCCCTCGAGTATTTCCGTCCTCCAGGGCAGAAGGCGTATCAGTTCGAACGTTGGAAACGGGATGTGCAGGAAAAAGCCTATCTGCGCATCCGGAATCTTCTCCCGAATCATCTTCGGCAGCAGCATCAGTTGATAATCGTGCACCCATATCTGGTCGTCCTTCTCCACATGTTGCACGATCTCGTCGCAGAACATCTGGTTGACTTTCTTGTAGCTCTGCCACAACTCCTTCTTGAATACGGCATACTGCACGAAATAATGAAACAGCGGCCAGATCGTCTTGTTGGAGAAACCCGAGTAGAAGCCCCGGATGTCCTTCGTGCTGAGCATGACCGGATAGCAACCGCGCTCGTTCAGTCCGTCGCTTATCTCCTTCTTGTGCTCCGGTGTCAACTTATCCCTGGACAGACCCGGCCAGCCGAACCAGATGCGCTCCTCTGGTTCGGAAAGCGACGACATGCCCGTGGCTACACCGCCAACACTCTGGTGATAAGAAACCTTCCCTCCATACTTGGTAACGGTTACAGGTAGACGGTTGGAAACGATGATCAGTTTTGACATTGTACGACCTTGCCTCGGTTTTCGATATAATTGCGACCGTCGGTGAGAGATTCCAAAGTGGAGAACTCTAACCGGTGGAGCATACATTTCAGTTGCCCGCATGCTACTACAGTATACTCGGAAAGAACCTCGCTTTACAGGCCCAACTCGGCGTTTTTGTCGAGAAAACCGATGCTCGGCCCCGCCGCCGAGAAAATCGCTGAAAAATCAGTATTATCCCCAATAGACACAGCAATATGAACTGCTATACTCAAAACGGTCTTCTCACCAATGCACAAGGAGGTGCTGTGGTGTGATCTGTGGCGTCATGTTTCGCAGAATCAGGGACGATTCGGTTGATACCGCAGGAACCTCCGAATTCAAGCTCCGGTACCTCCTCGCCGGAGCTTTTTCTGTACTTTCCTGGTTCACTGTACCACGGTCGCGCTAGCCATGCTAGCATTGACGGCCGTTTCGTGGCTCCGGCCAAGGCCTACGGTGGAAAGCCGGATTCCCCGTATGTGCCTGACCGTTCGCAAGCTTGTGGCCGCTCGCCTGGTTTTCGGCTATGATAAACTCGCCTGTGAACCAAGAAAACAGTGAAAGGTCTGGCGCTATGAGCAAACGCAAAGCTGTGATACAGATGTTGATCGTCCCCGCCTTGCTGTCGGTGTGCCTCGCCGATGGATTTAGAACGAATATCGGGCCGGAAAAGGTTCCGTTGGTCATCGTTCGAGGCGATGCCCGCGAGATGGGCAGGTGCATGGGCGTTCTGATGCAACAGGACGCTCGGCAGCTAATCGATGCGATGACGCAGCATCTCGGAGCGGCCGGACCCCGTTACAGCAAACAGAATCTGGACGCTGCATGGCAGGCCGTCTCGCCGCACATCAGCGAGCAGTGGAAAGAGCAGCTTCGCGGCCTGGCGGAGGGCAGCGGTATCGATCACCGTGAACTGATCCGAGCCCACATGATTCCCGTCGTAGGTGACTACTCGTGCAGCGGCGCCGTTATCTGGGGCGAAGCGACCGCCGACGGCAGGATGTACGCCTTCCGTAATCTCGACTATGCGCTGGATATGCATATGCAGGATCTGCCAGCCGTGGTTGTGTGCATACCGGCCGATGGCCTACCGCACGTCAATCCCACCTTTGCGGGATTCATCGGCGTACAAACGGGCATGAACCAAAAGGGCCTGGTGCTTACGGAAATGGGAGATTCGCCGGGCAGAGACTATCCTTTCGATCTTGACGGCGTTCCATTCTTCACGCTATTCAGCGACATGCTCTATCGGGCGGACCGAATGGAGGCTGCTCTGGCCATGATTCGCCGGGCCCAACGAATCAAGAAATACCACTATGTAATCGGCTGTGCCGCGGACAACAAAGGCGTGAAGATACGGGCTCATGCCCCCGAACTGGATATATGGACCGACAACGATCCCGACGACGAGTTGGCGCCGAACGTCTATCAGAATATCGTCATCAATCCCGAAAGCCGAGCGCCCATCGCATTTGAGCACATCAAAGCGAACTATGGCGGGTACACTCTCGACGAGGTGATTGACTTGACCAAAGCAATCCCCATCAAAGGGGGCAATCTTTTTGCGGTGGTCTACAATGTGACCGACCTCAAGATGTATTTCGCGTATGCCAGAGGCATGGAAGAGGCATACAAGAGGCCATTCCAGCGGCTCGATTTGAGAAAGTGCTTTGACTATAACACCGCTTTGCAGTCGTTCCCTGTCGAACAGCATACCAGGGACGCACCGTGATACAATGTGCTAATGATCGCCCCGACAGCGGCGGTTCTTCCACGGGGCGGAGTGTATAGCACGGCCGGTTCTAATCTTCCTTGCCGTTATCGTCTGCCCCGCCGGGCTGCTCCTCTCTGTCTGAGAGTATCTTAATCCGCGCGTTGCGTATCTGCACCCGCTCTTCGCCCCGACTGAGTTCCTGAAAGCCGATATGGCCCCGACGCGGACGGTCTTTCACCGGCCGAGCCAACGAACCGTCGTGCCGCCGGACAACCTGATCCTGCTCATCCAGATTGAGATCATGTATCACGGTGTCGTTGAGAACCACACGCATATACGAGCCGCGCAGCACAATCTCGTACCTGTTCCATTTGGTGGGCTTATATACCTGCTTCCTGGGTGCGATCGCCCGATAGATCCCGCCTGTCAGTTCCGAATCCTTGGCCCGCGGATTGTAACGCAGGTCCGCCATCTGCAATTCCATTCCGTCAAAAGCCGGATCGCCGCGCAGCGGTGCCCGCAGCGCACAACCGCTGTTACCTCGCGGCCCGAGCTTGAAGTCGAATCTCAGGATGAAATTGCTGTACTGGCGTTTACTGATCAGCCATGTCCCTCGCGGCTCACTGCCTCGCAGGACCCCGTCCTTCACGTACCATTTGATACCTGGATCGACGGGCTTGCTCACGTCCGACCAACTCCGCACCAGCCAGCCTTCGGGCACCCCGTCTTTGGGAAACAAAGGCTTGAAGTCTTCTTCTTCCTTCTCCGCTGCGACAGTGTTTGCAGCCATGCTGACCATCAGCAGGCCGATAAGCAGAAAGTGCAGTTGCTTTTTCATCGCTGTACCTCTATAACCCATATTCATGTTGAGACACATCTGTTCAGTCCACAGCTCCGGTGCTGAAGCGCACGCAGGCCCGACCATGTGGCTTTGATATCGCAAGCCCCTTGTCAGGTCAAGGGGTATTTGCCTGTCCGTGATGGCCGGCGATCCCGCGGCGGGGCCTGGATTTGCATTGGTCCCGCGACACTGCGCCGCACGCCGGAAAGGTGAAGAACTGCGGTATCGCATCTTGGAGTTACAGCAGCCATGCATTTCAAAACGTACTTCGCCGTGCTCTGGTTGTGGATGGCGCTGGCCGTGCTCGTCTTCTTCGTGCTGCTCAAAATTCCCGCGCCCTACGGCAGGGCGGTGCGATCCGGATGGGGAAGGCGGATCTCCTCACGTGCCGGGTGGTTCGTCATGGAATTGCCCGCGGCGGCTCTCTTTGCAGCATTCTTCCTGTACTACCGAACTGCGGGATACGATCCCAACCATCTGCTGGTATCTGTCATCTTCCTGGTGCTGTGGGAGGCTCATTATGTGCATCGCGCCGTCGTCTATCCGATGCTGATCCCCGCCAAACGAGCAAGAATGACCCTCTCCGTAGTCCTGATGGCCATTCTCTTCAACACCATTAACGCCTGTTTGCAAACCACGTATCTCTACCGGGTCGGACCCCATTTGACGACCGCCTGGCTTGGCGACTGGAAATTCCTGACAGGATTTGGGTTGTTCCTCTCCGGCGGTGCCGTCAACATCCGATCCGATCAGATACTGCGGCGGTTGCGCAACAGCAGCAGGCTGTATGGCATCCCTCGCGGTTTTCTCTTTGAATACGTCTCGTGCCCGAACTATCTCGGAGAAATAATTGAGTGGCTCGGCTGGGCGATGCTTACCTGGTCCCTCGCCGGACTGAGCTTTGCGTTGTGGACGATTGCAAATCTCCTGCCGCGCGCAATCTACTGGCACAGGTGGTACCGCAATACGTTCGAGAATTATCCTTCGAATCGCAAAGCGCTGGTGCCTTTCGTATTGTGATGTTGCCCGCCGGGAACTTCGTACACGAGCTTACAATGTCCAGTCTTCGCGATACGCTCTGCGAATGAGGGGAGCCGCCTCGGGACAGCCTTCCGCCCTAAGCTCTCGTGCATTCCAGTCTATCTTACGCCCCGTCCGCAAGGCAACGTTGCAGAGCAGGGCCGCTTCCGTCAGTGCCCCGGAATAGTCGAAATTGCAGGTCGTAGGCCCGCCCGTCTTGCAGGCCTCGGTCCATTCGCGATGATGTCCGATAGAGTCCGCAATGAATGCCTCGGGTCGCTCGAAGTCAGCGAATGTCTCTTCAGGCAGAAGCTGATGCCTGTTGTAATCCGCGATGAGCATTCCGTCGGACCCCATGAACAGCACGGCATTGCCCCATTTCGGCACCTTCTCCTCATCGAGAAACGGCGGATACGGCCCCCCGTTGTACCACGTAAGAGTGACCGGCGGCAGGTCCCCGCGCCGTGCATACTCCTGCCTTGCTATTGTCCATTTTGCAGCGCTTTCCGGATGCACGGGGCCCTCGGCCTCAACCGTCAGAGGATGACGCAGTTTCAGCGCCCAGAAAGCCAGATCGCAATAGTGGCAGAAGAAATCACCCAATTGGCCGTTTGCGAAGTTCCACCAGTACCGCCAGCCGAAAGGAGCATAGGTTGGGTGGTAGGGCCGATACGGAGCCGGACCGAGCCATAAATCCCAGTCGAGCGATTCGGGAACAAGGGGTTGATCGGTCGGTGCATCGGGTTGCTTCATGTCCGTTGGGACGGGCGGGCCGTTGAAGTTGGCCCCCAACCACACGTGAACTTCGCGCACGGAACCGATGGCATTGGTAGTGATCAATTCCACGACCCGTCGATAGTTGCCGCCAGCATGAATCTGCGTGCCCATCTGCGTCACGAGCTTGTTCTCATTTGCGAGCTCGGCCATCGCTCTGGCTTCGTACACGCTGTGCGTCAGAGGCTTTTCGCAATAGCAGTGCTTGCCCATCTTCATGGCCATGATGCCGGCAACCGCGTGGGTATGGTCCGGCGTGCCGATAACCACTGCATCGATCTTGTCGCCGACGTCATCGAGCATCCGCCGGAAGTCCTTGTAAAGCGTAGCTTGTGGGAACTGCTCGAAGGTTTGGGCTGCGCGCTTATGATCCACATCACACAGAGCGACGATATTCTCGTGTGCAACGCCCCGAATGTCCGCCGCTCCCCGTCCGCCTACGCCGATACCCGCAATGTTAAGTTTGGAATTGGCCTGTGTCCCGCGGACAATCGCGCTGTTCGATACGATGACCAGACCGCACCCTGTTGCCATCGTGCTGCATAGAAATCTGCGACGTGTCATGTTGCGTTGCATTTGCCGGCTCCTGATTCTTCCAGATGTTGTCAGTGTTTACCCGGAAAACGTAGCGTACACACGAGAGCAAGTCAAGTGTCGTGGTAACTCTCTCATGGAACGCGTTGTCAATGCGGACACTTTTTGCTCGCTTATCGAGAGAATTGTGGTTAAATGAGCGTCATGACAACAGAATCAGACAAGGATAAGCAGCAACGTAAACAAAGAAGAAAGCGATCATCCAGTTCGGACCGGCAGGGGAATAGCCGTCCGCAGTCAGGTGAAAAGGGACAGCAGGGTCGCCCGCGAAAGCGGTCTCGCAAGCGCCGGCGCGACAGGCAACCTTGGAGTCTCGACCTGTTCCAGGTCCCTGAGAAACAGGGCGAAACCCGATTCCACGATCTCGATCTGGACGATCGAATCATGCATGCGATTGCCGACCAGGGGTTTAAGTACTGCACTCCGATACAGGCCAAGACGCTGACGCACGCCAATGCGGGTGAGAACATCGCCGGCAGGGCCCAAACAGGAACGGGCAAGACGGCTGCATTTCTTATCTCGATATTCAATAATTTCCTGAAAGATCCGCTTAAGGGTGATCGGCCGGTCGGCACCCCCAGAGCCCTCGTGATCGCTCCGACGCGCGAACTGGTTATTCAGATCGCCAGGGACGCCGACGATCTGGGCAAGTACTGCAATTTCAATTGCCTGGCCATATATGGTGGGCTGGATCTCAAAAAGCAGGCAAACAAGCTCAAGAAGCGACCGGTCGATCTGATGGTGGCGACGCCCGGCCGTCTGCTCGATTTCATCAAACGCGGCGCCATCAAGCTCAATAAGGTCGAAGTGCTCGTGATCGACGAAGCGGACCGCATGCTGGATATGGGTTTCATCCCGGACGTCAAGCGGATTATCAGAAAGACCCCGCGACGTGAAGAACGCCGCACGATGCTCTTTAGCGCAACGCTGACCGACGACGTGCTTCGCCTTGCTTCGCAGTGGATGCCTGATCCGGTGTTCTGCGAAGTCGAGCCGGAGCAGGTGGCCGTAGACACCGTCAGGCAGATCGTCTATATCGTCACGACGCGTCAGAAGTTCACGGTTCTGTACAATCTGCTCAGGCATCGCCCGGATGAGCGCGTCCTGATCTTCTGTAATAGACGGGATCGGACCAAGTCCCTCGGGGAACGCCTTCGCGCCTATGGGATAGCCTGCAAGGTGCTTTCGGGTGCCGTGCCTCAGAAGAAGCGGCTGAGAATACTCGAAGGCTTCAAGGAGGGAACGCTTACGACCGTGGTTGCGACGGACGTGGCGGGCAGGGGATTACACGTCAAGGACATCACGCTGGTCGTGAACTACGAGTTTCCCTATGAGCCCGAGGATTACGTTCACCGAATCGGCCGTACCGGCAGGGCGGGGGAAGCCGGCACCGCCATATCGTTCGCCTGCGAGGAAGAATCCTTCACGATACCCGCTATCGAGGAATATATCGGCAATACTCTGCCCTGTGCGATGCCGGAGGAGGAACTACTCAAGCCGGTGCCGCGACCCGGGAAATGAGCCAATCGCATTGTGCTTATTGTGCGACCTGCACGAACGCGGCCTTCAGTCGTTCGGTCTTGGTGAAAATAGTAGCCGTTACGTGCATGGTGTATTGCCCCGGTTGGGTGCTGCGGATGCGAACGTCCAGAGACCCGAGCTGCGTATCGAACATGCTGGCGGACCTGTAACTGAGTTGGGCCGTCGCGACGCCGCCGTGTACGGCTACCTCGCCTCGCATCACAAATGGAGTTCCCTGCTGCTGCGGGTTGACCCCGTTGGCGCAGAAAGCGGCCGCACCATCTTTCGTAAATCGCCATGCGGCTCCCTCGAACAGAGATCGAATCTTCGCTTCGGATGCGGCGCGGGGCTGCTTCTGCCAGTTCATACCGATCCCCGCAAGGGGATTGTTCGTATTGGCGGGCTGGACTTCCCATGACACGCTTCCGATGCTGGTAATTGGCCCTCCTTTCTGGATCCCGCCCAGATCAACCAGGCGAACCTCTCTCTCGACAGCCGCTTGCGCGGGCTTGCCTGCACCCCGCAACACGGCTACGCCTACCGGCTTAATCCGGTAGCCGAACGGCCAGCGGGCTTCGCGCGACCCATCCAGCTTCAATAACAGCAGGCCGCCGGTACCATTGATGCCCTTAACGTACATCTCCGGATCGGCCACGATGTATGTATCGTCGGACCATTGCGCAGCCCCGTGGGGACGACGCATCGGGCCCGACGATTGCTGCGGGTTCTTGAATGTCAGGTTCTCCAGTCGGCCGTCCGGGTGTAATACGAAGACGCCCCCATTGATCACAGACTTGGTTACGCGGGGATTCGACGAATAGCCGGGCCCGATATAGACCTGCTCCGTTCGCGTCTTTTCGCTGCCCGCATCGACGAGGATCAGACGCCCGTGCGCATCAACGAAAAGCTGCTTCAACGTCCGCCAGAGGGTCTCGTGTTCCGCTCCGCCCGGCTCTTTGTTGATCACGGACCGTGCATATCGAGCCTGCGGCCCGGAAATGTCGAGGACGTATAGTCCTCCCTGATTCTTCCAGATGCGAATGGGAACCTGTCTGCCGGTTGAATTGCCGACCCCCGTATGATCGATAACCGGAGCACGCCCTCTAAAGAGATTGTACTGAACCATCGCATCGTTCGTGAAATGCGGTGACGGACTCCACGTTTCAGATCTCCAGCGGTCGTGCGAGAAGTTGAGCATCTGGCCCCCGGTGACCTCGTGCATGTAGCTGGTCCCGACCAGCAAAACAGAGCCTGCACATCCTGTCGAAGCGGTTATCTTATAGAGCGGCTTGTCTTTGCCATCAAGCACGCGCCGCAGAAAGCCGTTGGACTCCAGCCGCCACAGGCCCGTCACCGAATCGCTGACCAGCACCCGGCCCGCTCCGTCGAGACCCAGGTTCGTGGGATTGCTGAAAGGGCCGCCCCGGGTGGTCGAGGGCGCTTCGAAGGCCACGGTTCCGGTCCCGTCGGGAGCAACGCGCCATATCTTCGTCGTCTCGGTCATCAATTTCGGCTCGTCGAGCACGTAAAAACACTGGTTTGCCCGATCGGCAATGATCGATTGCGGGCTGTAGAATTTCACCGTTCCGTACGGCACCGCCTCGGTACCCACTAAGCGGTACAAATCCGGCTTGAATTTCGCAACGAAGACTACCAGATCGGTTGCGTTGGTCGGAGCGGCAATCGTTCTCGTCTGTGCCGGGGCAGTGCCGGCCTGACCTGTCGTTACACAAGAGAGATACGTGATTGTAAGCAGCAAAGCAGCTTTGACAACACGACACATGCGAAACCTCCTACTCACTATAACGTCATATCCTTTCCTGACCCGACCGAATGCAGCCGGTCGCAACAGGTACTCCCCATGCTATAGCCATTCCCCACATAGAGTATAGTCGTTATCGCCCCATTTTCAATGCAGGCGAGCAGCGTCAAATCGCGTACGCACCGGGACCCGCACAGATTTGCCTGCCGAGCCCGCACGGCGACAGCAGGGCGAGCGAGCCTCAATAACAAAGCCTTCCGGCCGATGTGGAATTCGGCGTTGAGAATACTTGACCGCAACGGGTGCACGCTGTATTGTGAACGTATACGGTGTTGGGTGGGAGGTATGTCCAGCCCGGCGCTTTATGGACGCAAGACGATCCAGTGCAGGGAGGTGCTATATGAGCGACGTTCTCAGGACGTTGATCGTTGAGGACAACACCGATGATGCCCTGCTCGTGATGCGTCAGTTGGAGCAGGCGGGATATTTCCTGGACCACGTCAGGGTTGTGGAAACGCCGCAGGCGATGGAGCATGCATTCGATCGGGAAGGCTGGGATATTGTGATTGCTGACTGCAGCATGCCGTATTTCAGCGGCGCCCATGCTCTGGAGATTGTCCGACAGAAGGATCCTGAAGTTGCGTTTATCATTGTTTCCGGCGTAATAGGCGAGGATACCGTGAGAAAAGCCATTCTTGCCGGCGCGGACGACTACGTCAGCAAGGACCATCTGGATCAATTGCCGCGGGCGGTCGAGCGGGCCCTGAAGAAGGCCGAAAAACGGCGCGGCGAGTTGCAGGTCCGCGACGATACGGATGCGGGGGACAGTCAACAACTGTAAGGCAGGCGACCAGGTGGCGGACCTTTCGATCGATCCATTTCCAAAAGATATTTTGCCTGCTGCGGTCTTGCGATGTTAAAGAGCAGCTTATCACGTTCATGGATACGTGCCTCCTTGTCTCTATGGGTGTAAACAAGGTTATGTACTCCATTATCCCGGCCGTTTCAACCGTCTTTCGCTTCGGCTCGCTACAACGCCTGAGTCCACATACACAGGGCGGGATTCGGTGTCTGTCCGAATCACCGCCCGTGATTTTCGAATATCCAATGCATGCGACCGGGTACTGACAAAACGCATCAGTACGCGGCCGGCGATGCTAATTGTTCACCGTTACCGATATTTCCGTAGTGGTGCTGTAACCTGCGTCAGACGTAGCGATTACCCGAACCGTATACGCTCCGTTCGGGAACATACCCGAGGCCGTATCCCAGGTCCAGTCGTACGGCTCAATATTCTCATGGTGATCATCGATGACGGTGCCGGAGTTATCCAGGACTTCGAAGTCCACACCACTGGCGGGATTACTCGCATCTCCCATACCGTCACCATCTGTGGTCCCCACGGCAGGGTCATAGGCGATTGCATTGACAACAATTTCGCCGGAAACGACCATTCCATCGGTAGGATTGGTGAACTGCACGAAGGGGGGCAGAGGGATCGCATCCGGTTCGTACGGCGTATCAGCCGCAAGTGCACCATCTTCGAGCCAGCCTGATGCAAACATCGCAAAGTCGTTGAAATCGACAATGCAGTCGCCGTTGAAATCGTAAGCCGGAGCGGTGTAGCCGTCTGGATGGTTCTTCGCCGCTTCACAACTGTCGTTGTAGACGTTGATTTCCATCGTGTCCGAATCCTGCTTGGCCGTTGCGTCGGTCGCGGACAATTCCAGCACGTACCGACCCGTGGTATCCAGCGTGACACTGGTTGCGGCTGTAACTGGGTTGGCAATACTGACCGTCGAACCGAAGGGCGAGGCCAGAACCGTCCACTGGATGCTCGTTACGTTGTTCGTTGCATCGGTAACTGTGCCGTCAAGGTCGATTGTGGTCGTGCCGTCTTTCAACCACGAGAGAATGCTGCTGCCCGCATCGACCACCGGCCCGGTCGTCTCGGTCTCGAATTGCCATGTATTGCCGAATATAAGGTTGTCCGCGTCGTTCTCATTTGCGGCGCCCAGGCTCTCATCGACTACCCAGTAATAGAGTTTGTCGCGCTGCAGATTCCCGGGCGTATAACTTGCGGTTTCGTCCACCATGCCGTCGGCGGGGTTTGTATCGCCCTGAATAGGAAAGATCTGTACCCCGGGATCGGTCCACCAGCCGCTCTTGCTGGGAGGATTCTGAGGATCGTATGCGGGGCTCAGCCACAGGAAGTGGCCAGTAATGGCCGGATTCGGCACGTTGGGATCGGCCGGATCCACTCCTGTCTTCCAGGTTAAGGTTGCATTTGTCGCCACATTGATAGCTCCATCTTCCGGCTGCGGCTCGTGGGCCTGCGTGGCAACCGCACCGCCGGCCGGTATCGAAACACTCAGAGCATCATGCCCGGAGGCGGTAATCCGCACGCCCTGAGCCGGCAGGTCCGTCTCAAACACAACTCCAAAGGCATTCTGCCCGCCGACGCCGATGCCCGTATCGGCATACACCTGCGAGCCGTTGAAAGGCACCTCAGGACCGAGCGTACCGTCGGCGTAAACCGCCTGGTATGTACCCGCGTCGTTGCCGCCGCGTTCGAAGACGAAGAACATATTGCTCAGGACCGGAAAGATGGTTTGCTGAAAATCGATGCCGTCGATAGATGACATGTTGTTGGAGCCGTCGACGCGGAAGGAGAAGTTGTCCGCGCGCGAGCCTACGTCGCCTTCTTTTGGGTTCGACGTACCCGTCACTGTTGCCGTCGGCGCCGGATCGCCCTCGGCCCAAAGGGTCTCGACGCCTGTGTCGGACGGAACGTACCAGCGGGTCGTTGTACCGAGCATGAGGTCATCGGCGGCGACGACGTATTCCTCTCCGTCGTAACGGAAACTGACGATCTGATCATCGACCACCGTCACATCCGACAAGCCGGTCAGGGAATCGCCCAGAGCGGCTGACGCGAACACCAACGAGCACAGAATTGCCCACGCCGTAAACAGAAAATGCCTGGTCATTGTAAAACCTCCTCAAAAGAAATGAATGTGATGCCTTTCATGCACACGTCCTCGGCACGTGCAGCAACTATTTACATACCACAACCAGTATACAATATAGTATACCGTCGAAGGCCCGATTCGTCAACGCAAAAAGCCACAAATCGGCGTGCAGCCACCGCGTATGCTCCGGCCGGGACGCGAGAATCATGTGTTTCACGGAGCCATTGTACGATATCGAATCCATCCCGTTTCTGGTTGCGCCTGCTTCCACCTTCAGGCAGTCCATTTAGTAGGAGCGGACGACGGTGCGGTACGGTCGGTTGCGTTTGTTGGGCGGCAATAA